>CAMYJO010000023.1 GCA_947258755.1 uncultured Gammaproteobacteria bacterium
AATAATCGATGGACTCAAGGCCGCTGATGCCGAGGAATTGGCTAAAGGCCACCAGGAACTGGATGCCGAGTTTCGTTCCAGCATGCGTCGACTAACCACTTTCGTATTGGAGGATGCACGCAATGTTGGCCATGCTATCTACATCACCCTGATCATCAAAGCACTCGAGCGAATTGGCGATCATTCCAGAAACCTGGCCGAATATGTCGTTTATCTGACAAGCGGTGATGATATACGCCATCGACTACGGCAACTTAACCCTGAAACCGACCCCTGTGATAGCCATAATCCCGGCGGTCCTGGCAATACACCATAGTCAGCCTGCCTATGTCATCCAGGGTTGATAATCAAACCAGTCATCCAGGTCAACCCGGCAACTGGCTGCAGCTGGATGAGGAGCAGCAGACCAGGCTATTGGTCGAATTCGGTTATTACCTTGATACATTACCACCAAGCTGTTCACTGACAACAAAAAAGCAGCGCTTAGCCGAATGGTTGGCAAAAAAAAATATAATCTACACGACTGAAAAATAGTATCTGCGACGTCCAGTTATTGACTCGTTCATATTTCTGTTTCGATAAATAACATCGCAGCTACGAGTCACTCGCCAGGCTAAGCGGAGTGTTTCTTGATAAAAGCCTGAATAAAAATACGAATTTCCCTGGCAGCGCTGGTATCCATTTCTTCACACATCGTGATGAAGGCATCACGGTTTTTCCGATTAATGCGGATAACCAGTTGACTGTCTTTTTTATTGGATTTTTTACGCTTCTTATTATCCGCCATGATCAACCCATCCACATGCTCTTTGCTACCCAAGTTTATCACTGCGGACCAGGACGCCTATAACAGTGAGCCTGATGATCAAGTGCAATACCATGATCGGCTAGTCATACATCGTGCGCATTTCCAGCTTCAGTTGGTCATAGCCTTTCGTGCGCCACAGACGGGCCTGCTGTTTTTTACTGGCGTCCCATAACTCATTATCTTTCAGGATATCACAGGCGCGTAACTGGAATTTCCTGTTACTGTCCTGATCAGCTATAAAGTCACTACCACCGAAAAAACAGGTTTCGTACAGATCAACCACATCAGGGTGTAAGTTCGTATGTGCATGCCCCAGCCAGTGCACCATTTCATGGAAAGCCAGTGCCTTCAGATTCTGATAACGATGCAGAGGCTCGATGCGCTGTGGATTGCCGGCCAGATGTTCGGCTATCTGTTGCTCATTCAGTTTAAAGAAATCACGATAAGTGCTCGGTGCATGCGTGCGTGTCAGAAAACCACTCAATCGATAGGTATCGATGGCAACGCCGGGATAGGGAATATCACGTATGACCTCGGCAATCTGATACTGTCTGAACAACTTGGGAGGCGGCTTTGATACGGCATAGGCAAACGTCTTGTCCTCGACACAACGAAAGGTTTTCTGTTGCCCATCCTCCAAAAGGTCCAGTAACTGTATAGCCTGCCTTCTGTGATAGGGATGTAATGCCCCCATAGGCCCATGACCAGCCATCGCCTGTATACCAATGCGCAAACCTTCACGTATATCTTTTGCCAGAGCCGTGTATCCTTGTACCGCGGTCTGCTGCTGATGGTAGGGATAATTGGCGCAGTTCTCTATTCGAATCCCGGGGCCTACGATCATGACAGTGGGCGTTTTGCGATGACTAGTTGGCGTAAGGGCTGACTGTACAGTCATACTGGCTACGAGCCTGTCGATGCGCCCGGACAAGGGGTCTTTCTGTGGCGCAAACGCGAAGGCATCCACGCGCAGCAAGGATGTCGCCAGGAAGATCACTAATAACTGTATTCCAGATCTATTCATCGCCCCAAATCACAGTCTTGATATAAGTTATAACGGACAAATGCATAAAAACTGTTGAAAATCGCCTTCTATTCCCTATTAGTTATAGGGAATAATGGCATTTTGCTTATACATTGTATATACATAAGATAGACAAGCCGCCAAACTTTTGTCAAGGCAGCCAGCAAAATTACCGGCTCGAACCGGGTAATCGAGACGACAGGGCAGTGATGCTCGGCCTGGGTGGATAAATTGACAGGGCTGAAACAGACAGTGATGTCCGGTAAACGTAGTGTCATAAACAGGAATTAATATAACCGGCTAAGTATGTCATTCATCAATTGCAGGAGAATAAAATGAAATCAACAATGCTTTCCGGCCTGGTTTTGCTTGCTACCGTGTTCATGGCAGGCTGCGCAACTGAAAACACCAGGCAAACCGTTGCCAATGACCAAAGCGCATGGTGTAAACAGTATCCGAAGTCAGCCGTCTGCCCCGGTAACTAGGACAAGGTATGGACTGCTTTTATATCCCTTTACAGTGAGGGGTATTACATAAAAAGGACTTGAACAAAAGCGCCGCATGCGGCGCTTTCTTTATATATTACGTATTGACAGGAGGGGCTGGGCAACTGACAGGATTTTCTGCTAGTCCTCCTCCATTGCGGTTTGTTCCATCTGCTTCAGGCTGATATGCCGCACATCTTTACCCTTGACGAGATAGATAACATATTCGCAAATATTTCGGGAATGATCACCAATGCGTTCCAGCGCCCGCGCTGCCCACATAACATCCAGTGAGCGCGCAATCGAACGTGGGTCCTCCATCATATGGGTAATACGTTGACGCATAATGGCCTCATATTGACTATCGACATTCAGGTCTTCATGAGCGACATTCAATGCCGCTTCGACATCCAGTCGCGCATAGGCGTCCAGTGCCTTATGCAGCATTTCTTTCACTTGTTTACCCATATTACGAAGTTCAAGGTAGCCGTTTTTAGGGCGCTCCGCATCGGCCAGACGCAGGGCCATATGCGCAACCTTTTCCGCCTGATCACCAATACGTTCAAGATCGGTAATGGTCTTGATCACGGCCACAATCAAACGTAGATCACCGGCTGCCGGCTGGCGACGGGCCAGTATCAGCGTACACTCCTCATCGATATTGACCTCCATGGCATTGACCTGATAATCAGAGGTAATCACATGATCGGCCAACTCGATATCACCCTCATACAGAGCCCCGACCGCATCTGCGATTTGTTTTTCAACCAAACCACCCATTGCCAGTACGCGATTACGCAGCTCTTCCAGCTCTTCATTATATTGCTGAGATATATGGTGACCGATATCACTTTTTTCCATAATTGATAGCCTCTTTGCCAGGCAATACAACCAAAGCCACAAATTAGCCCGTTGCTTACCAGGATTAAAATTATCTTGTTGTTATCTGCAAATTCTACCAGATAGCGTCATTAGTTTCATGCCAAGCTACCGGCAATGAATCAGCCTGCAACATTCTTTTACAGATATAACTGAAGTGTAGTCTTTTTTTGGCCTTTATATAAGTACATCTTTCCATATTTAACAAACTGGCAACGAGCCCTTGCCTGTCTGAAAACAGAAAAAAACCAAAGCCTGAACACGTTGTTCATTCAGCAGTGTAACGGCAAAAAATTAATTTAGTTGAATGGAGAGCAGCGATTAAAACTGCCGGGGCACTACAGGCGTAGTGATAAACAGGAGGTGCATAATAGATATCAAGGCTGAATTAAAGTCGGGTGGACATCATCCTTGATATCCACTTCCAACAAATGGTGCGGCTTAGAACTTGTATTCAATACCGACTGAGAACGCAGATGGTGTACCACCGGCTGCTGTTTTCACTTCGTCACCATGACCACCGTCAACACCCTGGTATGCGGCATTGGCATCGTTATCAGTCTGTGCGTAAGCCACATACATCTTGGTCTTCTTGTCAAACTTCTTGAACAAGGCGAGACCTATTCGTGTTGCTGCAGTATCGGCACCCGCATCAGAATCGTCGGCGATCAGGACTTCACCACGCAGATCCAGGCCGTTACCCAGTTTGAACAGACCGTTGATACCATAAACAGAGCGATTCAGCGCAGCATCATCACTAGTGATGTCTTCATAGATGAAGCCGACCTTACCGAAACCGGCCTTGTAACCAGCCATCAGACGGTAGCCGTCAGTCTCATTTCCTTTCAGCTGATCCCAGTCTTCATAGGCGGCACCGAAGTACAGCGGAGAATTCTTGCTCTTGTACAGGACACCGACACTTTTCATAGTATCACCCTTGGTATCGACAACATTTTGATCATCATCTGAAGCGTCGGCAGAGTACATGACCATCGCTTTCACATCACCGAATTTCTTCGACCACATCAGGGCATTTTCACCACGTTGATTCATGGTATTACCACCGCTGGATTTTGCACCCAGTACCGCACGACGCTCAGCTACGCTGTCACCCATGACACTCCACTTGCCACCAACTATCTTGAAAGGTGTATCATGCTTACCGGCAATGACCTGTCCGAAACCACCCTTGACACCAACATAGGTATTACGCGTGGTGAAGGTATCAGCACTACCACTACCAACACTGACTTCCTGCTCGAGCTTGTAAACTGCAGTCAGTCCGCTGTCACCCATCTTGTGCTTGCCTTTGAAACCCAGACGGCTGGAGTTACTGGAAACACTGAAGTCCTGTGTATTATCAGGACCGCTGATATCCCTGTCGCTGGCATCAATCGATAAATGGATCTTGCCGTAAATTTCCAGTGCATCCCCCGCTACCTTGGCGGCATTGGCTGAAACAGGTGCAAGCAATGCTGTCGCTACGGCAGCAGCTATCATATTTCTTTTCATGAATGTCTCCTCAGACGTGTTCATTATTACCGGTCATAACGAGAATTCATGCCGGCCCATTAAGTTGAGCCACAAAGCTTAGTCAGCGAATATTAAACATTGTTTACAGTTTTATGAACAAAATATTAAATCCACACGGCGTTGTATCAATGCAACATCCGCTCAGGAGTGCATGGAAATAATGCTTTTAATTACAAAAACTTACTATGATTCCCCGGGGCATTTTTTCGCAGCACAGCGGCCACCGTCATCGCCACTCGGGGTCATGTGGGCACAGGCGAACACCGCCATAGGCCGCCCTGATAACAGAATTAAATTGCAGCCCTGCTGCGGAAAGCGCTTGTCGACATGAGCATATAAAAATGACTGCAATTTTCATCGCGACGTACCGCATAGACAGTACAAGATCGCACCTTCATAAAAACTTCATGTCATGGTCACAGAGTCGTAACCCAATATGAGAACACTGGCGTGTATTGATACAAGGACATTTCGTATGAGAATACTCATGATTTCTGATGTTTATTACCCACGTATCAATGGCGTTTCCACCTCAATACATAGTTTCCGCAATTACCTGTCACAGGCCGGTCATGAAGTAATCCTGCTCGCACCTGAATATAACAACCGAACTGCTGACGATCCTGATGACATTATCCGCATCCCGTCGCTGCCAGTTATTTTCGATCCGGAAGACAGATTTATGCGCGCAGGAAAGATTCGCAAGCTGGTGCCTAGATTGAAGCAATATAATTTTGACATCATCCACATCCAGACCCCCTTCGTTGCACATTACCTTGGCTTGCATCTGGCGCGTGAATTGGGCATAGCCTGTATTGAAACCTATCACACTTTCTTTGAAGAATATCTGTACCACTATATTCCACTGGTTCCGAGAAGCTGGCTGCGCACACTGGCTCGCAACTTCAGCACACGTCAATGCAATCGTGTCGACCATATCATCGTGCCATCGACCGCTATGCAACAAACGCTGATGGATTACGGCGTCAAGACAGAAATGACTATCCTGCCAACCGGCCTTGAGCAGCAAGCATTCCAGACGGGCGACGGTGAACGTTTTCGACGTCAATATAATATTCCGCCGGACAGACCGGTGTTGCTCAATGTCAGCAGAATCGCACATGAAAAAAACATCGACTTTCTTATCAGGATGTTGACCCATGTCTGGCAGGAAATACCGAATGTGCTGTTGATCATCACTGGTGACGGATCGGCGAAAAAACACTTGCAAAGACTAAGTAAAAAGCTAGGGCTGGAAGACAATATTATGTTTATCGGCTACCTGGATCGCGAAAAGGAATTATCTGACTGTTATTGTGGCAGTGACATCTTTATCTTTTCGTCGCGTACAGAAACCCAGGGCCTGGTGCTGCTGGAAGCGATGGCACTCGGTGTACCGGTTATTTCCACAGCCATCATGGGTACCAGGGATATTTTACAGGACAATCCCGGTGCCATCATCGCCGATGAGGACGAAGTAAAATTCGCTTGCAAGGTCAAGCGCTTGTTATCCAATGACATGCAACGTAAGGAACTGGGTCAGCAGGCACGACTAGCCGCGCAACAATGGTCAGCCGAGATCATGAGCGGACGCATGTGGCAACTATACTGTAAAGTTAGCGGCATTGATCCGCTTGATACTAAGCGGAATACGATTGCGCGAAAGGCTAAATTCCTGACCCCGACCTGACAAGCACATACAGTGGCCTACCAGCCTAGGCGGAATCCATGATGGGCTCAAGATGTCCGATAAACTGCTGTGTACAATCCAGCCAGGTATGGCTCAATGCATAGGCGCGTGGCGCCTCCCTGTCCAGTTCCAGCGCCTGTATGGCGGCCTCCCCCAGATCATCTCGCATGACGCCAGTCACGCCCTGTTGAATAACATCGATCGGCCCCGTTACCGGGTAGGCGGCCACTGGCACACCACAAGCCATGGCCTCCAGCATAACCAGGCCAAAGGTGTCAGTTCTGCTTGGAAAAACAAACACATCAGCGGAAGCCAACAGCCCGGCCAGCTCCTTGCCATATTTAAAACCTGTAAACACGGCATCGGGGTATTTGCCTTTAAGTGTATGCATATCCGGGCCATCACCGACAACATATTTTTTCCCGGGTAAATCAAGCTGCAGAAAACTGTCCAGGTTTTTTTCCACCGCGACCCGGCCGGTATACATGAATACCGGCCCGTCATCGTTGCTCAATTCACGCTCTCGCGGCTTGAATAGTGTTGTATCAACCCCGCGGGACCAGATCATGACGTTACGGAATCGCCACTGCTCCAACTCCTTACGCTGTGACTCGGAAGGCACCATGGTCCTGACAGCCGGTGAATGAAACCAGCGCAGAAAGGCATATGTCCAACTCAATGGAATCGGCGCGCGCATACGAACATACTGTGGTGATTGCGTATGGTACGAAGTGGTAAACGGCACACCTTTGCGAATGCAATAGCGGCGTACTGCGAGGCCAACAGGACCCTCGGTCGCGACATGCACCGCATCCGGCTGGTATTGATCCAACATCCTGCGCGTCTGACGTCCGGGTAAAATAGCCAAACGTATTGATTTATATGTTGGCAGTGGAATCGACTTAAAAGGTTCCGGCGTCAGGAACAGGACTTCATGCCCAAGGGATTCAAGCATCTGTGCCGTTGTTCGCAATGTCGTCACCACGCCATTGGTTTGTGGCAGCCATGCATCAGTGGCAATGGCTATTTTCATGCAATTTGTCGCCCTTCCTCTTCTGCAGAGGGATGACTTTTCATCGACTGCATCTGATCTGACCAATGCAGTATTTCCAGGGTGCCATCCTGGTGTTCAACCATGGCCGTACAACTTTCGACCCAATCACCATCATTGCAGTACAGTACATCATTTATTTTTCTGATCTCCGCATGATGGATATGCCCGCACACCAGACCATCGACATTGCGTCGGTCGGCTTCATGGGCCACGGCCTTTTCAAAATTACTGATCACATTCACAGCGTTTTTAACTTTATGTTTGAGATAGGCGGAAATCGACCAGTAAGGAAACCCGAGCCGGCGACGAACAACATTGACCCACCTGTTCAGATAGAGCAGGAAATCATAGGCGGTATCGCCCAGGTAACCAACCAGGCGACTACAACGAATCACGCTGTCGAACTCATCGCCATGCAACATCAACAGGCGTCGACCGTCTGCGGTTTCATGAATGTAGTCCTGGTGAATCTCAACATTACCGAACACCTGGCCGGCATAGTCGCGTAGAATCTCGTCGTGGTTGCCGGGTATGTACACCACCCGGGTACCATGTTTGGCCTTACCCAGAACGGTCCTGATGACATTATTGTGTGCTTGCGGCCAATACAAACCCCTGCGTTTCATTGACCAGATATCGATGATATCTCCGACCAGATAGAGATTTTCGCATTCTGTCGAGCGTAAAAAATCAAGCAGGTAGTCGGCCTTACAACCACGATAACCAAGGTGAATATCAGAGAGCCAGATCGTACGATAGCGTAGCGGACGCATTTGATGAACCGAAGCCATAACACTCTCCCATGCATGAGTTCGGTCAAATGTAGTTCGTCAAGATGACTGTCAGACTAAGCTTTATTGAAACATTTATGACAACAAGGGAATGGCAGAGCGTGGCTTCTATGCTACTTCTCGCTCCATGATCAGGCTACTGGGGAAATGGCAACGGAAGGTGCTGCCCTTGTCAACCTCACTATCGATCTCGAGTGTAGCATCATGACGTCCTAACACATGCTTGACGATGGCCAGACCAAGTCCTGTCCCGCCAGTCGCACGCGAACGCCCAACATCCACCCGATAGAAACGTTCGGTCAAACGCGCTATATGCTGCGGCGCAATACCTACACCGGTATCTTGCACTTCAAAATGAGCACCCTGCTCATCAGCATACCAACGTATATTGATATCACCGCCTTGCGGTGTATATTTCACCGCATTGTAAATCAGATTGGAAAAAACGCTGACCAGTTCTTCGCTGTTGGCACGCAGGCACAACTGCGGGTCTGAATCGAGCGTGATGGTATGACGGCCATGACTGAGGGACTCACCGTCCTCCTTGGTCATTTTCAACATCGCCGGTACATCGACGGTCTGTTTCTTATTGGTTTTTTCTTCTGTTTCAAGACGCGACAACAGCAGCAAATCAGCAACGATATTCTGCATGCGCATAGACTGTTGCAACATAGCCTTGAAGCTACCTTCATTTTCACGCACCCAGTCCTCATCATCTTCGAGCATCGACTCAAGGTAACCGGAAATCACCGTTAACGGGGTGCGCAATTCATGCGAGACATTGGCAATAAAGTCCTGTCGCATCTGCTCAAGTTTATGCAAACGACTGATGTCACGCACCATCAATAAACGCTGATTCTTTCCATAGGGAACCACCCTGATAGACAGTTGCACGTCCTCATTAAAAGGCGAAGGCAGTTGTAGATTATTGGTATATTCATCGCTATTCAGATATTGGATGAATTGCGGCTGACGCATCAGGTTGGTAATGGGCCGATGTGCGTCCTGTTTGCGTAGCTTAAGCAGTTTTGCAGCTGTCTTGTTCCAGTTTTCGATATTACCATTGACATCCAGGACCACGGCAGCATCCGGCAGGGCATTGGTTGATTCACGAAAACGGTTTACCATCGACGCTAATCTTTTCTTGCGGCGACGATTACGCTGCTGTAGACGATACAGATGGTGATAAACATCGGCCCACGCGCCCTCGACAGCATGGGGTATACCCGCACGCTTACCCTGCAGCCACTGATCCAGTCGGTACAGATTGCGTAAGTGCCAGATCAGGTAGATCGAGATAATGAAAAACAGTGTCCAGGCGACATTACCGATCGCAGCGCCGATCAATAATCCCAGCAACATAAGCCCCACTAATCGCCAAATTTCTGTAGACCAGGAACTTCCCACTCGATACCCTTAACAATTCACCCAACTCGGATAGGCAGGATAGCACTGTTTTTTATGCATTGTCAGCCGTTTCTGCAGGAATCTTGAATCGAAAATATTTCCTTTTGATTCAATAATTAAATAAGCTCACGATGCTTGGCAAAGATCGAAATCAGGTCTGCTCGGAAAAACGATAGCCGGCACCGCGTACCGTCTGAATCATTTTATCGCAACCGTGGGTAGCCAGCTCCTTGCGCAGGCGCCTGATATGCACATCGACAGTACGCTCTTCAATATACACATTCTGACCCCAGACCCGGTCCAGCAATTGCTCACGACTATAAACGCGTTCCGGATGGGTCATGAAAAAATGCAATAAACGAAACTCAGTGGGGCCCAGGCTGACTTTCTCCCCTTCAAAACCGACCCGATGCGTGCTCGGATCCAGCTCCAGCCCACGCATACAAAGACCGGCATCGTCCTGTTGTGGTTCGGCCCGGCGCAGCACGGCATTAATGCGCGCAATCAGTTCACGGGTCGAGAAGGGTTTGGTGACATAGTCATCAACACCCACTTCAAAGCCACGCAACTTGTCGCCCTCTTCCGCCCGCGCCGTCAACATGATGATCGGTATCGATTTGCTAAGCTCATCACGCTTGAGTCGACGCGCGAGGTCCACGCCGCTAATATCCGGCAACATCCAGTCCAGCAGGATCAGGTCGGGCTTGGACTCAGCAATACGGCTCATGGCCTGCATAGAATCTTCGGCCAACATCAGCCTAAAGCCGGTGCGCTTGAGGGCAAACTCAACCATATCCAGGATGGCCGGTTCATCGTCTACGACCAGAATGTATTTTTCTTCAGACATAGCATCAATATTCAATTGTTAAATACATGTCATATTTAATGACAATAATATTACAGCCATATGACAGAAAGGCAGGAGAAAGATAAAAGATACAAGGGTAAAGGGCCGGAGGGCCGGTGCTACCGGCCCGATTCAATATAAACGCAAGCTTTGCTTGCTCATTACCTTTTATCTTTTACCTGTAATTGCTCCACATCACGCACCGCCCCACGGGCCGCCGAGGTCGTCATGGCCGCATAGGCCTTGAGCGCAGCAGAGACCTGACGCTCGCGCTTCAACGGTTGCCATGCCTGCGCACCCCGGGCCTCCATCTGCTGGCGACGCTCGGCCAGTTGCTCATCACTGAGGGCCACGCGTATGGTCCGATTGGGGATATCGATCTCGATCAGATCACCCTCTTCAACCAGGCCGATGGCACCGCCTTCAGCGGCCTCGGGGGAGGCATGGCCAATTGACAGGCCGGAGGTACCTCCGGAGAAACGCCCATCGGTCAGCAATGCGCAAGCCTTGCCCAAGCCCTTGGATTTGAGATAACTGGTCGGGTATAACATTTCCTGCATGCCCGGCCCACCACGCGGGCCTTCGTAACGGATAACAACGACATCGCCTTCCTTGATCTGGTCCGCCAGAATAGCTTCGACCGCTGCATCCTGACTTTCAAATAGACGCGTCGGGCCCGAGAACACCAGAATGCTATCGTCGACGCCGGCCGTTTTGACCACGCAACCGTCAATAGCGATATTGCCGTACAACACAGCGAGTCCACCATCCTTGCTATAGGCGTGCTCGATGTTGCGGATGCAACCATCTTCGCGATCGTCATCCAGGGATGGCCAACGTTTGCTCTGACTGAATGCAATTTGTGTCGGCACATTACCGGGACCGGCCATAAAGAACTCTTTCACCTCGCTACTATTGGTCTGCATAATGTCCCACATCTTTAGGGCGCTAGCCATGCTCTCACTATGAATGGTTGATATATCGGAATGCAACAAACCGGCGCGATCAAGCTCGCCCAGTATCGCCATAACACCACCCGCTCTGTGCACATCCTCCATATGGTACTTCTGCGTCGAAGGTGCCACCTTGCAAAGATTCGGCACCTTACGCGACAAGCGATCGATATCATCCATTGTAAAAGGCACTTCACCTTCCTGTGCTGCCGCCAGTAAATGCAAGATGGTATTGGTCGAACCACCCATGGCGATATCCAGTGACATCGCATTTTCAAAGGCTTCGAATGTGGCAACCGAACGTGGCAATACCGAATCATCGTCGTGCTCGTAATAACGCTTGGCATTGGCAACAATCAAACGTCCCGCCTCAAGGAACAAGCGTTCACGATCGGCATGTGTCGCCAGGGTGCTGCCATTGCCAGGCAAGGACAGACCAAGGGCCTCGGTCAGACAATTCATGGAATTGGCAGTAAACATACCGGAACAGGAACCACAGGTTGGACAGGCCGAACGCTCCATGGTCATTACATCTTCATCACTGACACTGTCATCTGCGGCCGAGACCATCGCATCGACCAGATCCAAATGCACTTCCTTGCCATCGATAATGCTCTTGCCCGATTCCATCGGTCCGCCGGAGACGAACACTGCCGGGATATTCAATCGCATCGCCGCGTTCAGCATTCCCGGGGTGATCTTGTCACAGTTGGAAATACAGACCAGGGCATCGGCACAATGCGCATTGACCATATACTCGACCGCATCGGTAATCAACTCGCGCGAAGGTAATGAATACAGCATGCCGCCATGACCCATGGCGATACCATCATCTACCGCAATGGTATTGAATTCCTTGGCGACGCCACCGGCCTTTTCTATTTCTCGCGCGACCAGCTGACCCATGTCCTTCAGATGCACGTGGCCCGGCACGAATTGGGTGAAGGAATTGGCAATCGCAATAATCGGCTTATCAAAGTCCTCATCTTTCATACCGGTAGCGCGCCATAGGGAACGGGCACCCGCCATGTTTCTCCCGTGAGTCGTGGTTCTTGATCGATATTCAGGCATTAGGGACCTCTGTCAGCAAAATTAACTGTCCCGATTCTAGCAGATTTTCACCCCGCCAAGCAGACCAGCAGCCTAAAAACGCCGGTGTCAGCAAGCGGATTAACCTGCCATTTAGATCAGATCATTGCATTCTGTACTGTTTTGCATTGAAAATAGCGCCTTAAAACGTTAACTTGGCTATAAAACATAGATTGAGTAAGACCATTGAACAACAAAAACGACAATGATCAAACACAGGCATTTGTTAATGGCTTTCGCGCTGCCTCACCGTATGTGAATGCACATCGGGGCCGCACCTTTGTGCTGATGTTTGCCGGTGAGGCTGTTCAGGACAAGCAGTTTGATACTCTGATACATGATATTGCCATCCTCAGCAGTATCGGTATTCGCCTGCTGCTAGTGCACGGCGCGCGCCCGCAAATTGAGAAAAGGCTCAAGCGCGAACAAATCGACACCGAATACCAAAATGGCCTGCGTATCACCGATAGCCAGACCTTGGAATGCGTCAAAGAGGCCGTGGGCAGTATCCGTGTTGAAATTGAATCCTTACTATCGATGGGTGTCGCCAATACGCCCATGGCCGGTGCACACATACGTGTGGCCTCGGGCAATTTTGTCACCGCACAACCCCTGGGTGTTCGCGATGGTGTCGATTTCCAGCATACTGGTGAAGTCAGGCGCCTCGATGTCGACGCCATCAGAGACCGACTCGATCACGGCGATATCGTGCTGCTGTCACCATCGGGTTATTCGCCGACCGGAGAGATCTTCAACCTGAGCGCAGAAGATGTAGCGACGACAACAGCAACAGAACTGCAGGCCGATAAGCTCATTTTTCTGCTGGAAGGCGCTAACCTGCTCGATAGCAGCCGACAACTCATCCGTGAGATCTCCCCGGCCGAGGCCGACCGCTTACTTGATAGTAAGCGGAAACTGTCGGATGAATTGCGCACCCATTTGCGTAGCGCTGTGCATGCCTGTCGTTTCGGTGTCGCCAGGGCACATCTTATTCAACGCAAAACGGATGGCGTCTTACTGCAAGAGCTGTTTACCCGAGACGGAGTCGGCACACTGATTACCGGCGAAACAGTCGAGTCATTGCGTGCCGCGACGATAGATGATGTCGGCGGTATTATCGAGTTGCTTAAGCCTCTGGAGGAATCCGGCGTGCTGGTTAAACGCTCACGCGAACTGCTGGAAGTCGAAATCGATCAGTACACCGTCATCGAGCGTGAGGGCATGATCATTGGTTGTGCCGCCTTGCATCCCTACCACCAGGAACGCGTGGCCGAACTCGCCTGCCTGGCTGTACACCCGCAATACCAGGATAATGGCCGCGGCGAACACATGCTGAATCATATAGAAAAACAGGCCTCAGCCCAGGGCATGACAAAGCTACTCGTTTTAACCACGCAGACGGCGCATTGGTTCCAGGAAAAAGGCTTTGTCGAGACACAGATAAAATCCCTGCCGGTAAAGCGAAAAAATCTCTATAACATCCAGAGAAAGTCAAAAATATTCTATAAATTACTGTAACTTACGATGCTCCTTGCTACCGAGATGATAAGTCGTTAGAGTCATAGAATGCAATAATTCCAACGAGGTTGATGCCATGACGAAAGTGCATATGCTGGAAATCTATGATCTCGATAATTATGCTGGACCTAACCCGGTCAAGTTGGAAGGCCAGTTTGTCGTGCGCGGGCCCGAGGGGAGTCAATATTATATTCTTCGACCCAGCGACGCACTACAGCTAGAAGGCATACTTATCAAATGCATCGCCGTGCGCCCTCATTATGACGGTGACCCAATCGCGAATGTCATGGAAAGTATCTGCACAGTTGGTATCGCCCTGCCCTGCAATGGTGACGATTATCAGGAAGGCATGACCTATGGCTTTAACGACTTTAACTTCTGGAAGGTCGGAAAAATAAATCCACCCCATTAAGATTTTTCAGGACGCCGGATAATTCTCCGCAACAAGCTTAGACAATCATGCTACTTGCACCGAGACGCCGGTGTACCTGTAAGTCATACAGGTGGCGCTCTGCATCGACAAGATGCTGACCCCAATGCCACAAATAACTGCCATACCAGACATCGACGGCGCGGGTTAATGCATTCGGCTCCTCGCCCAATAACTCCAGGCCTTTTTTCAATTCAAAGTAGATATCGGTAAAATCATCGGCCAGACTACCACTCATGTCCTCAAGTTCTTCCGGCTTGTCAAAATCGAGCACATAGCCATCATGATCACCGAGTAATTTACGTAAGCGGGTATACAGTTCAAAGCGCAAATCGATATCAATGTCCGGAAAGCACGGGCAGGCATCGATATGGTGTTCAGGGATGGCGCTAACGGCGGCATGAATGCGCGGCAGCAGCGCGGAAAGGTTTTCAAGCCAATCCGCATTGACCTGATCCAGATGTTCGATCAGATAACAATACTCGGTTGCTGAACTGGCCAGCAACTGGTTCCATTCGGCAGCTAAGGGCATGACAGCTTCTAGTAATCCTCGCCATTGACTTACTCAAGTGTAGACGAAAATTCAGCACTTTTCGCAGGCCGCACTCTGCGCCCGCCACCTGGCCCTATCGGTGATTAAATGATGACAAAAATGGTAGTCATTACAGGAAATTATCGACGCATTGGCCGATAACCGTTAAATATGAATGGGAAAAGGTCTAGACCTCAATCATCTCAAAGTCATCTTTACTGGCACCACATTCAGGACAAACCCAGTTCAGAGGGATATCGTCCCAACGCGTACCGGGCGGAAAACCTTCATCCGGCAGCCCCTTATTCTCGTCGTAAATATAACCGCAAATGACGCACATATAAGTTTTCATACTAGCCAACCCTGTTGAGATAAATAAATTTCATATTCAATCATCGCATGTTTTTCAAATCGGAAAAACTGTTCATGTCAATAATATCACTTTCTGTACTGACTGGGATTAATGTTATAATAATTAAATGTCACAGCGAATTCCTGCGGTACTCATCTTCTCTGGCCTCGACCCCAGTGGTGGAGCGGGCATACAGGCCGATATCGAGACCCTAGCCAGTCAGGGCTGCCATGCCTGCCCACTGATCACAACCTTGACCACGCAGGACACACGCGATGTCAAAAACACCATGGCCGTTGCCCCGGACCTGTTACGGGACCAGGCCAGAACCATATTGGATGATATCCCAGTCGCGGCGGTCAAGATCGGCCTAATCGACAGCACCGATATTGTTCAGGTGATTCATGAAGTGCTATCCGACCTGCCGGATATCCCGGTCATCCTCGACCCGGTACTGGCCAGTGGCGCCAACAAGAGCTTGGCCGGCCAGGAATTGCAATCTGCGTTACGCGAGTTATTGATGCCAATGACGACCGTACTAACGCCGAATTCCAGAGAGGCTCGACAACTGGCACCGCAAGCCGACACACTTGATGCCTGTGCAATGTCCTTACTCGATGATGGCAATGAATTCGTGTTGATAACCGGCACACACGAGCCCACAGAAAAAGTCGCCAACACCTTGTATACCCTGCACCGCAAGCTGGAGACATTCCATTGGCCGCGTTTAGCGGCAGAGCATCACGGTTCAGGTTGCACCCTGGCCTCCAGCATTGCCGGGCTACTGGCCCAGGGCAATGAACCCTTGTCCGCTATTCATGAGGCCCAGGAATATACCTGGCAAAGCCTGCATCATGGCTACCGCATTGGAAAGGGGCAATACATACCCAACCGTATTTTCTGGGCCAACCACGACTGAATAGTGTCTATGCAGAACGCTGAACATTTGCAGGGCTTGTACGTCCTGACTAACGAACACCTGCAAGCACCGGATCAACTGCTGCCCGCGGTTGCCGCGGCCATCGCCGGTGGCTGTCGCATAGTCCAGTACCGCGATAAAACTTCCAGTGACATATTGCGTGCGCAACAAGCGCGCCAACTGCAAGCATTGTGTCGTGACACAAAAACCCTGTTGATTATCAATGACGATATAAGACTGGCACGCGAGTGTCGCGCGCATGGGTTACATCTCGGCAAGGACGATGCCGACATACAAACCGCACGCAAGCAACTGGGGAATGACTGCATTATCGGCGTTTCTTGTTATAACGACATCAGCCTCGCCCTGACTGCCGAAAAAGCCGGGGCCGATTATGTCGCCTTCGGTAGCTTTTACAAGTCAGGGATAAAACCCGATGCCGTGCAGGCCGAATTAGACATGCTAACCAGTGCTCGGAAAAAACTGCGCATACCGATTGTTGCCATCGGCGGCATCTCTGCTGAAAATGCCCCGCAACTGATTAGCGCAGGCGCCGATATGCTGGCTGTTATTTCTGCCGTCTTTGCTCAAACCAACATCGAAGCCAGCGCACGGGAACTGAGTGATCTGTTTATCAGCAGCCGCTAACAATAAAAATCCTGCATCAATCAGTCAGGTATCGATAGTCATAATCGTGACCTGGCAGTGCCGATACGTTGTTACTTCCAATGCCTGCCAACCGAGTCGTTGATAAAACGATACCTGGTCGGGTGTGAATAGATATAGCCTGTCGATACCGTGCAGTCCAGCCTGTTCTACGATATGCCGAACCAGGCTGGATGCGACCCCCTGACTACGATAGGCCTTATCCACATAAACACTGGCCAGCCACGGTGACAGCTCGCAGCGATCATCCATGTCACATTCGACAATGGCGGCCGAGCCCAGTAATTGCGGATCGCAGGCAACATAGGTCGTGGGAATAAAATCGTCTTGCATATAGGACTGCATTTTCTCAATACGTTGCACCAGGGTTAGACCGGGATTCAAGGCCTGCCACTGTTGATGATGCCAATTCGCCAATGTATCGATGTATTCTGGCGCCTCGGCCAGGTCAATGATACGCATATCCCCTCTTCTTACCCGTGCCCGCATACTCTATAATAGACGCCATTATGAACCCGAACGATAAGGACCCGAGCATGCCACATTCGCACGAATTATTCACCCAGGCACAACAGCATATTCCCGGCGGCGTTAACTCACCGGTACGTGCATTTAAAGGTGTTGGCGGAGAACCCATTTTCTTCAAACGTGCACAGGGTGCCTATGTATGGTCTGAAAGCGACCAACGTTATATCGACTATGTCGGCTCATGGGGACCGATGGTCGTCGGCCATGCGCACCCGGAGGTTATCAAGGTCGTCCAGGAAACCGCCGCTAACGGCCTCAGCTTTGGCGCACCGACCGTGATCGAAACGGAAATGGCCGACAGGGTATGCGAACTGGTGCCATCAATGGATATGGTGCGCATGGTCAGTTCCGGCACCGAGGCGACCATGAGTGCGATCAGACTTGCACGCGGCTTTACCGGCAGAGATAAAATCATCAAGTTTGAAGGCTGTTACCACGGTCATTCAGATTCCTTGCTGGTCAAGGCCGGCTCTGGCGCCCTGACCCTGGGTGTACCAACCTCGCCCGGTGTTCCGGTGGCCCTGGCTGAACATACCATTACCGTGCAATACAATAATATTGACGAAGTCCGCGAAGTCTTCAATCATGTCGGCGCACAGATAGCCTGCATCATTGTCGAACCGGTCGCAGGCAACATGAATTGCATTCCGCCCGTGCCCGGATTTCTCGAAGGCTTGCGCGAGGTCTGCGATGAATACCAAAGTGTGCTGGTTTTTGATGAGGTCATGACCGGCTTTCGCGTTGCCCTTGGCGGCGCGCAGGCCTACTACAATGTAAGACCTGATCTGACCACACTCGGCAAGGTCATCGGCGGCGGTATGCCGGTCGGCGCCTTTGGCGGCAAACGTGAGATCATGGAACATATCGCCCCGCTCGGCCCCGTCTATCAGGCCGGCACCTTATCCGGCAACCCGGTCGCCATGGCCGCGGGACTAAAAACCATGGAGTTAATCAGCCGTGACGGCTTCTATAGTGATTTGACTGCTAAGACAGAAACCCTGGTCAACGGCGTCCTTGCGCAGGCCAAGGCTGCCGGTATCCCACTCAGTGCCAACACCCTGGGCGGTATGTTCGGGTTCTTTTTCAGCGACGAACAACAAATCAGCAACTTCTATCAGGTCAACAATTGTAACCTTGATCGCTTTAAACTGTTTTTCCACGGCATGCTCGAACAAGGCGTGTACCTGGCGCCATCGGCATTCGAAGCCGGTTTCGTTTCGGCCAGCCACAGCGATGAGGACCTGCAACAGACCATTGACGCGGCAGGACGGGTATTTGCTAAATTATAAAAGATGCTTATTGGATCCATGTTGGTTTAAGCAAACTCCCGATTCAATGACAATATAGATCACATGGAACAAGTCACCCACCCACAGCTTGCCTGGATTGTTGACTGGATTAACCAGTATCCGATATTAACTGGCGTATTTATATTCTCTGTCGCCATGCTGGAATCCATGCTCCTGATCGGCATACCGGTACCCGGCGCCATACTGGTCATTTCATTTGGCGCCCTGATCGCACTGGGATACCTCGATTTCACCACAACCATGTTGCTCTGCATCGCCGGCGCCATCGCCGGCGATGGTATCAGTTTCTGGATTGGCTACCGGTATCAGAAACAACTGAAAAAGATCTGGCCCTTCAAGCACTTCAAATCTCAATTCCAGCTTGGTGAGGATTTTTTTCGAAAACACGGAGGTAAAAGCATCGCCTTCGGCCGCTTTATAGGGCCGGTGCGAGCCGTTATACCCACCATCGCCGGCATGATGGGTATGTCTCCCATGCGCTTCGCTATTATCAATGTGTTGTCGGCCATCGCATGGGCGCCCGCGTATCTACTGCCAGGCATGGTATTCGGCGCCTCACTGGAACTGGCTTCGGAAGTCGCCATCAGACTGGTTACGCTGATTATCACAGTTATAGTGGCATTGTTCATCATGCGTTGGCTAATACGCAAAACACTGCGTTATCTACAACCCAGAACCGATCGCATTAGCAGCCAAAGCCTGCATTGGGCACGCCGGCACAGGATATTTGGCCCTGCCATTCAAGCACTCATCGATCCGCGCCAACCTGAATCACCAGCGCTGTTATTTTTCGGTCTGATCCTGATTCTGTCTGGCCTCAGCTTCTATTTTATACTCGACTCACTGGCCGCTCAGTCGTTAGTGATCGACCAACGTGCATACGAACTAATGCAAAGCCTGCGCACGCCATGGATGGACCAGCTGATGACCTGGGTCACAATGTTGGGCGATACCTACGTCATCACCGGCATGACTGTCGGCGTACTCGCGTGGCTATTATACAAACACAATGTACCGGCCGCATTACATTGGGGTGCAGCCATCATATTTGGCTCGATCCTGACACGGGTATTAAAAATAAGCCTGCAAATCCCCAGGCCTGATCCATCCCTGTTTCCAGACTCATCTCACTACTCGTTCCCGAGCGCGCACAGCACTATGGCCATGTTGATGTATGGCTTCCTGTCTATCATCATTGCTCGTGAAATACGCCCTGAAAAACGCAACCACGTCTATGTCACTGCCGGTATTATCATCAGCCTGATTGCCATCTCCCGTTTGTACCTGGGCGCCCACTGGCTTTCGGATGTCTTTGGTGGTCTGACCCTCGGGCTCATCTGGATCACATTACTGGGCATAGCCTATCGCCGCCATCCATCGCCTGCACTGGCAGCCAGGCCACTCCTTGCCGTCAGCCTAACGGCATTCGTATTGATAGTAATATCACATTGGCATTTCAACTTTGAGCGTGAACTTCTACGTTATACAGCCAGGGAGGAGATACCGGTACAGGCACTGTCCAATTGGCCCGAGCATGATTGGAAAAACCTGACCACTTACCGCAATGATCTAGCCAACTCCGCAGGCTATCCATTTAATATCCAATGGAATGCGTCTATCGATACGATTACGCAAACGCTTCAGGAACAGGGCTGGGGACCTGCTCTGGAACTGACTTTTCCCAATTCAATGAAGTGGCTGAGCAAGCAGACACCCCTGAATGAACGCCCGATTTTGCCCCAGGTCCATAAAGGTAAACATGAGACCATGACGATGACCTACTATGATGGCAACAGCAAAGCGCTATGGGCCATTCGCTTCTGGCCAACGACTAATTCCTGGAACAACAAACCGATATGGATCGGACAACTGGCAGGGATGAAAGCAAAATCATTTCTAAATTTGTTCCATTACCCGATAACGCACCGTGACTTCAACAGTCCGTTAGTACTCTTGCAACAACAACTCACGCAGATAAAAATCAAGCATGTATTCAGAAAGCTGGAACATAAGCGCTGGAGCGGGGAAGTACTATTGATAGAGACGCCGTGACCAGCAAACGAAGCGTACATCACTGCGTAGCCACGAAAATTAATTCACTCCCCCTGTGGGAGCGGTCCTTGACCGCGAAATCAAGTAGCGAAGGATGAGTTGCTAGTGGCTAGGTAAAGAGAATAATCTTAATTCTTTAATCCTCGCTACTAGCCACTAGCAACTCGCCACTGTTTTATCGCGGCCAAGGGAACGCTCCCACAGGATTATAGCAATGGATTGGGGTCCCTACGACTTTATGTATCCACGCTCAAACCACCTGCATACCTTCCAGCATTTGGAAAAGCTCTTCCAACCTCGCAATCGGATCATCCATTTCCAGGAAGAGCTGCTTCTGCTTCATTTCGATCGGCAATAATTCCAGCAGCCGATATGACACCCAGCCGGCATCACCATAATGCCGTGGCAAACTGGCATAGTGATGCCCCGCCGAGTCGATCAGGCGCATCAACATATCGACCATTGGCAGATAACGGTCGGGTAGTTCTATGACGGGATCGTTTTCAAGTAATTCCACGCGGGCGACAGTGAGTTGATTATCCTGCACCTTCACCGATGCAATCCTGAAACGCTGCACGCCTATCGCAGTAATCCCCAGCAGCCCATCATGGCGTTGGTGCCAATCAGCAATACGGGCGACTACGCCCATATTCTCGGTACTGGCAGGCGCACCGACTTCCCTGCCATGACTGATCATACAAACACCGAATCCGCTGTCGGTCTGCAGGCATTGACTCACCATGTCCAGATAACGCGCCTCAAAAATCCGTAACGGCAACGGGCCACCTGGAAACAATACGGTGTGTAATGGGAAAAGTGGTATCTGGATAGTGTTCATAGCAACCGGAACCTGATCGATAGCTGGCTCTATTCCTCTACGCCCCAGCGTGGCAGTAATGTATGCGCCACGCCCAGATGGTCTAGAATACGGGCAACGACAAAATCAATCATATCCTGAAGACTCTCGGGCCGATAATAAAAACCGGGGTTAGGCGGCAAAATGATTGCACCTGCACGCGCCAATTTCAACATGTTCTCCAAATGGATCTCGGAAAAAGGTGACTCCCGTGGTACCAATATTAATTTCTTGCGTTCTTTCAATACCACATCGGCGGCACGGTCGATCAAATTGTTACTGCTGCCACAGGCAATCGAAGACAAGGTGCCGGTGGTACAAGGACATACGACCATCGCTTCCGGGACACCACTGCCACTGGCCACAGGTGCCGTCCATTCCTCTTTACCGAATACCTGAATCTGATCCGGTTTGGCATCGTACAGGGCTGTTAAATACTGCTGCATCTCGCGAGGACGCGCCGGTAGCTTAAGATCGGTTTCCATATCGATAACTATTTGCGCGGGAGCTGACACCAGCAAATAGACTGATTCACCCGCATCCACCAAACATTTCAACAGGCTCAGTGCATATTGAATCCCAGAAGCACCGGTAATGGCTAAACAAATATTAGCAGGCTTATATTTCATCGTATTCGTTTTTTCCTATTTTAAACCGTGCAGGCACCCTGGCAGTCTTTCTGCTAGCTCCCACCCCTCTTTACTATAGCAGTTTTAGCATATTTTCCAGTTTCAGGTGAATACCGGAAAAACTACCGTTACTCATGACAATAATGTTGTCACCCGGCCGCAGCTGTGCGCGCAATGTTTCGACAATCACATCAATATCGGTATAGACCGACGCCTTGTCCCCAAGGTCGGCGGCGACAGTGGACAGATCCCAGTCCATATCATCAGGTTGGTAAAGACAAACCACATTCGCATTGTCGAGCGACGCGGCCAGTTGCTGCTGATGTATACCCATACGCATGGTGTTGGATCGCGGCTCGAGTAGCACCCATATCCTGTGTTCACCAACATGACCACGCATCCCGGCCAGGGTCGATGCTATCGCGGTTGGGTGGTGGGCAAAATCATCGTATAAACGGATATCATTCACATCGGCACGTAATTCCAGTCGACGTTTAACACCGGTAAATTGTTGCAGGGCCTGCAGCGAGACCGACACCGGTACCCCCGCATGTCGGGCTGCTGCGATTGCAGCCAGGGCATTATTGACGTTGTGACTACCAAGCTGAGACCAGTGCAAACTCCCTTGCAATTCATGCTCAAAGTACACATCAAAACGGCTGCCATCTGCATTGATATCGCGCGCTTGCCAGGCGTCCATCATGTCCGCTGTGGTAAAGAATCGTTCCACTGGTGTCCAGCAGCCCATCTCCAGGACCTCATCCAGTGCCTGACTTTCACCATTGCAAATTATTTTTCCTTGACCCGGGACAGTCCGCAATAAATGATGAAACTGGCGTTGAATAGCTACCAGGTCTTCGAATATATCCGCATGATCAAATTCAAGGTTATTGGCGATCAGCGTGCGCGGATGGTAATGAACAAACTTGGAACGCTTGTCGAAAAAGGCGGTATCGTATTCATCCGCTTCAACAACAAAAAAGGGAGCATCGCCTAATCGCGCCGAGAGCCCGAAATTACTCGGCACACCACCAATAAGATAACCGGGACTCATACCCGCGTGTTCCAGTATCCAGGCCAGCATACTACTGGTTGTGGTCTTGCCATGGGTGCCGGCGACGGCCAGTACCCAACGATCCTTAAGGACATGTTCAGACAACCATTGTGGCCCGGATGTGTACGCCAGGCCTTTATTCAACACTGCCTCTACCATCGGGTTGCCGCGACTCATGACATTACCGATGACGACCATGTCCGGCTCATTGTCCAGGTGCGCCGGGTCGTAGCCTTCCATCAACTCGATACCCTGCTCCTGCAATTGCGTGCTCATAGGCGGATAGACGTTCAGATCCGAGCCGCTGACCTGGTGCCCGGCCTGTCTTGCCAATAGCGCAACTCCGCCCATGAAGGTCCCGCAAATACCTAGAATGTGAATATGCATTTATCGCCTTGTAAATATCGTCTGTAACGCCGCTTGACCGTGACAACAAGCTTATCTATGTTATGCTTAAGCCTTGCAACGAGACATTGACCGCATGCCTTATAAACCCGACCAATTTCATATTTCTGAAAACGCGGATCGGCTTTTTCTCGAATGTGCAGAGAATATTGTCGAGTATGCCAGACAATGCGTCAAGGAACATGGCTCGTTCAGCATGGCGCTGGCCGGTGGCTCCACACCAAAACAACTATACCTGCAACTTTCCACTAGTCCATTGTTAGAGCAAATGCCGTGGGCATCCTGTCAGTTCTATTTTGGCGATGAACGCATGGTAGCACATGATCATACCGACAGTAATTACGCCATGGCTAAGCAAGCGCTGTTTGAGCGCGCGCCCGTTGCCGCCGAAAACATACACCCTATGCCTACCGACTGTACCCAGGCGGCGGACTGCGCTGCTAAATATCAGCGACAGATAACAGACGCCACACCATTTGACCTGGTCTTATTGGGAATGGGGCCGGATGGTCACACGGCATCCTTATTTCCCGATACCGATATCCTGACGGAAAATAAAAAGTCGGTTGCTGCAGTCTACGTAGACAAATTGGCCGCCTGGCGAATTAGCCTGACCTTTGCCTGTATCAATCGCAGTAAACGCGTCATCGTCCTGACGCAGGGCAAAGGAAAAAAAGATATTATTCAAGAGATACTCTACGGTGATACACCACAACAATATCCGATAACAGGCATACGCCCAGCCGGGCTGCTAAGCTGGTACCTTGATAAGGACGCCCTTCCGCAACATGCCAATAACGAGGCACCTTAGGAAGCCTCGGTGACTGGCACAAACAAAGTCTCATCTGTTAATATATAAACTTAGCAAAGCACGAGTAGTCATAATATAAAATGCACAATATATTTGCAGCGATTGACTTGGGTTCAAACAGCTTTCATATGATTGTCGGACAACATAAATCCGGACAAATCATCATCCTGGATAAATTGCGTGAAATGGTCCGACTGGCTTCAGGTCTGGACGAACACAAGAACATCTCACCCGAAGTCATGCAGAAGGCCCTCGACTGCCTGTCACGCTTTGGCGAAAGGATACGGCACCTGCATGCCGATGTAGTCCGCATCGTCGGCACCAATACACTGCGTCAGGCACGCAACTCTGCTGAATTTATGCACAAAGCCGAAGCCCTCCTCGGCCACCCGATCGAAATTATTTCAGGTATGGAAGAAGCCCGCCTGATCTATTCAGGCGTGTCGCATAATGTCGATGTCGATAATGGCAAACGCCTGGTCGTTGATATCGGTGGCGGTAGCACCGAGATCATTATTGGCGAACGTTTCCAACCTTTAATGATGGAAAGTCTGTACATGGGCTGCGTCAGCATGACCAAGCGTTTTTTTGCCAGCGGCAATATCACCAGCAAGAAACTCGACAAGGCAAAAATGTATACCATGATGGAGCTGGAACCACACATCAAGGCCTACAGGAAACTAGGCTGGGATGATGCCATAGGTGCTTCCGGCACCGCCAGAGCACTGCGCAGCATTGCTCTGGAAGAAGGCTTGACCGACTATGGTATTACCAAGAAGGCGCTGAAAGAAATTCTGGAAAAATTACTGCAAGCAGGCAGTATTGACAACATCTCCCTGAAAGGTCTGAAGTCCGAGCGCAAACCCGTCATTCTTGGCGGCGCGATAGTGTTGAGTGCCATTTTCGAGGCCTTTGACATCAAGACAATGACAGTATCCGGTGGCGCCTTGCGTGAAGGCATCCTGTATGATCTCATCGGTCGCGGTGAAAACCAGGATTCACGTTCAGAAAGTGTCGAGACGTTTGCGCGACGCTTTGTCGTTGATCACGCCCATAGTGAACGGGTTGTCGATACTGCCACACTGTTATTAAAACAGGTCAGCGACGACTGGTTTGATCAGGACAATCAGGAAGAGGCAGAAAAACATCTAGGCTGGGCGGCACGCCTGCACGAAGTGGGACTGTGTATCGCGCATAGTCAGTATTATGCACATGGGGCCTATATGGTGGGACAGGCCGACCTGATGGGTTTTTCAAGGCAGGACCAGAAACTACTGGCGGCCATGATACAACTCCACAGACGTACAATACGCATGGAACTGTTTGATGATTTTGATTCTGGCAATAAAAAAATGGGCAAGCGCTTGCTAATCCTGTTGCGACTTGCGGTACTGCTGAACAGAAGCCGAGCCGATAGCCCGCCACCACTACCCGAGATTGCAGTAGATAAAAAATCTATATCCCTGACATTCAAAGATGACTGGTTACAACAGCACCCGCTGACGCAAAGTGACCTGGAATCCGAGATTAACTACCTGGACAAGGCCGGCTACCAGCTAAGCATCGGGTAAGCCGCAGGTATTATCGCAACCTAGTGCTTGGACAGGTCTTCCAGCAATTGTGTCTGCGCACTGAAAGCTGGATTATCATCAGTATAGCGACAGTAGTTACCATCCGGCATTAATACCCAGCTCTGGGTATTGTCTTTCAGGTAATAGTGTAGCTGCTTGCTAATCATGTTGCTGATACGCTTGGTCTGAATTGGAAAACAAACTTCAACACGCTGCACCAGATTTCTCTCCATCCAGTCGGCACTGGCACAATAGACCTCCGGAGAGTCATCATTCTGAAAATAGAATACGCGAGTGTGTTCGAGAAAGCGACCGACGATAGAACGCACTGTTATGTTTTCAGAGACACCCTCAATCCCAGGACGTAGACAGCAAACTCCGCGCACAATCAGATCAATCTCGACACCGGCAATCGAAGCGCGGTAAAGCGCTTGAATCATCTTCACCTCGGTCAAGGCATTCATCTTGGCGATGATGCGTGCCGGCTTACCTTTACTGGCATTGTCTGTTTCACGATCGATCTTTTTCAACAGAGCTGTATGCAAGGTAAAAGGCGACTGCAGCAATTTGTGTAATTTGGACACTTTACCCAGGCTGGTCAATTGCATGAACACCTTGTGCACGTCCTCACCAATTTGTTGGTCGCTGGTAAACAGCCCATAGTCAGTATAGAAGCGGGTCGTACCCGGGTGATAATTTCCGGTCCCCAGATGCACGTAGTTTCGTAGTACCTTGCCTTCACGGCGAACCACCAGTGCCATTTTCGCATGTGTCTTGTAGCCAACGACACCATAGACCACATGGGCACCCGCCTCCTGCAAACGGTTGGCCAACGCGATATTATCGGCCTCATCAAAACGCGCCCGCAGCTCAATAACAACCGAGACCTCTTTTCCCGAGCGTGCAGCCTCAACCAGCGCATCGACGATGCTTGATTTAGGGCCGGTGCGATACAAGGTTTGCTTGATCACCAGGACTTTTTCGTCAGACGCGGCCTTATGCAGGAAATCCACGACCGGCACAAACGATTCAAACGGATGATGCAACAGGATATCCTGTCGACGTAATACAGAAAAAATGTCCGCACCACCGGCAAGCTTGACCGGTATACTCGGCGTAAACGGTTTGAAACGCAGATCCGGCCTGTCTTCCAGGTCACATAACTGCATCAGGCGGTTCAGGTTTACAGGTCCATTAACCTTATAGATCTCATCTTCGTCGAGTTTAAAGTTTTTACGCAGGAAATTGACTACATCTTCAGGGCAGTCACTATCAATCTCCAGCCTGACCATGTCACCATAGCGCCTGGATAACAACTCACCTTCCATCGCCCGCAACAGGTTTTCAACTTCCTCGGCATCCACAAACAAATCACTGTTGCGAGTGGCGCGAAACTGAAATGAACCCTTGACCTTCATACCATGAAAAAGCTCATCAACATTTTCATGTATGATAGACGACAGAAACACAAAGTCCTGCTTACCCGTTCCTTTAACGCTTTCGGGGATCTTGATCAAACGTGGCAACGAACGCGGCGCTTGAACAACGGCCATATCACAACTGCGACCAAAGGCATCCTTACCTTCCAGGGAGATAACAAAAGATAAACTTTTATTAAGGATTCGCGGGAACGGGTGCGCCGGATCCAAGCCCATCGGCGTTAACACCGGTAACAGTGAATCCTGGAAATAGCGATAAAGCCATTCGGCCTGATCTTTATTCCAGTCACTACGCCGAATAAAACGAATATCTTCTTTTTCCAGTTCAGGCAACAGTATCTCATTGAGTATGCGATATTGTTCATCAACCAGTTCCACAGCGCGGATACGTATTTCTTTCAGTGCTTCCTGGGCTGTGCGTCCATCGTCACTGACATTGCCTAAACCCAATTCCGCCTTGTGCTTCAACCCGGAAACACGAACCTCGAAGAATTCATCCAGGTTGGTACTGGAAATACATAGAAAACGCAGGCGCTCCAACAATGGCGCCTGCTCGTCCATGGCTTGCTCAAGCACACGACGATTAAATTCCAGCAGACTTAACTCGCGGTTAAGAAACAACTCGGGGGACTTCAGGTCTGTATTATTTTGCTCCGACATATGCTCTTGATCTTCGTTTAATGCCATGTTCCGTATCATTAAAAAACAGATAACATGACTTGATGACTATTTCGTGACAAACCAGTGATAAATGGCGTGGGTTGTTACTTCACCGGCTGCTGTCTTTAGTTTAACATCTACCGCGACCAGTGCGCGACCCTTGGCCAGCAATTGTTTTTCCAATTTTTCTTCATCAGCCTGCTCAATAGAGGGGAAAGCGATCAGCGTAGAATTTACCGGCTTACTGTATTTTATCTCGGCTCGCCTGACCACGGCAAGCACCTGCCCCTCCCATGCTGGAAAACGCTGGCGCAAGTAATCGCCGCTACTGATCTCGGCCAGCGCGAATTGTGCACTCGCATGCATATTACCGACATGATTCTGGACCTGTTCGGTGAAAGGCAGTTGTAATAACGGACCTTCGGGTTCGCGCTCAATGCCCAGAAGGCGCGCAAACATAACATCCTTGCTCATGAGGCCCACTTTTGCTTCAGGATTCTTCCTCTATCGCGTTTCGCCAGTATTGGTCTTCACGATCAAAGACCCGGTTGGCCTCTTGCGGCCCCCAGCTGCCTGCCGGGTAGGTATGGATATAATCACGCTCCGTTGACCATACCTTTAATACTGGATCCATGACATCCCAGGCCCATTTGATTTCGTCATAACGCAAAAACAGGGAATGATCATCCTCGATGGCGTCCAGCAACAGGCCTTCATAGGCATCGATCTTGATATCCGATGACAGCCCGGAACTGGCATCCAATTGCGTTGTTTGAGTCAATAATTCAAGACCATTTTTCTTCGTCTGCATCTCCATACGCAGGCACTCATTCGGCTGTATACCCAACATAATCCAGTTCGGCTTTAATTGCTCTATCTGCGATTGACGAAATAATTGTTGCGGCGGATGCTTGAAACGAATACTGATCAAAGAACTATTCTGCGCCATGCGTTTACCGGTACGCAAATAAAACGGAACATTGCGCCAACGCCAGTTATCGACATAGAGCTTAAGTGACGCAAAGGTTTCCGTGGTACTCATCGGCGGAATATCTTTTTCTTCAAGGTATCCGGCCAGTTTGTCGCCATCCACATTACCGGAGGCGTATTGGGCACGAAATGCGTGCGCATGCACGGCATGCTTGGGGATAGGGCGGATAGACTTAAGCACCTTAACCTTTTCATCACGTAGGGACTCGGCATCAAGAGCTGGCGGCGGCTCCATCGCCACCAGCGTTAACATTTGCAGCAAATGACTTTGCAACATATCGCGTAATGCGCCCGCTTCGTCATAATATCCGGCACGGCCCTCGATGCCCTGGCTTTCCGAATGCGTTATCTGGATATGATCAATATAGTTTCGGTTCCACAAGGGCTCCAGCATCAGGTTGGCAAAACGAAAAACCAGTACGTTCTGTACCATGCTCTTGCCCAGGTAGTGATCGATCCTGAAGATCTGGCTTTCCTTGAAATTCCTGTGTAGTGCCTGCTCCAGGATTTGCGCACTCTCACCATCATAACCAAACGGTTTTTCGATAATCAGTCTGCGCCAGGCATGCTCCTCATTATTCAGGCCTGCCTCGCTCAGCGAATGTCCTACGCGACCATATTCGGACGGCGGTATCGATAGGTAAAAAAGCACATTGGGACTAAACTGAGCGTCGTTGCTGACCAGTTCGGCAATTTGATTATAGGTCTGCTGCTCATGAAGATCACCGCTACGGTAATGCAGACGCTCGGCCAGCGCCGCAAACACCTCTTCATTCAATGATCCGCGTGCGCGTGATTGCAATAAGTCGCGTACATATTCATGCCATTGTTCGCGCGAATATTCCTTTCTACCCATGCAGATAATCGTCATGCCATCTGATAACTTGCCGGATTCCTGTAAATGATACAGTGCTGGCAATAATTTGTTACGGGCAAGATTACCGGTTGCACCAAAGATTACGAATGTACATGACTCACTCATAAGAAAACACCTATTCAGTTATTTTTTTTCTTTGACCAAATGACCGCCAAAAGCATTACGCATCATGGATAACAGCCGATTGCCATAGCCTTCCTGGTCCTGACTGCTAAAACGCATTTGCAAGGCCAGGGCCAGCACCGGCGCTGCAACGCCCTGGTCGATCGACTCTACTACAGTCCAACGCCCTTCACCGGAGTCGGCCACAAAGGGCTCGATATCTGCAAGCTGCTGGTCTTCAGAGAGGAAATCGGCCATTAGATCCAGCAACCAACTGCGCACCACTGAACTGTGTCGCCACAGTTCCGAGATTTGCGCCATATCCAGATTGAATTCTTCTTTACCACGCATCAATGCAAAACCTTCTGCAAAGGCCTGCATCATCCCATACTCGATACCATTATGAATCATTTTGGTAAAGTGACCGGAGCCAACGGGGCCGACGTGCGCCCAACCCCTGTCTTCGGCTGGTGCCAATGCTTTCAATGCGGGCTCTATTTGTTTGACCACATCATCTTCACCACCGACCATCAAGCAATAACCGTTTTTCAGACCCCATACACCACCCGAGGTGCCGGCATCAACAAAACCGATGTCGCTTTTGGCGAGCATGGCCGCATGGCGCTGACTGTCATGATAATTGGAATTACCGCCATCAATAACGATATCACCCGCCTCCAGCATCGACGCCAGCTCATGTAACGCGCTATCGGTGGGGGCGCCACTAGGAATCATCAGCCACACAACCCGCGGAGCCTGTAGCTGTTGCACGGCATGTAACATGGAGTCAGCAGGTAACATACCCTCCTCCGCTGCCAGCTCTTCAGTAATTTCAGGCGTGCGATTATAGCCAACCACTTCAACGCCGTTGCTGATTAAACGGCGCGCCATGTTTGCCCCCATCTTACCCAATCCTATTAACGCCAATCGCATGTCATTCTCCTCATTAATATAGTTAGCATGAATGAGTTGCTCGCAACTCTACGCGCATTTGATCAGTGCTACCGTCCACAGCTAGATAGGGATATTAATCCACCCCCGCATACATAAGCTCATGATTGCTACCGGGGCCAAGCCCAATCAGAACAAATCGCCTATTTCTTTTTAAAGCCGCGCAAACGACAGCACGAAGGCATGATTAATCCTGATCTGTAGTCATCACTATAATGCATAAAATCAGATAATCCACAGTAAAGCCACACTTATCACCTCGGTATCGGTCGATATCTCAATAACTTAACTGACGAACGTATTTCCAGGGGAAAAAGGTAAAACAACGGTTAATTTCGATTGTAGGCACATATCGTTGTGCTCAATAAGCCCGCTTTAGTCGCACGCATTGATTACTTCAGATCGGCAATCTAAGCTCAATATTCAATGCAGTTGATCATAAAGCTGAATATATTCACGCGCACTATGGTCCCAGGAAAAGTCACGCCACATCGCAGTGATTTGCAACTTCTTCCAGACCAGGTCTTCATTATAGTACTTTAAGGCGTGACCCAAGGTCTGCACCAGATCGCTCGGGCGGTCGCCACTAAAAACAAAACCATTGGCCTCGCCGTTAGCCAAGGTATCGGCATCGGTGTTGACCACGGTATCGGCAAGGCCGCCGACCTTGCGCACCACCGGCAAGGTACCGTAATGCAAACTGTACATCTGATTAAGGCCGCAGGGTTCAAACCGGGACGGCATCAAAAACAGATCGGATCCAGCTTCTATACGATGCGCGAATGCTTCATTGTAGCCAATCGTTACCGCAATACGACCTGGGTACTTTTTTGCGAAACGTAACAATGCCTGTTGATAGTCTTCTTCGCCGCTGCCTAAAAAGATCAACTGTATCGGCAACTGCATGATGTCATCGATCGCCTCAAGGATAATATCGATGCCCTTTTGGTACACCAGCCTGCCAATAAAACCCGCCAGCGCCACATCGTCTTTGCGCAAAGCAGAACTTTGCTGCAAGGCCTTCTTATTTAATTGTTTATACTCAACGTTACGCACACTATAGGGCTCGAGAATCAACGGGTCGGTTTCCGTATTCCAGACATCGGTATCGATACCATTGACTATGCCGCTCAGTGAAGCAGACCGATGCTGCAACAGCCCCTCCAGACCATAACCAAACTCCTGCGTCTGGATCTCTTTGGCATAGGTAGGACTGACCGTGGTTATTTTGTCGGCATAGACCAAACCACCTTTGATAAAGGATAGCTGGCCATGAAATTCAAGCCCATCATGTGACCATAGACTGTCTGGCAAATCGAGTTCAACGAAATTGGCATGCGGGAACAGGCCCTGATAGGCCATATTATGAATAGTGAACACGGTCGGTGGCGCCTGCTCTTCCAATGACAACAAGGCGGGCACCAGTCCGGTTTGCCAGTCATTACAATGGATGATATCCGGCTTCCATTTCAAGCTAGTACGTCGCATGGCAATTTCGACAATAACGCGACAAAACAGATCAAAGCGAGCGGCGTTATCCGACCATGGCTGGCCATCAGGACCCATGTACGGGTTACCGGCACGAGTGAACAAAGCGGGAAAATCGACCAACCAGACTTTAACAGAACTACCCGGTAGGTCGCCCATTAATATCCTGACCTTACCCTGCGGCATATCTAATCGGGCCATGCAGCGTGTTGGCCCCATATTGTCTATAACTTCGGGATAGGCTGGCAGGATAATACGCACGTCCTGCCGCAGTGCGCACAATGCTCGCGGCAAGCTACCGGCAACATCAGCAAGACCACCCGTCTTCACCAGCGGAAACACCTCGCTGGAAGCAAATAACACCTTGCGCAGCATCAGACTTTCTTAAAGACCACTGCAGATAAAGGTGGCAGTGTTATATTTATGGAGTCCTGCCGGTCCATCCATGCCACCGCCTCACTGTGAACACCGCCATCGTTGCCAACATTACTGCCACCATATATTTCTGAATCTGAATTGAGTATTTCCTGATAGTAACCGGGTTCTGGTACTCCCAGACGATACTGTTTTCTCGTCACCGGGGTAAAATTAAGTACGACCAACATGCATTCATCATCCGCACGACGCACATAACTCAAGACTGACTGCGCCGCATCATGGCAATCAATCCATTCAAAGCCGTGGCTATCGAAATCAAATTTATACAGCGCATTATTATTGCAATATACCTTATTAAGATCGGCAACGAGACGCTGTATCCCTTGATGCAAGGCATAGTCCAGCACATACCAATCCATTGTTTTGTCGTGATCCCACTCGCTACCCTGGCCAAATTCACAACCCATGAACAACAGCTTTTTACCCGGATAGGTAAACATATAGCTGTAAAGCAGTCGTAAATTTGAAAAGCGCTGCCATTCATCTCCGGGCATTTTATTTAACATTGAGCCCTTGCCATGGACAACCTCATCATGCGAGAAAGGCAACAGGAAATTCTCGGTAAAGGCATATAGCAGACCAAAGGTCAGCTGGTCATGATGATAGTGACGGTATACCGGGTCCTGATGCATATATTGCAAGGAATCATGCATCCAACCCATATTCCACTTCATCGAGAATCCCAGCCCCCCTAACCAGACAGGACGTGTCACCTGCGGCCAGGACGTGGACTCTTCAGCTATCACCATCGTACCGGGATGCTCGGCATGGGTAACAGTATTCAACTCACGAACAAAATCGATGGCCTCGAGATTTTCATTACCGCCATGAATATTTGGCAACCAGTCACCGTGCTCGCGTGAGTAATCCAGATACAGCATCGATGCGACCGCATCGACGCGCAGGCCATCGATATGAAACTCCTGCAACCAGAACAGGGCGCTGGACAACAGAAAGTTCCTAACCTCATTACGTCCGTAGTTATAAATCAGTGTGCCCCAGTCACGGTGTTCACCTCGGCGTGGATCTTCATGCTCATACAAGGGGCTACCATCGAAACGGGCCAGACCATGGCTGTCTTTCGGAAAGTGTGCCGGCACCCAGTCGAGGATCACGCCGATGCCAAAGGCATGGCAATAATCGACAAAATAACGAAAGTCATCCGGCTCACCAAAACGTGACGTTGGTGCAAAATAGCCGGTTGTCTGATAACCCCAGGAGGCGTCCAGCGGATGCTCGGTAATCGGTAATAACTCGATAAAATTAAAACCCAGCGGTAACAGATAATCCACCAGGCGTTGCGCCAATTCGCGGTAGTCTAAAAATTCACCATTCTCATCGCGCTGCCATGAACCCAGATGGACCTCGTACACCGACATCGGCTCATGCAGCCAGTCTTTGTGTACACGCTGCTCCATCCAGAATGTATCCAACCACTGATATTCATTGGCATGTACGACCTTCGAGGCTGTATGCGGCCGCCGCTCAAACTGCTGTGCATAGGGATCGGTTTTCAGATGGATGCTGCCGCTCTCACGATGACGAATCTCGTATTTATACAGGTCACCCGCAGTCAGTCCTGGCACAAACAGCTCCCAGACCCCACTGTCACCACACGAGCGCATCGGTCGACTGCGGCCGTCCCACACATTGAAATCGCCGACCACACTGACCCTTTCCGCATTAGGTGCCCAGGTCGCAAACAGTACCCCACTAACACCATCTACTTCACGTAAATGAGAGCCCAGGTGTTGATACAGATGCCAATGCTTACCTTCACCAAACAGGTGCAAGTCAAAATCTGACAGAATTGGTGCGAATGTATAAGGATCTATGTAACTGTAGACATGCCCACTGCTATCCGTGCAGTGCAACCGATAGTGGTCCGGCAGGGCACGGGTATCACCGCTCCATTCGAAAATATCGGTGTCTGCAAGCCGCCGCATGGGCCTGGTATTATCCTCAATCTGCACACTTGCTGCACCAGGAACGAACACGCGCACCTTGCCTTGCGCACCAATAATGACCTTACCCAGTACTGAAAAAGGGTCATGCTGACTGCCATGTAGTAGACGCCTCAGGGCAGGATCCAAGGCAGTAGCTGATTTATCGGTTGTTAACATCTTGTTCCTGATATGTGAGCAATAGTCATTGGTGATCAACTGTCATACAGATGTCATATTGTAAGCAACAAACGAGCCAAACAAAATTTTTTGTATCCATCTGTTATCTTGTCGGAATATCCAGTATCTTACTCATATTAGACCCAAGTTATCAAATCCAGCCCACAGGGAGCTTTTCATTCAATGAAGCCTGAACTACAACCTCGCTTTATCAGCCTTCTAACCCGAGACACCATGGCACTAATCCTTGCCGGTGGGCGTGGATCACGCCTAAAGCAGCTGACCTACTGGCGCGCGAAGCCCTCGGTACCCTTCGGCGGTAAATTCCGCATTATCGATTTCCCACTATCGAACTGCGTTAACTCAGGGATTCGTCGTATTGGCGTCATCACCCAGTATAAAGCGCATTCCCTGATCCTGCATATCCAGCAAGGCTGGGGGCATCTACGCGGCCAGTTTGGCGAATTTGTTGAGCTATTACCTGCACAACAGCGTATCGAAACCTCATGGTACCAGGGAACAGCCGATGCGGTTTACCAGAATCTGGATATCATACGCAATCACGATCCCTCCTATGTCCTGATCCTCGCCGGTGACCATATTTATAAAATGGACTATGGTCCGATGCTAGCTACACATGTAGATCGAGAAGCCGACATGACCATCGGCTGCATTGAGGTGCCCTTAGAAACGGCACGCGAATTCGGCGTCATTGGCATTAATGAAAGCGAGCGCATACACAGCTTCAGCGAAAAACCCGATAACCCGGAACCCATACCAGGCAAACCTGATACCGCACTGGCCTCGATGGGCATTTATATATTCAATCGTGACTTCCTGTTTGAACAATTGATCAAGGATGCAGACAATAATAGATCAAGCCATGACTTCGGTAATGACCTGATTCCGTCCGTAATCAATAGATACAAGGTCTACTCCTACTCATTCCTTGACCCGAAAACACAGCAACATGCCTTCTGGCGTGATGTCGGAACAGTCGACGCCTTCTGGGAGGCAAACCTGGAATTGATCGGCGTGACCCCGGAGTTAAATCTATATGACAAGGAATGGCCTATCTGGACCCATCAGGAACAACTACCCCCGGCAAAGTTCGTTTTTGATGATAATGACCGCCGTGGTATGGCTGTTGATTCGATGGTCTCCGGTGGCTGCATTATTTCCGGCGCGATTATCAGGCATTCCTTATTGTTTTCCAACGTCACCGTACACTCGCATTCGCATATAGAAAACTCCGTTATTCTGCCTGATGTTAGCATAGGTGAACATTGCAAGATCCGCGATGCAGTCATCGATAAAGGCTGTGTAATACCCCAGCATACGGAGATTGGCATCAACCGGGAACAGGATGAAGCACGCTTTCACATTACTCCAAAAGGCATCGTGCTGGTGACACCCGAAATGCTGGGGCAGGAATTACATTATGTCAGATAAGACAAAACTCAATGTCGCCTTGATGTGGCATATGCATCAACCCGAGTATCGCGATCTGCGCACGGATGAGTACCAGTTACCCTGGACCTACCTGCATGGCATTAAGGACTATGTCGACATGGCCGCGCATCTGGAACGTAATGTAAAAGCACGGGCGGTAGTCAATTTCGCCCCGGTCTTACTCGACCAGATCCAGGACTATAAC
>CAMYJO010000024.1 GCA_947258755.1 uncultured Gammaproteobacteria bacterium
GAAGAAATCCTGGCGCGCGCCATTCACGAATGTCAGCTGCCGGTAGTGTCTGCAGCCGGCCATGAAATCGATTTCACCATCGCCGACTTTGTCGCTGATTACCGCGCGCCCACTCCCTCCGCTGCCGCCGAACACCTGAGCCCTGACCAGGGCGAATGGTTAGACATGCTGCGACAAACATCAAACAGCCTGACTAAATCCTGGCAACACCATTTACAACAAAGTCGGCAAGAGTTACAACACCTTAATACCCGCCTCTTGCAACAACATCCGGGAACACGTCTGAAGCAATGGTCACAACGCATCGACGATATGGAATTACGCTACCAGCTGTCTATTCAGCACTATCTGGACAACAATCGCTTGCAACTGGAAAAATCACGCGGCCGCCTGCTGCAGCATTCGCCGCTAAATCGTTTAACACAATTTCAGCAACGACAGGAACAGCTGTGGCATCGTCTACAACAGGGTATCCATAAAAAAATCAGCGAGACTCGGCAGTCCCTAACAAGCTTGAGCCGCGCACTGGATACGATCAGCCCCCTGGCGACCCTTGACAGGGGCTACAGTATATTGCAAAAAGAAGACAACACGGTTATCCGTCATCAGAAGCAGGTTAAGGAAGGGGAGCAGATCGTTGCCAGACTTGCAAAAGGAAAGCTCAAACTGCGCGTAGAAGAGAATAATTGATATGAATATAGCTGCTGCATACAAAACCCGAGCACCCCTACTGTCATTGCTCGGCCTTTTGCTTCTGCTGTTACATGCTAATGCACAAGCATTACCACAAACAGAACCTGTTCCTGGTGGGCTTGTTGTCCTCGCAATCGGTAATAGCGAAGAAAAACCCGAAGCCCGCTTTAACAAACGCAAAACTATGGTCATCCATGAAAATGGTCAATGGCATGCCGTTGTCGGCCTGCCATTACGTACCAAGGCCGGTCGTCATCATATTATTGTCACATCCAGCAATCGCAGCAGTAAAAAGTATTCATTTACCGTACAGGCCAAGCAATATCCTGAGCAACACATTACCCTCAAGAACAAACGTATGGTCAACCCTAATCAGTATGACATGGAAAGGATCAACAAAGACCGCACCCATATTCGCGGCGCACTCAGACATTGGCAGGAAAAAAATAACGTGCAACTGGACTTTATCAAACCCGTCCAGGGTATCTACAGTAGCGCCTTCGGCCTGAAACGCTTTTTCAACAAGCAGGCGCGTAAACCGCACAGTGGCCTGGACATCGCTGCCAGTCAGGGAACCGGCATTATGGCGCCCGCAGCAGGCACCGTGATCGAATCCGGCAACTACTTTTTTAACGGTAATACTATCTTCATTGATCACGGACAGGGATTGATCAGCATGTATTGTCACCTGCACAGCATCCAGGTCGAGAACGGCCAGGCCGTAGCGCAAGGAGACATCATCGGTACTGTCGGTAAAACAGGCAGAGTCACCGGAGCGCATTTACACTGGTCAGTCAGCCTCAATAATGCCATGGTTGACCCCTCCCTGTTCATGCGCGCCGAGGACAGGCCTGCCGCGCAAAACAAAAAATGAGCTATAATTAATATATTAGATACAATGGTTTACAGATTATTTCTAGAAATAAGATGATACTGGATATTAACCCAATCGCAGTATTTGCTGGTGCACATCAACAAACGCGAACAAATGATGGATCCGTCTGTCTTATTGATAAGGGCTCACTGGCTTGAGGTAAACAAAATGCAACATCACAGCTGGCCTACGGCGCTACTAGTAGTCTTACTGTTGTCCGGATGTCGTGGCGCGACCATCAATCAGCCACTGTACGCCTATGAAACTATAAAACCCGGCAGCACCCTGACATTACAAAAATCGATACTATTCCCTCCTTACACGGCCGCACTCGACATACAAGGCGGTCAGGTAAAAGGTGGTTTCAGTCTGGGTCAATATTATCCACATTGCAGGCTTGAATTGAAATCACAATCAAACCAGTCACGTCTTATACAGCCGGACAGTTTTCTTATTTACAAAGTCAGCAGGGAAATCGACTATGTCATGACCAAGCCGGTCAAATTGGCGGCCTGGGGAATTCACATGGCCAATGGCGTCACTGATGAGATTTACACAACTGTCTTATATCTGAAATCCAAGCGTCAGCCCGAGGTGGAATTACTGGCATGCCTACATTGGGAAGATCCGAGCGATTACCCTGCGCATCTGACCCTGAATCAAATACGTGAAACGCTACGTGGCCTGATGACTGTGGAAGCGCTCTAACTGAGCCGTCCACAAAGCATTTAAATTACATTCATCAGTAACGGGATTTCTTGCCGACATGTTCACGTAAGCGTTTTTTTCGCTTAACCTGCCTATCAGACAAAACATTTTTCTTACCCTCAAAAGGATTCTTGCCTTCCTTGAACTCAACCCGCACCGGTGTACCCACAAGTTTCAATACTCGGCGAAAGGTATTGATCAGATAGCGTCGGTAGGCATCCGGGGTAGACTTCACCTGATTGCCATGAATGACAATGACCGGCGGGTTACGCCCACCCTGGTGGGCGTAGCGTAGTTTGATACGCCGCCCCTTAACCAATGGCGGCTGGTGTTCGTCAACAGCGCGTTGTAGTATCTCGGTCAGGCGTGGTGTGGGTAGTTTCCGCGTTGCTGATTCATAGGCCTTTTTAACCGAATCAAACAAATGCCCGATACCGGTGCCGTGCAAGGCGGAAATAAAATGCATTTCTGCGAAATCCAGGAACGTCAGCTTATAATCCAGTTCGTTTTTAATTCGCTCTCTCTGCTCTGGCTGGAGACCGTCCCATTTATTAATGGCCAGTAACAAGGCGCGTCCACTTTCCAGCACATAGCCCAACAAAGTCGCGTCCTGGTCGGATATTTCCTGTTGCGCATCAAGCACTATAATCACAACATTGGCTTCCTGGATAGCTTGTAATGCCTTGATGACGCTAAATTTCTCTATCGCCTCGTGCACCTTGCTGCGCCGACGAACACCAGCCGTATCAATCAACATATAGGCCTGGTCATTTTTTTCAAAGGGAATATAGATACTGTCTCTGGTCGTGCCCGGCATATCATAGGCCAGCACGCGCTCTTCACCCAGCAGACGATTGACCAGAGTAGACTTACCGACATTAGGACGACCCAAAATAGCCACTTTAATCCTGTCCAATTCATCTGGCGCAGGCTCTTCTTCCGTGTCAGGCAACAATTCAAGGACATGTTGCATGAGAACATTGACACCACGCCCAGTTGAAGCCGCGATGGCCAGCGGTTCACCGATACCTAATTCATAAAAGTCGCTGATCGCAGTATCGGCGTTTACACCATCGATCTTATTGACAACAAGCACGACGGGTTTTTGCAACTGACGTAATTCGTTGGTAATAAAATGATCGGAAGGTGTTACCCCATTGCGAGCATCGACCATAAACACAATCATGTCCGCCTCTTCAATAGCGAGTCGTGTTTGCTGTGCCATCAATTCATCGATGTCTTCCTTATCGCCGCTCAGACCACCAGTATCAACTACCAGATAAGTGCCACCACCGACCTTACCCTGTCCGTACTTACGGTCCCGGGTAAGACCGGGGTAGTCTGCAACCAGGGCATCCCGGGTCCTGGTCAAATAATTGAACAGGGTCGACTTACCAACATTGGGACGCCCAACAAGGGCAATTACAGGGATCACTTGGACAAGGCCTCAATAATGTTTCATTTGCCAGACTGGAGTCTGAATGCAGTCAGTTCACCGTCTTTTCCTAGACTGATCAACATATCATCTGAGACGACTGGCTTAACCAAAAAGCCTTTAGTGTTCGCCCGCATCCTGGCAACAAGTTTGCCGTCATCCCGATTAAGCCAATGTAAATAGCCTTCGAAATCGCCAACGACAACATAATCGGCAAATAATACCGGCCCGGTCAGGGAGCGATATTGCAACTTGTCCTGACGCCATAGTGATGCACCATTCCTGTTATCCAATGCCCACACCTGGCTACTATCGTCGGTAATCAGCAGCTGCGTTGCTTTAACACTCATACCTGCATGCGAAGACAACTCCCGTTGCCAGAGTAGCTGACCATCCTGCAACCTGATCGCGGCCACATTGGCATGAAACGCCGCCGCATAGATAAAACCGTCATAGACGATTGGGTCTGCATCCAGGTCCACCAATCTCTCCAGCTCTGTTCGGCCACGAGGCACAGCAACCCGGTGTCGCCATTGCTGGCTACCATTCTCAAGTGCGAGCGACACCAATTGACCATTATCGAAACCACTGATCACACTATCGCTGGTAATGACCGGTTTACTGGTACCACGCAGGGTCAGCGATGGCTCGGCAGTTTTGAAATCCCACAGTTTTTTGCCATCTTCAAGATTTAATGCTGTCACACGACCATCACTGGTACGTATCATCGCAACACCCTTTCTAATCTCGGGAACCGACAACACTTCACCAGACAGTTTAGTCGTCCAAACATGCTTGCCGTCTTTGCTATTATGAGCAATCACTTCTGCGTTTCGTGTGCCCGCCAGTATATAATCGGCACCGACCCCAGGCCCGGCTGTTATTTGCTGCCCAGTCTCGATGTCCCAGATTTCCTCACCGTCTTTAAGCGTATAGGCAAGCAAGTGGCCATCACGTGTAGCAGTGTAAACCCGGTCGGCATTGACAACGGGTGTCAGTCGCAACAATTGCTCGCCACTGCCATCACCGGTATCCACTGACCAGAGTTTTTCAATTGCAATCGCATTCTTGATTTCCGTTAATTCCTTGGGCGGATCAATGTTTTCATCGCCACTCAAGTATTCAGAAAACCAGCTACAACCATTTAAAAACAACGAAGCAACAAGTATCAGATATAATTTCATCAAGCAGTACTACCTATTCGGCCTTGGCAAGGTCGTCTATTTTATATTGTAAGGTTGGTGTTGCACGACTATTCGCCGGTAACAGGCTTAGTGCTTTCTTATAGGCGGACAGGGCTTGATCCGGGTTGCCTTTTTTATTCAGGATATCACCTTTCAACTCTTCTAAAGACGCCGCAAAGTTACCGCCACTTGATTTTTCGACCAGCTCAAGGCTCTGATCCACTTCACCCATCGAAAACATAACCCGCGCCAGTCCCAGCGTCGCCAGATGTTTCAACTCCGAGGTATCCGCATGCGCCAAGGCCCATTGTAAATGACCCTTCGCTTCAGCCGGCTTATTTTCATCCATTTTCATTTTAGCCATGGCAAACGCCGCATAGACGGCATATGTCTGCTTTTCATATTTAGTAAAAAGCTGCTCACTTAAGGCAGCGGCCTCATCAGGCTTTTTTTGTTGAACGGCCTGTTCTAGTTGGGTATGTAAAACAGAAGCCTGCATAGATTGCTTTATTTGATAATCACCCCACCAACGCCAACCAAACAGTATACCCAGACCCAGAACGACCCCGAATATTACGGACGTACCATTTTCTTTCCACCACTTTTTTAGCTCTTCAACGCGTTCTTCATCCGTTGCATAATCCACTGTTATTTCCTCTTTATTTATTCAAGCACAGCTCTTTTTTTGTGAACCGCTTAATTACAAAATACATACAAAAATCATATTACCTAAATGATTTCCTTGTCGATCAATTCATTAATATGTGCAGACAGGTTTAATATCGGTACAAGTTGCTGCTCGCGATCACTGCGCAGGTACTTTAACGATACTTCGTTTTGCTGCAATTCTCGTTCGCCTAAAATAATAGCGACAGAGGCGCCGCTTTTATCCGCACGTTTCATTTGCGCTTTTAAACTGCCACCACCACAATTCAGGACCAATTTTAATGCTGCATTACCCGATCGCAATTGCTCTGCAAGTTGCAAGGCCTCGGTCTGCTCATCGGCACCGGCATTGATAAAGTAAACATGCGGCCGGTCATCCTCACGCTGTACCTTTTGCTCTTCCAGTAGCGCCACCAGCCGTTCTTCACCCATTGCAAAGCCACTAGCAAAAGTTGGCTTGCCGCCCAGCTGTTCCACCAGGCTGTCGTAACGACCACCCGCACAAACCGTCCCTTGGGCCCCGAGCTGATCCGTGACCCACTCGAAGACCGTGTGACTGTAATAATCCAGGCCACGAACAAGACGTGGGTTTATCTGATAACGCACACCCGCAACATCAAGGAGTTGTTGCAAACGTTGAAAATGCTCACGTGACACCTCGCCAAGATGATCAGTCAACTTTGGTGCCGCATCGTTCAAGGCCTGCATGCTCGGATTCTTGCTGTCCAATATACGCAAGGGGTTACTGTCCAGACGTCGCAAACTATCCTCGTCCAGTGAATCCTTATGCTCGGTAAAATACTCTACCAGATGCTGACGATAGGCTGCCCGTTCAACAGATGTACCCAGGGTATTAATCTGCAACTCAATATCATGCAGACCTAAGGCTTCCCAGATACGCGCACAAATAAAGATTAACTCGGCCTCGATTTCCGGGCCGTTCATACCAAAGGTTTCAACGCCAATTTGATGGAACTGCCGGTAACGTCCCTTTTGCGGCCGCTCATGTCGGAACATCGGCCCGCAGTACCACAATCGCTGCACCTGATTGTAGAGTAGACCGTTTTCTATACCCGCACGAACGCAACCTGCCGTCCCTTCCGGGCGCAGGGTCAGACTGTCACCATTACGGTCCTCAAAGGTGTACATCTCTTTCTCGACAATATCAGTCACTTCACCGATAGAGCGTTTGAATAACTCTGTTTTCTCGACAATAGGCATACGTATCTCCTGATAGCCATAAGCAACCAGTGTACGTTCGACTGTTTTCTCAAGAAATTGCCATAGCGGAGACTGCACTGGCACAATATCGTGCATGCCGCGAATGGCCTGAATGTTTTTTGCCATAATTTTCCTATTAATACTTGTCCGACTTCTATTTGCTACTATCGGTAACAAATAGACTTGTCTGTCCTGTCAATGTTGACCTTGCAGTTGCCATAAACGGTAATCTTGCATCCTATTATCGATACATGCACATCCTCAGGAAACATTGACCTTGATACTGGAGTCAGTATCACCTTGTGCCTTTTTACGTGCAACGGCTTCTCGAATCCTTTTCTCCAACTCGTCAACCAAATGTTCATTATCGACCTTATGTGACGGTTTGCCGTCAATATAAAGCAGGTTAGGTGAACCACCTGTCAAGCCAACACTGACTTCACGCGCTTCACCAGGACCATTGACAACACAGCCGATCACCGCTACATCAATCGCCTCTTGTACATCTTCCAGACGCGACTCCAATTCATTGACTGTCGCGATAACATCAAAGTTCTGACGTGAACAAGAAGGACAGGCTATCAGGTTAATGCCCTTATTACGTATATGCAGGCTTTTAAGAATATCAAAACCCACCTTAATCTCTTCAACCGGATCGGCAGCCAATGACACCCGGATAGTATCGCCAATACCATCTGCCAATAACATTCCCAGGCCAATCGATGACTTGACCGCACCTGACCTGGCGCCACCTGCTTCGGTAATACCGAGATGCAAAGGCTGCTCGATCTGGTCCGCCAGCAGACGGTAGGCCTTAACAGTCATGAATATTTCCGATGCCTTTAGACTGATCTTGAAATCCTGAAAATCCAGCCGATCAAGAATATCAATGTGACGCATTGCTGATTCGACCAAGGCCTCGGGATTGGGCTCACCATATTTTTTTTGCAGATCTTTCTCAAGGGAACCGGCATTGACACCAATCCTGATCGGAATCCCATGGTCTCTAGCGCTATCTACAACCGCGCGGACACGCTCTTCCTTGCCTATGTTACCCGGGTTTATCCGCAAGCAATCCACACCCAGTTCCGCTACACGCAATGCAATCCGGTAATCAAAATGTATATCGGAAATCAAGGGTACATTGACTTGCTGACGAATCTTGCCAAAGGCCTCTGCTGCATCCATTGTCGGCACTGACACCCTGACCAGGTCCGCACCAGCATTTTCCAGATCCTGTATTTGTTTGACAGTCGCTTCGACATTACAGGTATCAGTATTGGTCATGCTTTGCACGCTGATGGGCGCATCACCACCAACGGCAACATCTCCAACCATAATCTGGCGTGACTTGCGACGTTTGATCTTATGTACACTAATCATGGCTATCTCGCATCAATCGCTGTGTATTATTCGCTTACTTTGCCGAGGCTGAACTTGGCAACATTGCCTCGGGTATATTTACCCAAATCTACTTCTGCACCGTTGCGTAGCAACCGGGTCATCGGTGCATTGCCCAACGTGATCCTGAATGGCGGTGTCCCGGACACTGTGCGACGCCCCCCTGATTTTACCATACGGTATATCAGGCGTTTACCATTAAAGTCTCTGACATCCACCCAGGAATCCGCATCAAAGAAGAAACTGAGTTTGTCTACACGTGGGCCGACAGGCTCTGCAGTTTTCTCGGCAGGCTCATCAGCAACTGCTTCCTCACTCTCCATCACCTGTTGCGCATTTGCTTCCACTTTTTCTTCAACAACCGGTGCTTGCGCTGGGGCCTGAACCGGCTCCTTGAGTTCGTTTACAGGGGCTTCTGCAGGGACTGAAGGTTCTACGGGCTCCGCTACCTGTGCTTGATTCTTTATTTCTGCTGGCCATGGCTCAACTTGCGTCGACGTCGTGTCTACATTGGCTTGATCCTTATCACCAGACCCGAGCGCAAACCATAAAATAATGGCCAATAACAAAACTCCACCAGCCACTAACAATGGCAGAATATTTTTTCCTTTAAAGTGAATGCCTGCGCGTGCCTGAGGAGGAGTCCTGGCTGCTCCAAGATGTATCTCCTGGTCCTGATTTTCGACATATTGTGCATAACTGGCATTCACCTTGGAACCATCCAATGAGACCAGTGCGGAGTAGCTTCTAATGTAACCGCGCACGAAAATAGGCGCCGGTAGACGCTCATGCCGGTCATTCTCCAGGTCCTCGATAACATCTTTCCGCAGACGTAATTGACTGGAGATTTCTGCTATCGTTTTTCCACAGGCCTCTCGTGCTGCCCGCAACATCTTGCCCGGGCTGTCCAGTTTCACTTCCTGAGTTTCCGTTTTTTTATTTTTATCACTCATCTTTTTTCCACTGCAGGTATTGTCTTGTCTCTTCTGAATCCGGGAATTTTCGCTGCAATAGTAAGGCATGACTTTGCATGGTATTTCGATCGCCCAAGACATCCTCAACCTGAACGCTGACCCACAGACTGGACGCAACAGGTTCTTGCACTGCATGCAATCGCTGTAAGTAGGCGCGTGCCGGCAAATAACGTTTTAATTCCAGGCTCAAACGCGCCATTTCCAGCAAGGCACCGGGAAACAACGGATTGACACGTAAAGCGGATCGAAAATGCTTTTCGGCCTCGACCTTGTTAGCTGAACATTTTCCAGCATTCAGATAGGCATGCTCTGGCGTCTGGTATAAGGGGTTCTTGATCGCGTGCATAAACTGGGCTTGCGCATCATCATAACGCTTTTGCTGACATAACAACGCACCATAATTATTTCTAATGGATGAATCATCAGGCGCGAGCTTAACCGCCCTTTGAAAATTTTCTTCGGCTTCATCAGTTTGCTTCAAACGCATATTCAACAGAGCCATAGCGCCATAGGCCGAGGCGTTATCGGGGTCCTGGCGTATGGCCTTTTTCAAACGGTCCATCGCAGTATCGTATTTACCTTCTTTCATGTAAGTAACACCCAGCTTGACATTAATACTCGAGGATTTTTCTGGCTGTTTTACTTTTACATTTTCTGTGCTGCATGCCAGCAGCGTCATACCAAGCACTAGCATCAATATAGTCTGAAAAGTCCTCATTGCATTAAGCCCCTTACATTTATTTTCTGTTGCTGCATTTTTTGTTGTCTTCTTGTACGGTCATGCACCTTGCCTACCAGCTGTCCACAGGCGGCATCAATATCATCACCCCGAGTCTTTCTGACAATAGTCGTTAGACCTGAGGCAACAAGGACGTCCTGAAAAGCCTGGATCGCTTCAGCCGTCGAGCGGCGGAAATCGGATTGCGGAAACGGGTTAAAAGGTATCAGGTTGACTTTAGCCGGAACACCTTCAAGTATCCTCACCAATTGCTTAGCCTGTTTACGTGAGTCATTGACGCCATCGATCATAATATATTCAAAGGTAACCCGCCGGCGCGGCTTGCCTTCCACGTAATGCTTACAGGCACCCAATAAGGTCTTGATAGGGTATTTCTTATTGATAGGAACTAACTGATCACGCAATTCATCATCTGGGGCATGTAATGAAACTGCCAGGCTGACATCACAGACCTCGCGCATGCGCAACATCATCGGTACAACGCCGGAGGTACTCAATGTGATCCGGCGTTTGGAGATACCGCAGCCAATATCATCGTTCATAATCTCCATGGCGCGGATGACATTATCAAAATTCATCAACGGCTCGCCCATACCCATCATCACCACATTGGTGACCGGCAGCTCAGCGCGGCCTTCCTTAACACCGATAGTGCGATTGGCGAAGACCACCTGAGCAATAATATCACCGGTGCTGAGGTTACGATTAAATCCTTGGGTGGCCGTGGAACAGAAGGTGCAATTCAGCGTACAACCGACCTGGCTGGACACACACAGGGTGCCGCGACCCTTTTCGGGAATAAATACCGTTTCGATGCGGTTGCCATCCGCCATCTCCAACACCCATTTACGAGTGCCATCGGCAGAAGGATGTTCAGTCACACATTCGGGTAGACGTATCTCGGCCATGCTATCGAGCTGGTCGCGCAATACCTTGCTCAGATTTGTCATCTGCTGGATGTCGACGACGCCCTCATGATAGACCCATTTCATCACCTGGGTTGCTCGAAACGGCTTCTCACCCATCTGTATGAAAAAATCCTTCAGGCCCTGCTGATTCAGGTCGAGGAGATTTATTTTGTCGGTTTCTGTTTGCATCAATACCCTTTTACACACTTCACTATGACGACAGGAAAGTAAACTAAACACGGCACAACAAAACAACATAAAACCCGCGTATAAAAGCGGGTTTTATGTAGCCTGTCTATCAATCTTTTAAGTGTAACTCTGCTTTGATTTTCAAGCAATTAGACTGGTTCGGCAAGTATCTGCAAAAACTGACTAGCAAAATTCACCTGATATGACCTAACGGCCATAAAAACAATTTAAGATACTGTTTTTATTGCTATTCTTTCTCTTCTATCCAGGCCATCTGAATGGCCTCAAGGATTTTTTCACCAGAGTGCTCTGGATCATCATCAAAGTCATTGAGCCCACAGACCCATTGATGCAGATCAGTAAAGCGGATTGTGCGTGGATCAACGTCTGGATAGGACTCATCCAGCTCTATGGCAATATCAAGGGTATCTGTCCATTTCAAACTCATTGTGCCCCCTTAATGGTTTTCAGAAACCATGTTAATAGTATATTTCGGGATTTCCACCACCAGATCATCGTTACTGACAACGGTCTGACAACTCAGGCGGGAATCCGGCTCCAGACCCCAGGCCTTATCAAGTAGGTCATCCTCATCTTCGGTTGATTCATTCAGGGAATCCAGGCCCTCACGGATATAGACATGACAGGTCGTACAGGCGCAGGATTTCTCACAGGCATGTTCGATATCGATATCATGCTTCAATGCGGCATCACATATTGTCACACCGGGCTCGGCCTCGATCACTGCCCCTTCTGGACAAATTTCCTCATGGGGTAAAAATATAATCTGCGGCATACCTTAATTCCTCGTTCTGATGAATCACTCAGGATTCAAATTCTTCAACACTATGACCTGACATGGCATTCTGGATGCTGGAATTCATGCGCCTCTCTACATAGGCACTGCATGTTTTCTCAAGATGCTTAATCGCATCCTTGATTTCCTCGACATCCTCGCCCAGGTTAATTTTTTGTAGCTCTGACAAGGATTGCTCTATGAGCTCACGTTCAGCCTTATCCAGGTATTGATCGCCGTCGGTCTGCAATGCAGATTGCAGAGCCTCGATAACACGTTCCCCTTCTACCTGTTGTTCACGCAGCTTCCTGGAATCCATATCATCTTTAGCATGCTCCATTGAGTCACGTAGCATGTGCTCAATTTCAGCATCTTCAAGTCCATATGACGGCTTGACCTCTATCCTGCTTTGCACACCACTGGTCAGTTCCTGCGCAGTGACGTTCAACAAACCATCGGCATCTACCTGAAATGTCACTCTAATCCGCGCCGCACCTGCCACCATCGGTGGAATGTCACGTAATGAAAAACGCGCCAATGAGCGACAGTCCTGAACCATTTCACGTTCGCCCTGCAAGACATGGATCGACATAGCGGTCTGGCCATCCTTATAGGTGGTAAACTCTTGCGCCCGCGCGACCGGGATAGTGGTGTTGCGGTTAATCAATTTCTCGACCAGACCACCCATGGTCTCCAGCCCTAATGATAACGGAATCACATCCAATAGGAGCATTTCCTCATCCGGCTTATTACCTGCCAACACATCGGCCTGAATGGCAGCACCGACGGCGACAACCTTATCCGGATCAATGTCCACCAAGGGCGGGCGCTTGAAAAAGGCCTCAACCTGCTCACGCACCCGCGGCACACGCGTTGAGCCGCCGACCATGACGACTTCCTCAACGTCACCGACAGCAATACCTGCATCACGCAAGGCACGACGACAGGGACTGATAGTTTTCTTGATCAATGCATCGATTAATTCATGCATAACAGAGCGCGTCAGCTCACCTTGCCAAACACTGGCATCCTTTCGCTCAACCGCAACAGAGACAGTCTCAGCTTCGGTCAATGCTTCTTTGGCTCGCCGTGCTTCGCGCATCAGTCGTCTGATTTGAGCATGATCGGCATCGTCACTGATCCCGGCTTGTTGCATAAACCAGCGCGCTATAAGCATATCCATATCGTCGCCACCGAGGGCGCTGTCACCGGCTGTCGCCATAACCTCAAACACACCGCGGTTCAAACGTAAAATGGAAACATCAAAAGTACCGCCGCCGAGATCATAAATAGCGATGATGCCATCGGCTTTCTTGTCCAGCCCATAGGCCACAGCAGCGGCGGTCGGTTCATTCAATAAACGCAGCACATTTAAACCAGCCAGTCTGGCCGCATCCTTGGTAGCCTGCCTTTGTGCCTCATCAAAATAAGCGGGCACCGCTATAACGGCACCGGATAATTCATCTCCCAGGGTCTTTTCCGCACGCTCACGCAATACCTTAAGGATCTCGGCAGATACCTCAATCGCACTGACATCGCCAGCCACGGTATGTATCCGTGGCACAGTCGTGTCCTGCTCAACAAACTCGTAGGAACCAAATTCATTTTTTCGGATATCTTCGATACCCCGCCCCATCAGGCGCTTTACCGAGACGATGGTGTTCATCGCATCATCGGCCGCCGCTTCCTTGGCTAATTGCCCGACCAGCGTCGATCCATTTTCCATGTAGCGAACAACCGAAGGCAATAAATGCTGACCAGCGTCATCTGCCAGGGTCTCAGCCAAACCACTGCGGACACTCGCCACCAGTGAATTAGTGGTGCCCAGATCTATACCTATCGCAAGACGATGTTGATGAGGTGCAGTTGCCTGTCCGGGTTCAGATATTTGTAATAACGCCATAGTGATTTTTCAGACTGTATGATTTACGTAAGGGCAGATTTTTCATGTTTAATACCGTACAAGTAATCAATTACATGTCGACATTACAGCTCGTCTTCCAGCTTGGCCTCAAGTGACTCGGCTTCAGACTTCATTTTCTGCAAAAACTGCATTTTCCTGACCTGCAATTTCGCTTTATCCAGATTATCCAGATCTTCGGACTGTAACAGTCCTTCAAGCAAACGCGTATTTTCCTGGATAATCGCATCCACATTAGTGATTATATCAGCAACTGCCTCAACAGGATCGGATTGCTCCCTGACCTCAGATAAGGATTCCCTCAACTCCATTTGCTGCATAAGAAATTCAGGATCAGAAAGGGTCGTTTGCTCGTCATCCCACTGTACACCCTTGAGTTGTAACAGATAACGTGCACGCTCCAGTGGGTCCTTTAGAACTCTCAGCCCTTCATTGATATGCGTAGCATATTGTAAAGACAGCCTGCGTTCCTGTTCACTGCTAGTGGCAAATCGATCGGGATGTACAACTTGCTGAAGTTCGCGATAGCGTTGCATCAGTGCGCCGGTGTCCACCGAAAATGACACCGGGATACCGAATAAATGGAAATAATCCGAAGAAAGATCGAACGACATGATCAGTTTATGAAACCGCTATACTAAACGGTAAAACTTTCACCACAGCCGCAGCTGTCTTTAACATTAGGATTATTAAATTCAAATCCCTCGTTCAAACCATCACGTTTGAAGTCCAGCTCGGTGCCATCAAGATAAACCATGCTTTTAGGATCAACGATCAACTTGACGCCATGTTCCTCGAAGACAGCGTCGCTATCTTCGATGTCATCAACAAACTCGATAACATAGGCCATACCGGAGCATCCTGAGGTTCTAACCCCCAGTCTCAGTCCTACACCCTTGCCGCGGTTATCAAGAAATGCCTTGACTCTATCCGCAGCTGCTTCCGTTAATGTTATTGCCATGTCAAATACTCGCTAATTTACATCAGGCTTAAAAATATTTAATCAACCAGGTTTTTTGTTCTGGTAATCCTCGATTGCAGCCTTGATAGCATCTTCCGCCAATACTGAGCAATGCACTTTTACCGGGGGTAATTCCAGCTCTTCAGCAATCTCGGTATTCTTGATTTCACGGGCCTCATCCAGGGTTTTACCCTTGACCCACTCGGTCAATAGCGAACTGGAAGCGATCGCAGAACCACAACCATAGGTCTTGAATTTGGCATCTTCAATCACGCCCTGCTCATTAACCTTAATCTGAAGTTTCATTACATCACCACATGCAGGCGCGCCTACCATGCCTGTACCGACAGTCGTATCGGCCTTGTCATATGAACCTACATTACGCGGGTTTTCGTAATGATCTATAACCTTTTCACTGTATGCCATGATACTTCTCCTAATAAATACTCTAACAATCTAAATTTAGTGTGCTGCCCATTGTACTTTGGAAAGATCAACGCCATCCTTGAACATTTCCCACAAGGGTGATAATTCACGCAACTTCTCTACCTTGTCACGCATCAAGCTGATTGCATAATCAACATCTTCAACGGTCGAGAAGCGTCCAAATGTAAAGCGTATTGAACTGTGTGCCAGCTCATCACTGCGTCCAAGGGCGCGCAGTACATAGGAAGGCTCAAGACTGGCCGAGGTACAAGCTGAACCGGATGATACCGCCAGGTCCTTAACTGCCATGATCAGCGATTCGCCTTCTACAAAGTTAAAACTGATATTCATATTGCCGGCAACTCGCTGTTCGAGGTCACCATTCAGATAAACCTCTTCCATGTCCTTGAGGCCATCCCACAAACGATTTCGCAACATTAACAGGCGCTCATTATCAGAGGCCATTTCTTCCTTGGCCAGACGAAAGGCTTCACCCATGCCGACAATCTGGTGTACCGCCAGGGTACCTGAACGCATACCACGCTCATGGCCACCACCGTGCATCTGCGCTTCCAGCCTAATGCGAGGCTTGCGACGTACAAACAGGGCACCCATGCCCTTGGGGCCATAGATTTTGTGTGCGGAAAAGGACATCAGGTCGACTTTCATGTCTTCCATATCGATAGGCACCTTACCGGCACTCTGCGCTGCATCAACATGAAAAATAATACCGCGCTCGCGGGTCATTTCGCCAATCGCCTTGATATCCTGAATAACACCGATTTCATTATTGACGTGCATGATCGAGACCAAAATAGTGTCGTCACGCATGGCCGCCTTTAATTTATCCAGGTCGACCAGGCCATTACTTTCCGGATCCAGGTAGGTGACATCATAACCTTCACGCTCAAGCTGCCTACAGGTATCGAGTACAGCCTTGTGTTCGGTCTTGCAGGTAATGATATGCTTGCCCTTCTTCTTATAGAAATGGGCCACACCTTTAATGGCAAGATTATTCGATTCAGTGGCACCCGAAGTCCAAACAATTTCCTTGGGGTCGGCATTAATCAGGGCAGCGACATCGGCGCGTGCCTGCTTGACTGCCTTATCAGCCTCCCAGCCATATTCGTGTGAACGTGACGCTGGGTTACCAAAGTTACCGTCCAGCGTCAGGTAAGAGCACATCAGCTCTGCGACGCGTGGATCAACTGGCGTTGTCGCCGAATAGTCCAGATATACAGGTAATTTCCTGTTACTCACTTTGCCACCTCATTAACTATAAATTTATTCATCATAAACGCAGTACTACTTAAGCTAGATTTCCGCAGTAATTTTTTCATCGAGCTTAACCCGACGTGACTGCTTGTCACCCTGGCGCTCAGCGACTTTGCGAACACCTTCGCGAGTCACCAGAGTTCCGAGGGTAATACTATCGAGGAACTGATAGATCTGCTCACTCAGGTCCATCCACAAATCATGTGTCAGGCAACGCTCATCATCCTGGCAATTACCCAGTCCTCCACAACGTGTACTATCGACCTTCTCATCCACCGCCGTGATGACCTCGGCCACGGCAATTTCGTCTGCTGGTCGACTGAGCGTGTAACCACCACCTGGGCCACGGGTACTTTTGACCAGCTCTGATCTGCGCAAACGCGTAAACAATTGTTCCAGATAGGAAAGCGAAATACCCTGACGCTCTGAAATCTCAGCTAGTGAGATGGGACCCTGGTTCTGACGCAAAGCCAGGTCCAGCATGGCGGTGACCGCGTAACGGCCTTTTGTAGTTAATCTCATTGCAAAGTCCTGCAAAATAAAATAATATACTAATACTTGAAAACGAAATAATATCTCAGTAATTTAGTAAGGATTGTATAGTTCCTGACCAAAATAGTCAAGTATTAAGTCTTCGTTTTTCACTCCCCGCCCTTATGATCATTTTCTGATGTTTTATCATCTTGATTTTCTTCAATTTCGTCCATTTCTGAACTAACAGCACTACTGATCTCGCAGGGCCCCAGGTCGGGGACTTTTATATCGACGATCTCTGCCCCAAGCCCTTTTATCGCCCCGCACATCTGCTCCAAACGCTGATCCATGGTGTGAATATGGTCGAGCATATTATTAATAGCATTAGCAACAGGGTCTGGCATCTCATCATGCATGCCATAGGCGTCAAACCCTATCTTATCGGCGATTGCCTTGCGTTTGCGCTCCAGCTCGGTTTTATTGCCTTTGATGATACGACCCGGCACGCCGACAACCGTATTGCCGACACCGACATCTTTCAGCACCACGGCATTCGACCCGATGCGAGCATCATTGGCAATCATCACCGGACCCAGGATCTTGGCGCCAGCACCGACGACCACATCATTACCTAAGGTCGGATGGCGCTTGCCCTTTTTCCAGCTGGTACCGCCTAAGGTGACGCCATGATATAAGGTGCAGTCATCGCCAATCTCGGCCGTTTGCCCGATCACCACACCCATACCATGATCGATAAAGAAACGCCTGCCGATAATAGCACCAGGATGTATTTCAATACCGGTAAACCAACGGGCAAATGAAGAAAGCCAGCGAGCCAGCCACTTCAAGCCAATATTCCAGAGCTTATGATTCATGCGGTGAAACAATAGCGCGTGCACACCCGGATAAGAGGTAATGATCTCCAGCCGGTTTCTGGCCGCTGGATCACGGTCAAATACACAGTTGATATCTTCACGTATTCTTTCAAACATATAATCTGTCCTGTCAGTAATCCATACTCAGTTCGTGCCAGTAATACCAAGGGATAACTCTAGCATGCCAGTGGAAATATGCATAAACCGGGAAATCGATTTATTTCCCGCAGACCTTATCAACGGCCGTCAAGATACCCCTGAGTATATTGACCTCTGTCTGCTGCGGTTGCGCGCGGTTAAACAAACGATATAAACGGCGCATCAGTTTTTTCGGCTTGTCAGGGTCGAGAAAATCAATATTGACCAGGGTCTCTTCTAGATGGTGGTAGAAACGCTGCATTTCAAGCTGGTTAACCGGGGGTTCGTCTTGATCGTCACTGTTTGTCGGTGGCTCTGCTTGCTGGGCTGAAAAGATTTCATAGGCCAAAACTTGCACTGCTGCCGCCAGGTTGAGGGAACTGAATTGCTCATTACAGGGTATATGTACCAGATAATGGCAACAATCAAGTTCTGCATTGGTCAGCCCGGTACGCTCTCGTCCAAATACAATGGCTACCTGGGAGGTCTGACTCAGCCGGCTGATCTCGGTTGCTGCCTGGCGTGGATCAAATTGTGGCCAATTTAAGGTCCGTAAGCGCGCACTGGCCCCAAAGACCATAGCGCAATCGGCAACTGCGGACTGCAGGCTATCGGTCACCACGGCTGCATTGAGAATATCGTCTGCGCCCGCTGCGCGCGCACGCGCGTCATCATGCGGGTATTTTTCCGGTGAGACCAGATAGAGGTGTTCAAGGCACATATTTTTCATGGCCCGGGCGGCGGCTGCGATATTACCGGGGTGGCTCGGCTCAACCAGGACGATACGTATATTGGAAAGCATTCGTGCTTCACCATGGGTCGCTTGTGGACGTGCCATTCTAGCAAATTATTCTTCCACCAACAGCCTCAAGCACATCCAGCCCTGCTTATAGCTGGTTAATTGCGTAAATTCTGCCTACAGCAATTTACCGCAATAGTGCTTATCTGCTATGCTTGCGCCTGATTAAATTGCAGGTTACCTATTCATCATGCATCCCATGCTCAACATTGCCATCCGCGCTGCCCGCAGTGCCGGATCGACTATTATGCGTTATGCCAATCGCGTTGATACCCTTGCGGTCACGTCCAAGGCGCGCAACGATTTTGTCACCGATGTTGACAAGCTGGCTGAACAGGAAATCATTTCGATTTTGCGCAAGTCATTTCCGCAACACGCCATCCTGGCCGAGGAAAGCGGCAGCAATGAGAAAGACAGTGAGTATCAGTGGGTCATCGACCCGCTGGATGGAACCACCAATTTCGTGCGCGGGTTCCCACAGTTTGCGGTTTCCATTGCCCTGAAACATAAAGGCATCCTGGATCAAGCCGTTATTTATGATCCGATCCGGCAGGAATTGTTCACCGCCTCGAAAGGCGCTGGCGCACAATTGAACAACCGACGTCTGCGCGTGACCACGCAAAAAACTCTTGAAGGCGCATTGCTGGGCACAGGCTTTCCCTTCCGACAACAACAATACCTGGATGCCTATATGGGCATGTTCAAGGCATTGTTCCCGGATACCGCCGGTATTCGTCGGGCCGGGGCTGCGTCACTGGATCTTGCCTATGTAGCCGCCGGTAGGCTGGATGGTTTCTGGGAATTTGGATTAAGTGAATGGGATATGGCGGCAGGCGCATTACTTGTTAAGGAAGCGGGCGGCATCGTTACTAATTTCCGTGGTGAGGACAGCTACTTGCAAAGCGGAAACATTATTTGCGGCACACCTAAAATACACCGCGCCATTCTCAGAACCATTCAGGAATACATACCCGAGGATGTCGACCGTCGGTAAGCTGAAGCTGTGCGCTAGTTCCATCAGCAATTCAGAACAAAAACGAAGATACTCCTGCTTGTTATTGAATTAGATCATTTTCTTTGTTAATTCAGTCACAATTCACCACCAACCTCACAATAGTTAGCGAATTTATCTCAAGATCCTGACGCGTTCGGTCGATACTAATGGGTAACTAAGAAAATATAATTAATCAATTAACAGGTTGTATTGATGTCTAAAAAAAATCCTTCGGGGTCTGTACTCGGCCCTAAAGCCATGGAACTAGTGATGCGCGATGTGCTTGGCGGCATGGAAGATCTTGCTATTATGAAAAGCTTTGAATCCATCAATAATGTTTTCGAAATTGTCTCTATCACTCCATCTGAGCAGCAAAACACTCATGCTATCCCGGCTGAGGGAGCGGAGATTATTCCAATTCAGAAAAAAGCACGCACTTAAAAGACAGCCAACGGCGGCCTTTCTGGCCGCCCAGATAACTACAAAGTATTTTCCAGAAAACCACTGCGCTTGGTGACCTGATCCAATTCCATCAGTGTTTCCAGCAAGGCCTGCATTTTTCCCAGTGGCCAGGCATTGGGACCATCGCTCAGAGCTTCGGCCGGGTTCGGGTGGGTTTCCATAAACAGGCCTGAGATGCCGGCGGCTACTGCAGCGCGTGCAAGTACCGGTACAAATTCTCGCTGTCCGCCCGAACAACTACCCTGTCCACCAGGCAGCTGCACCGAATGGGTCGCATCAAAAACAACCGGACACTGGGTATCACGCATCACTGCCAGTGAACGCATGTCCGATACCAGGTTATTGTAACCAAATGACACTCCGCGTTCGCAGACCATAATTTGTTCATTGCCGGTGGCCTTGGCCTTGTCGACAACATTTTTCATATCCCACGGCGCCAGGAACTGCCCTTTTTTGATATTGACGGCAATACCCTGCTTAGCGACATTCTGGATGAAATTGGTTTGACGGCAGAGAAAGGCCGGTGTCTGCATGACATCGACAACACTGGCGACTTCATCCAACGGCGTATCTTCATGAACATCGGTCAATACCGGCACCGACAGTTCATTCTTCACCTTCTGCAGTATGGCCAGGCCCTTATCAAGTCCAAGCCCGCGGAAACTGTCCATGGAAGAACGATTGGCCTTGTCGAATGAAGATTTGTATATAAATGAAACGCCCAGGCGTGCACACATCTCCTGTAATTGACCCGCCGTATCCAGTGCCAACTGCTCACTCTCGATAACACAAGGGCCGGCAATTAGAAAAAAGGGCTTATCCAGTCCTACTTCAAAACCACATAAATGCATTTATTTGTACCTGATTAACTGTTGGATTCGTGCTGCATAAGTGCAGCCTTGATATAACTGGTAAACAATGGATGCCCTCGACGCGGCGTGGAAGTGAATTCCGGGTGGAACTGACAGGCAACGAACCAGGGATGTTCTGGTAATTCTACAATTTCTACCAGTGTTTCATCAATGGACATGCCACTAAAGACGAGACCCGACTTCTCCAGTTGCTCCAGATAACGGTTATTAAACTCGTAGCGATGACGATGACGTTCAACAATGATATCCTGCTGATAGATTTCTCGTACTCTGGTGTCGGGTCTGAGCCTGCATTCCTGTCCACCGAGACGCATGGTTCCACCCACATCAGAACTTTCATCACGCTGTTCCATTTGCCCGGCTGCATTCAGCCATTCGGTAATCAAGGCGATCACCGGATGTGGTGTGTTTTTCTTGAATTCGGTACTATGCGCGTCCTCCAGTCCTGCCATATGGCGCGCAAACTCGATCACGGCAACCTGCATACCCAGACAAATACCTAGATAGGGAATGTTATTTTCCCGCGCATAACGAACAGCAAGGATTTTACCTTCGACACCGCGTTCGCCAAAACCGCCCGGCACCAGAATTGCGTTATAGCCAGCAAGACAATCTGTGCCATCTGTCTCAAGTTTTTCCGAATCGATATAATCGATCTTGACGCGGGCATGAGTCTGAATGCCGGCATGGGCCAGGGCTTCGTTTAATGATTTATAGGATTCCGTCAGGTCAACATACTTGCCCACCATAGCGACCGTCACTTCATATTTCGGGTTACTGATCGATTCAACAACCTTGTTCCATTCTGACAAATCGGCCTTGGGAACATCCAGTCGCAACTTGTCGACGACAATCGAATCCAGCCCCTGTTCATGCAGCAGGATCGGGATGCGATAGATATTATCGGCATCGATCGCCGAAATAACGGCCTTTTCTTCAACATTGGTGAATAGTGCAATTTTCTTGCGTTCGTTGTCTGGGATTTCGCGCTCGGCCCTGCACAACAGGATGTCGGGCTGAATACCGATTGAGCGTAATTCCTTGACCGAGTGCTGGGTCGGCTTGGTCTTCAATTCACCGGCAGTAGGTATATATGGTAATAAGGTTAGATGCATGAACAAGGCATGATCATGCCCCATTTCCACGCCCATCTGACGGATCGCTTCCATATAAGGTAGAGACTCGATATCACCAACGGTACCGCCGATCTCGACCATGGCGATATCGGCATCACCGGCACCGGCAATGATGTTGGCCTTGATCTGGTCGGTAACGTGTGGAATAACCTGCACGGTCGCACCCAGGTATTCTCCCTGGCGCTCCTTGCGGATAACACTTTCGTACACCTGTCCGGTAGTGAAATTATTTTTTTGCGTCATCTTGGTGTTGATGAAGCGTTCATAATGACCCAGATCCAGATCGGTTTCGGCGCCGTCCTCGGTCACATAGACCTCACCATGCTGGAACGGGCTCATGGTACCCGGATCAACATTGATATACGGGTCAAGCTTTAACATCGTGACCTTGAGGCCACGTGCTTCCAGAATAGCTGCCAGTGAGGCTGAGGCAATGCCTTTCCCAAGGGAAGACACAACACCGCCGGTAATAAAAATAAATCGGGTCATAAACATCTCGATCAAGGCGAAAAGATAGGGTCCGTGAAGAACCTTCTGATGGGATTACAAAATACCAGAATGGCGGCTATACCTCAATGGCTGCCGCCAATAAATGTGCGTTTGTGTCAATGTTGTAATACGTCAATCGAAGTGTTTTTGCCAATGCAATAGCAGACCGGCTTGGGCCGCATCCGCCTGAAAAGGTTCACACACACAAAGCCCGGCCACGGCCACAATCTCAGCATCCAGATACAGGATGGGCGTACGCTCACGCTCCCACGGCGGTACGGCGGCTTCCTGAAAAAGTTTTTTCAGTTCATGCTCATGCCCACGTCGGGCCGGCCGAAGCCGTTCACCACCCTGCCGGAAACCTATATGCAGACCCTCATTGCCTAGCAAGGCGGCAGATATGCCCTGACCCTGCACCTGACTGACGTTTAATGTACCCACACCCTCAAGTTGCAATGCCGATTGCAGGTCCCAGGCGCTGACTGAATCCGGCTTAAAAGGCGCCATCGTCTTGAATGCATAAAGTCGCTGACGATAGGCGCGCAATTCCACGCCGGGCCATTTCACGCAGGGTTCGGTGTCGGCTGCGGCCTGGAGCACGTCACTGAAGATATGTTGCATTTGCGCATGCGATGGCACAGCCAGACCAAGCTCACGTAGCCAGTACCGCAATAGGTTACGTTGTTCGGCCTTACTCAATTGCTGTAACGCCGCAATATTCAGAATACCAGGCTCGGTGCTGCTTACTCGCTGCAGGTCCTGTGCCGCTTTTTCATTTAGCAGACTCATGGCATCGGCCATATGCATCGAGGTACGGGTCAGGTTAGTGACCACCCCCGGCCAACGTGCTGTCAGTTCCGGCATGATCTCGTGGCGTAAAAAATTACGATCATAACCGGTATCGTCATTACTGCTGTCTTCTACCCAATCGAGTTGCTGCTGCAAAGCATAGTCGCGCAGTTGCTGTCGTCCATAATTTAATAACGGACGTAACAGGATCCCTTCTGAAAAGCTTGCCTGCTCTGGCATCGCTGCCAAACCCGGCAAGCCGCTACCACGCATCAATTGCAGCAGCAGGGTTTCTGCCTGGTCATCCTGATGATGGGCGGTCAACAAGGCATCCTGCGCGCCGATGAGTTCTGCCATGGCCGCATAACGTAACGCCCTGGCGGTGGCCTCTGGACTTTCGCCAGTGACCGGTCTGGCATCGACATGAATCAGCTCAAGTGGGATTTGCAACTGCATGCATAATTCCTGACAGAACTGCGCCCAGTCATCGGCCTCGTTATGCAGGCCATGGTGAACATGCACCGCCGATAATGCCCAGCTCTGACTGCGATCACGCAAGGCGGCCATGGCGTGTAATAGCACGCTGGAATCCAGCCCGCCACTCAGGGCAACACGAAATTGTTTGATCGAGCTGTAGGCGGCTAGATGTTGAGCCAGACTTGTCTGTGAGAATGTCATCGATCGACCGAGCCCTGATTGCCGGGCCGTTCGCGCTTAATCCTTGAATACACCAAACTGCATCAAACGTTGGTAACGATCGGCTAGTAGTTGATCCATGGACATCGCGGTATATTTTGCCAATGATTCACGTAAGGACTGCTGCAGAGACTTTGCCATGCTGGAGATATCCCGATGTGCGCCACCGAGAGGCTCTGGAATAATGTTATCAATCAGGTCAAGTTCCTTGAGACGTTCAGCGGTAATACCCAAAACCTCGGCTGCATCCGAAGCCTTGTCCGCACTCTTCCACAAGATCGAGGCACAACCTTCTGGCGATATAACCGAGTAGGTGCTGTATTGCAGCATTTGCACCTGATCGCCGACACCGATAGCCAAGGCACCACCAGATCCACCTTCGCCGACAACGGTACAGATGATGGGTGTTTTTAATTGCGACATAACAAACAGGTTACGGGCAATGGCTTCACTCTGACCACGTTCTTCGGCACCGATGCCCGGGTACGCTCCAGGGGTATCGATGAAGGTCATGATCGGCAGGCCAAAACGTTCTGCCGTTTGCATCAGACGCAAGGCCTTGCGATAACCTTCCGGACGCGGCATGCCGAAATTACGCTTGATCTTTTCGTTGGTGTCGCGGCCTTTCTGGTGACCGATCAGCATCACCGGTTCATCACCGAGACGTGCAATGCCGCCGATAATCGCCTGGTCATCACCATAGGCGCGGTCGCCATGTAATTCCTCAAAGTCAGTGAAAATCTGTTCGACATAATCGAGAAAATAGGGACGTTGTGGGTGGCGTGCCAGCTGTGAAACCTGCCAGGCATTCAGGTTACTGAATATTTGCTCAGTCAGGCTGATGCTTTTCTCTTCTAGACGGGAGATTTCTTCGCCAATGTTGACTTCATGGTCATCACCTACCAGACGCAGCTCTTCAATCTTTGCCTCCAGTTCTGCAATGGGTTGCTCAAAATCTAGAAAATTGACATTCATGTTAGTGGCTCTGGCAATCAATTAGGAGATTTTATCATTTAATCCATCAAGATGCATATTCCATCCACACATGTGACTCATCGGCCAGATGGCGCAAGCGGTTCAACAACTCATCCGTCGGGTGCACAGACCAGTCCTTACCCAGGGGTAGTTTGACCTGAGCCCCCTGACGGCTATATTGCACCCAAATAGGACAACGGCCTTCCTTGAAGGGCCCCAGCACATCAGCCAGGGAACGTAGAAAACCATTCTGCCCCTTGTCCTGATCAAGACGGATGACCAGACGTCGGGCAAAATACTCACGCGCCACATCGATATTAAAAATCTCCTCTGCGGTCAGGCGGAAATTACCGGTATAGTCATCCAGACTCAGTTTGCCTTTGACCACCAGCACCTTATCCTTATTGATCTCACTGCGGCTATTTTCATATATATCAGAGAACAGTGTCACTTCCATACGTGCTGTACGGTCATCCAGGGTAACAATGGCCATACGTCCACGGCGGGTATTGATGACGCGCACACCCAGGACCAGGCCGGCCGCGACCACATTTTTTTCCTGGCCACTTCCCGGTCGAACGGAATCGGTCGATTGCCCGGCACCATTCATATCCATCAGTCGGGCTGTGATCATGCTCGACAACTCGTCCTCATAACGGGCAATCGGGTGCCCGGTCAGATATAAACCTAAGGTCTCTTTCTCACCGGTCAGTCTTTGCTCATCATCCCATTCCGCTAACTCGATGGTTTGTAGCGCTGCGCCTTCATTATGTGGTGCAGCGCCACCAAACAGATCATCCATGCCAACACTGGCATTATGATTATGTTGTTCGGCGGCTTTCAATGCATCCGGTAATTGCGCAGACAAGGTCGCTCGATTAGCTCCAAGCTGGTCCATCGCGCCGCAACGAATCAAGGCCTCGAGCACGCGTTTGTTGACTTTACGCAGATCCACGCGCCGGCAAAAATCAAACAGGTCACTGTACTCGCCATTATTATCGCGCTCCTGATAGATAATCTCGATGGCCGCCTGCCCCACCCCCTTGATCGCTCCCAGGCCATAGACAATGGTGTCATCATCATGCGCGGTAAACATATAATAAGATTCATTGACATTCGGTGGTATCACATCCAGGTGCATATCCCTGCACTCTTCGATCAAGGTCACCACCTTGTCGGTATTATCCATATCGGATGATAACACCGCGGCCATAAAGGCTGATGGATAATGCGCCTTCAGCCAGGCGGTCTGGTATGACACCAAGGCATAGGCCGCGGAATGGGATTTATTGAAACCATAGCCGGCAAATTTTTCCATCAGGTCGAAGATATACGTGGCCGTTTTTTCCTCGACATTATTTTTCACTGCACCTTCGGTAAAGATGCTGCGTTGCTTGGCCATTTCCTCCGGTTTTTTCTTACCCATGGCGCGACGCAACAGATCCGCACCACCTAGTGAATAACCAGCCAGCACCTGGGCAATCTGCATGACCTGTTCCTGATACAAGATAACGCCATAGGTTGGACGCAGTATCGGCTCAAGGGCCGGATGCGGGTACTCTACTTTCTGGCGCCCATGCTTACGTTCGATAAAATCATCGACCATGCCCGACTGCAAGGGCCCCGGACGAAACAGTGCCACGAGGGCGACGATATCATCGAAGTGATCAGGCTGCAGACGCTTGATCAAATCTTTCATGCCACGTGATTCCAGCTGGAATACAGCCGTCGTTGAGCAGCGTTTCAATAAATCGAACGAGGCCTTGTCATCGACCGGGATGTAGGCGATATCCAGCTCATCTTCATCATGCTGCTTGCGCTGACGATTCACCGTTTGCACGGCCCAATCAATAATGGTCAGCGTACGCAGGCCGAGAAAGTCGAATTTCACCAGGCCGACGGCTTCAACATCGTCCTTATCAAACTGGGAAACGATATTGGCACCACCCTGCTCACAGTAGATAGGAGTGAAGTCCGTCAACTTGGTTGGTGAAATCACCACACCACCGGCGTGCTTACCGGCATTACGTGCGAGTCCTTCCAAAGAACGCGCCAGATCGATCAAGTCGCGTACATCCTGGTCGTCGTCATACAGTTTGCGTAACTCTTCTTCCTGATCCAGGGCCTTTTCCAGTGTAATGCCTATTTCAAACGGGATCAGCTTGGCAATTCGATCGACAAAACCATAAGGATGTGCGAGCACACGACCCACATCCCGCACCACCGCCTTCGCGGCCATGCTGCCGTAGGTAATTATCTGCGAGACCTTGTCACGACCATAGTGTTCGGCGACATAATCGATAACCCGATCGCGTTGATCCATACAGAAATCCACATCGAAGTCAGGCATGGATACACGTTCGGGATTGAGGAAACGCTCAAACAGTAATTCAAGCGCAATGGGATCGAGGTCGGTAATGGTCAGCGCATAGGCCACCAGTGATCCGGCGCCAGAACCACGGCCAGGACCAACCGGTATCGCGTGGTCCTTGGCCCACTGAATAAAATCGGCAACGATCAGGAAGTAACCGGGGAAACCCATCTGAATGATTACATTCAGCTCCAACTCCAGGCGATCCTGATATTCTTTTACTTTCGCAGCATAGTCAGACGCAGCCGGGTCGAGGATGCTTTGCAGGCGCTTTTCTAAACCTTGTCTGGATTGGTGCTGCAAAAAACTATTAACATCCATGCCCTCAGGAACCGGGAAATCGGGCAGATAATTTTTACCTAGAGTTAATTCAAGATTGCAGCGTTTGGCAATCTCAACACTGTTCTCGATCGCCTCAGGGATATCCGAAAATAACTCAAGCATTTCATCGGTACTACGCAGATATTGCTGCGCGCTATACAGACGCGGACGGCGCTTGTCATCCAAGGTCCGCCCATCATGAATACAGACGCGTGCTTCATGCGCTTCAAAATCTTCTTCCTTAATAAAACGCACATCATTACTGGCAACCACCGGCAACTGCAGTTCTTGCGCCAGGGTACAGGCTTGAAGAATATACTCCGCCTCATTTTCCCGACCAGTGCGTTGTAATTCCAGGTAATAGGAATCCGGGAAAAGCTCGGACCAGAATGTTGCCCGTTGCGTTGCCAGTTCCTTATTACCCGCCAGCAACATGCAACCGACATCACCTTCCCTGCCACCGGAGAGTGCAATCAAGCCCTCGGAGCATCCCGTAAACCAATCCATCTCTAACATCGGGATGCCACGATGTTGACCTTGCAGATAGGATTTTGATACCAGTTGACTGAGATTCAGATAACCTGTCTTGTTCTTGCACAGTAAAGTTAAACGGTAGGGTCTTTCCGTTTCGGTATCATTGGCAATCCAGACATCGACACCGATAATAGGCTTAACACCTACCGACAGAGCCGCGCGGTAAAACTTAACCATTGAGAACAAGTTGCATTGATCGGTCACAGCCACGGCTGGCATACCGGCATCAGCGACGTGTCGGGTCAATGATTTTATCCTGATCAGACTGTCGACGAGAGAATATTCAGAATGAAGGTGTAGATGTACAAATTTGCCGGGCATGCGTCATATTGTACGCAGCATCAGGAATCTCTGCGAGTCTTGTAATTCAATTTTAATTGAGGCTGGAAAAAATCACTGCTGCAGAAATTATCGCGTAGTGACTGCATGATCAACATGTAAATCCAACTGCAATCAGTAGTTTATACAAACAATTGCATGAATTGCTTAAATACGTTAACTTAACAAGTTCCCGTTCTAACTTTGTAAAAAAAGAAGCACCCGCTAAATCAGGCAGCCCTGATTGTCGCTAGCCTCTGCTTCATAAAAATAAGGCCAAAGGCCAGAAACCAATAGAATAATAAAGCTGTAAGGTGGTTTCAGGAGGTGATAAATGATCGCAACGCAAACGTCCGCTGTCGAGCAGTGGCTGCTTATAGGTGTGTTTTTTCTGCTCTTCGCTATTTATGGTTTTACTAAAAATATACGCAAATCAGGCTGCCAACCCTGTTATTACATCATCTTAGGCCTAATAGCACTGGCCGGAAATAGCCTGCTATTGGTGATCGCTAATCGCACTGGCGTGGATCAATTTAATCTCCTGCAACTGATCACGCTAAAACAGACAAGTCTCGAATCCAGTTTTATCGTTTTTGGTTATTGCCTGATCATTCAAGGTGTCGCCATGCTGATTCGTTCTCTGTTTACACCCACATCAATGAAATCCAGCAGGCATTTTTATTAATATAGTAGGTTTGTAGTCAATATAAGACTTATTGATTATTTTTATAAATTACATTATCTTGCAAGATATATGTAAAGCATATTGTAATATTTAAATGTCACGCTACAATAGCTCAGATCATGCACCTACTCCTGATCATCCTGCTCATCGCACTAGTGCTCGGCATTATCTTCCTTCCGCAGTTGTGGCTAACGCGCACGCTGAAAAAATATCATCAACCTAGCGACAGATACCCCGGCACCGGCGGCCAATTCGCCTCTCATCTACTCAAACAACTGGGCATCGATGAAGTCAAAGTAGAGGCAACGACCGCCGGCGATCATTATGACCCCACTGATAAGATGGTACGTCTAGGTGACGATAATTTTAATAACCGCTCTTTGACTGCTATTGTCGTCGCCGCGCATGAAGTCGGCCATGCCATTCAGCACAAAAGCCGTTCAAGGCTATTTAGATTACGCCAGGTCCTGGCCATCCTGGCCACAGTCGCCGAAAAAACTGGCGTCATTATCTTCATGTTGATGCCGGTACTAACATTGGTATCGCGTGCGCCGGTGGTCGGTATCCTGACCACCGTGGCAGCAGTCTCCTTGATGTCGGTTGGTGTGCTGGTACATCTCATTACCTTGCCGGTGGAATGGGATGCAAGCTTCAAACGCGCCCTGCCCGTGCTTGAGGCCGGCCAATACCTGAATGAGGAAGATTACCCAGCAGCACGCAAGATACTCAAGGCCGCCGCCCTGACCTACATCGCCGGTGCGTTAGCGAGCCTGCTAAACCTGTCGCGCTGGATCGCCATCCTCAAGCGCTGAACACTCTACATAAGAAAGTGCTAATATCTTGCTGTTATATAAATAATTTTTATCTACTTCTAAGCTAATTTTCTGCACCAGGCTGCCGCTAAGTGATTGAGAACCTCGACAGGGAGCAGACAATGACAGACAACAATGAACTCACTTTCAGCCAAAGCGTTGACCGCATGATTGAGCGCGCGCTCGATGTCATGGAGATCGAACAAGGACAAGCCAACGCACTGAAAAGTTGCGATTCGGTCATACAGGTTCGTTTTCCAGTCAAGATAAAAGGAACAATCGAGGTATTCACTGGTTGGCGGGCCGTACATAGCACTCACCGCCTGCCTGCCAAAGGCGGCATACGCTTTGCTCCCTTCGCCGATCAAGACGAGGTCGAGGCCCTGGCTGCACTGATGACCTATAAATGTGCGATTGTCGATGTCCCCTTCGGCGGCTCCAAAGGCGCCCTGCTGATCGATCCGAGCAAGTATGATCGCGAAGAAATGCAGCTCATCACCCGGCGCTTTACCCTGGAACTGGTGCGGAAGGGCTTCCTGAGCCCATCGACCAATGTCCCCGCCCCTGACATTGGTACCGGCCAGCGCGAAATGTCCTGGATTGCCGATACCTATAAACATCTGCATCCGGAAGACGTCAACTACCTCGCCTGTGTCACCGGCAAACCGGTACACCTGGGCGGCATACGTGGGCGCACAGAGGCCACCGGCCGCGGTGTCCAGTACACGATACAGGAATTCTTCCGCCACGCAGACGGGCTCAAACAAGCCGGACTCAGCAGCTCACTGGCGGATCAGACAATCATCGTTCAGGGGCTTGGTAACGTCGGCTATCATGCGACCAAATTCCTGTCGGAAGAAGATGGTGCCCGTATAATCTGTGTCATCGAACGCGACGGTTATGTACATAACGAAAAAGGCATTAACATTGAATCGCTGTATCAATACATCGTCGAACACAAGACCATCAAAGGTTACCCCGATGCCACCTTCTCAGAAGACGGCAAAAAAGCCCTGGAGATGGAATGCGACATCCTGATCCCGGCAGCGCTGGAAGCCCAGATTACTGTCGACAATGCTGCCAGGGTAAAAGCCAAACTGATTGTTGAGGCCGCCAATGGCCCGGTGACCTACCAGGCCGATCAGATTCTGAATAAGATGGGCGTGGCCATATTACCCGATGCCTATGTCAATGCCGGCGGTGTCACGGTTTCCTATTTTGAATGGATCAGAAACCTCTCGCATATACGCTTTGGTCGCATGCAACGCCGAAATGAGGAATTGAGGAACGAGCAATACATCGCCATGCTGGAAGAAATAACCGGTACGCGCATATCCGACCTGGCCAAAGAAAAACTCAGTCATGGCGCCAATGAAATCGATATTGTGCGTTCCGGACTGGAAGACACGATGCGACACGCCTTTCAGGAAATCCGTGAAATATGGCTGAGAGATGATAGAATCACCGATTATCGTACAGCAGCGTACGTGTTGGCCGTTGAAAAGATCTCCAAATCCTATATTGATATTGGCGTTTATTAATCAATAAGCCTGGCTGACCTGTTGCTATCAACAGGTGTTGCCATGGATTCAAACAAGTCATCGATAAGCTACCACCCACCTGCGAATAATGGGCTGGAGTTACTTTATATCGATAAGGATTTAATTGCGCTGAATAAGCCCGCCGGGCTG
>CAMYJO010000025.1 GCA_947258755.1 uncultured Gammaproteobacteria bacterium
GATGGCCTGCGCGAACAGCTTGCTCAGATCGCCTTGTTGCATGATTGCCAGTGCCTGCTCGGTGGTACCACCTGGGGAGGTGACCTTCTGACGTAGGGTGCTGGGCTCGTCCGGGCTTTCCAGGGCCATCTTGGCTGCGCCAAAGGCCGTTTGCAGAGTCAGCAATCGTGCCGTCTGTGCGGGCAGGCCGAGAGTGATACCGGCCTGTTCAATGGCCTCCATGACATAGAAAAAATAGGCCGGGCCACTGCCGGATAGGGCGGTGACGGCATCTATTTGTTGCTCACTATCGACCCATAAAGTCAGGCCGACCGCGCGCATAATCGTTTCCGCAAGATCGCGACCGGCGGCATCGACAGACGGGTCAGCAAACAAAGCCGTAGCGCCGCTTTGCACCAATGCCGGTGTGTTCGGCATGCTGCGTACCAGGCCATTGTAGTCACCGCACCAGCGGCTCAGGTCAGATAGGTTGATGCCAGCCGCTATCGAGATTAACAGGGTATTCTGCTGCTTAAAGCTTGCCGCCAGGGGCTTGACGGCGGCAGCCATCGATTGCGGCTTGACCGCTAACACAATGACATCGGTAGCTGCAGCGGTGCTGTTATTGTCGGCATGGGTATGCACCGAGAAACGGCTGCTGAGAGAGGCGCGCCGATCTGCATCCGGGTCTGATACGTGAATATTAGCGGCCGGCCAGCCATCGGCTATCAGGCCGCCGATCAGGCTGGCGGCCATATTGCCGCCGCCGATAAAGCCAATCTGGGTTGTGTTCATGTGCTCTTCCTGGTTCCTGGTCACTGCGGTCTATCTTACCCGCTGTAAAGTGCCGGGGAAAGGGCTCGTCGTGCTCAGCTGTGGATCATGTGCGGGTGCTGCCTGTCCTTGCCCCGAATAGGGCGGTGCCGACCCGGACCATGGTGGCGCCTTCGGCGATCGCTGCGCGAATATCGTTGCTCATGCCCATTGACAGCGTATCCAATGTATAGCCTTTGTCGTTCAGTTGTTGTAGCGCTTGCTGTAACTGGTGAAATGGCTGGCGTTGTTGTTCGAAATTGTCACTGCGTGCGGGGATCGTCATCAGGCCACGCAATTGCAGGCCGGGTAATTCCATCACAGCTGCGGCCAGTGACTCAAGTTCAGCTAAACGACAACCGGACTTACTCGCTTCCTGACTGCTGTTGACCTGAAGCAATACCTGCAAAGGCGGCTTGTCGGCGGGACGTTGGGCGCTCAGTCGTTGGGCAATTTTCAGACGTTCGATGCTGTGTACCCAGTCGAAATGTTCGGTGATGGCGGCGGTCTTATTCGACTGTATCGGGCCGATAAAATGCCACTCGATTGCCAGTGAAGATAATGTGGTCATTTTATCCAGGGCTTCCTGCAGATAGTTTTCGGCAAACAGCCTCTGGCCTCCTTGCCAGGCCGCATGCAGGTCCTCAGCAGGGCGCGTTTTGCTGACCGCGAGCAGTTGGACAGAGCCCGCAGGTCGGCCAAGCTCTTGTTCATAAAGCGATATTTCGCTTAAAACCTGTTGCAGTCTATGGTTTATATCTGGCATGGTACATAGTCGTTGATTGTGTTAAAAATATATTGCCTGGATTTTCGCAGCTTTTGTTAAAGAAATTAAGCCGTAAATCCGATAGAGAGCCAGGGAAATAAAAAATTTTGGAGAATAAAGAATGGATATAGCGGAACTGCTTGCCTTTTCAGTCAAAAATAATGCATCCGACTTGCATTTATCAGCAGGCTTGCCGCCGATGATTCGTGTCGATGGCGATATTCGCCGTATAAATGTTCCGGCGCTGGATCATAAAACCGTGCATGGGCTGATCTATGACATCATGAATGATAAGCAGCGCAAGGATTTTGAAGAATTCCTGGAAACCGATTTTTCGTTCGAAATACCTGGCCTTGCACGTTTTCGTGTCAATGTGTTTAACCAGAACCGTGGTGCTGGTGCCGTGTTTCGTACCATTCCATCGAATATCCTGAGTCTGGAAGACCTGGGTTGCCCGAAAAGCTTCGAGAAAATTTCCGATAATAATCGTGGCCTGGTACTGGTAACCGGCCCGACTGGTTCTGGTAAATCAACCACCTTGGCGGCGATGATCAATTACCTGAACGAAAATGATTTTGCCCATATCCTGACCATCGAGGACCCAATCGAGTTTGTTCATCAAAGCAAAAAATGTCTGATAAACCAACGTGAGGTCCATCGCGACACACTGGGATTCAGTGAATCGCTGCGCTCGGCCTTGCGTGAAGACCCGGATATTATCCTGGTCGGCGAAATGCGTGACCTTGAGACCATACGCCTGGCACTGACCGCGGCGGAAACCGGCCATCTCGTGTTCGGTACCTTGCATACCAGTTCGGCGGCAAAGACAGTTGACCGTATTATTGATGTCTTCCCGGCAGGTGAAAAAGACATGGTACGTTCGATGCTGTCCGAGTCCTTGCGCGCGGTTATCTCGCAGACACTGATGAAAAAGATTGGTGGCGGCCGTACCGCGGCATGGGAGATCATGATCGGCAATCCGGCGATCCGAAACCTGATCCGTGAAGACAAAATCGCACAAATGTACTCAGCGATACAAACCGGGCAAGGCGCTGGCATGCAAACATTAGATCAGCATCTGCAGGACCTGGTCGCTAAAGGCATGGTCAGCAAACAGGATGCACAGGCCAAGGCCATGAATAAGGAAACCTTTTTCTAGATCAGGCACGCCCGCTTATCCATGAAAACAACTTCGGCATGCCTGTTTTGATGAATGTGGCATGACGGTATAACGACGACTATATTGAAAGTAGTGATTAACGACACAGGAGAGTCCCTTGGCTGAACGAAAGCTTGATTTCACGGCATTGTTGAAACTGATGGTCAATAAAAAGGCCTCAGACCTGTTTATTACGGCAGGTATGCCAGCCTCTATTAAAGTCAACGGGCGCATCACGCCGGTTTCGCAGGCGACCATGACCCCGGATCAGGCACGAGAGGTGGTCGAAAGTGTTATGACCCCGGTGCAACGCCAGGAGTTTGAAGAGACACACGAATGTAATTTCGCCATCAGCTCGACCGGCGTTGGACGTTTCCGTGTCAGTGCCTTTATCCAGCGAAATTTTGCCGGCATGGTGTTACGACGCATCGAAACGGTTATCCCGACGATAGATGAATTAAAGCTTCCTCCTATTATTAAAAACCTGAGTATGGTCAAGCGCGGCCTGATTGTATTCGTCGGTGCAACCGGGACCGGTAAATCCTCATCGATGGCATCGATGATCAGTTACCGTAATCAGAACAGTACCGGCCATATTATTACTGTAGAAGATCCAATTGAGTTCATTCATCAACACAGTGGTTGTATCGTGACCCAACGTGAGGTCGGCATCGATACGGATTCCTATGAAGTCGCATTGAAAAATACCCTGCGTCAGGCGCCGGATGTTATTCTGATCGGTGAGATCCGCACCCGTGAAACTATGGAGCACGCGATCGCCTTTGCTGAAACCGGGCATCTGGTTATCTCTACACTGCACGCCAATAATGCCAACCAGGCCCTGGATCGCATTATCAACTTCTTCCCTGAGGAACGTCGTGATCAATTATTTATGGATCTGTCGCTGAATTTAAAAGCGCTGTTGGCCCAGCAACTGATTCCGACACCGGATGGCAAGGGCCGCCGTGTGGCCATGGAGGTGCTGATCAATACCCCGCTGGTATCGGATATGATCCGCAAGGGTGAGGTGCATAAAATCAAGGACATCATGAAGAAATCTGCACAGCATGGCATGAAAACCTTTGATCAGAACCTTTATGAATTATATACCGCTGGTGAGATCACCTACGAGGATGCCGTGCACTATGCCGATTCCGCCAATGAAGTCCGGTTGATGATCAAACTGGGTAAGGGCGACCCTGAACGCTTCGCTGAGGCCATGGATGGTGTGTCGGTTGTAATAGAAGAAGAGAGATAAAAGCAGGTAAAAGGGTAAAGATAAAAGGGAAGGAAGCGGGCGTTGCCCGCTTTTATTTTTATTAAGTAGTCTAGTCCACAATGTAGGAGCGGCCCTTGGCCGCGAAAACGTAGTAGCTAGGGCAGAGTAGCTACTGGCTAGAAAAAGACAAGTCAGCTGATTCTCTTTACCTCGCTACCAGCTACTAGCCACTCGCAACTGATCTAATCGCGGCCAAGGGCCGCTCCTACCCTTTAATCTTGTATCTTTACCCTGATCTTTTACCTTTCCCCTGCGGTTAAAATACTGTGTTTGCATCAAACACAGGCCCATCAACACACACCCGTTTCATCGCCGGACCCTGCTCGGTATTGACTTCGACTACGCAGCCGGCACAACCGCCAACGGCGCAGGCCATATATTCCTCCAATGACACCTGACAGGGGAGTTCGAATTCCCTGGCCAGGGCGGCGACGGCCTCCAGCATCGGCATTGGGCCGCAGGCGAAGACCTCGACCTGTTGTCGTTGGTCATCACTCAGGCCTTGCAGCCAGTGGCGGGCCAGGTCGGTGACATAGCCTTGGTAGACGCCCGGGTAATCCTGCAGGCTCGCCAGGCGGTTGGCTATATTCCATTCATCCAGCAGCGGCATGCAGGCAATCACCCCTTCCGGGATACCGTCGACCATGATTTCAGATGGCCGTGCCTTGAACGGAAAAGGCACTTCGGAGCCCATCATGACAGTGGCTTGATAGGTATCCTGCAGTGCATGGATATGCTCGGCTAGAAAAATCATTGGCGGGATACCGACACCGCCACCGAGCAACAACGGCCGTGTGCGTTCAATATTTAATGTAAAGGGGTTACCGATCGGCGCCAATATGTTGATTGTCTCGCCAACCGTACGTGCCGACAACAGGCGCGTGCCCTGACCTTCGATTTTATACAGGAAGTCGACCCAGCCGGCATGCTTGGAGGTGCGCATGATCGAGATGGGTCGACGCATCAGTAAGTTCGGGTCGCATTGTATATGGGCAAAACTGCCTGGCAAGGCATGCTCGGCACACTCGGGTGCATGTACACGCATGATGTATTGATCGGCGGCGAAGCCCTGGTGCGACAGGATCTCGGCATTTTCCACGAAGATGGTATTACGGTGTGTTTTTTTCATTGCTCAACAGGACTTTGATTCGGGTTGGTGGATAGGCGCATGCATGCTGCGTTCGCCACTATTATCGCGCATTTAGTCGAGAGTATAAACCAGCTTGCCGCGATGCAGCGTATGCGTGACTCGGGCCTTGAATTCCCAGCCCAGGAACGGGGTGTTTTTACCCTGGCTGCGGATATTGTCTTCGTTCAATTGCCAGATGTGCTCTGGATCGATGATGCAAATATCGGCCTGGCGACCGATACTGAGGGTGCCCGCGTCGATACCCAGTATTTGTGCCGGGCCACTGGTCAGTCTGCGAATGGTCTCTGATAATGGCAATTTGTTTTCTTCATGTAGTCTCAGACTGAGAGGCAACAGTGTTTCCAGCGCGGAGATGCCGGGCTGGGTGGAGCAGAACGGCGCCAGCTTGGCATCGGCTTCATGTGGCTGATGGTCAGAGCAGATCGCCTGGATAACATTTTGCTTGACGCCATCACGCAGGCCCTCCTGGTCACGTTGAGTGCGTAATGGCGGCAGCACATGACAGTGGCTGTCATAGTCGCAGATATCCATTTCAGTCAGATGTAATTGATGCGCGCAAACATCAGCAGTGACCGGCAGGCCATCAAACTGGGCGCGCGCGACCATGCGTACGGCACGCAGCGTCGATAGCCGAGTGAAATGTGCCTTGACGCCGATCAGTTCGATCAGGGCCAGGTCTCTGGCAACGGCTGCTGTTTCCGCAGCCACCGGAATGCCGGGCAAGCCCAGACGCGTAGATACCTTGCCTTCATGCGCGCAACCATGGCGACCTAGCCAATGGTCTAGTGGCTGGATGAACACGGTGAGCTTATGCGTTTGCGCATATTCCATCGCCAGGCGCTGTACCTGGGTATTGGCCAGTGGCCCAACATTGGCGACGGCCGGGCAACCCGCTTGCTTCAAGGCCGCCATCTCGCTGAGTTGTTCGCCCTGCAAACCCTGGGTTAATGCCGCCAGCGGCAGGACATTGGCAAAGCCGGCCTGTTCGGCCCGATTCTGGATCAGTTCAGCGACGGCCGGCGTATCAATGATCGGTTGCGTATCCGGCGGGCAGCACAGGGTTGTGATGCCGGCCGCAGCGGCGGCGCGGGTTTCTGAATGGATCGTGGCCTTGTGTTCCTGGCCGGGTTCGCGCAGACGGGCACTGAGATCAACCAGACCGGGAATGACCCAGCGATCATGCGCATCGATTTCCTGGTCGGCATCGAAACCGTCGAGTTTGTCGGCGACAGCGATGATGTTGTCATCGGCAATAAAGATATCCAGTTGCTGATCGATGCCATTGGCAGGGTCGATGATGCGGCCACCGTGAATGCGGATTTTCATGACGGTTGGTCCCCCGCCTGTTGCGCATTACTCATCGCCATCGTCATCACCGCCATGCGCACGGCGATGCCATAAGAGACTTGTTGCAGAATCACTGAGCGTGCACCATCGGCGACCTGTGAATCCATTTCCACACCGCGATTGATGGGCCCGGGGTGCATGATAATGGCATCGGTTTTGGCAACCTGCAGGCGTTCCTCGGTCAGGCCGTAAAGCTGGAAGTACTCGTGGGCACTGGGTAGCAAGGCCCCTTGCATGCGCTCATTTTGCAGGCGTAGCATGATAATGACATCGGCGTCACGTATGCCTGACGCCAGGTGGTGGTGGACCTGGACGCCGAGGGAATCTATTTCAGCCGGTATCAGCGTGCGTGGTGCGACCACACGTATCTCACCGGCACCGAGGGCATTCAGGGCCAGGATTTGTGAACGTGCCACGCGTGAATGCAGGATATCACCGACAATCGCCACGCTTAATTCTTTGAAGTCCGGCTTGTGCCGGCGGATGGTAAACATATCCAGCATTGCCTGGGTTGGATGTGCATGGCGGCCATCGCCGGCATTGATGACGCTGATATGCGGCTGGCTGTGGGCGGCGATGAAGTGGGCGGCACCACTGTCATTGTGGCGAACAACGAACATATCGGTGTGCATGGCTTCAAGATTGCGTAGCGTATCGAGCAGGGTTTCACCCTTGGTTGTCGCCGAAGCATTGACATTGATGTTAAGAACATCGGCTGATAGACGCTTGGCGGCGAGCTCAAAGGTCGTACGGGTGCGGGTGCTGGGTTCGAAAAACAGATTTACGATGGTTTTCCCTCTGAGCAGTGGTACTTTCTTGATCGATTGCTCGGTGACACCGGCAAAGGATTCAGCAGTATCCAGAATGTCAGTAAGGATGTCCCGGTTGAGTCCGTCTATGGAGAGAAAGTGGCGTAAGCGTCCGTTTTCGTCTACCTGGAGGTTCATGAGATCCCTGTTGTTTGGATTTTTGCTATTGTATGCGTTTTCGCTGTTGTTGTTTAGTGTTTTTTATAAAAAAAGTGCAGAGCATCAGTTGCTGGTCTGCGTTTGCCTGTTTTCACTCTTCTGGATGACCAGCTGCAGCGGTTCAGGGCCGCTTAGCTTGACGTGCTCGGTGCCCGATAGGTCCAGCTGTTTGCCGACCACGCTGGCGGCGATGGGCAGTTCGCGTCCACTGCGTTCCACCAGCACGGCCAGGGATATCGATGCCGGACGGCCGTAATCAAATAATTCATTCATGGCGGCACGGATGGTGCGCCCGGTGTGCAGGACATCATCGACCAGGATGATATGCTGGTCATCAATACTGAAGGGCAGCTTGGTCGGTTTGACCTGCGGGTTAATGCCGATACGAGTGAAGTCATCACGATAAAAAGAGATATCCAGGGTGCCCAGTTCCTGCTGGATGCCCATCAATTCATGCAGTTTTGTCGCAATCCAGACGCCGCCGCTATGAATACCGATCATCAGTGGATCGGCAATATCACCTTGTGCCATTAAGTCTTTTAACTCCACGGCCATTTCCTGGACAAGAGAATCGATCTCAGTCTGATCGCTCATGCTTTGAATGCTCCTGTTGCTGTATCCAGCTTTGTAAAATTATTTGCGCGGCCATTTTATCGACATCGCCTTTGCGCGATTTCTTGCGCTGGCCAGCAGCACGTTGACGGCTGATCTCGGCCTCGGCCTCGCGCGAACTTAGGCGTTCATCCATTTCATATACTGGTAGTCGAAAACGTCCATGCAGTTGGCGGCCAAACTTTCTCGCCGCTACGGTCATATCCTGTTCTGTGCCGTCCAGATGATACGGCACGCCAATGATCAGTGCATCCGGTTTCCATTCCTGAATAAGGCCCTCAATGCCAGCCCAGTCAGGTTTGTGCTGCTTATTATGCAAGGTCTTCAAGGCCTGTGCAGTACCGGTCAACTCCTGACCCACGGCCACACCGATACGACTGAGGCCGAAGTCAAAGCCAAGATAACAATGCGACATCGACCTTACCTAGCAGTGACTTGTATCTTTCACCTTGTATCTTGTACCTGCCTTTAAGCATGCCCGCTATCGCCGGATAACAGGGTTAGGTCGACGCCGATGATTGCCGCTGCCCTGGCCCAGCGGGACTCGGCCGGTTCGTCAAACAACACGGATAGATCGGCGGGGCAGGTGAGCCAGGCATTGGCGGCTAATTCCATTTCCAGCTGGCCAGGCCCCCAGCCGGCATAACCCAGGGTGACGAGATACTGGGCGGGGCCATTGCCCTTGCCGATTTCGACGAGGATATCTTTAGATGTCGTGATCGCCAGATGTTCACTGACGACGACGCTGGATTCCCACAGCTTGGCCGGCCGATGCAGAACAAAACCGCGCTCCTCATGTACCGGGCCACCATCATAGACTTGAGTTGTGGCCAGTACTGGGTCCTCGGCCTCGATGTCCATTTCTTCGAGCACCTCTTTGATGTTCAGGTTCAGTGGTCTGTTGAAAACCAGGCCCATGGCGCCATCTTCATTGTGTTCGCAGATATAGGTGGTCGAATGCTGGAAATTGGGGTCGGCCAGCCGCGGCATAGCGATCAGGAAATGATTGGACAAGTGCGTGGCTTGGGTCATGTCAGGATTCTAGCGGCTATACAGTTTGTTATCCACCGTAAACGACCAGGTCCTGAGGATACGCAGTATCTTGCGGTCTTCGAGTACCTCGGCAGGTACGCGCGCATAGGGTGCACCGAGTTTGACGATATCCATCGCCGCCTTGTCGAGTATCTTGTGTCCGGATGATTTCAGGATACGGACACTGACCAGGGAGCCATCGGGCTTTAGTGTTACCTCGATCAGCAGGACGCCGCTGAGTTTGTTACGGCGTGCCTGATACGGGAAATTCATTTCACCGATTTTTTCTATCTTGCGGGTCCAGGCCGCCAGATAGGCGGCATCGGCGGCGCGCTGGGTATTCGCCACCAGGCGTTTGGAATCGGGCAACTGTGTATAGGCCAGCCAGTCGGCATCATTTTTGGCGGTAAGGCGGGCAATCTCGCGGCTACGTCGGACCAGTTCCTGTGTAGACACGGTCGCGGTGCGCACCTTGCTTGGGTCCTTGTTGCTGGCGTTGACCTTGCGATCCGCTTGCTGCTGGGTCAGGACCTGTACATCGCCTTTCTTTTGCGGTTTGAGTTTGCTGGCAGTGACATTCTGATCGGCCTGTCCCTGGCTCTTATCGGGGCTGGGTTTACTTTGTACGGCTCTGTGTCTGACTTTTTTTTGCGTGTTGCCGCCGCCTTTCTGGTTTTCCTGGGCCAGGTAATCGGCCTTGTCCGGGGCCTGTTCTGATTTTTGCTGTACCAGGGTGATATCCAGTGTTGGAATGAGTTTGGGTTTATCTGGATCTTCTGAACTAAAGCTGATGCCGAGCAGGATCAGCGCATGCAGCACTATGGCCAGGAACAGCGTCAGCCCGAGGCGATCATTGTGCGAGATGACAATTTTAGGGGCAGCGTGGCTCATGTTTATTCATCGGGCCGCTGCGCCAACAGGGGCTTGCTGATCACTATCCTGGCCGCTTCATCGTTGATATGAACATGTTTTTTCATTTCCGGATTCATATGAATTATACCGTCTTTATCCACCAGTAGGACATGGTTGATACCCATGGATCGGGCGATGCGTTGCCAATCTTTAGGCCCGGCGACAAATAATGCCGTGGCGGCGGCATCGGCCAGTGCGGCATCTTCATGCATGACGGTGACCGATTGGGTGCCGCTGGCCGGGTAGCCGCTACGTGGGTCGATAATATGATGGTAGCGTTTGCCCTCATAGTCAAAATGGCGTTCATAGTCGCCTGAAGAAAACACACTCTGGTGCCCGCTGACCTCAACATAGGCCAGCACCTGGTCTTGTTTGCGCGGGTGACGGATGCCGATACGCCAGGGCCGTTGCCCACGTTGGCCGATGGCCTTGAGATCGCCGCCGGCATTGATAATAGCGTGTTCGATACCTTGCGCCTGCAGTGTTTCCATCGCGCGGTTGATACCGTAGCCCTTGGCAAAACCACCCAGATCGACAAATACATCCGGGTTATTGCTCCTGATCTGGATATCATTGAATTCAATCGCATCCATGCGCGGCCTGGTCTGTAATAAAGCCTGTATTTCCTCATCGGCCGGGGGCAGGCCGGTGGCATGGGTGCCATCCTTGAAGCCCCATAGGCGAATCAATTTACCGATCGCCGGGTTGAACAGGTGCTCACTGCTGACGGCGAGTGCCTGCGCTTTGACCAGCAGTGGCCGTACCGCGGGGGCGTCGGAAAACCATTCGGTCGTCGCAAACAGCTGATTATCCCTGCTCAGCGCGCTGCGTTGCCATGGGTGCCAGGTGCTATGCATGTAATGGAAGTCCGCCTCCAATTGCTCGAAGGCCTGTTCCGCAGCGGCCTCGTCGACACCGTAGATGCTGACATCGATAACGGTACCGAAGCTGAAAATGCTGTGGTGGTGGATGTTCTCTTCAGTGTCTACGGCACGCTGGCAGGCCGTTACAGACAACAGGAGGGTCAAGGTGAGGCAAGCGGATAGAAAACGTGACATAGGCTTATTATTTAATATGTGTTTCGATGGCGTCCATTAACTGGCCGCCAATATTAAGGCTGAATTGTTTGTCCAGCTCGCGGATACAGGTCGGGCTGGTGACATTGATTTCTGTCAGATAGTCGCCGATGACATCGATGCCAACAAATAGCAGGCCCATCTCCCTGAGCGTCGGCGCCAGTTGTTCACATATCCAGTAATCGCGTTCCGATAAGGGGATGCCTTCACCGCGGCCACCGGCCGCGAGGTTGCCGCGGGTCTCACCTTTGGCAGGGATTCTGGCCAAGGCATAGGGTACCGGCTCGCCATCTATCAGCAAAATACGCTTGTCACCCTGGGTGATTTCTTCAATGAATTTCTGCGCCATGCAATATTCGTTGCCGTTACTGGTCAGGGTCTCAATGATGACATTGGTATTGGGGTCCCCCTTGCGCACACGGAAAATAGAGACACCGCCCATGCCGCCCAGTGGCTTCAGAATAATATCGCCCTGGTCTAGCAGAAACGCCTTGATCTGTTCGCTATCGCGGCTGACCAGGGTTGGTGCGCAGCATTGTGGGAACCACGCGGTAAACAGTTTTTCATTGGCCTCGCGCAAGCTGTCCGGGCGGTTGACGACCAGCGTGCCCAGTTCATGGGCCCGTTGCAGTATATAGGTCGCATAGATATATTCCATATCAAAAGGAGGGTCTTTGCGCATCAGGATCACATCCATCGCCTGCATTGGCATGCAGCGGCGTTCGTCGAGCTCAAACCAGTCCTCGGCCTGGTCCTTGACGACCAATGTTTGTGACTGTATTTGTGGTATACCATCCACCATCGACAGGTCGGAGAGCTGCATATAATGGATCTCCCATTGGCGGGATTGCGCCTCCAATAACATGGCAAAGGTACTGTCCTTGGTGATATTGATTGACCCGATCGGGTCCATGACGACGCCCAGTTTAATACGCATTACAGTCCAGCAGTTGAAAGTGACAATTTGTTGACGGCTACACCATTGTAGTCAGGTGTACAGCGTCGCAGCTCTACCCGTTTTTGGCAAGCCCGATTAATAGTCCCTGGGTCGATAGGCGCAACGTGAAATTAGCCGATTATAGCCAAAACAAGCAAAGCTAGACAAAGGCAAAAGAAATTAAACTATTTCTTAAAGTTTTTATAGCCTACGCCCGATACAGGAATGTACGGGTGGTAAGCCGCCCAAATTGGATTACAAAATTGTATTAAAATTATATTGTTGGGAAATTTGATTTTTCGGCAGAAGTGAAAAAACTAAATTGTTTTATAATCTTCGGCTATATTGTTTATGGATTATACCTATAGATTGTGTTAAACAACTAATTGACTTACATTTTCTGTTAAATATCGTTAAGTAATATTTACAGTGAGGAACGCGCAAGTGTTGGATGGAATGGGAGGCGCAGTGGCAAGTGAACAACAGTCTGAGGTCGATGGTATGAAAGTCATGGTGATTGACGATAGCAAGACTATTCGGCGAACAGCGGAGACACTGCTGAAAAAAGAAGGCTTTGCTGTAGTCACGGCAACAGACGGCTTTGAGGCATTGTCAAAAATTACAGATCAGGAACCCGACATCATCTTTGTAGATATCATGATGCCGCGACTGGATGGTTACCAGACCTGTGCGCTGATAAAACATAACCAGGTTTTCAGAAATACGCCGGTGGTCATGCTGTCCAGCAAGGACGGTCTGTTTGACAAGGCGCGCGGACGCATCGTCGGTTCCGATCAATATCTGACCAAGCCTTTTACTAAAGAAGAATTACTGAGTGCCATCAAAAGGCACGTGAAAAAGGCAAGTTAACTTTAATATAGCATGGGCATATTTGGATTCAGTAAGCAACATTAAACTGAACAGATTAAATCGCAAGAAGGTAAAATAGAATGGCTAGTATTCTCATTGTAGATGATTCTCCAACAGAAATTCATGTATTGAAAACCATGCTGGAGAAAAATGGTTTTAGCGCTATGGCAGCATCCAGCGGCGAAGAAGGTATTGCCTCGGCCAAGTCTGAGAAGCCTGACTTGATTCTGATGGATGTGGTCATGCCTGGTATGAATGGTTTTCAGGCGACACGCGCTTTGTCTAAGGGTGAGGAAACCTCATCAATACCCGTCATTATTGTAACAACCAAGGATCAGGAAACAGATCGTGTTTGGGGTTTGCGTCAGGGTGCGGTGGATTATGTCACCAAGCCGGCGAATGAGCAGGATCTGATCAGCAAGATTAATCAAGCCTTGGGGAATTAAAAGGCCAATATAAAAAATGGGAAGCAAAAGAAAATTTTCACATCCTATCCTGATATTGCAGGATATTGAAAACCGAAGCCGTGCAAATGCACGCGGCCTGCCGCAACAAAAAGTGGTTAAGGACGAGTGGAGCGGCATCGGTTTTAAAGTTCAAGGTCTGCAGATGGTGGCGCCTTTGGGGCACGTTGTCGAGATCCTGACTTATCCGGAACTCTCGCGAGTGCCGGGGGCCAAGTCCTGGGTATTGGGGATCGCCAATATTCGCGGTAATTTATTGCCGGTCATGGATTTGAAAAATTATCTGTTTGGTCAATCCACACCCAGGAATAAAAAATCAAGAGTGTTGGTTTTGAATCATCAGGGTGTGTTTTCCGGCCTTCTGGTAGACGAAGTAATGGGAATGCGACGTTTCTTTGCAGAAACACGCAGACTGACACCGGCGGATACGGATGCATCAGTCAAGCCCTATATAGAGCATATCTATAACCAGAATAACGAACAATGGTTGGTTTTCAGTATGCACAAGCTCGCTGAAAGTCCGCTGTTTTTACAAGTGGCCAGTTAAGGGCCATTTATTATTTTTTTATTTTATTTTTTTATCAACAATGTTGAGATTTCGGTCTTTGTCAGGAGACAAAAATGAGTAACGTGAAAGCCAATAAAATGCTGGGTTTTGAGAAGCAATATCGGGGAATCCTGATAGCTCTCATACTCTCCATCGTCGTTATGGGTGTTATCTTCTACAAGGTGGGTGTGCAAACCCAGCATGATAAGGAGTACATTCGTCTAGCGGGTGAGCAGCGCGTATTATCACAGAGTATTGCAAAATACGGTCTTGAAGCGGCTGTCGGTAAAGGCGAAGCATCTGAAAGCTTAAAGCAGTCTCGCGATCAGTTTCAGGCGAATGTCGACCTGTTGAAGAACGGCTCTGACGAATTACCACCACTGTCCGAAGAACTAGTACCGCATATACAGAACGTGGAGCAGAACTGGTTAGCTTTCCGTGAAAATATCGATACGATTCTTGTTGGTAAATCCAGTATTGCCTCGGTACGTGATAATGCGAATGCGATCAATGAAATGATGCCGAAGCTGCTAGCGGATTCAGACCAGATCGTGAGTATATTGGTTGAAAGTGGCGCCCCATCTTCGCAGATTTATAAAGGTAGTGTTCAGCTCATGTTGAATCAACGTATTGCCAACAATGTTACCAAGGTGTTGGTGGGCGGTGAAGGCACGGTAACCGCAGCCGACCGACTGGGTCGTGACGCGACCATATTCAAGGGCGTTGTTCGCGGTATGCTTGAAGGTGATAGTGATCAAGGCATCGTCAAGGTAAGAGACCCTGATGCGAGAGCAATATTAGACGAGGTAGCAAAAACCTTTGGCGCCGTCAGTAACAGAGTGGGCGGAATACTGGATGAGTCATCGGCCTTGTTTGAGGTACAGGACGGTGCCAGTAATCTAACTGAGTTGTCTGATACGCTGGTTGATTCAAGTACAGCCTTGGGTCAGGCCAGTGTGGATGCGGCCGATAACAGACTGTTAAGCCCAACCCTCGCATTTGCCTTTGGTGGACTGGCATTACTGCTGCTGATTTATCTGGGTATGCGCCTGGTTATGGACTCCGAAGTCCGTACTGCTGAGGCTGAGGAAACACAAATGCGCTCACAGGAAGCCATTCTGCGTCTGCTGGATGAAATCCAGGGACTGTCCGAAGGTGACCTGGCTTCTTACGCTGTGGTAACCGAAGATATGACTGGTGCGATAGCGGATGCATTCAACAGTTCCATCGACGAATTACGTCAATTGGTAACCACGATTAACGAGACTTCGGTGCAGGTATCTTCTGCGGCACAGGAAACCCAGGCGACAGCGATGCACCTGGCCGAGGCCAGTGATCATCAGGCGCAGCAGATTACTGCAGCGAGTTCAGCGATTAATGAAATGGCGGTGTCTATCCAGGAAGTATCCAATAACTCGGAAGAAACGTCGAAAATGGCGCAACAGTCGGTTGAAATGGCCAATAAGGGTGGTGATGCGGTACGTCGTACAATCCAGGGTATGGATGGTATTCGTGAGCAGATCCAGGAAACATCGAAACGAATCAAACGTCTTGGTGAGAGTTCTCAGGAGATCGGAGACATCGTTGAGCTGATCACCGACATTGCTGACCAGACCAATATACTATCGCTTAATGCTGCTATTCAGGCGGCCATGGCGGGTGAAGCCGGTCGTGGTTTCGCGGTGGTTGCGGACGAAGTTCAGCGACTGGCTGAGCGTTCCACTGATGCGACCAAACAGATCGAAGCGCTGGTAAAAACTATTCAGACGGATACCAACGAAGCTGTTATCTCGATGGAACAAAGTACAGCGGGTGTTGTGAGTGGTGCGAAATTGTCCGAAGACGCGGGTAAGGCGCTGGTTGAAATTGAATCAGTTTCCAACAGACTTGCTGGACTTATTCATACGATTTCCGACAGTGCCGGTCAGCAGTCCAATGCGGCGGCCAATATTTCCGATACCATGAATGTTATCCAGGAAATTACCACGCAGACTTCAGCCGGTACTAACGAGACCGCGGCATCGATCGGTAATCTTGCCGAATTGGCCAATGATCTCAGACAGTCTGTATCCGGGTTTAAGTTGCCAGAGGCTTAAGATTTAAAGGATCCTGACTTGAAGTCTGTGCAAAAAAAAGTGACAGAAACACGCTTACTTGAACCCTTGCCGGAAATGGATGAACAGCAGTTCAGCCAATGGATGGATTTGCTGGAGGAGCGCACGGGGACAGTTTTGCCACCAGAAAGAAAATCATTTCTGGTGACCAATCTCGGTTTGCGTATGCGCGAGATCGGCTGCCGTTCCTATCAGGACTACTACAAAATGTTGTCCGGCGTGCAGGGCCTGAAAGAGTGGAATATCCTCGTTGATCGTATCACGGTGCATGAAACACGATTTTTCAGGCACCCGACCTCACTGGATCTGGTGCGTGAATATGTGGCCAAGAAACCAGCCGATCAAAATTCGGGTCATGTTTCTGTACAAGCCTGGAGTGTTGCCTGCTCAACGGGTGAAGAGGCTTACACGCTGGCCATGGTGATTGATCAAACGTTCAAGCAGCGAGGTGAGTCCAGTTATTTTGGTATCACCGCAACAGACATCAGTCCAGCGTCACTTATGACCGGCCGTAAAGGTTTATATCCGCAGCGACGCATGAAAGATCTGGAGCCTGATTTGCTGGAAGAATACTTTCATGTTGTGGAGAAAAAAGACTATCAGGTTAGCGATTATTTGCGCAAACGAATTTGTTTTGCACGCATGAATGTAATGGATATTGTTGATGAGCCAGTCGGGCAGATGGATATTATTTATTGCCAGAATCTGCTGATTTATTTTGACAGGCCTACACGTACCGACATAGTAAAAAATATGGCCAGGCACTTAATGCCGGGCGGCTTGTTGATTCTGGGATCGGGAGAGTTATTGAACATGGAGCATCCCGAGCTGGAGAAGATCAATCATCCGCGTGTGCTTGCCTATCGTCGATTGAAAGAAATCGATAAGGATTACGAATGATGACGACGAATACTACAATTGATTACAGTACTCTGAACTGGGTCAAGGAAGAAATTGACGAGACCATGAAGCAGGCTCGTCATGCCCTGGAGGAATATGTAGAAGACCAGGACGACGCGACCCAGCTGCGATTCTGCCTGACCTATATCCATCAGGTCTACGGTACGCTGCAAATGGTCGAGCTCTACGGCGCTTCCTTGTTTGCTGAAGAAATGGAGCATCTGATTCAGGCGCTGTTGGCCAACGAAGTTACGCAGGAAAATGATGCTTTTGAAGTGCTGATGCGTGCAATATTACAATTGCCAGATTACCTGGAGCAGATTCATGGTGGCATGAGTGATAATCCATTGATCCTGATGCCGATCATGAATGACTTGCGTGCTGCCCGCGGTGCGACATTATTGTCTGAAAGCGCCTTGTTCTCGCCTGACCTCAGTGATGCCCGGCCAGTGGAGCTCGAAGAGACGGTCGATAGCTACGGACTTGACCCGAAGGCCCTGGCAAGAAAGTTACGTCCCTTATTCCAGACTGGCTTGTTGGGTTGGTATCGCGATAGATCAACAGCGGATAGCCTGAAAAAAATTATTAAAGTGCTGACCCAGCTTGAACAGGTGTGCAGTCGTGACGAAGTGGTTCGACTTTGGTGGGTGGCTAAAGGCATCGGGGAATCCTTACTTAATGAAGGTGTCGATAGCAGTATCACGCTGAAATTATTGCTCGGTCAGGTAGATCGTGAAATCAAGCGTCTGATCGATCTGGGTGAACAGGAATTATCTGCCAGGCCTGCTGAAGAATTATTGAAAAACCTGCTTTACTATATAGCCCAGTCAAGGCCGGTAACAAATCGTATCAAGGATATTCAGGGTAGATATAACCTGTCTGGTGTGCTGGTTTCCGGTGAAGATGTTGAATCGGCGAGGAAATCACTTGCCGGTCCAAATGCTGATTTAATGGAAACTGTGTCCGTCGCCATTTCTGAAGATTTGGCCCGGGTCAAGGATGCCTTGGATCTATTGTTGCGCAATGATGAGCGTGATCTTTCCACGCTGGAACCACAGATAGATGTAATGCGGAAAATGGCCGATACCCTTGGTATGTTGGGTATGGGTGTGCCACGCAAGGTCATTCAGGAACAAGCCGGCATTGTTGATGCGATCGTCAAGGGCGAGCTGGATGCTGATGAGTCACGTTTGATGGAAATAGCAGGCTCGTTGTTATTTGTTGAATCCAGTCTGGTTGGTTTGGTGGAAAGCAGTCATGCACAGGAAGACCAGGCGGCTACATCTTCTGCAGGCGCTGATACGACGTTGGCAACGGGTGAGATGCGTCAGATTCAGGATGTTGTGCTTAAGGAAGTCGCGGTCGAGATTGCCAAATCCAAAGATGCCATCGTCGCCTTCATCGATGCGCCAATGGACTATGAACAATTGAAGGTAGTGCCCGATCATTTTGAATCGGCCAAAGGCGGTATGCGCATAATCGGTCTCGATCATGCCGCTGCATTGACTGAAAGTGCCGGTCAGTATGTCAGCAATAATTTACTCTCGCAGCATGAACCACCAACGCCACAGGATTTGGATAATATCGCCGATGCTATTTCCAGTGTTGAATATTATCTTGAAGCGGTACGTGAAAATCGGGCAAATACGGATGCGATCCTCGACTTGGCCGATCAAAGTCTGCAAAACCTGGGCTACCAGACCGAGAGAGTCCAGAGTGCCAGTACAAGCACTGCGGTTGAGCAAGCGGCCGATGAACAGGCTGCATCGGTAAAGATTTCCATTGATGAAGAATTTCTACAGGAAGATAAGCGCTCGGATGAAGATACTAAAATCCTTGAGGCCGTGCCTTCGAGTGCCTTCGCAACTGTAGAATCGGCTGCGGATGAAGAGATTGCCGAGGAAGAGCAAGCAGCACCGCCTGAGGCAGTTGCCGAGCCTGAGGCCAAACAAGCGCCGGCCGCACTGAGTCATACGCTGGGAGATGATATTGATGAGGACATTGCCGAAATCTTTATCGAAGAGGTTGAAGAGGTACTGGAATCCATTCAGGAATATTTGCCACAATGGAAAGCCAACTATGATGACCATGATTCACTGTCAAATGTTCGCCGTTCCTTCCATACCCTGAAAGGAAGTGGACGCTTGGTGGGCGCTATGGCCATCGGTGAGCTGGCCTGGTCCGTTGAGAATATGCTTAACCGCATCCTTGATGGTACCGTGACAGTCAGTCCTGCTAAAGTGGAACTGCTTGATGATGTCGTCGAGGCGCTGCCAAAGTTAATCGCCGCTCTTCAGGGTGAGGATGCTTCTGCAGTCGATGTCCATGCATTGATCGGTCGCGCCGAACAAGAAATACAGAAGGTGCCGGTAGAGCAGCCGCAGCCTGAAGCGAAACCGGTTGAAGAGGTCAGTGTGACGGCTGAAACCGAGGCGCAGGCAGCTGATGTACATTTCGAGATGGACCCGGTTTTGTATGAAATATTCAGCAAGGAATCTGTTGGCCATATCGGCACCATTAACGACTATCTGCAAATGATCGCAGGCCGTGAACCGGAACACAGGTTGGTGGATGAAGATCTGATCCGGGCATTACATACCCTGCATGGTAGTGCGCGCATGGCCGGAGCGAACAATATAGCGGAAGTTTCCGGCATTCTAGAGAAATACATCAAGGTTCAGCACGAAAATGCGACCTGTGTCAGTGATGACAGCGCAGCGCTGATAAAGGATAGTATTGCTGCTGTTGATGAAATGCTGGGGCTGATTAATAAGGCTGGAGAGCCAGAATCTGATGTTAAGGCCATTACAGATAAGATTTCAACGCTGTACGCAAAAGAGCTCGAAAAACAGGAAGAGCGAGTACGTCAGGAGCAGGAACTGGTATCACAGCCAGTGGCAGAAGAGTCTGTAGAAGAACATGTAGAAGAACATGTAGAAGAACATGTAGAAGAGCAGGCGGAAATTATCGAGGAAGAAGAGCTCGATCAGGAAGTGGTTGAAGTCTTCCTCGAAGAGGGCGAGGAAATCCTGGATTCCAGTCAGGCCATTCTGCAGCGTTTGGCTGAAAAGCCGGAAGATGCAGAGGCGATTGCAGAGCTGCAGCGAGAATTGCATACACTGAAAGGTGGTGCCAGGATGTCGGGCATTACCGCCATTGGTGACCTGAGTCATTCATTTGAATCTGTTCTGACTGCTGTCGTCGAAGAAGACTTGCCGGTATCTGAACACATGGTCGATACCATGCAGCGTGCACTTGATCGCCTGGTCGGTATGTTGGAAATGGCGGCCAAGAATGAAACACTGGCACCGGAAAATGAATTAATAGCCGAATTCGATAGTATTCTTAAGGGTGAAGTCGCAGAAACAGAGCCACAGACAGCAGGGGCTGAGGATTCTGCTGAAATTATTGATTTCCCATTGACCGAAGAGCTTGAGGCTGTTGAGGCTGAAGCCGCTGCCGAGGCTGAAGACACTGTTGAGATTGTTGTGCCGGAAGAGCTTGTTGAGGAAGTCACAGCAGAGCCTGTCGTCACAGACAATGAACAGGCACAGGATGCACCTGAAGAAATCGTACCGGTGGCACCTGCGGAAATACCCCCGCCAATACCGGCGCCGATACCGAAAGTTGTCGAGCAAACAGCAAAAGCCGCTTCAGGCGAGATGGTCAGGGTGCGCTCGGACTTACTCGATAACCTGGTCAACTATGCAGGCGAAGTCAGTATATTCAGATCGCGACTTGAGCAGCAGATTGGTGCATTCCGTTATAACCTGGTGGAAATGGACCAGACCGTAGATCGTTTGCGCGAGCAATTGCGTAAGCTTGAAATCGAAACCGATGCCCAGATCCTGTTCCGCTATGAGCAGGAAGGCGACAATGACGAGAAGTTCGACCCACTAGAACTCGACCGTTACTCCACCATGCAGCAGCTGTCACGGGCATTGATGGAGACCACGGCTGATATCGACAGCATCCAGGGACTAATGGATGGTCTGGTCAGAGAGTCAGAAACTCTGATGGTACAGCAGGCGCGGGTCAATACTGATCTGCAGGAAGGTTTGATGCGCACACGCATGGTGTCATTCTCCGGCATCATCCCACGATTGCAGCGTATCATGCGACAGACCAGTCAGGAGTTGCATAAGAAAACAAGATTGAATGTCAGCGGCGAAGCCGGTGAACTTGATCGAAATGTGCTCGAACGTATTACCGCGCCATTGGAGCATATGATCCGTAATGCGCTCTCGCATGGTCTGGAAACACCGAAGCAACGTAAGGCGGCCGGAAAACCTGAGGTTGGGGTGATCGATCTGGCGGTGACACGTGAAGGTTCTGAAATTCTATTGACGTTATCGGATGATGGCGCCGGCATGAACCTGGATGCTATTCGTAAGAAGGCCGAAGAGCGTGGTTTAATGGAGGATGCCAGTCATCTTACCGACAATGACATCATGCAATTTATTCTGGAGTCCGGTTTAAGTACAGCCGACAAGGTTACGCAGATTTCCGGGCGTGGCGTTGGTATGGACGTGGTTAACAGCGAAATCAAACAATTGGGTGGTTCGCTCAACATCACATCAGAGCAGGGCAAGGGTTCGCGCTTTGAAATCCGACTGCCACTGACACTGGCCATGAATCACGCCTTGTTGGTCAAGGTCAGCGATGAGAACTATGCGATCCCATTGACCAGTATAGAAGGTATCGTCCGTATGACGCGTGATGAGCTTGAAGCTTATCAGGCGGATCCGGATAAAATGTATCAGTATGCCGGCAGCGAATATCAGGTCCAGAGCCTGGGTAGCATATTGCATGCGCAGTACTCGGGTTTCGCCTCAGCCGAGAAGCTGTTACCTGTATTGTTGGTACGCTCAGGTGATCACCAGACCGCATTGCAGGTGGACGAATTGATGGGTAGCCGTGAAATCGTGGTTAAATCCGTTGGTCCACAGCTCAGTACCTTGAGAGGGGTATCGGGCGCCACCATCCTGGGTGATGGACGTGTTGTTCTGATTCTCGATATGGGCTCTATTATCAGGCTCAGTGCTGCAATGCGTACTACACATGTAGAGGATGTTGCCGAGCTGGAGCAGGAAGAACGCAAGCTTAATGTTATGGTGGTCGATGATTCAATCACTGTCAGAAAAGTGACAACACGACTACTGGAACGAAACGACATGCATGTGGTCACGGCGAAGGATGGTGTTGATGCTGTCGCCACACTACACGAACACATTCCGGATATTATGTTGCTTGATATCGAGATGCCGCGTATGGACGGGTTTGAGTTGGCAACCTACATGCGTAACGAGCCACGTTTGCAAGGAATACCGATCATTATGATTACTTCGCGTACCGGTGATAAACATCGCCGCCGTGCGGAAGAAATAGGTGTGCAACGATACCTGGGCAAGCCCTATCAGGAGCACGATTTATTAGAGAATATCAATTCAGTTATAGAGGAAAAGCATGGGATTGCTTAATCCTGTAAACAATAGTTTACGCGTCGCAATATTATCACGCTCGGTTCGCGAGCGTGATTGTCTGTGTGAGATTCTGGAAACGAATAGACTGCAGGTTATTGAAGATGACCTGTTCAAGCAAAGTCTGGTCGCAGGAAATGATAACAGTGTGGCAGATGTCATCCTGGTTAATCTGGATGAGAGCGATGATGCTGAGCTTGATATGTTGCTCGATCAGGCAGAATTGCCGATGCTTTTCAATGACAGCGCATCCATTCGTAAGCAGGTTACAGCCGGTGGTCGCGCATGGGGCCGACGCCTCGCCGAAAAGTTGATCGAGGCTGCAGGCGAGAAATTTAATGCCGCATCTGGTGATACGATAGAGACAGAAGCTCCTGATCTTAGCCCGAACATCATCGATGAAGCTGCGCCGGCGAGTCTTGATAACGATACATCGCAGTTTATAGAAGTAAAAGAAGTGCCGCCTGTTCCGTATAAGGATATGCCGACGGCTGAAATCGTCGCCATGAACAAGGATGGTAGCCTGGATGGTGCGGTAAACAGGGCAAAACGCATCTGGGTACTGGGCGCTTCTATTGGTGGTCCACAGGCGGTCAAGCAGTTTCTTGCGCGCTTGCCCAAGGACCTGCCGGTTTGTTTTATCCTGGCGCAACATATTGGTGTGGGTTTCGTTAACCTACTGGCAGAGCAGTTGAGCCGCATTACCAGTTTAAAAGTGACCGCGCCTGAAGACGGCATGGTCCTGGAAAAGGGTCATCTCGTCGTCGCGCCGGTAGATAAACGTATTAATTTCAGTGAGCGCGGCATTATTTCCCTGCAAACGATTAAGCAACGCAGCATTTATAGCCCCTCGATTGATGATGTGATGACGGTTGTTGCCAAACATTATGGTGTTGACGCTAATGCGATTATATTCAGTGGCATGGGCAATGATGGTACTGCAGGTTGTCACTTGATAGCGCAAAAAGGTGGAATGGTTTGGGCGCAGGAGCCGAAGAGTTGCGTCATAAGCAGCATGGCCGACTCAGTCCGTTATGCAGATATTGTCAGTCTCAGTGCGACCCCGGAAGAGCTGGCCGACAATCTGGTCGAATATCTTGAAGGTGAATAGAACTCATGAGTAATCTGAATATATCCGTCCGTAGTCTGTTGATTCCTATGGTTAAAGAGCAAATGCTATTACCCAATGCATCCTTGGCCGAAATCATTACCTATACACAACCGCGGGCATTGAAAAACAGCCCGGACTGGATGCTAGGCATGTTGCCATGGCGCGGTATGGATGTGCCACTGGTTTCATTTGAGTCGATTCAGGGAGGCAAAACCGAGATTGGGCAGGGTAGCCGTATTGCCATCATTAATGCCTTGGGTGGAGATTCAGATTTACCCTTTTTCGCTATGCTGGTGCAGGGGATCCCCCATCTGGTGTTAGCCAATCAGAGTGTCGTTACTGCTTTGGCGGACCAGAAGGCCAGCCAGGAAGGCGTGCTCTCACATGTGCTGATTGAAGCTGAGCCGGCTATCATCCCAGACCTTGATGGTATAGAGTCCACCCTTCTGAAGCAGAAGTCCTTGCTCAAGTAATGAGCGGCAGCGCTGGCCCAGTGGCTACGCGATTAGCCGAGATCACCACTTATATTTTGAATAATACTCAGTGCTGTCAGTGCTGCCGTTTCGGTACGTAAGATGCGCGGTCCCAGACGGCCTCCGGTAAATCCGTTTTCATAGCAAATCTCTATCTCTGATTGACTTAGTCCACCCTCCGGACCGGCTAGTAACGCTATATCCCGGTGGCCTGGCAGTAAGCTGCCCAGGGATTCGTTCGCTTCCGGGTCAAGTACCAATTTTAAGTCCGGAAGATCTTGGCGGCCAATGAATTGCTCAAAATGAGTTGCCGCTTCGATCACGGGTACTCGATTACGGCCGCATTGTTCACAGGCGCTTTGGGTGACGGCCTGCCAGTGCCTGAGTTTTTTATCCAGTCGTTCGCCCTTGAGTTGTACTGCTCCCCGTTCCGTAAATATCGGGATGACAGCACCGACACCGAGCTCAACCGCCTTCTGAATGGTAAAGTCCATGCGCTCAGCCCTGGAGATGCCCTGACACAGAATGATATTCAAAGGTGATTCACGATCGATGGCTTGCGCGTCGAGGATTGTAGCCCATGCCTGATGTCGGTGAACGCGAGTGAGTCTGGCAGTGTACTCACTACCATCACCATTGAACAACACCAGTTCAGCCCCTAGTTTGATGCGTAAAACACGGGTCAGGTGTGTTGCCGCTTGTGTTTCAAGCTCGATTTCTGTGCCGATGGCCAGTGCGCCAGATTGATAGATGCGGATGGTTCTCATGGTAGTGAAGATACTAGATATTAACGGCAGATAAAAGATTAAAGAGAAAAGATAAAAGGGGGTAGAGACGTAGTCAATATTACGGGTATGCAGATTAATCAGATGTTGCTAAATGGATGCCTTCTATTGCTATCTTGGCCATCAGCGAGATTTGCTCTGGTGTGATGACATAGGGGGGCATGAAATAGACGACGTTGCCGAGGGGTCTGAGCAGAACGCCATTGGCAAGGCCATGTTGATAGACCTTAAGACCACGGCGTTGTTGCCATGGGTAGGGCTTTCTGCTCTGTTTGTCCTGTACCATTTCAATCGCCAGGATCATGCCTGTTTGTCTGACTTCTGCTACGTGCGGATGATCATGTAATGTCTGAACGGATTCAGAGAGCAGTTTTGCGAGTGTGCGGTTCTTGTTGATAGTGTCATCCTGCTTAAAGATATCGAGCGTGGCCAGTGCTGCACGACAGCCGAGGGCATTACCGGTGTAACTATGAGAATGCAGGAAGGCGGTCAGCTTTTCATAATCATCGTAGAAGGCCTGGTAGATATTGTCGTGAGTCAGGACGACGGAGAGTGGCAGGTAGCCCCCCGTCAATCCTTTGGACAGGCACATAAAGTCCGGTGTGATATCTGCTTGTTCGCAGGCAAACAGCGTGCCGGTTCGACCAAAGCCAACGGCTATTTCATCGGCAATCAAATGCACATTGTGCTTATCACATGCTTGACGTAGCAGCTTAAGATAAATGGGGTCATACATGCGCATATTACCGGCGCATTGCACCAGGGGTTCTACGATAACCGCGCAAGTCTCATCCGCATGTTTTTCCAGTGCCTGCTCCATGTGCTTGAACATGCGTATCGAGTAATCATGGCAGCTCTCGCCTTGCTCGCGCTGATAACAGTCGGGTGAGGGTACGGTAATAGGTTGCATCAGTAAGGGTGCATAGGTGTCTTTGTATAATTCGACATCACCGACTGCGAGCGCACCGAGTGTTTCACCGTGATAGCTGTTACCCAGGTTGATAAATCGCGTCTTGCTTTTTTGGCCGCTGTTTTGCCAGTAATGAAAGCTCATTTTCAAAGCGACTTCGATGGCAGATGAGCCGTTGTCGGCATAGAAACAGCGTGACAGATTGCCGGGGGTGATCTTGACCAGTTTTTCAGAGAGCTCAACGATAGGTTCGTGAGTGAATCCAGCCAGGATAACATGCTCCAGTTCATCCAGCTGTTTTTTCAGGGCCTGATTGATGCGCGGGTTAGCATGCCCGAACAAATTAACCCACCACGAGCTGATGGCATCCAGATAACGATTGCCTTCAAAGTCATGCAGCCACACACCTTCGCCACGTTTGATCGGGATTATCGGTAACGTCTCGTGGTCCTTCATTTGCGTACAAGGATGCCACAGGACACCTAGATCACGTTCGATATATTTTTTGTTATTCATAAGTTATTCGTATGCGTTGGGGTGGTGGAAAGTAGCGAGTGGCGAGTAGCTAGGAAGAAATAAATGCTCTTGAATTTCCTAGTTTCTCGCCACTCGCTACTAGCTACTGGTATCAATCCCCAGATTTTCCCAGATCGCCTTACTGGGCCCAGCCTGATTCATTGTATAAAAATGTAACCCGGGCGCGCCGGCCTGCAATAGTTTTTCGCATAACTGGGTCACGACTTCTTCGCCAAAGGCGCGGATCGCAGCGCGGTCATCACCGAAGCCTTGCAAGCGTTTCTTTATCCAGCGCGGTATTTCTGCACCGCACATATCCGAGAATCGTGCCAGCTGTGTGTAATTGGTGATCGGCATAATGCCCGCTATCACCGGCAGGTCAACACCGGTCTTTTCGCAGTCATCTATGAAGCGATAATAGGCGTCACAGTTATAAAAGTACTGGGTAATGGCTGAATCGGCACCTGAGCCTACCTTGCGTTTAAAGTTGGCCAGGTCGCTCTGGGCATCCTGTGCCTGTGGATGAATCTCCGGGTAGGCAGCGACTTCAATGTGAAAAAAATCTCCACTTTGTTCGCGAATAAATTCTACCAGTTCATTGGCATATCTGAATGCGCCCGCTTCCTGCATGCCGGACGGCATGTCGCCACGTAAGGCGACGATGCGATTGACGCCATTTTCCTTATAGGTCTCCAGCATCTGGCTAATGCTCTCTTTCGATGAGCCTACGCAGGAGAGATGGGGTGCAGCAGATAGCCCCGATTTCTGAATTTCGAGAACAGTGTCGATGGTTCCCTGCTGCGTACTACCGCCGGCACCGAAGGTGACGGAGAAATATTTTGGATTCAACTTGGCCAGCTCATCTCGAGTCGCGCGAAGTTTTTCAGCGCCCTCGGGGGTCTTCGGCGGGAAGAATTCAAAACTGAATTGAGGTGTGTATTTTTTTTGACTATCCATTTTAAATTCAGATAAAAGATGAAAGGGTAAAGATACAAGGGTTGGTGTATGACACCCTCGCAAGTGTTTGCCATCTTTAGTCTTTTATCTTTCCTCTCTTTTTAATTCAGATAACAAGGTGAAAGGGTAAAGATACAAGGGTTGGTCGAATTCCTTTCCCTTGTATCTTTTATCTTTCCCCTTTTCCCTGCTTTTAAGCTAATAACGATAATGGTCTGGCTTAAACGGCCCGTCAACAGGAACGCTGATGTAATCGGCCTGTTGCTGAGATAGGGTGGTCAGATGAGCCCCTATTTTATTCAGATGCAGGCGTGCCACTTTTTCATCCAGAACTTTTGGAAGTATATATACTTGATTCTTATACTTGTCGGCGTTCTGGAAGAATTCAATTTGTGCCATAACCTGGTTGGTGAACGAGGCGGACATAACAAAACTCGGATGGCCGGTAGCGCAACCCAGATTAACCAGGCGACCTCTTGCCAGGATGATAATGCGTTTACCATCAGGGAAAATAACATGATCAACCTGTGGTTTGATTTCTGACCACTCGTATTTTTCCAGCGAGGCAATATCAATTTCAGAGTCGAAGTGACCAATATTGCAAACAATGGCTTCGTTTTTCATGGCAGCCATGTGGTCGTGATTGATGACGTTGACATTACCAGTTGTGGTTACAAAGATGTCACCTGTTTTGCAGGCGTCATTCATATCGACGACACGGTAACCTTCCATGGCTGCTTGTAGTGCACAGATGGGGTCGATTTCTGTTACCCATACGGTCGCGCCCATACCACGGAATGCCTGTGCGCAGCCCTTGCCGACATCACCATAACCGAGTACAACGCAGACTTTTCCGGCAATCATGACATCCGTCGCACGTTTTATGCTGTCGATCAATGATTCGCGACATCCATACAAATTATCGAACTTGGACTTGGTTGCTGAATCGTTTACATTCATTGCCGGGAATAATAATTCGCCTTTCTCCTGCATTTCGTACAGACGATGTACGCCAGTGGTCGTTTCTTCTGTGACACCTTTGACGCTGTCGGCAATATTCGTCCAGGTGTTGGCGCCAGGTTTGATAGTGCGACGTAATACATCGAGAATGGCTTTATATTCTTCGTTGTCATCCGCCTTGGTTTCCGGAATGGCACCGGCTTTTTCAAACTCTACGCCCTTGTGAACCAGAAGCGTGGCATCACCGCCGTCATCCAGAATCATATTAGGTAATTTGCCATCCGGCCATAGCAGTGCTTGTTCAGTACACCACCAGTATTCTTCGATGGTCTCACCTTTCCAGGCAAAAACAGGAATGCCCTGGTCAGCAATCGCAGCTGCGGCATGATCTTGCGTCGAGAAAATATTGCAGGATACCCAACGCACTTCAGCACCGAGTGCGACCAGTGTTTCAATCAGCACGGCGGTTTGAATGGTCATGTGGATGCTACCCATGATACGGCAGCCTGCCAGCGGTTGTTGTTTGCCGAATTCTTCGCGCAGGGCCATTAAGCCCGGCATTTCCGTTTCAGCAATGCGGATTTCCTTGTGGCCCCACTCGGCCAGGGACATGTCTGCGACTTTATAGTCGGTGAATACTGAATCTGAAGCAGCGCTCATATTCATTCTCCTTAATTAAAAGTTGAATGAGCGCCGTTTATCCAGTTTAAGGGATCTGCCCGGTCCCGAGCCTGACGGATTTAACCGCTGCAGCGCCCCTCAGGAGTGACAGTGTTGTAATTGTAGTCGAAAAAAAATCTAACGCAATAAAATAACCGCTTAGATACCGGCAGCCGCCCTGAGTGCATTGGCCTTGTCGGTTTTCTCCCAGGTAAACTCGTCTTCCTCGCGACCAAAGTGACCGTAGGCCGCTGTTTTCGCGTAGATCGGACGGAGCAGATCCAGCATCTTGACCAGACCACCTGCGCGCAAGTCAAAGTGTTCGTTGATCAGCTCGACGATGCGTGCGTCTTCAACTTTTCCGGTACCAAAGGTCTGTACGCTGATCGAAGTCGGTTTAGAAACACCGATGGCGTAGGAGACCTGGATTTCGCAGCGATCGGCGAGGCCGGCGGCGACGATATTCTTGGCCACATAACGACCGGCATAGGCTGCGGACCGATCCACCTTGGAGGGATCTTTGCCGGAGAAGGCGCCGCCACCATGACGGGCCATGCCACCGTAGGTATCAACAATGATCTTGCGTCCAGTCAGTCCGCAGTCACCCACCGGGCCGCCGATAACGAAACGACCTGTTGGGTTGATGAAGTATTTGGTGTTTTCATCGATCCATTCTTTGGGTAATACCGGTATCAGTATTTCGTCCATTACAGCTTCCTGCAGGGCTTTCAGTTCTCGATACCGACCGGTGTGTTGCCTTCATAGCGAAAAGTAACCTGGCTCTTGGCATCGGGTCGTAACCAGGGCAGGGTGCCGTTCTTGCGGACCTCGGCCTGACGCTTAACCAGTCGGTGGGCGTAGGTGATCGGGGCCGGCATCAGTACATCGGTTTCATTACAGGCATATCCGAACATCAGACCCTGGTCGCCGGCACCCTGTTCATGTTGTTCGTCTTCATCCACACCCATGGCGATATCGGCAGACTGTTTGTCGATCGATGTCAGGATGGCGCAGGATTCATAATCAAAACCGATTTCAGAGCTGTTATAACCTATTTCCTTGATGCGGCCGCGTACAACATCATTCATATCGACCCAGGCCGAGGTGGTTATTTCACCGGACAGTACCACCATGCCGGTATTGACCATGGTTTCACAGGCTACACGCGCCTTTGGATCCTGTTCGAGAATGGCATCCAGCACGGAGTCAGAAATTTGATCGGCTACTTTGTCTGGATGACCTTCTGAAACAGATTCGGATGTAAATAGATATTCGCTCATTATATCGTTTCCCTTATAAAAACAAATAAAAAACCGCTTTGTCGTGGACTAAAGCGGTTCTTCAGGGTTCGGTTATAACCTCGCTTTAGCCGTATTTATTAAGCGCCCGCAATCTGAATTCAAATCGGCGCTATTGACGCATAATTATACGTAAATGATTACATATGTCAAAGGTTTAGGGTATTTACTGAAATCCGTGTACGGAGTTAATTGCTAAAACAGTGAGTGCTTTTTTTGACATTTAAGTTAAAATTGCACAAACCTTGGCAATATCAATTGTCTTCAAACCCATATAGATAACAAGGATAAATTATGGTCAGTCTGGAAACCCCTGTTTGTGATTTTGGCGCACCTGCCATTGAATTTGCATTACCCGGTGTTGATGGCAGGCAATGGACCCTGCAGGATTGCCGTGGCGAAAAGGGTCTGCTGGTCATGTTTATTTGTAATCACTGCCCTTACGTCAAAGCGATCCGTGAGCGCATCGTCAGAGATACGCGGGAATTGCGCGAGTTGGGTGTCAACAGTGTCGCCATCATGTCCAATGACCCGAGTCAGTACGAAGAGGATTCCTTCGAAAATATGCGCAAGGTGGCGCAGGAATTCGATTTTCCATTCCCATACCTACTCGATCCAACGCAGCAGGTGGCCAAGGCCTATGGCGCCGTTTGTACGCCGGATTTCTTTGGCTATAACGGTCAACTACTACTGCAGTACCGTGGCCGCCTGGATGCCAGCCGTAAGCAGAGCGCGCCGGCTGATGCGCACCGTGACCTGTTCGAGGCCATGGCGGCGGTGGCCAGGACCGGTCAGGGTCCGGCTGAGCAGATCCCCAGTATGGGCTGCTCGATTAAATGGATCGACGAGGATTAAATAAAAACCAATATAAATAATGAGTTACAATAACATTATGTATTGTAGGTATAATAATCGAGCTTATCCCAAGTAAGTTTTATCCTTACATAACCAGTCTCACTATTGCCGAATGCCCTCAAGTAGGGGAGAATACCGCTTCTTCTGAATAGGGTAGCGCAAGCTGCCTTATTCTTTTGCAGGCGGCACAAGCAACTGGTGCGCGCAACTGCCGGCAGGGCAGTCAAATTGGCCGCAAAAGCCGGAAAAAGAATTTTATTATCTCGGTAAATGAATAAATTCAATGCCATCGTGCAATTACTGGGATCACACAGATTTCATTTAAAACTTTGGGAACAGAGGAGAGAACTATGCCCTCACGTAGAGATTTAGCCAATGCCGTTCGTGCATTGAGTATGGACGCAGTACAACAGGCCAAGTCGGGTCATCCAGGCGCCCCTATGGGGATGGCGGATATCGCCGAGGTATTGTGGAATGACCATCTGAGCCACAACCCCGCCAACCCGCAGTGGGCCAACCGCGATCGCTTCGTCCTGTCCAATGGTCATGGTTCGATGCTGATTTATTCCCTGCTGCACCTGAGTGGTTACGATCTGGGTATGGATGATCTGAAGAATTTCCGTCAGTTGCATTCGAAGACACCGGGTCACCCGGAATACGGTTATGCTCCGGGTGTTGAAACCACGACCGGTCCTCTGGGCCAGGGCATCACTAATGGTGTTGGTATGGCCATTGCTGAAAAGGCACTGGCTGGCCAGTTTAACCAGAAAGATCACGATATTGTCGATCACCATACCTATGTATTCCTCGGTGATGGTTGTTTGATGGAAGGTATTTCACATGAGGCCTGTTCACTGGCCGGTACCCTGGGTCTGGGCAAGCTGATTGCTTTCTGGGACGACAATGGTATTTCTATCGATGGCCATGTTGAAGGCTGGTTCTCGGATGATACGCCGAAGCGTTTTGAGTCTTACGGCTGGCACGTGATCCCCGATGTCGATGGCCATGATCCGGATGCACTGCAGAAAGCTGTTGAACAAGCCAAGGCAATGACCGACAAGCCGACCATGATTTGCTGCAAAACAACCATTGGTTTTGGTTCACCGAATAAAGCCGGTAGTCATGCCTGTCATGGTGCGCCATTGGGTGAAGAAGAAATCAATCTGACCAAGGCAGCGCTGGGTTGGGACCATGAGGCCTTCGTTGTTCCCGCCGATATCTATCACGGTTGGGATGCGAAAGAAAAAGGCGCGGCTGCAGAAAAGGCATGGAATGAAAAGTTTGCCGCCTATAAAGCGGCCTACCCGGAACTGGCGGCAGAATATGAGCGTCGAATGGCCGGTGACCTGCCCGCAGATTGGGCAGCCACTTCTGGCAAATATATCGCCGGTGTTGATGCCGAAGCGAAAAGCCCGGCGACGCGCCAGGCTTCGCTGGCTTCGATTGAAGCCTACTCACCCATGTTGCCTGAACTGTTTGGTGGTTCTGCCGACCTCGGTTGTTCCAACCTGACCGAGTGGTCTGGTTATAAGCCAATGATCAATCATGTTGAAGCCAACTACGTGAATTACGGCGTACGTGAGTTTGGTATGTCGGCAATCATGAATGGTATTGCGCTACACGGTGGTCTGATCCCATTCGGCGCGACCTTCTTGATGTTCTCTGAATATGCACGTAATGCAATCCGCATGGCGGCACTGATGAAGATTCGCAGCATTTTCGTATTCACGCATGATTCTATTGGTCTCGGTGAAGATGGTCCTACTCATCAGGCCGTTGAGCAGATTCCAACCTTGCGTATGATCCCGAACATGAATGTATGGCGTGCCTGTGATGCGGTTGAGTCAGCCGTGAGCTGGCAGCAAGCGGCGGAACGTAAGGACGGACCTTCATGTCTGATCTTCTCGCGTCAGGGTCTGGATCATCAGACACGTACGGCTGATCAGATCGAAGCGATCAAGAAGGGTGGTTACGTACTGAAAGATTGTGACGGCACACCGGATGCGATCATTATTGCCACTGGTTCGGAAGTTGCTTTGGCTATGGGCGCTGCAGAGAAGCTGACAGGCAAGAATATCCGTGTTGTATCCATGCCATCGACCAATGTCTTTGATGCGCAGGATGCAGCCTATAAGGAATCCGTTCTGCCGGCAGCTGTCACTGCCCGAGTCGCTGTAGAAGCTGCTGTTACTGATGCCTGGTACAAGTACGTTGGCCTGAATGGCAAGGTCGTCGGTATCGATCGCTTTGGTGAATCAGCGCCTGCACCGCAACTGTTTGAATACTTTGGCTTCACCGTTGAAAACGTAGTGAAAGCCGTTGAAGAAGTTTTGTAATTTTAGCTATAAACGTTTGAGGAGATAAGTAATGACGGTAAAAGTCGGTATTAACGGATTCGGTCGTATTGGCCGCATGGTATTTCGTGCTGTATACAATGAGTTTAAAGACATCGAGATTGTCGGTATCAATGACTTGCTGGAAGCAGACTACCTGGCATACATGCTGAAGTATGACTCAGTACATGGTCGCTTTGGTGGTGAAGTTTCTGCTGAGCCAGGTGCCATGATCGTCGATGGCAAGAAAATCCGCCTGACTGCAGAACGTGACCCGGCTGACCTGAAATGGGGTGATGTCGGTGCAGATATCGTTATCGATTGCACAGGTTTCTTCCTGACTGAAGAAAGCTGCCAGAAGCACATCGACGCGGGTGCCAAGAAAGTTGTTCAATCAGCACCTTCCAAAGACGGTACACCGATGTTTGTATACGGTGTTAACCACGACACTTATGCAGGCCAGGCTATTGTTTCAGCAGCTTCCTGTACCACTAACTGTCTGGCACCTGTTGCCAAGGTTCTGAATGACAAGTGGGGTATCAAGCGTGGTCTGATGACTACTGTTCATGCTGCCACTGCAACCCAGAAAACGGTTGACGGTCCTTCTCAGAAAGACTGGCGCGGTGGTCGCGGTATTCTGGAAAACATCATTCCATCATCAACAGGTGCAGCTAAAGCGGTAGGTGTTGTATTGCCTGAGCTGAATGGCAAGCTGACTGGTATGGCTTTCCGTATCCCTGCTTCTGACGTGTCTGTTGTTGACCTGACTGTTGAGCTGGATAAAGAAGCGTCTTATGACGATATCTGTGCAGCCATGAAGGCGGCGTCTGAAACAGGTGATATGAGTAAGACCCTGGGTTACACCGACGAAAAAGTAGTTTCCACTGACTTCCGTGGTGTTGGTTTCTCATCAATCTTTGATGCTGGCGCGGGTATCGCACTGGATGGAACTTTCGTCAAGGTCGTTTCCTGGTATGACAACGAGTACGGTTATACTTGTAACATGATGCGCTTTGTTGAGCACGTTGCGGCGAACTAAGTTGCTAGTAGCGAGTTGCTAGTAGTGAGGGGTTGGAGATCAGGAGGCAAATAGCCTCCTGACATTTTGAATCCTAGCTACTAGCCACTAGTTACTCGCTACTATTTCAAAGAGGTATTCGCCAAACCTAAGGGTTTGCCAAATATCTTTATAGTTTTAGGAGAATTATTGATGTCCTTTATAAAATTGACTGATCTTGATCTTGCTGGCAAGCGCGTATTGATTCGTGCTGACCTGAATGTGCCTGTCAAAAATGGCAAGGTGACTTCGGATGCACGTATTACGGCCTCAATGCCAACCGTTGAGCATTGCATGAAAGCCGGTGCTGCCGTTATGGTGATGTCTCATCGTGGTCGCCCTGAAGAAGGTAAGGCAGATGAAGAGAACTCGATGCAGCCAATAGCGGAAAATATGTCTGCCAAGCTGGGGACGGATGTTCGTCTGGTCAAAGACTATTTGGATAATGCCCCCGAGGTCGCGGCTGGAGAAGTTGTGCTGCTGGAAAACGTACGTTTCAATGCCGGTGAAAAGAAAGACAACGAAGCATTGGCAAAAAAATATGCAGCGCTTTGTGATGTCTTCGTTATGGATGCCTTTGGTACGTCGCACCGTGCCCAGGCCTCTACGCATGGCGCCGGTAAATTTGCACCGACCGCCTGTGCTGGTCTGTTACTGGCCGATGAACTTGATAACCTGGCCAAGGCCCTGGCTGAACCCGCGCGTCCGATGGTGGCCATCGTCGGTGGTTCCAAGGTATCAACCAAGCTGACTGTGCTCGAAGCCCTGTCTGAGAAAGTGGACCAGCTGGTAGTCGGTGGTGGTATAGCCAATACCTTCCTGAAGGCCATGGGTCATAATGTTGGCAAGTCCCTATGTGAAGAAGATCTAGTCGATACCGCCAAGGCCCTGGTGGAAAAAATGAAAGCACGTGGTGCCAGTATCCCTATCGCGGTTGATGTTGTCTGTGGTAAGCAGTTCGATGAGAATGAGCCCGCTGTACTGAAAAAGCCTGATGAAGTCGAAGATGACGATATGATCTTTGATATCGGCCCGGAATCAGCAAAAGAATTGGCCGATATTATTGCCAAAGCGGGTACCATCGTCTGGAATGGACCGGTAGGTGTATTCGAGTTTGATCAATTTGGTGAAGGCACAAAGACTGTTTCGATGGCGATAGCCAATGCCGACGGTTTTAGTCTTGCCGGTGGTGGTGATACGATTGCCGCGATCCAGAAATATGATATCTATGACAAGGTATCTTATATCTCTACAGCCGGTGGCGCATTTCTAGAATACCTGGAAGGCAAAACATTGCCTGCCGTCGCAATGCTGGAAGAACGGGCCAAGAGCTAAATAATGCTGGCAACAGGAATGACATCAAGAAGTATTAACTATGCTTAGAAGAACCAAAATACTGGCTACCCTGGGTCCGGCCACTGATCCGCGCAACGGTGATGATTCCGACTATGAAGTCCTGGATGAAATCATTCAGGCGGGTGTTGATGTCGTTCGTGTGAATTTCTCACATGGTACCCATGAAGAGCATTTGCAACGCGTTGAAGCAGTACGTAACCGCGCCCGCGCTCATGGTCGCCAGGTTGGTGTATTGTGTGATCTACAAGGTCCCAAAATCAGGATAGCCAAATTTAAGCTGGACAAGGTTGATCTGGTAGAAGGTGCTAAATTTGTGCTTGATGCCAGCCTGGATGCTGATGCGGGCACTCAGGAACGTGTTGGGCTGACCTATAAAGACCTGCCCAATGACCTCAGTCGAGGCGATACCTTGCTGCTCGATGATGGCCGCATCGTGATGTGGGTAGAGGATGTTGACGGCAGTGAGATCCAATGCACGGTCAAGGTCGGTGGTATCCTTTCCAATAACAAGGGTATCAACCGTAAGGGTGGTGGTCTTTCCGCTGAAGCTCTGACTGACAAAGACAAGGAAGACATCAAGCTGGCGGCCAAAATGCAGGCGGACTATCTGGCTGTTTCATTTCCTCGGCATGCGAATGATATTCATCAGGCGCGTGAATTATTACGTGCCGCCGGAGGTAATGGTGCCATCGTCGCCAAGATTGAACGTGCTGAGGCCATCGATGCCATTGATGAGATTATCGAGGCATCGGATTCGATTATGGTTGCTCGCGGTGATCTGGGCGTTGAAATCGGCGATGCTGAGTTACCGGCCATTCAGAAAAGACTGATCCGTCAGGCCCGCTATGCCAACCGCGTGGTGATCACGGCAACGCAAATGATGGAGTCGATGATTGAGAACCAGATACCGACGCGCGCCGAGGTGTTTGATGTTGCAAACGCCGTTCTCGATGGTACCGATGCGGTCATGCTGTCGGCGGAAACTGCGGCCGGCAAATACCCGGCCCTGGCGGTGGCAGCGATGGACCGAGTCTGTCGGCATGCCGAGAAGCAACGCGTGGCACGCATATCTGATCATAGAATCAATACAGAATTCAAAGAGATAGATGAAGCTGTAGCGATGTCCGCGATGTATGCGGCCAACCACCTGGGCGCCAAGGCAATCGCAGCCCTGACCGAGTCGGGTGCTACGGCTTTATGGATGTCGAGAATCAGTTCCGGTATCCCCATTTATGCCTTGACGAGTCATGTTGAGACGCGTAGAAAGGTAACCCTTTACCGGGGGGTTTACCCGGTCAGTTTTGAGCCAATCAGTAGTAACCATGCCGAGGTCAATCAGGAAGCCATTGATGAATTGGTTCGACGTGGTACAGTCAGGGATGGTGACCTGGTCGTATTGACCAAGGGTGATTTAATGGGCGTACTGGGTGGTACCAACGCCATGAAAATTGTTCGCGTTGGAGAACTGGTCAATCCGGAATCCTGACAGCGGAACCAAAGAATTTGTAGTTATTGGGTTTTATATTTTAATTTTTGATTTTTTAGAAACTATACGAGTGAGGAGAGAAACATGGCTCTAATATCCATGCGCCAGCTTCTGGATCATGCTGCCGAGAACGGTTACGGCATGCCAGCATTCAACGTAAACAACATGGAGCAAGTGCACGCCATCATGCAGGCTGCCGATGCTACCAACAGTCCGGTTATCATGCAGGGTTCAGCCGGTGCACGATCTTATGCGGGCGAACCTTTCCTGCGTCACCTGATCAGCGCTGCAATCGAAATGTATCCACACATTCCGGTCGTTATGCATCAAGACCATGGCTCCGAGCCTGCAGTATGTCTGCGCTCTATCCAGTCCGGTTTCAGTTCGGTGATGATGGATGGCTCATTGATGGCCGACATGAAGACCCCTGCATCGTTTGAATACAATGTCGATGTGACCAAGGAAGTTGTAAAAATGGCACACTCAGGCGGTGTTTCCGTTGAAGGTGAGTTGGGCTGCCTGGGTTCACTGGAAACCGGTGAAATGGGTGAGGAAGACGGGCATGGTGCCGAAGGCAAGCTGGATATGGATATGCTGTTGACCAGCGTTGAAGAAGCCGCTGATTTCGTCAAGGCCACTGGTGTTGATGCACTGGCCATCGCTATCGGTACTTCACACGGTGCGTATAAGTTCACCAAAGAGCCTACCGGTGAAATCCTGCGTATCGACCGCATCAAAGAAATTCACGAACGCATTCCGAACACGCATCTGGTTATGCACGGTTCTTCTTCTGTGCCTCAGGACTGGCTGGAAATCATCAATAACTATGGTGGTGATATGGGTCAGACATACGGTGTGCCTGTTGAAGAAATTCAGGAAGGTATCAAGAATGGTGTACGTAAGGTTAATATCGATACTGACCTGCGTATGGCATCTACCGGTTCTGTTCGCAAGCATCTTGCTGACAACCCATCAAACTTCGATCCACGTAAATTCCTGAAGGAATCTACTGCGGCGATGATGGAAATCTGTAAGGCGCGTTACGAGGCCTTTGGTTGTGCCGGCAATGCCGACAAGATCAACGTCATCAGCCTGGACGATATGGTTGCCCGTTACTCCAGCGGCGAGCTCGATCAGAAAGTCACTTGATTGATTGATCACTTAGAATAAAAAGGCCGCGTTATAGCGGCCTTTTTTATGTGCTGGCAATATTATGATTCTTTAGAATCGGGGTCGATTTTCTTATCAGGTATATTTGATGCTCTAGGTTCGGTAGGCATATCACGTATATGCAGGTCTCGTTGAGGGAACGGGATTTGAACGCCGTGTTCGCGGAATAACGCATCAATGGCAAAGTTGAGTTCACTGGTGGTTATAAATCGCGTGTCAATATTGTTGATATGGCAGCGTAGCTCAAAGTTCAGGGCGCTGTCGCCAAATCCCAGGAAAAGTACTGCTGGAGCTGGTGCCAGCATCGGATTCTTGAGGACCTGCTCGTGTTCATTGGCTACCTGCAGCAACAGTTCTTTCACCAGTTCTGTATTCGACCCATAAGCAACTCCGACAGGGACACGAATCCTGCCGCGTTGATCATGAAGCATTAAATTGGTGACAGTGCCCGCTATCAGATCGGAATTAGGGACAATGACGTCCGATTTATCGAAAGTCTGTATCTGTGTAGAACGGATGCTGATCTTGCGCACATAGCCTTCCACGGTGCCAACCTGAATCCAGTCACCGGTCTTGATCGGTCGTTCAAACAACAGGATCAGGCCGGAGACAAAATTATTGACGATATTCTGTAGGCCGAAACCAATACCCACAGACAAGGCCCCGGCGATCAAGGCCAGTTTGGAAAAATCCATACCAGCAACACTCAAACTGATGATGATAGCAACGCTAACCCCAATATAGCCGGTGATTTTCGCCATGGATTCGCGTGTACCACGTTCCATTTGTGTGCGTGTTAACCATCTATGCTCCAGGCCCTTGCGAAACCATGCATTGATGGTGAGTAAAACAGGGAGGATAACGATAGCCTGTAGAAAACGGATCGGCAGCACCTCAAAAGAGCCGATATTAAAGCCTGTGCTGATATAGCCCACCATTGTTTGTATGTAGGTATCCGGCACTTTCCATATATACAGTAGGGCAGCGATCAGGCCTGTCCATAACAATAGGTTGAAAATGATGCGTACCCAGATAATGCCCGGCATCGTCTGCTCGGGTTTGAGACCCATGGATAAGTGTAGCTTTTGTTGCCAACGGCCCTCGCCGGTCTCCAGGCGATCCAGCGACTCAGACAATAAGATGTCGAGTAGTTTGAATATATCGAAAGCGATGAGTGTGCCGAGCACGGTACGCAATATATACGCGCTGATGTTTCTATAGCCGTAGAGTTCTGCAATCAAGGCACAAAGTAGCAGCAGGATAATGCCAGCCCTGAATAGTTGATTGCTTCGAGCGCGATTGAAGCGACCCACCAGCCAGATGACCATGATCAGGTTAATGATAACGACGGCGCCATAAATCCCGCGAGTTAATAATAGCGCCGGCTCAGGCAGGCTCTGTGAAAGAATGGTTGAAAATATTAAATAGCCAAGGAATATGATCAGCACCAGCGTCATCAGGCGGTGGCTTAATTTTCTGGCAGTGCTTGCCTGTTCTGCTTTGATGACATTGAGCTGTAGTGATGAAGATAAAAAGAGCTGTATCAGTGACATGCACAGGATAACGATCGGCAAACCATAGGCAAGAATGCTGATGAAAGGTACTGGTGTGATGTCCTTGGTGATGGTGTACAGGTATGCCGCAGCGGCCAGGCTGGGTAGTAAATACTTTGCATAGCGAATGGATGTTTGCGCAAGCGCATTGCCAAGTAGCGCGGAGCGAGTATCACCTATAGGCTGAGTTTGTAACCAAGTGCTTAGACTTTTCCTGATAAACAGCGCAAGCAGGATAGTCAGCGCCAGCACCACCAGTAGTACTGTGAACTGATTGATGTTGATTTTGTCCAGACCGCTATTTTTGAGGATGAAATCCCGGCTGGCAGTCAACCAAATGCCTGGATTGTTCCAGTTATCTTCGGCCAGTTTGACAAAGCTCGGCCCTTTGAAGAAATATTTTTCTGCCAGTTGGGATTGTTTGAACTTATTAATTTTATCGAGCGATTCACCACTTCTAAGCAAGATTAATTTGCAGGTGGCCAGTAGTTTTTCACTGCTGGCCTGATTGGCTTTGATCGAGTTACGCTTGTCGGTCACGTCTTTTGGTTCACCCTTGACCTGTTCACCAAGGGCCGTCAGGTTTTTCTGCAAGTCCTTGAGTGCTTCCTCTTGAGTTTGCTGGCACTGTGTGGCCCAGCTTTTATGCTTGGGTAGCGTTTTCAGGTGTCCTTCAAGTGTCTCGGTTTTGACTGCTTCCTTATTGAGATCGCGCTCTATCTGGTCAAGTGATTTCAGGATATCCTCAGGTGAGGAGGCATTTTTATTCTCGGCAGCCTGACTCATGCTGCTGGTCGAGAAAAACATCGCCAGTAAAACAATTAAGGCAATTTTTAAAAAATTATTAGAGATGGTGCTCATGATGGACTATTCGCTCGTACGGAAAAAATGGGTATTCGAAAGGTGATGATCATGTTGCGCTACATATAAGCTTAGCCTCTGAAACGGGTGTTCACCCGTATAAGGCCTGTAGAATCATATCATGCATTAAAGGCATCATAGTTAATTCGCATCACATTATACTGCAATTAATAACGTATGATGAAATACTGATTATACGACAGTGCTATTGAAATTTGCCTGTTTAGACGCTATTTATTAAGAATACCTTAAATAAGAGAAATTTAGTATGGACGGAGCTGGCAAGATCTATCGGGAATGGCGTTTTCTGATCGTACTATTGTTGTTGATGTCTGTTTTCCGCTCGGCAGTGGCCGATTGGTATACGGTTCCAACAGGCTCTATGAAACCGACCATTCTTGAAGGCGACAGAATATTCGTCAATAAAATGGCCTATGGTCTCAGGGTCCCGTTTACCACTATCTCTATTACCCAGTGGTCAACCCCGCGGCTGGGTGATGTCGTGGTCTTTCAATCCAGTGCGGCCAACAAGCGCCTGGTAAAAAGAGTCCTGGGCGTGCCGGGTGATGTCATTCAGCTGGCAGCCAACCGTCTCTATGTTAATGGCGTCAAGGCCCGATACAGTGAAAGCGATCTGGCAGACAGACAAGTAAATTGGGGGAATGGAAATACATCACCACTGTTATTGAATGAGCGCCTCGCAGACATTCAACATGAAGTAGCATGGAGTCATGCCGATTCGTTTTTTGGGCCGGTCCAGGTGCCGCCAGATCACCTGTTTGTACTGGGTGATAATCGGGATAACAGTGCCGATTCACGCTATATTGGTTTTGTGCCAATGAGCGAGGTACTGGGCAAGGCCAAGGGAGTGATTGTTTCGCTTGATCCTGATAGTTATTACCTGCCAAGGAAATCACGCTATTTCAGGACGTTTGATAATTAACCGATGGGGTATGAGCGACGTACATAGAACAGTTTTATTAAAGGTTCTGTTTTTATTACTGTGTCAGCCGTTGTAGGGCTTCCTGGTATTTCTCCGCGGTCTTGTCGGCAATCTCCTGTGGCAAGGAAGGGCCGGGGGCTTTTTTATCCCAGTCCAGTGATTCCAGGTAATCACGTACATACTGTTTGTCAAAACTGGGTGGGCTGATGCCAGGTTGATACTGGTCAGCAGGCCAGAACCGTGATGAATCGGGTGTCAATGCTTCATCGATCAGGGTCAGTTTGCCGTTGTCATCTACGCCAAATTCAAATTTAGTGTCGGCGATGATAATACCGCGTTGCAGCGCATACTCGGCTGCCAGTGTATAGAGTTTGAGGCTGACGTCTTTAATCTGTTGCGCCAGTTCATCACCGATGAGCTTGCGTGTATAGTCAAAATCCACATTTTCATCGTGATCGCCAACAGCGGCCTTGGTCGATGGGGTGTAGATGGCTTCAGGCAACTTGTCGGCCATCTGCAGATTTGCTGGTAAGGGGATACCACAGACACTACCGCTGTGCTGATAATCCTTCCAGCCGGAACCGATCAGATAACCACGTACGATGGCCTCAACCGGCAATGCCTTTAGTTTCTTGACGACGATGGCGCGACCGTAGACCTGCGCGCGTTCCTGCTCATCCGGCAATGCCTGCTCAAGGCTGATATCGGCCACCTGGTTGGGGACGATATCCTGCATATAGCTAAACCAGAAATTGGAGGTCTCAGTCAGGATAATGCCTTTACCGGGAATCGGGTCTGGTAAAACCACATCGAAGGCAGACAGGCGATCAGTGGTGACGACCAGTAGGTGCTCATCGCCTACAGCATAAATATCGCGAACCTTGCCGCGGTGAATCAGGGGCAGAGATTGAATGTCTGACTGGTACAGCGTTTCAGGTGCTTTCATCCGGATTCCCATAGAGAAGACGAGGAACAAGTCAGTAATTATACGGAGGTTTGAGCCATTGTGCAGCATTTACACGCTCGCTTGCTCTAGCGGGGTGATAATGTAGAGGGAGTAGATTGAAGGGCATAAAAAGGTGCCTGTGACCAACGAGGATACACAGGCACAAACCCATTGACGAACAAAAAATTTTCAGGTGTTAATCATTGACGGCATATAGAACAGGTGTATCCTCCTCATTTTCTTGCTTGTTCTGCGTTGCTGGTTTTTCTGCAGACGCTGTCGCTGTTTCTGAATTGGAGCCGGAGTCTGTCTCCTGTTCAGATTCAGGGTTCTTGTAGCGTTCATGCAGGAAGCGTACGACCTCTGCACGGTAATGATTGTATTCAGGGACCTCTGCCAGGGCCAATCGATCCCTGGGACGTTCCAGATCGACTTTGAGTATTTCACCGATGGTGGCCGCGGGGCCGTTGGTCATCATGACAATGCGATCAGACAATAACACGGCCTCATCAACATCATGGGTAATCATGATAACGGTGTTATTCAGCTCGGTCTGAATCTCCATCAGTGAGTCCTGCATATGCGCGCGGGTCAATGCATCCAGAGCGCCGAAGGGCTCATCCATTAACATGACCTTGGGTTCCATGGATAATGCACGGGCAATACCGACACGCTGTTTCATGCCGCCCGATAGTTCATCAGGTCGTTTATCCATGGCGTGTGACATATGTACCAGTTCAAGATTATGCTCGATCCATTCTTTCATTTCTTCCTTTTTTTTCTTGCCCTTGAAGACCTGCTTGACGGCAAGTTCAACATTTTCGTAGGCCGTCATCCATGGCAGTAAGGAATGATTTTGAAAAACAACGGCACGATCCGGTCCGGGTTCGCTGACCTCCTTGCCATTGAGGATAACGCCACCTTCGGTAGCCTGGTGCAGGCCGGCGATAATATTCAGCACGGTCGACTTACCACAACCGGAGTGCCCGATCAGGGAGATAAACTCGCCCTGGTCGATACTCAGTTTAATCTTGTCCAGCGCCCTGAAGGGGCCGTTAGGTGTCGGGAAGTCGATAGTGACATGTGAAAGTTCCAGATATGAATCCATGTTAGTTTCTCCTCAAATTAGCGAATCACGGCACTCTTGTCCCAACTGATAGACTTCTGCAACATCAGCATCAGCCTGTCCAGCAGGAAGCCGACAAGTCCTATGGTAAATACTGCGACCATGATTCTGGCCAGTGAGTTGGAACTGCCATTCTGGAATTCATCCCAGACAAATTTTCCCAGTCCCGGGTTCTGAGCGAGCATTTCCGCTGCGATCAATACCATCCAGCCGATACCCAGGGATACACGCAGACCGGCAAACATCATCGGGATAGAGGATGGTATGACAATCTTGAATACCTTGGTCAGCCAGGTCAGTCTCAGTACCTTGCTGACATTGATCAGGTCCTTGTCTATTGAATTGACACCCACAGTGGTATTGATAATGGTGGGCCACAGACAACACAAGGTGACTGTAATGGCTGAATTCAGATAAGACTTGTCGAACATCGGGTCATCACTGACATAAACGGCGCTGACAATCATCATGACGATAGGCAGCCATGCTAATGGAGATACAGGTTTGAATATCTGGATCAACGGATTCAAGGCGGTGTATATCAATGGACTCAGGCCACACAAGATACCGACCGGGATAGCAATCAGGGATGCGATCAAAAATCCGGTCATGACGGTGTAAATGCTGGTCCATATCTGATCGATATAGGTTGGCTTGCCTGTATAACTTCTGATTTTAACGGTTGCATCCGGGTTTGCGGCCAGTTTTTTGGCATTGCGTTTTTCCTGGCGTTCATAGAAGGCAGCTTCTTTCTGGCGCTCCTCCTTATGTTCATCCAGAAGATTGACCGCTTGTTCCCAGACCTGGCTTGGCCCCGGCACAGCGCCAAGTGATGTCTTGATCTGGCTGGCGCCCGCCGACCAGAGTAACAGGAAAATTCCGAGAGCCACCAAGGGGGTGACAATCGCTTTCATTAATTTGTTTATTTCTTCAGCCTTATTGGGCCCGGTGAATATACGTAAAAAGGGCTCAATCAATATGTTATGCAGGCCAGAAAAATTTTTCAAAATTTGTGTCGTCATAACTAAATACCAATGGGTTAATTATCTAATTTATTGTTACCTCCCCGTATAAACGGGGAGGTGTATTATCGTGTTAAATTTTCTCTTTGCCTTTCAGTCCAATATTGAACTTCTTCAGATAGTCGTTGGGTTTTTTACCATCATAAGTGATGTTATCGATGAAGTGCGTTTGCGGGTCACGGAAACCGTCTTCCTTGGCGAAGTCAGGGAATTCAGAAGCCTTCAGTTTACCTTCCGCAATCAACTCTTTCGCAGCCATGGCATAGATGTCTGGACGGTAAACCTTCTTGGCGATATCCATGTACCAGCTATCCGGTTTTTCATCAGAAATCTGGCCCCAACGACGCATTTGTGTCAGATACCAGATCGCATCACTGTAGTATGGGTAGGTTGCGAAATAGCGGAAGAACACATTGAAGTCGGGTACTTCGCGCTTGTCACCTTTTTCATATTCAAATGTGCCGGTCATGCTGTTGGCGATAACGTCATAGTCCGCACCCACATACTGAGATTTGGACAGGATCTTGACCGCTTCAGGACGGTTGGCATTATTCTTTTCATCCAGCCATTTGGCCGCACGAATCATCGCCTTGACCACACGGATATGGGTATTCGGGTATTTGTCTGCCCATTTCTTACTGACACCGAATACCTTTTCCGGGTTGTTCTTCCAGATTTCATAATCTGTGATGACCGGGACGCCGATGCCTTTAAATACCGCTTGCTGGTTCCAGGGCTCACCGACACAGTAGCCATAGATAGTACCCGCTTCCATGGTCGATGGCATTTGCGGTGGAGGTGTAACAGACAGCAGCACGTCGGCTTTTATCTGTCCTTTTATGTCGCCTTTATGCGGTGCGTAAAAACCGGGGTTGATGCCGCCTGCAGCCAGCCAGTAGCGCAGCTCGTAGTTATGTGTCGATACCGGGAATACCATGCCCATTTTGAACGGTTTACCATCGGCCTTGAATTGCTCAACGACGGGTTTTAGATAGTCGGCTTTGATCGGGTGTACCGGTTTACCATTTTCATGTGGCACATGTTTTTTCATTTCTTTCCAGATCTTGTTAGAGACGGTGATGCCGTTACCATTAAGGTCCATGCTGAAGGCGGTAATGATGTGGTCCTGAGTACCAAAACCGATTGTTGCTCCCAGCGGTTGCCCGGCAAGCATGTGTGCGCCATCCAGTTCACCATCGATAACGCGATCCAGGAGTACTTTCCAGTTGGCCTGGGCCTCGAGCTTGACATACAGACCTTCATCTTCGAAATAGCCTTTCTCATAGGCGATCGCCAGCGGTGCCATGTCTGTTAGCTTAATGAAGCCAAATTTCAGGTCTTCCTTTTCGGGTTCACCCACGGCGGCATGGGCACTACCGGCCAGGAGGCCTAGCCCCAGGGCTGCGGTGATGGCGCTTTTTGCCAGGTTCTTGCTCAGCTTGTAGGGCTTCGTGCCCTGTGATTTAAACAACATTTTTAATCCCCTCGTCTTTGGAGTCTATCGTTCAGGTAAAAAAACGCCCAGCCACACACCCCCATAACAGGGTTGTATGATTGGACGTCGTTATCCTTATAGCGAGACCGCCGTTGGCCTCTGCTGTGACTAACTGTTAGTAGTCAATTACTGATTGCTTATATTGCAGTTATTGTGCCAGATGATTGATAAAACTGTATGGCATTGTATTCGTTGCTAATAATGATAAGTGGCAGGAAAAATTGGCAATTACAAAGTGAATTATTTGCACTATTCTGGTGCAATATGGGCGTCTATGCTATCAGTATGGGCTCAGGCGAGCAGGTCGAACGCGGCGATGATACCCTCAGAAATTTCGCTGATCCGTTTGTTCCTGTCCATGGCCATTTTTCGTAGCGCCTGGTAGGCCTCGTCTTCCGAATATTGCTTGTGTTGCATAAGCAGGCCTTTGGCCTTATCGATCAGCTTGCGCTCCTCCAGTTGTGCGCGGGTGTTGAGCAGGTCCTGCTTAAGCTTGTGGATTTCAGCATAACGGGTCATGGCGACCTGTAGTATGGACTGTATACGGTGGGCCTCGAGTGAGCCGACGATGTAGGTAGCAACGCCATTCTTGATGGCCTTCTCGATGATCAGGTCTTCATTGGATCCGGTGAACAGTATGACCGGGATTGAGAACCCCTGGTTGATGCTCTTGATTTGTTGCAACAGGGTTTCATCCAGTTGCTCGACCTCGATAATAATCGCATCTGGAAGACTGGTGCAGATCCTGGCATGGATATCCTGTTCGCTCGTCATGGTCTCAATTTTGTCGATCCCCAGATCGGATAAGGTCAGTTTGAGTTCATCCGCCGGGTCGATTTTCTGTAAGACGAGCAGTATATGTTTAATTTCAATCATCAGATAGCAAGCTATGGTTTTGTATACCCTAAGAGTAGAGCAACTTTTATGCCAGCATGTTGGAACCGGCAAATAGCTAAGTCACAGCAAAAAATAACTGTAAAATCGAGGTGATCGTTGTGACCTGTATAAGATCAGTCCATTCGCCGGATATGTTTGCACCAACGATGTGCAAGAAAAAGTCAGTGAGCTTGCTCGCGATCAATAGTGGTGCATGTGTATCTGGTGCATCGGCCTGTATAAGCGTCCAGTCCCCATTTATTGTCTCAGGCAAGCTTATTGCATTGAAGGGATACACAACTTAATTTTTGGAAACCTGTTCATGCTCGAAGATACCCTGACATTTATCCTGGCCGGAGGTGCCGGTTCACGACTGCATTCATTAACGTCGGACCGTGCCAAGCCCGCCGTGCCCTTTGGTGGCAAATATCGCATCATCGATTTTACCCTGGCCAACTGCCTGCATTCAGAGCTGCGGCGAATACTAGTGCTGACCCAATACAAGTCTCATTCTCTACAGAAACATTTACGCGATGGCTGGTCTATATTCAATCCTGAGTTGGGGGAGTATATTACAACGATACCGGCGCAAATGCGTAGAGGACATGGTTGGTACGATGGCACGGCCGATGCGATATACCAGAATCTGTATTTGATAGAACGCAGTGGTGCCAAGTATGTCCTGATACTGTCCGGGGATCACATCTATCGTATGGACTACGCGCCATTGATCAATGCACATGTGGAGTCTGGTGCGGCAGCTACAATTTCATGCATCGATGTTGAGCTGGAGATAGCGAAGTCATTCGGTGTCTTGTCGATAGATAGTAATAATCGAATCACCGATTTTGACGAAAAACCGGAGAAGCCGGTTGCGTTGACGGATCAGCCTGATCGTGCGCTGGTATCAATGGGTATCTATGTATTTAGCATAGATCGACTCAAGGAGATCCTCGAACAAGATGCCAACAACGAGCAATCCGGGCATGACTTCGGGAATGATATCCTGCCGGGAATGATTCAGGACTATCCGGTCTTTGCTTATTGTTTCGGCGGTGCTGAAGGCCGTGTTTCCCAGGATAATTACTGGAAGGACGTGGGAACGGTCGATTCTTATTATCAAGCCAATATGGACCTGCTCAAGGCGGTGCCTCCATTGAACCTGTATCAGGATGACTGGCGTATCCGCACCTATCAGTCACAGACACCACCGGCAAGGACAGTGCCTGGTGAATCGGGTACCGAGGGAATTTTTATCAATTCGATCGTTGCCGGCGGCACCATCATTGCGGGTGGCAATATTTCGCACTCTATTCTGTTCAAGAACGTCTATGTAGACGATGATGCCTTTGTCGAAAATTCGTTGCTATTTGATGGCGTGTATATTGGTAAAAATTCCAGGATAAATAACTGCATCATCGAAAAGCATGTGCAGGTACCAGATGGGACTGTTATCGGCTATGACCAGGAGCAGGACAGGCAACAATTTACAGTAACCGAGAATGGCATCACGGTGATTCCGAAAGGGCACCTATTCAAATAGGGGCATGATTATCATCGACGATAAATTTCAGTGCAAAATTTGTCAGCAAGTGAAACAGCCGCACCATGCACGTGCAGCATCAGGACAAAAAGCGACACATAACGGGTTAAGGTATTGAAATATAGCTATGGCATGATATCTGCAATGAATAACCCGATGACCAATGGAGGTCATTGGAGTTTCTAAATAATGGGATACGTGCATCCCATGCATAGGCAATGGCGCCCCTGCTGAGTGAACTGATTCGCTCCTGCATCGGGCGCCTTTTTTATGGGTTTTTAAATGACTGCTGAACAATTAAAGCAGGAACAGACATTTTTACGCCAGTCCTTCGATATTATCGTTGTCGGTATGGGGCCTGTCGGCCTGCATTTCATCCAGAAAATGGTTGCACTGAATCCGGAGTTGAGTATTGCCGTGTTTGGTGATGAGCCCTGGGCGCCTTATAACCGGGTCAAGCTGTCATCACTGATATCCGGGCAAATCAAGGAAGACTCCCTGTACGAGGCCAGCCCTATCGCCGAACATGATTCGGTAACCCCGTTTTATAACGACCGTATTGTCACTATCGATCGATACGCTCATGAAGTCACAGATAGCCAGGGCAGAAATTTTGGCTATAGCAAGCTGGTGCTTGCGACAGGTTCTCGCGCCCATATACCGGTCATTGATGGTGTTGATCTGAGGAACGTATTTCGGTTCAGGGATTTACATGATGCGATGTCACTAATGGGGCGGAGTGTGATGACACGTCGCACTGTGGTCATTGGCGGTGGCTTGCTGGGACTCGAGGCCGCCAGATCCATGCAACGCTTCAAGACCGAAGTGCATGTTGTTGAGCATGACTTATGGCTGATGTTTAAACAGCTGGACGAGGCGGCGGGCAGCTATCTGCAGAAACATATTGAAGGCCTCGGTATCATTGTGCACACCGGTCAGCATGTGACGAAAATTTCAGGAGAACACCAGGTAGAAGGCGTACATTTGTCCAACAAAGAGGTCATCGCAGCAGATACGGTGATATTGGCGACAGGGATACTTCCCAATGTGCAATTGGCGCTGGATTCGGGACTGCACATCGGCAGGGGTATTCGGGTCAATGACGCATTGCAGACCAATGATAACGATATTTATGCGATTGGTGAATGCGCCGAACATGAGGGCAAGGTCTATGGCCTGGTCGGCCCGGGATATGAGCAGGCTGCAGTCCTGGCGCATTATATTGAGGGTAAGAAAAGCCAGTATAAAGGGTCTATTTCGGCGGCTAAGTTAAAAGTAGTGGGTATGCCCGTATTGAGTGCAGGAGATGTCGTTCAACTGCAGGGGCATGTCGATCAGTATGTGTATGAGGACAAGGAAAAAAGCATCTACCGCAAGTTGATGCTCAGAAACGGTCGTCTTTGTGGGATGGTTGGGATGGGTGAATGGCCAGGTATCCAGCGCTTTCAGGAGGCGATCAACAAGCGGCGTCGAATCTGGCCATGGCAGACGCGAAAATTCGTTGACGATGGCGTGATCTGGAACCACGTGCAGTCGGAGAATGTCATCGACTGGCCGGCATCGGCAACGGTATGTAATTGCACAGGCGTCACCCGTGGTCAACTGGATCATGCACAGAGCAAGGGGGCAGTGACGTTACCGCAGATATGCGCCATGACCGGGGCTTCATCGGTATGTGGTTCATGCAAAAGCCTGATCGGTGACTATCTGGGCAGCAGCGCTCCCGCTGAACCGGTCAAGGGTTTTCGAACTTTATTGACGACTTCGATGATTGCCACGCTGGCCGCATTACTGTTCCTTGTTGTCCCGGCAGTTAACTATGCGACATCCGTACAGACCGATTGGTCTCTCGATAGACTGTGGCGTGACGGCTTCCTGAAACAGGTGAGTGGTTTTTCTATTCTGGCTGTCGCGCTTCTTATTTCATTGATTTCAATGCGTAAACGCGTAAAAAAACTGATCAAATTATGGGACTTTTCATCCTGGCGAATAGTCCATGTGGTGCTTGGGCTGCTGGTGATCGCTTTGATGTTTGCACACACGGGTTTCCGACTCGGGAATAACCTGAATTTCATACTCATGCTGACATTCAGTGCATTGCTACTGGTCGGCGCTGTTGCCGGTTTAGCGATTGGCTATGAACATAATTTACCGAAAAGACTGGCAAAAAATATACGCTCGTTCGCCATGTGGTCACATATTATTCTGCTGTGGCCAATACCCGCGTTGCTGGGCTTTCATATTTTGAAGACCTATTACTTTTAATGAAGCATTCGAAACTATGGCTGTTATGGCTGACCATGATCATAATATCAATCACAACTCTAAGCTATCTGATTCTCGAAGGTGAGGACAAGTCCGTGTTTACGCCAGGCGCCATGACGGGCGGTCATCATCAGATAGGTGTTGCTTGCGATGCCTGCCATACCAGTTCATTTACAGATGAGGATGAAATGCAGAAGGCCTGTGAGTCCTGTCATGGTGATCAGCGACAAAAACCGTTTGATTCACATCCACAAAGCAAGTTTACCGACCCCCGTAATGCTGATCGCCTGGAAAAGATCAACGCGCTGTATTGTGTGACCTGTCATGTCGAGCACAAACCCGAAATTACGCAAAAAACCGGGCTGACACAGCCGCTTGATTTCTGTGTGCATTGCCATCAGGACATCGCGGAAGATAGGCCCAGTCATGCCGGCATGGGATTTGAGACCTGTGCCAGTGCCGGTTGTCATAACTACCACAACAACCGGGCGCTGTATACCGACTTTCTGGTCAAGCATATGCATGAGCCTGAGACATTGGACAAGCAGGTAGTACCCGCCAGAGAGTTCGCCAGTGTGCTGGAAGAAATAGCCACATACCCCCACGATCGTTATCCGGTATCAACATTGACAGCAAAAGACATGGATGCGCCTGCCGGGATGTCGGTCGAGAAAGAGCTGATGCATGACTGGGAGTCGACCGCGCATGCCCGTTCGGGGGTGAATTGTTCCGCCTGTCATTTACAGGGGCAGGAGGGTGAAGACAAAGTCTGGGTCGACCATCCAGACCATCGTTCATGTCAGACCTGTCATGATGTTGAAGTAACCCAGTTCCAGCAAGGAAAACATGGCATGCGCCTGAAGTCAGGTTTATCCGCGATGACACCGGCGCAAGCAAGGTTACCGATGAAGGAAGATGCGCACGCTAAACAACTGAACTGCAATACCTGTCATCAGGGGCATGCGTATAAACTCGAAACCGCCGCTGTCGAGGCTTGCCTCGGCTGTCATGATGACCAGCACTCTCTCGCTTATAAAGATTCCCCGCACTATACCCTGTGGGAAAAAGAGATGCAGGGTGACCTACCTGCAGGTAGTGGGGTCTCCTGTGCAAGCTGTCATATGCCGAGGACATCGATTGATGTCAGCGACTGGTTGCGCAGGGTGGTCGTGCAGCATAACCAGAACGCCACCCTGGTGCCGAACGAGAAAATGATTCGCCCTGTGTGTATGAGCTGTCATGGTTTGCCCTTTGCGATTGATGCAATGGCGGATACAGATCTGGTGCAACGTAATTTTAAGGGTAAGCCAAGCGTGCATATCAACAGCGTCGATATGGCCGAACAGGATAACAACAGACATCTGCAAGAAACGGGAGGTGACGCATTCTAGGAAAGATCAGACGTTAATACCGTAACAGAAATACATTACACATTTTACTAAACAGGAGATTTAACATGAAGAAGACTAAATTAGCAATCGGTATGGGTGTGGCAATCGCTACGACATCGGTAGCAACCACATTAAGTGCAGCGGGAGATATGGTTCCTGTCAAGGCAATGGCGGATGCCCTGCATCTGGTCATGGATTCAGACCGTACAATCTATACACGTAAAATTGTCAACCGCCTGGTCAAGAAAGAAAAGGTGATCAAGGCTAGTGAGCATTTTGAAGACGACAAGGCACTGGTATTGCCGGCACAGATGTTCCGTTTTGGCGCAGAGCTGGTCAAGAAGAGAATGGAGAAAAAACCGGATGTTGACTTCAGCTATTCATTGCAGTCACTGTGGCCAATCAATAAACAGAATGCACCAAAGACCAAGGCAGAGAAAGAGGGTCTGAAGTTCGTCGCTGAAAACAAGGGTAAAAACTATTACACCGAGGAAACACTGGGCGGTAAAAAATATTTTACAGCCGTCTATGCGGATACCGGGGTAGCACCGGTTTGTGTGTCCTGTCATAACAAACACAAGGATACGCCCAAGAAAGACTTCAAGATCGGTGATGTCATGGGCGGTGTCGTCATTCGAATCCCGATTGGGGGCTAAAAGAGTAAGCTGCCATGAAACCGACTGGACTATTTTTGTTGCCGTTGTTATTTAGCAGTACGATGTTGTTCGCAGATGACAATGCAGCGTTTATCCGTTTTGATGATGCCGCATTACAATCTGGACGCACATTATGGCTGCAGAACTGCAAGGGTTGTCATGCTTATGGTACAGCAGGGGCTCCAGTGCCGATGGAGATGGAGCAATGGAAGGCGAGAGTCATAAAGGACAGGGAGGTCCTGTATGATCATGCCATTAATGGCTTCTTCGGTCCTGACGATACGATGATGCCAGAGAGGGGTGGCAACCCCGAGCTCAGCGATGCGCAGGTCAAGCTGGCAGTGGACTACATGGTGGAATTGGCAGGCTATTATATCAGGCAAGTATTAAATCAATCCAAATGAAAGACTATTAGATCAATAGAGAGGAAAATATTATGACACCGGAAGAAATAAAACTGGTTAAAGATTCCTGGGCAAAAGTATCGCCGATAGCAGAAACGGCGGCAGAGTTGTTTTATGGTAAGTTGTTCGAACTGGACCCGTCGGTCAGGTCGATGTTCAAGGGTGATATGGTCGATCAGGGCAGGAAATTGATGACCATGCTGAATACCGCCGTCAATTCACTGGACAACGTCGAGGCGATAGTACCGGCTGTCCAGGCCCTGGGTAAACGTCATGTGGGATATGGCGTCAAGGATGAGCATTATGACACGGTAGGTGAGGCCCTGATCTGGACCCTGGGTGCAGGCCTCAAGGATGACTTTACAGAAGATACCAAGAATGCCTGGGTGGCTGTGTATACGCTGGTCGCTACAACGATGAAGGATGCGGCAGCAGAAGCAGCCTGATCAGATATTATAGTTGATATCGCAGAAAAACAGCCGGGAGACCGGCTGTTTTGTTATGCTCATTGCAGCCAGGTCATGGACGCAGTACAGTGATGCGATGGATGTTTTCGACACTGTCAACGCACCGATTCAAATGCTCACTGACGAGGTGACTGAGCAGTATTCGGTGTCACTAGCTATGAAGAGAGAGGACCTGTTGCATGCCGAGATCATGGGCAACAAGTTCAGAAAGCTTAAATACAATATCAAGGCGGCATTACAGTCGGGCGGGGAGCCGCTACTGAGTTTTGGCGGCGCCTATTCCAACCACATCCTGGCCCTGTCTGCGGCTGGCAGATTGTTTGGCCTACCGACTATCGGAGTCATCCGTGGGGACGAGTTGCAACACTCTGCATTGAATCCCATCCTCGAAAGGGCCTGCAAGAATGGTATGCGCTTGTCTTTTGTCTCCAGGGCGGACTATCGAAGGAAAAGCGATGTCGATTTTCTGCAGCAGCTGCAGGCCGAATTCGGCCCATTTACTGTTATACCCGAAGGTGGGACTAATTTGGCGGCGATTAAAGGTGCGGCTGAAATAATGCAAGACATCAGTAATGAGTATGATGTCATCACCTGTGCATGCGGTACTGGTGGCACGCTGGCAGGAATGATCAAAGGCGCATACCAGCATGAATTAAGTGATGTGTTACTGCTTGGCTTTCCGGTATTGAAGGGTGGCGAGTTTATACGCGACGAAATTCTGAAGTGGGTACCTGAAGAAATAACAAGCCAGGTACGCTGGGATATTAACACGGAGTATCATTTCGGTGGTTATGCCAAAACGTCAGCTGAGCTGGTCAGGTTTATTCAGTGGTTTCAAGAGCGGCATGGAATAGCCCTCGACTATATCTATACAGGTAAGATGATGTATGGCCTCTATGCACTGATTGAGTCCGGGGTTATTGCGGCCGGCAGTAAGGTGTTGGCGATCCATACCGGTGGCACGCAAACGGCAAGCCTTCGGCATTTAAATAGTGGTTAGCAAAATCATTTGTTCAAGACTGAGATGATGACTTTTTAGTGCTTAAGCGCTATTCCTTTTCAGCCCACTCGCGAATCTTGCGCTTTAGTTTTTTCTCGGCTTTGTCGCAAACTTCGTCCCAGTCCTCACTGCTATCTATATTCTCTTCGTCGTCTGCCCATTTTTTTAATTTAAACATCACCTTTTTTTCAACTTTATCGCCGATCTCCTCCCATTCTTTATCGCGTTTCTTATCGGTAGATGATTTGCAGCTCATGTGAGAGCCGCCACCCCAAATGCAGATCACTCCTAGTAAGAAACCAAAATCATACCAGCCCCCTGTATTGTCTATTTCATATACAAGGATATTGTCATTAAATATATGAATGATCAGGCTTATGAGTGAAATAATACCGTGCCAGAGGCCATACCAGAAACCTGCAGGCTGTTCGGGGGTGAATTGGACGTTACCTGCTGTACAGGATGACAAAATAAGTAAAAGGGGAATTAATAAAAGCGGTTTGAGTGGTGGAAAATTATGAGAATTCATAGCAGACTCCATCTAGCGTTGTCATAAGGGGCAGCGAAGCGAACGGCTTGGTGGCCTTGTGTGGTTCAATTTCCCTGCACTATTTTTCTTTTCTATTTATTCTCACTAGCGTGAAGCCAAGTACTGCAGTAAGAAAGAATAAGAACAGTAGTAGTAACCCATCATCATCTGACTTGAATGACCCACCCACTGTTGCCGCTAAAAGACCAAATAAGACAGCGAAAATTGAAATAACGCTAATCAGTGCTGCAACAATGGTACCAAACCCCTGAGTTATTTGAAAAAACTGACTGATAGCTACAATAATACCACTAGCGAGAATAATCCAGAACCACATTCCAACACCCAATAGGCTTCCGGATATCCAGGATGTCGAGAAACAAGTAACAGCAAAGAATATGCCTACAGCTCTGTTCAATATTGTCAGTCCTATGTTAACGCATAACGGTTAGCTGTGGGCAGCATGCCGCAACGCGGCGCAGCGTCCCATGCGAGCGCATTGTTAGCTTTTTATCCCGTTCAATATCTCACGATTGGTTTGCTCTCTAAACATTGAATCCGATATGCGCACGTTTGGCATGTGCAGGCAATTGTCCAATACCTTTTTTCCATGCACATGCAAAAGTTCGGGCTTTACGTTTACATGCGGCATATTGCCCTGTGCGTATCGCAGGCTTTCCCACTCGACCATTACAAGATACTCAGCAGGTATGGCATAGCCTTCCCACACCTCGGCGGTGCGCTTTAGCTTGCTGCCTGAGCTGTCTTTTAGATCCTCTAACATCGACTCGACTGTGGCGTGACCACTTCCAAGTGTGGACAATCCTATGCGTTTGAGTATTTGAAAGCCGACCATGCCGGGCGACTCCATCAGTAGATTCATGGTTTCAATCTCACCCTCTTCAAACTCCTGCTCCTTACCTGGTCGAATTCGGTGAGTGGCCATCACGGTGACCGTTTCACCACTATCTATAGCGTAGCTACTGGTGTCACCAGCAGTACTTTTCTTTAGCCACTGATTACTCGAGACCAGCTTCGGTAAGCTACTGTGCACAATTCTAAATACAGGTTCTTCCGGCCCTTCCAGTAAAACTTCTCCACACCGGGCACATGTATCGACGACTACATCTTCGAATGTTTCATGAAAAAGCTCATGTGCCTCTACCGAGTCCCAGTACGTCATTTGATCAATCCAGATATGAGACAAGCCCGTTCCCATGTCCGTGCTTGCACCCCAGCGCATTCCCATAGGGCATGCGCCAAGCTGCTTCATGAGATCGAAACCCTTGAAACCGGGTGTTAATGCCGTTGTCAGGCACATCTTAGAGCTGGCCTGCTTCATCATAGACATTAGATTAGGATCATTCTTGACCAGAACGCGGTTTATGGCGACATATAGAGGTGAGTCAGGTTCCGCATCATATAATTTTTTGACAATATCACTTTTCACTGTAAATGCCCTCCAGGCGTAGATGAATGATTTATTTTTAGTTTAATCAAAACTAAATGGCAGTCAATTAGCATATGTATGAAAAAGCTAACAGTATGATAACCGAGACCCCGGGGTCTCGTTATCATGTTTTATCGCTTTGTTTCGTTCGATTTCTTTCGCCATCTTGATGCCAATTTAGTGCAGCTATATATGACAAGCATAATTAGTAGAAATAGTGACATTAATGTTATACCACCTACATTGCGATTTACATATTCTTGACCAATAAAGCAAGTAGGTTCATATATTCTACATTGAGTTAAATCACGGCCACCTGGGATGATGTCATCGATAGGACTATAGCAAGCAGTACTTGTAGCTAGTGAAATTATTATTATCATTCCGATTGCTATCAGCAATGATTTAGCTAGCTTACTATGCGATGAAATTTTCATATTTTGTAGCTAACAGTTATATTAACGAGACCCTGTGTCTCGTTATACATTTTTATAAATTCTTTTCATTTTCCTTGTTGTGCCAGACTCTAAGTATATAAATAATATCGTCGGTAATGAGGTAGCGCACTGTATAATTTGTTATATAAAGGTCACGGATAAGTTCTGGCTCAGGAGCTTTTAAAATGGGAAGACCAATTTTTGGAAATTGCTTCAGTTTTTCTACGCCCTCTTGAAGATCAATCGCGGTTCGGCGGGCAGCAAATGGGTTTTTTATTTCAACAAATTCAACAACCCGTTGAAGATCTTCGATAGCCTCGAACGAATACCTTATTTTCATGATTTTGGTGGTGATTTTCGTTCATCGGTACCCCAACTATTCAGCCATACATTAACACTATCTTCGCTAATAGATTTACCCTGTTTTATGGATTCAAGCGCATTAAGCGTATCTTGCCACCTTGAATCTTCAAGCGATTGCCTAGCAATGAACTCTTTAATCGCTTGATTAATTAGATAATTCTTGCTTCTCTCGAGTTTCTTAGACAGCGCTTCAAGTGGTTTATCAATATCATCTGAAATACGAATGCTAGTAATACTCATTGTAATATCTCTATGTAGTTGTTTGTAATACATGTTAGTACAAATAGACCGTAATCGCCAGAAGAATTTATCACGTTTAGCTTAACAGGCTGGTGTAGACATCGCTCCTTTCGTCGCTATGTTCACACCAGCCTGGTTTAAGCGCTTGTTAGATTGCAAGACTCTGCCCATGATAGCCTCATGACTAAGCCTACTTCCTAGAGAAAGGCAGGTGAAATAAATAGATGATCGGCGCGAAGAGGAGTGATGATAGGATAATGATAAGTACAAGGAGTTTCGTTCGAAGGTAAATCTGCGGTTTGATGATTCCTGCTCGGGCACCTGCTAGCATTAGTTGCGCACGTGCCTCCAGCGTTTTGCAAGTGAGGGCCTGCTCTCCGTTCCTATACAAATTGAGCTCTTCTCGGGTCTTGGCATCTCTCCAAATCACAACCTTAAATAAAAATCGTGGGTCTATCTTATAAATTAATGCCTCAAGCCTAGGCATTGGGTGGAGCAGCAACTGCGGGCATGGCTCAGAAGCAGTCACAGTAAATGAAGGCGGTTTTGCTAGCAATTTTATAGTAAATCCCACGATGGCTCCCCCCCAAATAACAGAAATAACAATCCAAGTGCGTACCCAGTGCGAATTTGTTTTCACTGCAATCTAACGCCTACATAACCGGCAAAAAGGTGCGCGGCCTGCTTTATTAGGCCGTGCGTCCTTTTTGTCGGCGTTGAAGTGATTGTTAGGCCCATATGTTTACAATGCATTTATAAACAGCCGCACCCACAATGTAATAAGCACAATGTCACTTATCATATGTATTGTGGCTCGATGTGGAACATAGTTATACGTCACATGAACTAAGGTATGAATATATCGTATCGTAACATAAGTCCACGACATCCAAATATATGGCTGGTCAACACTATTTGTGGCAATGATGATGCATGCTGCCACATAAAAAAGAACAGGGAATTCGAATAAATTACTAAGATTGTGCGTTAATTTTACGATTAATGCCGGTGCGTTCTCTGCACCCGTTTCCTCTAGATAGTTTGCCTTCAGCAACCCTTCTTTTATCGCCACCAACCTGTGGTATGTGAGCAACAAGAGAATCGTACCTGGAAGGATCGCCATAGCAAATAGGGGGTATATTAATAGATTGTTGCTCACTGTGATTCTCCCATGATTATTCTTGGCTTAGCGACTAGCTAGGGCTTTGAGGCGCGTAGCGTCCTCAAAGACACGCTTGAGTGCCTTGTTAGGTGGCACTTGATAAGAACACCAATGCAGCAACCGCTAGCAGACCTAGCCATCCCGGGTGTCTACCCTTTGTGCCTATGAGAACTAAAAGCGATCCACCAAGAAATGCAAATATTGTGGCATTCAATGCGGCAATGTGGACTGGGCCGCTGTCCTGCGCCAATGTAAATAGTATTCCTGCAAAGGCCCAGCCAAATACACTGGCCAAATGCCACGTAGCCCAAAGGATTCTGACGTTTCGCGCCTGAAGCGGAGGTGCGGGCTCGGTCGGAACCACCCCCGAGGTACGAAGTTTCTTGAAGATAAGTATTTCGCCGAGCGTAGAGTGTACTATTCCCACAATGACGGCAACGATGGCAGCTACGAATAAATAAGTTTGCATGCAATCCCCTTTATGTGCCACCTAACGTTAAGCTTAACAGGCAATATTCTCAATGGGCGATTTTTGTCCATTGAGATATTGTCCTGGTTTAAGCACTTGTTATGTGATTGTATGAGTAGGCGCTATTGCTTTTTAATAGGCATTGCATCGAGAGGGGCCACAAAGCCTATATATAAAACACAGTCATCACCTTTATGGCAATATGCTGAATGAGGTAATTTTGCTGGCCCAAATGCATAGTTGCCAGTTTTTATTGTGGCTTTTTTATGGTTGTCATAAGTAACATCAAGTGTACCCGAAACTAAAACCATGCGTTCTTGTGAAGTATGATTATGATATGGGATATGAAAATCGCCAGGAACTTTAAAGAATATATCAAGATTGTTTTTACTAGGATTGCCTTTTAATACAGCGATTTCACAGCCTTTGGGTATAAAGGCAGGACATGGTCCCCATTCAATAGAATTATTTTTATGGGATATTACTAGAGCGTTATTCTCAGCATATAAATTTGAAGATGTAAGAAGAAATAAAGATAAGAAAAATATAAATTTACTCATAAAATGTACTCCTTTTATTATTTGATATTAATTTTTTATACATAACGACAAGGGTAACTGGCTGGCCATGCAGCGCAGCGTAATGGGTAGTCCATGTTTACCCGCTTGTTAGCACTGTTAACGAAACCAATCATGATC
>CAMYJO010000026.1 GCA_947258755.1 uncultured Gammaproteobacteria bacterium
ACGGCGGTAGAGCTGATATCGAGACCGATCAGGGGGGGCTTTTTCCGTGATATTAGACCCACTTTGTTTTTTCCTTTTTTATACTGTTTGTTACGAGGAAAACATGGCTATCAACATTAAAATCCATACTTAACCCTTTGTCAACTAATGTCTTCCTATGATTTTCTACATCATCCAGACAGGATAACGACTTATGCGGTCATTTCTTTAGCCAGCTTTGTGATGTATGTATCTATATTTAATATTTATTACTTTCTTGCACTTGTTGGCTTTATTTATACTGGTGACTTCCTTAAACTTGCCAGTTCCAGCTGATTTAGGCAAGTATTGATGAAGGTCTGTATTTTTTCCATGAAATTGAACACAAATACTCCAAAACCCGGACCTGGTCACATTCCGGCACTCGTTGTGATAAAGCAAAAATGAATAGATATTTCAAAGTTTTGCGTTATACGCTGATGGCGCTGGTGATCTTTATCGCCGCTGGTGTAGTTGTTCTGGCGGCCACTTATTTTTATATCGCACCTGATCTGCCTGATATCGAAACGCTGAAGGACGTCAAACTCAAATTGCCGCTACGGGTCTATGCCCGCGATGGTGCCCTGATCGCCGAATTCGGCGAAGAGCGTCGAACGCCTATACGTTATAGTAACGTGCCTGATCTAATGATCAAGGCATTTCTTGCGGCCGAGGATGATCGTTTTTTCTCACACCCGGGGGTGGACTATCAGGGCCTGATTCGGGCAGCCTTCCATCTGCTCAGAACGGGCCAGAAAGGCCAGGGCGGCAGCACTATTACCATGCAGGTAGCGAGGAATTTCTTCCTCAGTAAAGAGAAGACATATTTAAGGAAAATCAATGAGATATTCCTTTCCCTTAAAATAGAAAGGGAATTAACAAAGGAAGATATCCTGGAGCTGTACCTGAATGTGATCTATTTGGGGCACCGCTCCTATGGCGTGCAGGCGGCGGCCCAAGTCTATTATGGCAAAAACGTGCATGAATTGAACCTGGCCGAGATCGCCATGATTGCCGGTCTGCCGAAGGCGCCTTCGAGTTACAACCCGATCGTCAATCCAACGCGTGCCCTTGAGCGCCGCGATTATGTGCTCGGGCGCATGCGCTCCCTGGACTATATAACTGAACAAGACTATCAGGCCGCCATGGAGACCTCGGTTACGGCCAGTCTGCATGGCGTGCGCGTCCAGGTGGAGGCGCCATATGTGGCCGAAATGGTGCGCGCCGATATGGTCAAACGCTATGGTAAGGAAGTCTACACCATGGGTTACCGCGTCTACTCCAGCATTGATAGTCAAGCTCAGATAGCGGCCAATAATGCCTTGCGTAAGGCCTTGCTCGATTACGATCAACGCCATGGCTACCGCGGTGCGGAGGGTAATTTCCTCGAGGCGCTTGAACAAGGCCCTGAAGCGCTTGATCAGGTGCTCGCTGACATTCCCGAGGTCGGCGGATTGCTGCCAGCAGTCGTCACCGCGATCGACGAGAAGCAGGCCATGGTCTATGTGTCGGCCGAGCAACAGTTGACACTGGACTGGGCCGCCATCGAATGGGCACGACCTTATATTAATGAGAACCACAGGGGTCCGCAGCCAGACAAGGTGGCCGACATCCTCAAACAAGGGGACCTGGTCAGATTACTGCAATACGAGCAAGGCAAGTGGCGTCTGGCCCAGGTGCCAAATGTTGCCGGGGCGCTGGTGTCTCTGTCTTCCAAGGATGGCAGCATCCTGTCACTGGCCGGTGGTTTTGATTACTTTCATAGTAAATTCAATCGTGTCGTACAGGCCAAGCGTCAACCGGGATCGAGCGTCAAACCCTTTATATATGCGGCCGCGCTCGCCAAGGGCTTCACCCCGGCATCGATTATCAATGATGCTCCAGTGGTGTTCGATGACCCGGCGCTGGAAGGCGCCTGGCGACCGGAAAACTATTCAGGCAAATTCTATGGGCCGACGCGCCTGCGTGAAGCCCTGGTGCACTCGCGCAATCTGGTTTCGATTAGAATCCTGGCGGAAATGGGTATCCCGTATGCAGCCCGTTTTTTAAGCCGTTTTGGCATTACTAAAGATATGATCCAGAGGGATCTATCGATGGCGCTCGGTAGTGGTTCGTTTACGCCACTGCAGTTGGCCACTGCCTTTGCAGTGATTTCCAATGGTGGTTATCGTGTTGAGCCCTATTTTGTCATGCGCGTGGAAGACGATGAGGGCGAGGTCATTTATGCCAGCGATCCAGCCATTGCATGTGCGGATTGTACGACGTCGGAACAGGTGCAAACACCTGCTGCAGTCAGTCAGTTGCAAAAAGACCTGGTGGATTCAACGGCACCAGCGCAGGAACAAAAGCCAGTGCGTCTGGCCGAACGCAGTCTGAGTCCGGAGGTAGCCTATCTGATTCATTCGTTCATGCGTGATGTCGTCCGCCGTGGCACTGGCCGTGGGGCACTGAAGCTGGGGCGTACCGACCTCGCCGGCAAGACCGGCACCACGAATGATCAGCGCGATGCGTGGTTCTCAGGTTTTAACAGCGACGTTGTCGCCACCGCCTGGATAGGTTTTGATAAGGTGCAGCCACTCGGCAACCGTGAAAGTGGCGGCTATGCGGCGTTACCGATGTGGGTCGATTTTATGCGCGTGGTACTAAAAGACATGCCGGAAAAAGCGCTGAAACTACCTGAAGGAATGGTCACTGTCAGGATTAATCCGCAGACCGGTCTATTGGCCGATACCGGTAGTAGCAATGCGATCTTTGAGACCTTTGCGACTGACCAGGTACCGGAAAGCGGTGCCGATGGTTTTCAACCGGGCGATGATGGTGGATCGATGACGGTGGACGGACAGCCGGACACAATATTTTAAGATTATCAGGACGTTTCCGACGGTTTCGATTAAGCTGATTAATAACATGCGTATGTCACGACAACAGGAGCAGCAACGCCAGCGTATTGCCATGGAGGCGGCCAGGCACATGGCTGATTCTGGCATTAGCGATTACCAACTGGCAAAACGCAAGGCCTGTCAGCAATTGGGTGTGGCTGATAGTCAGCGAAACCTGCCGAGTAATCAGGAAATCAAGGATGCCTTGTTCGCCTACCAGTCCTTATTTAAATCCGATCAACAACCACAACGATTACGCCAACTGCGTGAGACGGCCTTGCAGGCAATGCAATTTTTTCAGCAGTTTAAGCCGCGCCTGGCCGGTGACGTACTCGATGGCAGTGCTGGCGCGCATTCCAGGCTTGAACTGCATCTGTTTGCTGACTATAGCGAACAGATCAGCTTATTTCTGATGCAGGAGAAAGTCCCGTATACGGACAGTCAAAAGCGTATCAGCTACGGCGACGATAAATACGAAATGATCCCGGTGTTCGGCTTTCTGGCCGATGATGTTGAGGTCGAGTTATTGGTATTTCCATTGGATTGTATCCGCCGCGCGCCGAATAGCGTTGTTGATGGCAAACCTATGGCGCGTGCCGATATCAAGGCCGTCGAACAGTTGTTAAAGGACGGCACACGCTAGCACCGTTTTTATCAGCATTAGTCCCGTGGCGGGTAATCCGTAGGGTAAGGTTTCCTGGCGGCCCCGGTATCAACAGCGGCCTTGGCAATAGCTGGCGGAATCGTGTCGATCAGGCGTGGGTCAAAAGGCTTGGGTATGATGTATTCCGGGCCAAATTCGAGTTTTTCACGATCATAGGCATCCAATACCGCCTGTGGCACCTCTTGCCTGGCCAGGTCCTTCAATGCATGCACGGCGGCCAGTAACATAGCCTCATTGATCTTGCGTGCATGTACATCGAGTGCACCCCTGAAAATGAACGGAAAACCGAGCACATTGTTGACCTGATTGGGATAGTCGCTGCGACCGGTGGCCATGATCAGGTCATCACGGACCTGGTGCGCCAGTTCCGGGCTGATTTCCGGGTCCGGGTTAGAAAGCGCGAATACGACCGGGTTGGCTGCCATCGATGCAATCATGTCGGCCGTCACCAGGTCCGGTCCGGACACGCCGATAAAGACGTCGGCACCTTGCATCGCATCGGCAAGGCTGCGGCGCTCGGTCTGCGATGCAAATTCCTGCTTGTAGCGATTGAGATCATCACGGTCACTGTGAATAACACCTTTGCGATCGATCATGTAGATATTTTCTTCACGCGCGCCAAGCGCCAGCAATAGGCGCATTGAAGCGACGCCGGCAGCGCCGGCGCCCAGGCAAACGATGCTGGCATCGGCAATATTTTTATTGGCGATGTCCAATGCATTCAACAGACCGGCACTGATAATGATCGCGGTGCCATGTTGGTCATCATGAAAGACCGGGATATCCAGTTTTTCAATCAGTGTCTTTTCTATCTCGAAACATTCCGGTGCCTTGATGTCCTCAAGGTTGATGCCGCCAAAGGTATCGGCAATGTTGCTTACCGTGTCGATGAAGTCTTGCGAATCCTTGGCATTGACCTCGATATCGAATACATCGATATTGGCAAAGCGTTTGAACAACACCCCCTTGCCTTCCATGACCGGTTTACCGGCCAGGGCGCCGACATTGCCAAGACCAAGAACAGCCGTACCATCGGTGATTACCGCCACCAGGTTGGCCTTGGCTGTATACAGGTAGGCGGCATCTTTGTCCTTGGCGATTTCGCGTACGGGTTCGGCCACGCCGGGGGTATAGGCCAGGGATAATTCCTGCTGGGTCTCACAGGCCTTGGTCACCTGGGTGGCAACCTTGCCGGGCGTCGGTTTGGCGTGGTAATCGAGGGCGGCTTGTTTGAACTCTTCTGTCATGATCGTTTTCCTGGCAACGGGGGCTGTATTATTTCATGATATCGAGCATAGAGGAATGCCGAAGTCGCATCACGGCTTTACCTTTATTGTTATATAGCCAGCCCCGGACCCGCAGCCGACGGCCGCTGAGTTGTTTGAAATCAATGCCGCTGAAATATTTCAGGTCGGCGCGAGCGATGCGGGCGGCAAAGCGGCCTTTAAAATTCAACCAGATCGATTTCTTGCTGAAACCCACACGTTCGACACGGCCTTCAACGATATGAAATCCCTTGCTGTTGGATGTCAGGGACGTGGTCTTGGTGATGATTGCAGGCCACAAGCCCAGGCCTTGGTTGTGCGCCAGGTTCTCGGCGCGTCGGTAACAGTCCTGTGCCCATAGGTTGGGCGGGAAGGCGACCCGGACGGCCAGCCCCTTGAGCAGTAGTTGTTGCCCCAGATTGCTGCCATCGGTCGCGAATGCATGCGCCAGCGTGCGCCCGTAACGATCGTGCTTGTCGCTGCCATATTGCAGTAACACGTGGCCATCCGACTTCGCCAGTAGTGTCGACAGGGCGTCACTGGCCTCGGTCGCAAGCCGCTCTGCAGGCCGACCACGGTAGGCAAATTCGGGTGCATTGATACCGATCAATCGAATCCGGGTATGATCGTGCAGTTCAAAGGTATCGCCATCAAGGACTCTGATGACACGTGCCTGCAAGTCGGTGTGTTGCTGTTGGCAAGTGGCCTGTCCCGGGCCGCTGAATACGGTACTCAGGCTGAGCAGTGGTACGAACAGTGATTTGGGTAGCATGCTTCCATCCATAGAATCAGGGTTACAAAAAAGGCGCCTATGTAGGCGCCCTTTGTGTAGCAATGCGTGCTGTGAGCACGCTGCTTATTTTTTACCGTATTTACGGTTAAATTTATCAACGCGGCCCGCAGTGTCCATAATTTTCTGGGTGCCAGTATAGAACGGGTGGCACTTGGAACATACGTCGATATGCAGCTCTTTGCCCAGTGTTGAACGGGTATTAAAGCTCTCACCACAGCTGCAAGAGACAGTAATTTCAGAATAGTTTGGATGTATGTCCGGCTTCATGGGTCTCGACCTCAAAAAAATTTTCACATGCCAGTGCTGGCTTGGGCCGAGTATATTACGCGGAAATGGCCGCTACAGCAAGCCAAAAGTGCCCTCCATGGCTTTTTTATTAATGCCTGACGGGGAAGTTGAGGATATCGGCCTTGTTCAGAGCCTCGGGGTGTTTATTACGCAAAGGGTCAAGGTTACGCAGGTTATCCAGCAGGCCGTTTCTACCCAACACATTTTCCCACATCATGTCGGACAGTCGGATGCAGGCCGCCATCGGTGACTTGGCCAAACGACGTTCCTGGTCGATACGCCACTGCAGACGACGCATGCGTTCCTGTTTGGCGTCGGGCATGGCTTGAATAACGGATTCTATGACCGCTACACGTTTATCTTCAAAGGCCTGTGGATCGGTATCCGCCAGATTTGACCATTCGCTGAAATCGAATGGGTCTTTCTTCTCCGTAATTGTCATCTTTTTGTCACCTTAATCAGGGATCTGTTTTAATTCTGAATCCCTTACTGCCTAAGTTATGAGTAACTTATCACATTTTGACGCTTTTATGTTCATTAATTTATAAGTAACTGTTTATAATAGAATTAATACCCTCTTGTGCGCACGCAAGTCATTGATTTATAGTGTTGTCGTCAGGTCAAAAATCATTCAAAAACTAACAAATGTTAGTTAATAAGTGACATATACCGTTAGTTAATCGACTCAAAACGACGCTGACTCAAAGGCTTTTGGCCGTGATGATGTGATCCAGTCTGATGGTGACGCTACTGTCATCAGTAGCCTGTACGACGATAAACTCTTCGCCATGGCGTGTCATCAGGTCGATGCCAATACCGCTTACCTGGCAGTCCTCAGCATCGGCCTGCCGATAATCGATAACGATATTGTCCGCATGCATGATCCACAATTCGTACTGACTGTGCAGGGCGCAGCTGATCGGATGATAGGGTTTCAAGGCTTGATATCCATAAACAGCGCGAGCAGGTCATTCAGGTATTGCAGGCCGCGCGCACTGGGTTGTATTCGCTGCGCATCGTCCAACAGCAGTCCTTGTTGTATGGCCGTTGCCAGGGCTTGGCGAATGCAGTCGCTATCGACACCGGTGCGTGTCTGCAAGTCTGTTAGGCTGACACCGGCGTTCAGACGCAGGGCATTCATCATAAATTCGAGTACTTTATCGCTGTCATCGAGCACGCGGCGTTGGCTGATCACCTCAGGACTGGCTGCCGCCTTGATATAGTCCTGCGGGTGGCGACAGCGCTGTAGACGCTCGACCTGCTCCAGGCCGGGTGTGCTGAGTTTGCCATGGGCGCCGGCACCGATGCCGAGATAATCGCCAAACTGCCAGTAATTCAGATTATGCTGACAGGCCGCATCCTGGCTGTAGGCCGAGATTTCATATTGTGGGTACAACTTGTCGGCGAGCAGGGCCTGGCCCTGTTGCTGCATTTGCCAGAGCGCATCATCTGGCGGTAATTGCGGTGGTTGTTGGTAAAACAGGGTATTCGGCTCCAGGGTCAACTGGTACCAGGAGATATGGCCGGGTTCCAGGGCGATGGCATATTCCAGATCTTTCAGTGCCTGGGCCAAAGACTGGTCCGGCAGGCCAAACATCAGATCCAGATTGATGCGTTCAAAGCCGGCGTAATGGGCCATTTCCGCGGCCTTGATCGCCGCCTTGTGATCATGGATACGGCCGATCTTGTTGAGGTGATCGTCATTGAAGCTTTGTACGCCGATCGACAGACGGTTGATGCCGAGGGCATGAAAATCAACAAATTTTTGCTGCTCGACGGCCCCGGGGTTGGCCTCCAGCGTGATTTCAACTGAATCGCTGAAGTGTAGTTTGCTGCGCAGGCCGCTCAGCAGGGTATCAAGGCTATCCGCTGAAAACAGGCTGGGGGTGCCGCCACCGATGAATACACTGTCAATCTGACGTCCGTACACGCCTGGCAGATCATGTTCCAGGTCTGCCAGTAATGCCTGGATGTAGGCCTTTTCGGGGATGTCATTGCGTACTTCATGCGAGTTGAAATCACAATAGGGGCATTTGCGCACACACCAGGGGATGTGAATATACAGGCTCAGAGGCGGTAAAACTTGCGCTGAATCTGCTGAACGTGATGTCATTGGCATGAAGATATGTTTCGACTGTGGCCATTATTGGCGCTAGTATTATAGCATTTCATTGCTCTGGATAATTTTTCAAGCCATTTACATGACAAAAAATAAAAATCCACAAGTCAATCTTGCCAAGCTGAGTCCGCCGCGCATGCAAAATGTGTTGCTCAGGGAGCGCCTGTTTGAGCGCCTGGACGACTTGAATACATACCCGGTTACCTGGATTTCGGCGCCGGGGGGATCCGGTAAAACCGTGCTCGCCGCCAGCTACCTGCAGCAGCGCCAGCGTAATATGATCTGGTATCAGGTCGATGAGGGTGATAATGACCCGGCCGCCTTTTTCGGTTTTCTTGAGCATGCATGGCAGGCCTGGCAAACAGACAAGTCTGTGCGCATCCCGGTATTCAAGCCGGAATACAATCAAGGTATTGCCGCCTTTGCGCGTAACTACATCCGCAAGTTATACCAATTGCTTGGTGACGGCGGCATGCTGGTGTTGGATAACTTTCAGGACCTGGCGCCTGACGCCATCACCCATCAGGTAATCAAACAATTTATAGCCGAGATACCACCTGGCATCAATCTATTGGTGCTCAGTCGTAGTGAACCGGTGCAGGATTATCTGCGTTATCGCGCCAATGGCAGTATTGCCGTTCTCGACTGGCAGGATATCGCCCTGAGCGAACAGGAGATTGGCAAACTCTGTCAGACACGCCTGCCGGCAACGACAAAAAAAGAGAGCCGACAAATCGCCACGCAGATCCATCAGTTTACCCGCGGCTGGGCCGCAGGTCTGGTGCTGATGCTGGAACAATCCGGCAAAACTACCATTCCGCAGGACTTTGCCCGACAGGACAACCACAGTCTAATTTTTGATTATTTTGCCGGTGAGATATTCCAGGGTGAGACCTTGGAGACGCGTGAATTCCTGTTGAAGACGGCATTGTTACCATTCTTCACCGCCGACATGGCCGAATCGCTGACCCGCAATCCCGAGGCCGGTACGATCCTGCAGAACCTGACACAGCGTAATTATTTTACTTATCGTTCTGCCTCAACTGCCGATGCGCATGAATATCATCCCTTGTTTCGTGAATTCCTGCTCAGTCGCCAGGAAACATTTTTCAACGCCAGGGAGCTGCGACAAATTCATGCCCATGCTGCTGAGCTGTTACTTGATCTGGATTGTTTCGCCGAAGCCGTAGCCTTGTATCGCCAGGCCAAGGAGTGGGACAAGATCGCAATGCTGGTAAAGAAGCATGGTGCGGCCTTGATGCAACAAGGGCGGCATCTGTTATTGCGTGGCTGGCTACAGTCCATGCCGATGGATTATCTCGACAAGGACCCGTGGATGGAATACTGGTTGGCGATGAGCCTGCAGCCGGTCAGCATCCGTGATAGCCGCAATCATTTTGTCCGCGCCTTCGAAAATTTCAGCGCGCAATCACAACGCGCCGGGCAGTTGCTGTCATGGGCAGGTATCATCGAGACCTATGTGCATGACTTTGCCTGTTTTACTGATCTGGATAAATGGATACCGATTATGGATGACCTGTACCAGCGTGAACAGGCAACCATGGATGCCGCTGTCAATGCACGTGTGTCCATTGCCATGTTCAGTGCGCTGATGTATCGACAGCCCGACCATGAACAAATTTCCTATTGGGAAGAAAAAGTACGCGAAGTCATTTTTAATTCGCCGTGGGCAGCCCAGCGCCTCAGTCTGGGCAGTCAGTTGTTGTTGTATTATTCGGTCTGGACCGGCGACCTGCCCAAGGCCAAGGTCTTACGTAAGGTGTTAATGCAGTCCATGCAGCTGGATGAGATGGAGCCGTTGTCACAGATCCTGTGGTACTCAAACGAGGCTACCTTTTTATGGAAAAGTGGCGATGCCGAGGCATCGATCAAGGCAGTGAAAAATGGCCTGGATGTGGCCAATGCCTCTGAAATACATGTTTGTGATTCCTTGTTATTGGCCAGCGGGGTGTATTCCTCCTGTGCGCTGAATAAAATTGAACAGGCGGAAAAATACCTGCAACAAATGGAGGCCGGGCTCGATCGCAACCGTCTGGTCGATGTCGTGCATTATCATTACCTGGCCGCCGGTTTGGCTATTGTGCGCGGTGAACTGGGTATGGCGTTGGAGTATGCGGAAACAGCGCTGGCTGCCGGGCAGCAATCCGGTGCCCTCTATCCTCAGTGCCTGGCACGCCTGATCTTGGCCTTATGCCTGATCCGCCAGGGTAAGTTATCCGAGGTCGTCTTTCATCTCAGTCGTATTGTTGATCTAGCCGAACGCATACAGAGTCATAGTCTGCGCTATCTGAACCGACGGGTGGCCAGTGAAGCGGCCTTTTCCTGCCAGGAAATAGAACGTGGCATCAATTTTCTGAAAGAGGCCTATGCGTCCGAACGTGACCTTGACAGGGTCTATCATGGCTACTGGTGGGACATGAGTCTGGCCGATAACTGTGTACAGGCGCTCGAACAGGGTCAGGAGGAAGGCTTCATCAGTGAGTTGGTGCGTAGCCATAGCCTGATCCCGACCAGTGCCCCGCTGCATCTGGATAACTGGCAGTGGCCAATTCGTATTTATACTCTGGGACGGTTCTCGCTGACACGCTACGGTGAGGCCATGGCGATCACCGCCAAGTCGAGTAAAAAACCACTGGAATTATTGAAGGTGCTGATTGCCCAGGGTGGTCGACAGATTGGTCAGGAAACGTTGATAGAGATACTATGGCCAGATTCTGAAGGCGATGCCGCGATCCAGTCGCTGTATACCACGACCCATCGATTGCGCAAGTTGCTATCCGAGGCGGCGGTGATCATGGTGGATGGGCGCTTGTCGCTGGACACGCGTTATATCTGGGTCGATAATCTGGCCTTCTTACGCATTGCCGGCAGGTTGCAGGATATCCTGAGTGCACAGCAGGTTGAGGATCAGGGCAGCGTGCAACAACTTTGTGAGCAGTTTTTTCACTTGTATCAAGGCGACTTTATGGGGGCCGATGAGCGTCATTTCGCCTATGCACCGATGCAGGAAAAATTGCGCCTGCGTTTTCTCAAGTTGACCGTTGCCATCGGTCAATACTGGCAACAGCTCGGTCAGATCGAGCGCAGCATTCAGTGTTATGAACGTGCATTGGAGGTCGATCCGGTGGCCGAGGAGTTCTATCAGGCCTTGATGAGCAGTTATTGCGCCGCTGGTCGTGATAGTGATGCGATTCTGCTGTACCAGCGTTGCCGCAAGAATTTATCCAATATCCTCGGGATTTCTCCATCTAAAGCGACCTTTGAGCTGTATAAATCCATTCAGGCATAAATAATGGACAGTTATTTGTCATTTGTAAGTTGTTTGTAAGGCCTGCCAAGTAATCTACAGTCACCAGGATTTAAGGGCTATTGACGGTAGCAAGTGGACATGGAGTGCGCACGGAAGCGCAAGATTTGGGGTCATTTGTTGCTAGGTCTTTGAAAAATGGTACATTTCCAACCTGGTATGATAGGGGTCGTTTACGGCCCCTTTTTAATGGCGGGTATTTCCTTGTCCTGGATAAAGTTCTTGGCCAACAGCGCAGGTGTACCGGGTGCCATGGGCAGCGGTATTTTTACCCTATAGCCACTGCCGAGTGCCGCCGGCAACTCCTGATCGTGCATATCATGCATGCTGGTCACGGTAAAATGCCGGTTTCCTTGTGGCTGGATCAGCTCCAGCGAATCACCGACCGCAAATTTGTTCTTGACCGTAATGTCTGCCAGGCCGCTGTCCGCATCGTAGTGGGTGATCTCACCGACAAACTGTTGTTGGTATTGCTTGGATACATTTTCCAGGTAATTCTGGTGTTCGCGGGTATGGTGGCGCTGATAAAAACCATCGGTATAACCGCGGTTAGCGAGTCCTTCCAGTGCGCCCAGCAGGCGTTCGTCAAAGGGCTTGCCGGCGACCGCATCATCGATAGCCTGGCGGTAGATCTGCGCGGTGCGGGCGACATAATAATGTGATTTGGTGCGTCCCTCGATCTTCAGCGAGTCGACACCGATGTCAACCAGACGTTGCACATGTTCGACCGCGCGCAGGTCCTTGGAATTCATGATATAGGTACCGAGTTCATCTTCCATGATCGGCATCATGTCGCCACGGCGCTGGCCTTCCTCAAGCAAGTAAACTTGATTGGCCGCCGGGTGACGTTGCAGGTCACCGCATTGCGATAACATTGCAGGATCCTGTGCTGGGTGGATGGCACGGATGTCGCCACTGGCATCTTCTTCAGCGGGGGACAGATAGTATTCCCAGCGACAGGCATTGGTACAGCTACCCTGGTTCGGGTCGCGGTGATTGAAATAGCCGGACAGTAGGCAGCGGCCGGAATAGGCGATGCACAGGGCGCCATGCACGAATACCTCGAGCTCCATATCCGGGCAGCGTTGACGGATATCCTCAATCTCATCCAGGGACAGTTCGCGCGACAGGATGATGCGCGAAACGCCCACTGACTTCCAAAAATTGACAGCCGCATAGTTCATCGTATTGGCCTGCACTGACAGGTGTATCGGCATCTCCGGCCAGCGTTCGCGCACCAGCATGACCAGTCCCGGATCGGCCATGATCAGTGCGTCTGGACCCAGCGCGATGACCGGTTCGATGTCGTTCAGGTAGGTATCAACCTTGCTGTTGTGCGGTAGTAGGTTGCTGGCGACGAACAACTTCTTGCCGAGCTGATGCGCGTTATTGATACCTTGTTCAAGCTTGTCCAACGTGAATTCATTATTACGTACGCGCAGGCTGTAACGTGGCTGACCCGCATAGACGGCATCGGCGCCAAAGGCAAAGGCATGTTGCATGCTGAGCAGGCTGCCAGCGGGTGATAACAATTCAACTTGTTGGCTCATAGTGTGTGTAATGCTCTTAGCAGTTTCTGTAATGCCTGGCCACGGTGGCTCAGTTCGTTCTTGGTTGCTGCCGTCAGTTCGGCCGATGTGCAGCCTTGCTCTTCGACATAAAATACCGGGTCATAGCCAAAGCCATTGTCACCGCGAGGGGCATGCAAGATACGGCCTTCCCAGGTGCCCTGGCAGATCAGCGGTGTCGGGTCTGCGGCATGACGCATATACACCAGCAGGCATTGGAAACGTGCCGTGCGTTGTGCGTCGGGTACATCTGTCAGCGCCTCGAGTAGCTTGTGCAGATTGTCGTCGTCACTGGCATCGTTACCTGCATAGCGTGCCGAGTAGATACCGGGCGCACCTTTTAATGCATCGACCTCAATACCAGAGTCGTCGGCGATCGCGGCCAGGCCGGACTGTTGCGCCGCATTTCTGGCCTTGAGGATGGCGTTCTCGACAAAGCTGAGGCCGGTTTCTTCAATATCACTGACACCGAGCGCGGCCTGGGGCACGACCTCGATGTCGAGTCCGCCCAGTAGCTGGTTGAACTCGCGCACCTTGCCGGCATTATTACTGGCCAATACTATTTTATTCATAGTCGTTCACAGTGTGACTAACATTATAACCCAAGCCGACATAAAAGGTGGTGCTGGCCGCTAAATCAGACTTCCAGCGCCGCTTTCTGATGCTGCACCAGTTCGACAATCCCGTGGCGTGCATAATCGAGCATCGTATTAAGTTCGTCCTGACTGAAGGCGTGCCCTTCGGCCGTGCCCTGGACCTCGATGAACTGGCCCTGGTCATTCATAACCACGTTCATATCGGTCTCCGCATTCGAGTCCTCATCGTAGTCGAGGTCGAGCACCGGCTGGTCTTTATAGATGCCGACCGATACGGAAGCAACCTGACCCAGTAGTGGGTTGGTCTTTAACAGTTTCTGTTCCTGCAGGTGCGAAATTGCATCGGCGAGGGCGACATAACCACCAGTGATTGATGCGGTACGGGTGCCGCCATCGGCCTGAATTACGTCACAGTCAATGGCGATACTGCGCTCACCGAGTGCTTCCAGGTCAATCACGGCACGCAGCGAACGTCCAATCAGGCGCTGGATTTCCATGGTCCTGCCGCCCTGTTTACCGCGTGCGGCCTCACGTCCCATGCGCGAGCCGGTCGAGCGTGGCAGCATGCCATACTCGGCCGTGACCCAGCCCTGGCCCTGGCCGCGCAAAAATCCGGGTACCCGCTCTTCAACCGAGGCCGTGCAAATCACCTTGGTGTCGCCGAACTCGACCAGCACCGAGCCTTCTGCATGTTTGGTAAATTTGCGCGTGATTTTGATCTCTCGCATCTGGTCCTGGGCACGTCCACTGGGTCGCATAAGGCTTATCCTTCTATTGGCTTCGGTTGGTTTAGGGGCTGAGAGTATAACGGTATGCGGGTCGGGTAAAAAGTAATAATTAAAGCAGGGGGATTGCCGCAGGGCTTAAATTGTTATGGCTGCTGTTCGCTGTCGCTATCGACTGCCAATACCTTGATCCCTGCCAGGGTTACATTGTCGCTGTTCGGGTGACTGATGCGCTCGGCTTCCTCGGCCATACGGTTGATCGCAGTATCCATGGCAATGCCATTCAGACGGGTGATATCCTCGACATCGATGGCACCCCAGAGCCCATCGGTACACAGCATGAACATATCACCGACCTGCAGGTCGTCACAATGGCCACTGCTGACCGGTGGCATATTACTGGGCCCGCCAATACAGTAGGTGACATAGTTGCGCATTGGATGGGTGCGCATCTCTTCCTCGGTAATGACGGCATTTTGGTACAGTTCTTCTATATAGGTATGATCACGGGTGCGTTCGAAGATGGCGCCATCACGCAGGAAATACAGGCGACTGTCACCCAGATGAATCCACCATGCCTGGTTTTGCTGTATCAGGCAGGCGACACAGGTGGTGCGGGGGTAGATGGGAGGGTCTTCACGTTCACCCAGACGCGCAATATTCCTGTGCGCCTCGAGCATGCACATTTCCAGGAAGCCGGCCGGGTCGGCCAGCGGTGTCTGTTGGCGTTTGAGATTGGCAGTAAAACAATCCAGTGCTTCCTGGGCCGCTATTTCGCCACCCTTATGTCCGCCCATGCCGTCGGCAACGAGAATCAACAGGTCATCATTATGTTCTACGATGCAAGCGCGATCCTGATTCATTTCGCGATTGCCAACGCGAGTGGCAACGCCTTTGTCATATTGAATCATGCGTTATCGAGTCCGGCTTGATCTTGGGTTAAATCGGCCCAAAATTTTTGCTGTCATTGATTTGTCTTTCTTGTTTGTTGGTTGTAGGGCCTGCAGAAAGTCATCGAGGCTTTGCGGGCGTAATTCAGGATTTATATCCAGAGCCCAGTCTACTGCCTTAAGCAGTGTTTTTGAATAGTGTTTGCGAAATGCCTTGGCCGCCGGCTTCAGGGTATCCTCTTCATCGCGGTTATAGGCGGGCGGTGGCGGTTTGCCGTTCATGCAGGTATACAGGGTCGCACCAAGGGCATAGATGTCGGTCCACGGGCCCATATAGCCATTGCGATTATATTGCTCAACCGGCGAATACCCCTGTGAGCTGACGTGCCCCACCTGGTTCTGACGGCTCAGCTGGCGCTGATGGATAGCGCCAAAATCCAGTAGCAAGGGGCTGCCGCCGCTGCGTATCTGGATATTGCCGGGCTTGATGTCCAGGTGCAGGTAGCCTTTTTCATGGATGATCTTCAAGGCTTCAATCAGCGGCGGCAATATGGTCATAATGAATTTTTCACTGAGTTTGCCGCCACGCTTCTTGATGTAATGCTGCAAATCGACGCCGGTATCATAATAAAGGGCCATGTAGACGGTGTTATTGGCGCGGAAAAAGCTACGTACATTGACAATGTTTTGGTGTTGCAGGGTCGCCAGCGTGCTGGCCTCCTGGAAGAACATCATGCGACCTTTCTGGAATGCCAGCAGCTTGTTATCGTCGAGAGGCATGACGCTTTGATCGGCAGCGCGGGTGGCCAGGCGTGACGGTAAATACTCCTTGATGACAAATTGGCGGCCGCTACCGATCTCTTCAGCCAGGTAGACTATACTGAAACCACCGCCGCCCATGGTGTTCAGGATGCGGAAATTTTCGAGTACCGTGCCGGGTGGTAATTGTTTGCTCTGGCCTGCCATAGTCGCTTTAATCGTCATTAAACAAGGGCATAAATACTTCTATCTCGCCCTATTTTCCATTAAAATCAATGTATTTAGCTCTATATATCGTCCAATTGAGGGTTAACTTGATATGATAAAAAGTATGACGGGCTTTGCCCGTACGGATTGTCAGCAGCCCTGGGGCAGCCTGGTTTGGGAACTCAGGTCGCTGAATCATCGTTATTTGGAGCTGAGTCTGCGCCTGCCGGAAGAACTGCGTATGCTGGAGGCGCCGATCCGGGAAAAAATAGCCCAGCACCTGAAGCGCGGCAAAGTGGAGTGTAGCCTGCGATTCAATCGCCATGTGGGTGCTCTATGTGAGACCCAACTGAATGAAGAGCAGGCTGAACGCTTCATACAGCTGCATCATCAGGCCAGGGAATTGACCAATGACCCCAGTGTCGCGCGGGCGATGGACCTGTTGCGCTGGCCTGGAGTGGTCGAAGAAGGTGAAGCCGATCTGGAACCGATCAAGGCCCTGGCCCTGGAATTGCTTGAACAGTCGCTACGGCAACTGGTCGAGAACCGAGAACGCGAAGGCAGCAGCATGAAAGCCATCGTGAAGACCCGTTGCCAGTCCATTCAGGGCATAGTCGAGCGCCTGCGCGAAAGCCTGCCCGCTATTCGCCAGCGCTTGCGTGAACGTCTGACGACTCGGCTGCAGGAAATTGATATCGAGGTTGATGCGGCGCGCCTGGAGCAGGAATTGGTGCTGCAATTACAAAAGATGGACGTGGATGAAGAGCTCGACCGTTTGCACACCCATGTCGGTGAAGTGCTTGCCGTGCTTGAGCGTGACGAGCCAGTAGGGCGGCGCCTGGATTTCCTGATGCAGGAGCTGAACCGCGAGGCCAATACCCTCGGATCGAAATCAGTGGCGCTCGAATCCACCGGGGCCTCGGTGGACCTGAAGGTATTGATCGAACAGATGCGCGAACAGATACAGAATATTGAATAGACGCCGCAGTCTGGATGCTCGATTGCTTGCCCCGACGGCTTAATGTCTCTATCCTGTGGGCTCTATTTTTTACTGAGGGTAACCGTGACGATTTGACTAGAGCGGCACCCGCTCTAGGGTTGACGATTTATGAACAATGAAAAGCCAGCGGTCAACGGATCGCTCTATGTCATCTCCGCGCCCTCAGGTGCCGGTAAAACCAGCCTCGTCAATGCCTTGCTTGAATCGACCGCGGGTATCGTCGTGTCGGTCTCGCATACCACGCGCGCGCCGCGTCCCGGTGAAGAGGATGGTAGCCATTACCATTTTACTGATGTGGAAAAATTCCAGTCCATGATCACCGCTGGCGATTTTCTCGAACACGCCCAGGTGTTCGATAATTTCTACGGCACCTCGCGTCAGTCGGTCGAGGCGCAACTGGCCCAGGGCGTCGATGTAATCCTTGAGATCGACTGGCAGGGCGCACGTCTGGTAAGGGAGCAACTACCTGATTGTACTGGTATTTTTATCCTACCGCCGTCAGTAGCAGCACTGCAAGAACGCCTCCGCGGGCGTGGCCAGGACGGTGCTGACATAATCGAACGACGTATGCGTGATGCTCGCAGCGAATCCTCGCATTATGATGAGTATGAGTACCTGGTCATCAATGATGACTTTGATACCGCCTTGGCCGAATTGCGTGCCATATTTGTCGCCCAAAGGCTGCGTCTTCAGGTGCAGGCAAAGCGCTATGCACCGTTGTTGAACGAATTATTGGCATAAAGTAGCGATACCTTATAAAATAGTCGTCCGTTTTATGATTTTGGGTTCATGCCCTCAACGGCGATGACGGCTGCCTTGATCGGCGGTCAGACTGATACCGTTTCATTTTAAAATTATTGGAGTAAAACCATGGCCCGAGTCACGGTAGAAGATTGCCTGAGTAATGTTGAAACCCGCTTCCAGTTGGTGCTGGTGGCTGCAAAACGCGCCCGCCAATTAAGTAATGGCGCCGAAGCCCATTTACCCTGGGAAAACGATAAGCCGACCGTCATGTCGCTGCGAGAAATCGCCGAAGGACATGTCGACGCATCCATTCTGGATGAAGACCTGAACAAGCTCGAAGATGCCGAGTCTGCTTTCGAGATCACTGAAGCCAGAATGCAGGAAGTGGTAGACGAATTATCGCAGGCCCTGCCTGCTGCCAGTAGTGATAGTGCTGAAGACAGCAGTCCTGAAACACCGGCTGAATAAAAGCCGTGCGTGGCTATCATCAAGCCATCCATTGTGAGTGCGAGCAGGTTTGAGTGTAGAGGCCTTACCAGCGCAGGATGAAATATTCAGAGTCAGCCATCTCAGTGAGTTGCTGGAGAGCTATCTTGAGCCTGAACAGGTACGCCAGGTCTATCGCGCTTACTTGTTCGGTGCCGAAGCGCACGAAGGCCAGCAGCGCATGTCGGGCGAGCCTTATATTACCCACCCATTGGCGGTTGCCAAAATCCTTGCCGATATGCGCATGGATTATGAAGGTATTATCGCTGCCATTTTGCATGATGTTATCGAAGATACTCCCACCGCCAAGGAACATATAGAGAGAGAGTTCAGCAAGGAAGTGGCTGAGCTGGTCGATGGTGTCAGTAAAATTACGCAAATGGATTTTGCCTCCAAGGCCGAAGCCCAGGCAGAAAATTTCCGCAAAATGATGTTGGCGATGGTCAAGGATATCCGCGTCATCATGATCAAGCTCGCTGACCGTTTGCATAACATGCGCACCCTGGGCGTGATGCGACCGGACAAGCGCCGTCGTATCGCACATGAAACCCTGGATATTTACGCACCGATAGCCACGCGTCTGGGCATGAACAAAGTGCGCCTGGAACTGGAAGATCTGGGGCTGGCGTCTCTGTACCCGCAGCGTTACCGGGTGTTGAAAGAGGCGGTGATCAAGGCGCGCGGTAATCGTAAAGAAATACTGAACAAGATCGAGACCGCGATCCAGAGCCGCCTATGCCAGGAAAATCTGAATGGCGAAGTCATCGGCCGTGAGAAACATCTTTATAGTATCTATACCAAGATGGTCGACAAGCGCTTGTCATTTCGTGAAGTGTTCGACATGTACGCATTTCGCATTGTTGTTGAAACGGTAGATCAGTGTTACCGCGTACTTGGAGTTATGCACAGCCTGTATAAACCGGTGCCGGGAAAGTTCAAGGACTATATCGCCATCCCCAAGGCCAACGGTTATCAGTCATTGCATACCGTGTTATTTGGTCCTTATGGCGTGCCCATCGAGATCCAGATACGCACCAGTGACATGGATGAAGTAGCTGAGTCCGGTGTTGCCGCGCATTGGCTGTATAAGACCGGCGATGATCATTCACCGTCCAATACGCGCGCACGCGAGTGGTTGCGCAACCTGTTGGAACTGCAAAAAAACGCCGGTAATTCACTTGAGTTTATTGAAAACGTCAAGATCGATCTGTTCCCCGACGAGGTCTATGTATTTACCCCGGTCGGTGAAATCATGGAACTGCCACGCGGCGCATCCGTGGTTGATTTTGCTTATGCCGTACATTCCGATATCGGTAACACCTGTGTTGCCGCGCGCGTCGACAGACGTCTGGTGCCATTACGCACGCAGTTGTATAACGGCCAAACCGTTGAAGTTATTACTGCCAGTGGTGCTAACCCGAATCCTTCATGGTTGAGTTTTGTGGTTACGGCCAAGGCACGCACCAATATTCGTCACTACCTGAAACAGCTGCAACGCGAAGACGCTATCGAACTTGGCAAGCGTATGTTGGATAAGGCCCTGGTCGGGCTCGGTTCTTCATTGACGCAAGTGAATGCAGAACAGATGGATGAGTTGCTCGAGATCAGTCATTTGCAAGGTCAGGAATCATTGTTTGAAGACATCGGTCTCGGCGGACGCCTGGCCATGTTGGTGGCGCGCCAACTTGTCATTAGTGATGGTGATGCCGAAACACAATCACAGCCGTTAGTCATCAAGGGTACCGAAGGCATGGTGGTTAGTTTTGCTAAATGTTGCCACCCGATTCCCGGTGATTCTATTGTTGGCTTTGTCAGCGCCGGGCGCGGTATTGTCGTGCACACACAGAGTTGCAATAATATTGCCGATTTTCGCAAGCTGCCAGAGAAGTGGATCGATGTCGAATGGTCGGCCGATGTCGAAGGCGATTTTGTCGCCGAGATACGCGTGGATGTTGCCAATCAACGCGGCGTGCTAGCGACGTTGGCGGCAATCATTTCCGACATGGGTTCGAATATCGAAAACGTCGATATCGAAGAGCGTGATGGGATGACCAACAGCATTAATTTCACCCTGACCGTCAATAGTCGTGATCATTTGGCGAAAATTATACGGCGCGCCAAGGGTGTTGCTAATGTGATGCGTATTAGTCGGAAGAAGAATTGATTAAGGGCAGGTAAAAGATACAAGGGAAAAGGTGACAAGAGCAGGGAAAAGGTAAAAGGGAAAAGATAAAAAAATCTTGATAACTTTAAGTTTTGAGTCATTGCGAGGCACGAAGCAATCTCTCTGCAACGGAGTTTATAGATAAAGATTGCCGCGCTATCGACCGTCATTTGATTTTCTAATGCATGGCCTGTTAGCTCGCAATGGCAGCTAGATCAGTGGTCCCTTAAAGATAAAGTTGGGATGAGAAAAGCCTTGTTTATAGAAGCACACTTACAAAGGAAAAAATTAATGGCACGTGAAATTATTAGCACCGATAAAGCGCCGCAGGCGATTGGCACTTATTCGCAGGCAGTCAAGGTTAACTCAACTGTGTATATGTCGGGGCAGATACCGTTGGTGCCGGCAACGATGGAGCTGGTCGAAGGTAATATTGCAGCGCAGATCAGGCAAGTGTTCGATAACCTCAGTGCGGTCGCTGCGGCTGCGGGCGGTAGTCTGGCTGACGTGGCCAAGTTAAATGTCTTTCTCACCGACCTCGGCAACTTCCCTGTCGTTAATGAAATCATGGCTGACTATTTCGACCAGCCTTATCCTGCACGCGCGGCCATTGGTGTGGCGGCGTTACCAAAAGGTGCGGCGGTCGAGATGGATGCAGTGCTGGAACTGTAGGGCGTCGAATACAGCCTAAGCATGCCAGACTCGACCCCTTCAGCTGCGCAGACGACAGCGTTAAACGAGCTTGCCCTGACCAGCCTGCGTGGTGTTGGCCCCGCCCTTGAGCAAAAGCTTAATCGTATTGGTCTGTACTCGGTGCAGGACCTGCTGTTTCATTTACCCCTGCGTTATCAAGATCGGACCCGTATTCAGCCCATGGGTTCATTGCGTGTAGGTGAGCAGGCGGTTGTTGAAGGTCTTATCGAGCTAACAGAAATCAGTTTCGGTCGACGACGCATGCTGTTGTGTTATATCAGTGATGGTACCGGTGCGCTGCTGTTGCGTTTTTTTCATTTCAGTAATGCGCAGAAGGAAGCTCTGGCACGAGGTGCGCGCCTGCGTTGTTTCGGTGAGGTGCGGGCCGGCAAGAAACACCTGGAAATGACGCACCCCGAATATAAACGCATAGGTGCTGATGAGGTGGTCGATGTCGAAGAGACACTGACGCCGCTGTACCCGACCACCGAAGGTGTGCATCAATTGAAAATGCGCGACCTGACGCAACAGGCCTTGCAGCGTCTGGTGCAAAATCCGGCCGCACTCGATGAATGTCTGCCACAAGCAATCCGCACACAGCATCAGTTACTGCCACTGGCGGAGGCGATCAAGGTGCTGCATCACCCGACCGCCGATGTATCTATCAGTGCCTTGCAACAGGGGCAGCATCCGGCGCAGCAACGCCTGATCTTTGAGGAATTGCTGGCGCATTATCTGAGTCTACGCCAATTGCGCATCAAGATGCAGGCGCATAAGGCACCAGCTCTACAGTCGCAGCCGGCACGTTGGCAGGCTTTTCAGCAGGCCTTGCCCTTTGCGTTGACCACGGCGCAGCAACGTGTCATTGACGAGATCCTGCGTGATCTGAGCCAGGCTATACCAATGATGCGTCTGGTGCAGGGTGATGTCGGCTCAGGTAAAACCATTGTTGCGGCTGCGGCGGCACTGGCGGCGATCGATGCCGGCTATCAGGCTGCATTGATGGTGCCGACAGAAATTTTGTCCGAGCAACACCTGCATAACTTCCAGGTCTGGCTACAGCCACTGGGGGTCGAGGTCGTGTGGTTGTCGGGGAAACTAAAAACACTGGCACGGCGTCAGGCGTTGGAAAAAATTGCCAGTGGCCAGGCGCAATTGATCATCGGCACGCATGCCTTGTTTCAGGAGCAGGTCAGTTTTGCAAACCTGGGTCTGATCATTATCGATGAACAACATCGCTTCGGCGTGCATCAACGCTTAAGCCTGCGCGAAAAGGGCGCCAGCGAGGGCCGCGTTGTGCACCAGTTAATCATGACCGCCACCCCTATCCCACGCACCCTGGCCATGACCGCCTATGCCGATCTCGATGTGTCGGTGATCGATGAGCTGCCGCCGGGGCGTATCCCGGTCAATACCGTGGTGATTCCGCAAAGCCGTCGTGATGAAGTCATGCAACGCGTTATCAATGTCTGCCGCCAGGGCAGTCAGGTCTACTGGGTCTGTACATTGATCGAAGAATCAGAATCATTGCAATGTCAGGCGGCATCCGATACTGCGACCCTGTTGCAACAGGCGCTCCCTGATCTACAGGTTGGGCTGGTGCACGGGCGTTTAAAACCCGAACAGAAAGAAGCGGTGATGTCACGCTTCAAGACCGGCGAGGTGGACCTGTTGGTTGCGACCACGGTCATCGAGGTCGGTGTGGATGTGCCCAATGCCAACCTGATGATTATCGAAAATGCCGAGCGCCTTGGTCTGTCGCAACTGCATCAATTACGTGGTCGTGTCGGCCGTGGTGGTGATGAGAGTAATTGCGTATTGATTTACCAGGGTAAACTGTCGCAAATGGCCAGATCACGTCTGGCAGCCATGCGCGACAGCAACGATGGCTTTGTCATCGCTCAGCGTGACCTTGAACTGCGCGGACCGGGCGAGGTGCTGGGTACCCGCCAGACCGGTGTCGTGCAAATGCGTATTGCCGATATTCTACGTGACCAGGCGCTGATGCCAAGCGTGCAACTCACTGCGGAACAACTGCTGCATGAATATCCGCACACCGTGCCCGTACTGGTGCATCGTTGGTTGGGTCAGAATATACAGTATGGAAAGGTCTGAAGTCGGCAAGTACCGTCCAGGGGCTTTTTCCAGTATGATGCATTCCTCTATAAGTCTAGAAAGATTGTTTGAGTATGCATACACCGGGTAAGACAGCAGAGGCCAACTGGAAGCCCTATAGCCGTTTACGCTTCCATGATGTCCCACAGGCCACACTGTCATGGTTGCTGGATCCGCACTCATTAACACAGCGTTTGATCGCCCGTTGTCCGGGAAAATTCACAGTCGAGGTCATCGATGAGGTCTGGGCGAGCCCTGCGCCAAGTGAAAGAATGTTGCTGACAATGAAGCCAGCCAGTGTCGCCCGCATTAGACAGGTAAGGTTGCTATGTAATGGTGTACCCTGGGTGTTTGCGCGTACCGCGATTCCCTATGACACCCTGGCAGGGCCGGTGCGGCGTTTGAAGTTACTGGGCACTAAACCACTCGGCGCTGTGCTGTTTGCAGATAAAAGTATGCGCCGTGGTGAACTCGAAATCGCCGCCATCAACAAGAGTGATTTTCTGTACCGACAGGCCACCGCTGGCTTACGCACTAAACCACAAACCATCTGGGGTCGGCGTTCGGTGTTTTTTCTGTCGGCAAAACCCTTGCTCGTCAACGAGATATTCCTGCCGGCAATTCATGGCAAATAAATGTTAATCACATGTTAGGACTCGTCAGTGCGGCCATAGCGGTTTACAATAGGACGCTATGAGCAAGACCCACAGAACTCCATCACCAACCAGCGCCATTCCGCAGTTGAGCAGGCGTGAAAAGCTCGGCCAATATATCCTGCTAACACGCCTCAACCGGCCGATAGGAATATTTCTGTTACTTTGGCCGACACTGGTGGCGTTATGGATCGCAGCCAAAGGTCTTCCGGACCTGGACGTGCTATTTGTTTTTGTCATGGGCGTTGTGCTGATGCGTTCGGCCGGTTGCGTCATCAATGATTACGCCGACCGCAAAATAGACCCGCATGTTAAAAGAACAGCAGACCGACCTATCGCCACCGGTAAGGTGACGCCGCATGAGGCGATTGTTTTCTTTGCCATGCTCTGTCTGTTGGCCTTCATTCTGGTGTTAATGATGAATCGCCTGACCATCTACCTGTCTTTCGGCGGTGTCGTACTGGCTGCGATCTACCCGTTCATGAAACGCTATACCTATTTGCCACAGGTCTTCCTGGGCGTGGCCTTCGCCTGGGCGATACCGATGGCCTTTGCCGCGCAGAGCAACACTGTCCCGGTGGATGCCTGGGTCTTGTTTCTGGCGACCGTGCTATGGGCCACGGCCTATGACACCATGTACGCGATGGTTGATCGTGATGATGATATTAAAATCGGCGTCAAGTCCACTGCCATCCTGTTTGGCGATCTTGACCGCGTCATTATTGCTATCATCCAGGCGATGATTTTTGTAGCCATGATCATACTCGGACAAAGTTCAGAGCTCGGTTTTTTTTATTATAGTGGCCTGGCTCTGGCGGCAGCCCTGGCTGGCTACCAGCAATTCCTGATCCGCAAACGCGAACGCGATGATTGTTTGAAGGCGTTTTTGAATAATCACTGGTTTGGGTTTGTGATTTTTATCGGCGTTGTGGTGGATTTTTTGTAGCAGAATATGCATGAGGATAGTATCTTGGCTGACATAACTCCTGGTAACACTATTGGATTACAGATGCATGATTTTCAGAGAAAGGGCTAAATTACTGAAAATGTCTAATAGTAAGTCATGCAAGCTGATAAATATTTCAATGAGTAAGAACCGCGCACGGAAGTATTTGCAGGTTATTTAGTCGTTATTCAGATAAAAGGCGTATAGCCGTCTCCGCCGTTGTTTTATTGATTTCAAATAAAATTTCACAATATTCGGGCTGTTCGTTGTTAGGGCTTGG
>CAMYJO010000027.1 GCA_947258755.1 uncultured Gammaproteobacteria bacterium
GGCATCGCAGGCATGCATCTCTCAACTACAGGACACCTGTTGAGTTCGAGAGAATATATGCCAGTAATTAAAACGTCCGTTTTATTGGGGGAACCTCAGGTCTTACATTTCTCACATTCATGAAGTAGTAAGACCTGCCCCGTTTATTGTAAGAGCCTTGTCCAAACTCAATCGTAGGCGTCGTGATAGGCGGCTATCAGCACATTCTCCGGGTTCGAGACGTCATCGCTGTTGGTGAGTAATACCGCGTCGATGCCGTCGGGGAATCCCATCATGCCACCGTGGAACCAGCGGCCACCCGAGTTGAAGTCGCCACCATGGCCGTAGTAGGAGCCGCGCGGTTGGCCGTTCCAGTGCCGGAATCCGAAATAGGTTTCGGTCGCATTTAGCATGGTCAGGCGCGACGCCTTTGACAGTACCTGGTCGTAACGGAAATAGGCCATCAGTTTAGCCCAGTCTATCGCCGACGCGAACCAGCCGTATGCGCCAATCGCGGTGGCGCTGAAATCGCCCCAGGTCACGCCGTCTGTCACGGAATTATTGGCGTAATAGAGGCACGGCTCGTTGTCATCGACCTCGCGCGTCATGGTAGCGATCGTCATCGGGTTAAGTATCGTGTCGGTTGCCACGTTCATGTAAGGAGACCCGGTGACCGCCTCGACGATATAAGCGAGGAACCAGTAGTTCCAGTTCTCATAGCGCTGCATCGTTCCCGGCGTAGCAGCCAGGGGCTGCTGCAGTGCGTTACCGAACTGCGACAGCGTACCAGGTCCGTTAAAGCCGGATGAATGGGTCAACAGATGCCGGATCTCAATCTGGCTCATCGATGCATGGGCTGCCGGGAATGCATCTTGGATAATGGGATAGGCCGAATCGCTCAAGGACAGCTCGCCGTCTTCGATCAATTTCATGATTGTCAGCGCGCAGACCGGCTTGGCCAGGGATGCACTCACCATGCGCGTATTGACGGTCATGTCACGTACAGGTCCGGGTTCGGCTGGTGTGCGTGCATCGCCGATGCCGCCACTATCTACCAACTGTCCGTTCTGGACAATGGCCCACGAAAAGCCGACGGCACCGGCGTCGGTCATACGTTGAATGATGCTGTCAGTCATTTTGTTGCGATCAAAGACTGGACCGCCATAGGCGATGTCGGTTGGTCCCCATGCATCCCAATGGCTTCTTTTGACCAGCCGTCCATGGCGAAATAGCCTTCGCTCTTCAGCCTCGGCCCGCCCCGGCCAGGGCTCGCGAAAATTCGGTGGCAAGAGACTCTCGTATGGAGACAGGGGGGTGACACCCTCATCGGGTGTGTATTTTGTCGAAGCAGTGTCGGATTTCATTGCATTTTTCATTTTAAAGCTCCTAAGATAAAGTGTTGTACGGATATTGTTGAGTGTGTGGTGTATCTTGCTGGGAACTACAGGTCATCCTGGAAACCTGCACGACGTTGATACGCCATGAGCAAAGACACGCTGTCGATTCCTGTGAGCCTTAGCTTTAAATGCATGATTTATATGTGCAAAGTTGAAATCTGAACGAGCCATGGCTTCAAGCCTCCTTAAGAATGGATGTTTCCCTCGCTATGCGATGAGTAAATTCATCAGCATCAGTTACAGGGTGAATTTGGCGGCGATCAAAAGAAAGGTGATATTAAGCAAAGATTCAGTGAAATATTCACATGGTGGTAGATAACGGGGTCGGACCTAAACAACATATTGCAAAAATCCGGGTCAGAGAACAAAATGCTCTAATATAAGAAACAATTGTCCTCTAACCCGGTTTATCCTGCTGATATCCGGAGGTGGCCAGCGTTGTTGGATGCAAGTCTAAGATTGTTATTCAAAGGGAATACTGCCATAACTACTCTCTTTCAAATTCAAGGCTGAATCCCCCCAAGGGGGGAGCCGATATACTCCAGACACTTAGACCTCATGCAGATGGGCACTGTCTCGCCCTTGTCCAGCTTTTCGATTGAATGCTGGCAGCACCCGCACAGTTCCCGGTCTTTCAGGCGGGTTTGCTTACGCTTCGCACAGGCCTTCAGGCACAGGTTCCAGGTACATGATGGCGAGCTACAGTAAAAACATCGTACGTCTGTGGCGCAGACTTCGCCGTTGTTAAAGAGGGATTCGAGCTGATCGAAACTGACCTCGAGTTTGACCACTTGGGGCTGCAGGTCATGATCATGCGTTTTCATGCTAAAGGTTTCCGGAGGGATTTGCTGTTAACTTGGGGTCGATTTTTCGGGCAATTGCCGCAGTTCCCCTTGCAGATGTGGCCCTTGCTAGACGATGTGGAGTGGTACGGAATAATAGCTATATAATTGATTTTACTATTGTGTCTGTTATTACAATGCATAGTGTTGTCCTCATAATTGCCCTGCGACTCTTAATCTAAATGATAATCATTCGTATTACAAGATCTCAAGCGTATTTATCTGCTATCATGAAATATTGACAGGACTGGGATATTTGATGATAATGAGAACGATTATCATTAACAATATCTGGTCAATACCGATGTATGTATGTGTTTGCAATGCTGTGACTGACAAGCAGATCCGCCAGGCCTGTGAAAATGGCGCTTGTACCATGGAAGATTTATCGCGTGAGTTGAACGTGGCCACCTGCTGTGGTCGCTGTCAGGATTGTGCGAGGAAGATCCTGTGCGAAAACACGGAGCAGACCTTTCTCGCTGCACCACTGGACATGGCGGTGCCTGCCTGAGTTCAATCAAGCTTTTTGTCCACATGTAGCCCAGTGTAGGCTACGGTAATCTGCTTTATTATCCCGCTTGCGTTGGTTATGATAGCCCAGATTGTGAACTGGAGGAGGCAATAATAATGAAGGGCGATCCCAAGCTTAACCAGGCCATGAACGGCGTATTAAAAGAATCCCTCACTGCTATTAACCAGTATTTTCTGCATGCCCGTATGCTCGGCGACTGGGGTTTTGAATCACTGGAAAAACGTGATTACGAAGCCTCCATTGACGCGATGAAGGAAGCCGACAGCCTTGTTAAGCGCATTCTTTTTCTCGAAGGTCTACCGAACCTGCAGGACCTGGGCAAGCTGCTGATCGGTGAAGATGTGTCGGAGATCATCAAGAATGATCTCGAAATGGAAATCCGCATCAATGCCATGTTAAAAGATGCGATTACACAATGCGAACAGGCCAGTGACTATATCAGTCGCGAGCATCTCGAGGAGTTACTCGAACACAACGAGGACCGCATCGACTGGGGTGAGACCCAGCTCGCGTTAATCGACAAGCTTGGTGTACAGAATTACCTGCAGTCAGGCGTATAGGAGGGCAGTCACATGAAAGGTAATGCAAAAGTCATTGCGCAATTACAAAAGCTGCTCGCCGGTGAACTTGCTGCCATCGATCAGTATTTTATTCATTCACGCATGTACCAGGACTGGGGCCTGAATGAACTTTATGAACGTATCAAGCATGAAACCGAAGAGGAAATGGAACATGCTGATGCGTTGATCCAGCGTATGTTGTTCTTGGAAGCCACGCCGGACCTGTCCGAACGTGAAGGCCTGAAGATCGGTTCCACTGTTCCTGAAATGCTGAAAAACGATCTCGAACTTGAGTACTCGGTTGTCGATGCACTGAAAGGGGCGATTGCCGTTTGCGAGGCCGAAAAGGACTATCAGTCACGTGAGATCCTGGAAAAACTGCTTGTTGATACCGAGGAAGATCATGCTTACTGGCTGGAACAGCAGCTTGGACTGATTGACAGAATTGGCCTGAAGAACTACTTGCAGTCGAAGATGTAAGCACTCGTATAAAAAGTGGGTGGCGCAAGCTTTAAACAAATAAAAAGGACAGTCATCTTAAAAATCCGGGTTAATACATATTTCGACGATTGAAAGCATGTGCCTTGTATGATGGAAATTTCTACCCACAACTCCTGTTCAGTTTACCGGGATAAATAGTTTATGTCGGTTATGTTATTCAGGCTTAGAGGCGTAGCGGAAGATGAAGCAGAAGATCTGCGTCAAATTCTGGCAGATAATGACATCGATTTTTATGAAACACCTGCAGACAGGTGGGGTGTGTCCATGCCCGGGTTATGGCTCAGGGATGAGTCACGCCTCGAGCAAGCAAGAAGCCTCATTGAGCAGTATCAAATCGATCGTAGTGCTCGCGTTCGTCATGAGCATGAACAGCTAAGGCAGCAAGGCAAGGCCGAAACATTCTTTCGTCGATTAAAGGAAAATCCATTCATGATTGTTATTTATATTATCATGCTGGCTTTTGTGTTGTATTTCTTTCTGGTGCCTTTTCTTCATTTTGCACAATAGCCTGACTATCAATCTTTCGAAAATAAAAAAATGAATTAGCCGGACACCCATCTTATTGCCACTGAGAAAACTGTTAATTTTTTGTTACGTTTCTAACAATGCGGATCTATAAAGCTGTATGTTCAGTTAATATAGATCCAGCTAATAAGAGCCAATTATTCTCTGACCCGGTTTTTATTCAGGTTTCTGCTATGTTAATGGAAAACGAATAACTGACTTTTGGCAGAATCGTAGTATAGTCTTATGAAACATTAATAATCAAAGCTATAACAACACTCGTCTTTAGAGGTCTCACCATGAAAGTTATGCAATCGTTAATTTGTTTAATGGCAGGATGTTTTGCAACTGCCTCTGTGTTTGCAATGACGCCGCCAACAGGCCACGTACCGGATCATTATATTGTGACCTTGAAAGCAGGCGTGAATCCGGCCAGCATGGCGAACGAGATGGCGTTGCAACATGGCCTGGGACTTCGTCATGTTTATCGCCATGCGCTTTCTGGTTTTGCAGCACGCGTACCGGCAGGCAGGCTAAAGGCCTTGGCGAAAGATGCGCGAGTGCTGGCGGTTCACCCTGATGAGTTTGTTAGCCTGGACAAGAGAAAGTGTAATACCCCACCCTGTGGCGGCGGTGGTGATGAGCCACCCGTTCCACCCGCCAGCCAGATTATTCCTACGGGCGTGGAACGTATCAATGGTGATCTTAGTAGTGCGTTGGCGGGTAATGGCAGCGGTGCTGTGAATGTGGATGTTGCGGTGATCGATACCGGCATTATGACTGGCCACAGCGACTTGAACGTGGTTGGCGGGATTAACTGTTCAAAGGGACGTGCCAGCAAATACAGCGATGGCAATGGTCATGGTACACACGTGGCAGGTACGATTGCTGCGAAAGATAATAACCAGGGTGTGGTTGGCGTCGCGCCTGGTGCACGACTCTGGGCGGTGCGTGTGTTGAACAATGCCGGTAGCGGTTTTACTTCGGATATTATCTGTGGCATCGATTGGGTGACAGAACATGCGGCGACGATTGAGGTGGCCAATATGAGTCTGGGTGGTTCGGGGTCAGACAGCGGTGGCTGTAGTGGCCACCCACAACATCAGGCAATTTGTAACTCGGTCGCAGCCGGTGTGACTTATGTAGTGGCTGCTGGAAATGAATCTGATGATTCTGCCAAGCATGTGCCGGCGGCTTATGATGAAGTGATTACGGTATCAGCGCTGGCCGACTTTGATGGTGAAAGCGGTGGTGAGGCTAATGCCACTTGTCGTAATGACAGCGATGATACCTTTGCAAACTTTAGTAACTATGGTGCCGATGTGGATATCATTGCCCCGGGTGTTTGTATCGAGTCTACCTGGAATGATGGCGGCCTGAATACGATTAGTGGCACCTCAATGGCCGCGCCACATGTGGCTGGTGCGGCTGCACTGTATAAGTCTGTTGATTGGTCAGCTAGTCCGGCCGTCGTCAAAGCCGCCCTGATCGGCAGTGGTAGTAACGCCTGGAACAGTGATGATGATCCAGATGGATTAAAAGAGCCGTTACTGGATGTTGGTGGTTTATAGTTAAAAGGGGCCAGCTTAGACTCCAGCTGCAAGTGCAACACGTGACTGCGTTGAGTTCATATCCGCATCCCTCAACCCCCTCGACTTTGGCTCCAGACGACGTTCTCGACTGCCGGTTCCTGACACAGTCTACTAAATCAATAGAAATCAATAGGGTCAGACTCGATTGATAAGACGATATTTTGACAAACCAAACGGTTAGTCAAAGAATAAACAAGGCACCCATCTTGGTGATAGTTAAAGATTTGTGTAAAACAGCAAAATATATGGTAAAACTAATATTTAATTAAACAAAGGAAAAAACCGATATGAGCACAGGTACAGTAAAGTGGTTTGACGCAAGCAAAGGGTTTGGTTTTATCACTCCAGAAGACGGCGGGAAAGATCTGTTCGTACACCATTCTGAAATCAAGAGCGATGGCTATGCATCGCTTAATGAAGGCCAGAAAGTAGAATTCGTAGTCGGCCAAGGGCAGAAGGGACCGTGTGCAACCAGCGTTGTAGGGCTCTGATTGTATTACTAAACACCAAATAAACGAGGTCAGAGAACAATATTCTCTAATAGTAGAATAATTGTTCTCTGATCACGATATTTCAAGGCTCATGAGGCAATGAAACGGATCGTCCTGACTGGCGCAGGGGGCTATCTGGCTACCCACCTGGCGCATCACCTGACCGCACTAGGCCAATACCACCTGACGTTGATTAACCGCTCGCCAAGGCCGGGCCGCGATTTCATTTGTGCCGATATTTCCCGTTGGGAGCCCGCCTGGACAAATGCCTTCAGGGACGCCGATGCTGTCGTCCATTTAGCAGCCGTGCGTGGTCAAGGCGACACCTGGGCGGACGTGCAAGAGACCAATATACAGGGAACCTTGAACGTGCTTGAGGCCGCCGTCCAAGGTAGTGCCAAACGCTTTATTTTCCCCAGCTCAAGCTGGGTCGTCGGCGGACACCTAAACAGTGGGAAAGCTTTGACACCAGACCTGCCGCCTTCTCCACAGAGCCCCTATGCGATTAGCAAGGCGTTAGGGGAATCCCTGGTCCGTCACTACAGCGAACGCCACGGGATCTCGGGAGTTTGCTTTCGTCTTGGCAGCTGCCATGAAGGCGAGGAATTACCCGCAAGCATTAAATATGACCGCCAGCAAAAGTGGCTCTCGGTCAGAGATTTCTGCCAGGCTGTGGAACGTGCCCTGGAGGCGGAACTGCCGTCCTTTTCCGTGTTCAACCTAACCTCTGACATCGAAGGCTCCCCCTGGGATATTAGTGCAAGCAAAGCAGTGCTTGGTTACGTTCCCGATGACAGGCATGTACCACGGCAGTTGCCACTCAGCGCCAGGCTTCTGTCGCGTTTAAAACGGCCATTCCAGCGCGTGAAATCATGAATAAGAATCAGCGAGTTCAGACCAGAACGGCACTTCGTCCTCGTTATAGGCAGTCACTACATAGCTTGTGAGCTGCGACGCGAACGGTTCTGTGATTGTGGGCGGCCCTGGCTACCTGAGCGTCCCTTGAATGATGCATTCTTGCCATTGCGGTTGTTTGCTTTGCCTGTGTTCTTACCTGAGGCATTTTTCTTGCGCGGCTTGGCAGACGATTTACGCCCGGACCGCTGTTGCCCGCCGCGGCCCTTGTTAATGGGTTCCGCTTTTATGGAAGGGTCAGGCTCAAAACCGTCCAGCGTCACTTTGGGGATTTCGCGTTTAATCAGACGTTCGATATCGCGGAGCAGCCCGAGTTCATCAACGCACACCAGTGACATGGCTTCACCTTCATTGCCGGCGCGACCGGTGCGACCGATGCGATGCACGTAGTCTTCTGCAACGTTCGGTAATTCAAAGTTCACTACATGTGGCAACTGGTCAATGTCGAGGCCACGTGCGGCGATATCGGTGGCGACAAGTACACGTGCCTTGCCGCTTTTAAAATCGGCAAGCGCCCTGGTGCGTGCCCCCTGGCTTTTATTGCCATGGATGGCGGTGGCCGTAATGCCATCTTTGTTTAACTGTTCGGCGAGTTTATTGGCGCCGTGCTTGGTGCGGTTGAAAACCAGTACCTGTTTCCAGTCGTTCGAACCAATCAGGAAAGATAGCATTTCGCGTTTGCGTTTTTTATCGACCGGGTGGACTACCTGGGTGACCAGCTCGGAAGAGGTGTTGCGTCGGGCCACCTCAACCAGCGCGGGCGACTTCAGTAGGCCATTGGCGAGCTGCTTGATGTCATCCGAGAATGTTGCTGAAAACAGTAGCGTCTGTTTGTGCTTTGGTAACAGCGCCATGACCTTGCGGATATCGCGTATGAAGCCCATGTCGAGCATGCGGTCGGCCTCGTCGAGCACAAAGATATCGACCTTTGACAGGTCGACCGAGTTCTGGCTGACGTGATCGAGCAAGCGCCCCGGTGTTGCCACCAGGATGTCGACGCCCTTGATCAGTTTCTGTTTTTGCGGGTTAATACTGACACCGCCAAATACCACCGTCGATCTTAACGGCAGGTATCTGCCATAAGTCAGCATGCTGTCACTGACCTGGGCGGCGAGTTCACGCGTCGGCGTCAGCACCAATGCACGAATTGCCCGGCGACCTTTTTCCGGTTTGGCTGTCGACATCAGGCGTTGTAACAGCGGTAATGTGAAGCCGGCGGTTTTACCCGTGCCGGTCTGCGCACCACCCATCAGGTCACGGCCTTCGAGAACAAGAGGGATCGCCTGCTGTTGAATAGGAGTAGGGTTGCTATAGCCTTTTTCAGATACAGCGCGGAGTATTTCGGCGTTGAGGCCGAGGGATTCAAATGACATATTATAATTGACTCTAGGGATCGGCCTGCCCAAAACATAAGCTCAGGACGGTCCAGGCGGAAACTTTTAGTAGTGAGTGGTGAATCGGGTAGGATTACCGCTGCTTAAACAGGTGCCGACCGAAGTGCACCAGAAGTTGATGAGGCATTATACCTGATGTTTGTCAAAATAGGCAGCCAGTGGCCGGTTTTTTCTGGATTTAAGCTGGGCAGCCTCGGGGATGTCACTGCAAGATGCCCCTATTTGCGGTCGTTTGGCCGTGATCAGTGATCTATGGGGTGCTATGCTGACATTATTTACCTGTAACAGCTAAGGGCAGAATATGGCCAATCAATACTTTACAGCAGAAAGCATGGCTTTTTTACGTCAGTTGAAGAAAAATAATAATCGCGACTGGTTTAATGAGCGCAAAGATGTGTATGAAGAAGTGATTCGTACGCCCGCGCTGCAATTTATCACCGACATGAGTGGTGACCTGGCAAAAATCTCACCGCATTTTTTGGCCCACCCGAAAAAAGTGGGAGGCTCACTGATGCGTATCCATCGTGATGTGCGTTTTGGTAAAGACAAGCGACCCTATAAAACTAATATTGGTATCCAGTTTCGGCATGAGCAGGGCAAGGATGTGCATGCGCCAGGTTTTTATGTGCACATTGAACCGGATGAATGTTTTGTCGGTGTCGGGATATGGCGCCCGGATTCGAGCGCGCTCGGCAAGATCCGAGATGCCATTATTGACCGGGACAAGTACTGGTTGGCTGCAATTAATGACAAACGCTTTATAAATAAGTTTGAGCTGGCCGGTGACTCATTGGTGAATGTGCCGCGTGGCTATCCTAAGGATCATGCCTTGATAAATGACCTCAAGCGCAAGGACTTTATCGCCATCACGGCAATGGAAGAGTTGAGTATCAGCAGTGCACGGTTCAAAAAAATGGTCGTGGATCGCTTTGCCGCTGCCGATGCCTATATGCAATTCCTTTGTCAGGCTCTCATGCTGCGCTATTAACGATGTAACATCAAAGATAATGCGGATAATGGAGTCGGGCCAGGCTAAACTTTTGAAATGACATGTATAAAGTCAAAGAAGCGGCGAATATTCTGGCTTAGAAGCTCCTTTTAATGCCAAAAAGATCACTTTAAGGATGAAGTAACAAATAATATATTACTGATCCTAAGCAGACACCTTTTCTGCTGATACGGAACTAACATGTAGGGAGTTGTTGGCATAGGAAGCTATGCAGAACTGAAAGCTATAGAAATCCAGAGGGAAAAAACAAAGAAAGAGGAGCTTAAGGTTGTTATCAAGCAAGTACGTGAGCTTTGAAATAATTTAAGAATGCGGCTGAGCGCTAGAGGGTGCATTAACTGAAGGTAGGAAGAAGACATGAAGAGGAAAACAGAAATAGATATTAACCAAGTCATACGAGAATTTCTAAACTATTATAGCGAAAACAAATTTAAGCCTGAGTTAAATGAACTAACTGGTGTTCTTCTACAAGAGTCTCTATCTGCTAGAGGGTATAACAACTTTCAAAATAATTATTTAAGCGGGGAAAGTTTCTTTATAGAAAATATTTTAGCTCCTTCAAATCCTAAATTATGCTTCGACATCGGTGCAAATATTGGCGCCTACACCAAAGAAATCCTAGAAAAAACTCAAGCATCAGTTGTTTCTTTTGAACCCATGCCAACAGCATTTGAAATGTTAAAGAAAAACGTTGCTGACTTCGAAGGCAGAATTGTAGTTGAGAACAAAGGCGTAGGAGCAAGAAGTGAGACGTTGACAATACATTACAATCCAAATGCATTAGCACACGCCTCGTTTTCGGAAGATGTTAAGAATGTAAGCTATGTTTCGAATGAGATGAAGGCAGAAGTTCCAGTAACAACACTGGATGAATACTGCGCTGAAAACAGCATCACTGAAGTTGACTTTATCAAAATCGACACTGAAGGTTTTGAGGCGGAAGTGTTCGAAGGTGCTTTGCATGTCTTCGGTGGAATCAAACCTCGATTTATTCAAATTGAATTTAATTGGCATCAACTATTTCGCAATACGTCGCTTAACTACTTTGCTGAAAAACTACCAGATTATGAGGTGTATCAATTGCTACCAAATGGTTGGATTATCAGGGATCCAAAAGATCCACTTACGAACATCTATCATTTCTCCAATTTTGTCTTCGTTTTGAAGTGATGCGCCAATGATTTGGCAATCAGAAAAAGACAGAAAAAAGCAGAAAACGGGTCCAGAAAACGGGTCGGACCAAGCTAAACATTTGAAATAACTTGTATAAAGTCAAAAAAATGGCCAATATTCTGGCTTAGAAGCTCCTAATTTAATGCCAAAATGATTACTTTGATAAATGATCTCAAGCGCAAGGATTTTATCGCCATCACGGCAATGGAAGAGTCGAGTATCAGCAGTGCGCGCTTTAAAAAAATGGTCGTAGATCGTTTTGCCGCTGCTGATGCCTATATGCAGTTTCTGTGTCAGGCTTTAACGCTGCGGTACTGATGATGTAACATGAACCCGGTTATTCAGTTTGATGGTCTAGGTATATAACTTGTGGATGGTGATCAGTTCCGGTGATGCTTGTAGACCTTGTTGGTGGCTTTCAATATCTACTCTGAAACTGGATTTATTTAATGTCGATGCCCATGCCTTGATGGCTTCGGTTTCTTCACGTCCTCCGGCATGACCGGTGTAGGCGAGGACCGTAATAATACCTCCCTGGCAAAGCATCGGCAGGGCAGCTTGCAGTGCTGCCAGTGTCGTGCTGGTATTGGTGGTGCGTTGTTTATCGCTACCAGGCAAGTAGCCAAGATTAAACATGACGGCCTTTATGCCACCATCATGTAGTTGCTCGGGTATGATGATGGGTAAGGTTTCATGCCCTGCATGACATAGTGAAACCTGTTTGTCGGCTTCATGTTCAAGCAGGCGTTGATAACAAGCATCCAATGCCTCCTGTTGAATATCGAAACCGTATACCTTGCCTTGTGGGCCGACCAGTTGTGCAAGAAACAATGTGTCATGGCCATTGCCAACGGTGGCATCTATGGCGTTGTCACTATTGCAGAGTATTGCCCTGATGGATTCATGGGCGCGTTCGACGAGTGATGATTTAGAGGTCATTGTTCCAGTATCGCTTAATATCCGCTTCTGTAAAGTCAATTTGATCACCTTGCAGGAATTTGCTGAATTGTTTGGCGTAATAAGGAATCATCAGTGAGCCCTTGGAGCCAAAGCCATTAAAGATACCCAGCTGCGGGTGCTGTGGATGTAGGCCGATATAGGGTCGGGTGTCCATTGTGCACGGGCGTACCCCGGCCTGATGTCGAACAAGCTTAATGGTTCTGTTCTCACCGATTATCTGTGTCAGTGCCTGCAACAGTTCCTGTTTTGCCGTGACGCTCGCTTGTTCATCCAGGCCCTGCCACTCATAGGTGGCGCCGAAGCGGTATACATTATCACCGATGGGGAGTAGCCACTTGCCGGCATTGATGATTTCATCGATATCGAGCTGATCGATTTTCAATGTCAGGATCTCGCCCTTGGCTGGTTTGTACGGCAGCCAGTCGAACCAGGGGTTGTTGCTACCCTGGTAGCCCTCGCAGAAAATCAGCCGTCGTGCTTGTAATGCACCGACGTGAACGGCATCCGAATTAATAAGAATGTCTTTATAATGTACGGTCTTGTGCAGGCAGGCACGATGTTGCATGAAGTATTCGTCAAGTCTGTCCAGCAAGGCGACTGTGTCCAGGTAGCCGGTTTGCAATTGTCGAAAGCCGCCGAGCGGCATTTGTAAGCCTGGATTATGTTCCTGTCGTGTAGTTGTTTCCAGGTAGGGCTGGTAATCGGGATCTGCGACCCGCTTTTGCCACAGCGGTATTTCATCAGTAGAGCGGAACAGTCTGAGCATGGATTTCTGATGATAAAAACGCTGAGAAAAATGTTGCTCCAATTGCTGGTACAAGCTGAGTGCAGTTGGTAGGTATTGTTCGATCTGTGCGGATAGCACCAGGCGTTTTCCGGTTACCGGGTTGACCAGTCCGGCGGCCATGCGTGATGCGCATTGCCGGTCTTCACGGCTGATTAGCATCACCCGTTGTCCTTGTTCGAGTAGTTGCCAGGCGAGCAGGCTACCTGCCAGGCCCTGGCCGATGATCAGTGTATCGTAGGCAGGCTCATTCACGCGCTGATGTGAGTATTATCAGGCAAAGCGTTGTTGCAGGTATTTGATTATATCATCGGATTCATACATCCAGGTCTCAGCGCCAGTGCTATCGGTAACCCTGAGGCAGGGTACCTTGATCTTGCCGCCACCCGCTAATAATTGCTGACGATGCTCCGGGTTGTGCTGGGCGTCGCGACGTTCGATGTTCAATGATAGACGCTTGAGCGCACGTCGGGTCTTGATGCAAAACGGACAGGTCTTGAATTCATACAGAGTGAGTTGTTGTGTATCCTTGTCCACCTGCTGTTGTTGCGCTTCGGCTCGTTGGATACCTTTGGGTGTGGTGATCCAGTCTCCGAATAACATAATGGGTCCAATAATGGCGCGTAGTGTCTTGAAGAACAGGCGAATAAACCATTTCATATGCAAAATACCAGTGTTTTAATAATCAAAATAACAGGCCGCTGAAAGGCCGGCTGGCAATTTTAGCATTTTTTTTACTGTTTACACATATTGTCCGGCACACCAGGCCGAAGACCAGGCCCACTGAAAGTTATAGCCCCCCAGCCAGCCGGTGACATCAACGACTTCGCCAATGAAGTAGAGGCCGGGTACCTGTATACATTCCATGGTTTTTGATGACAAGGCGTCGCAATCGACGCCGCCGACAGTGACCTCGGCGGTGCGGTAGCCCTCGGTGCCATTGGGTTTGATGGTCCAGTCATGAAATTGTTGCGCTATTTGTTGAAATTGCTGATGTGAGATTCCCTGTAGCGGCGTGTCGGCCAGGGTGGTGTCGAGCAGGCTGTTGACGACTCTTTTCGGCAAATGCTGGGCAAGTAAGGTCCGCAACATGCTGTTGGCATGTTCAATTTGCGCCTGTTTCAGTGCGGCTTCGAGGTCGATGTCGGGCAGCAGGTTGATGTGTATCTGATCACCCGCCTGCCAGTAGGATGAGATCTGCAGGATCGCCGGTCCGCTGAGACCACGGTGGGTGAATAGGATGTTTTCTCGAAAGCTCTGCTCGTTACAACTGACAATGGCGTCAACGGCGATGCCGGATAGTGGTGCGAAGCGCTGCTTGTCCCTGTCGTTTAATGTGAACGGCACCAGTCCGGCACATACCGGCCAGACCTTGATGTCAAATTGTTCCGCTACTTTGTAGCCGAACGGGCTCGCCCCCATAGTCGGGATCGACAGTCCGCCTGTGGCAATGACCAGTGACTGACAATGGTAATCACTATAACTGCTGTTAACCTTAAAATGGTGATCGGATAATTTTTCTATGTGTTCTATGGTGGTGTTCAGGTGAATGTGGACGCCGGCCAGTTCACATTCGTGTAACAACATATTCAATATGTCCTTCGCGCTTTTGTCGCAGAATAGCTGCCCATGATCACGTTCATGGTATGGAATCTTATAGCGCTGAACCATATTGATAAAATCCCATTGCGTAAATCGACTGAGAGCGGATTTGCAAAAATGGGGATTATGGCTAATAAAGTTTTCCGCGCTGACATCATAATTGGTGAAGTTGCAGCGACCGCCGCCGGACATCAGGATTTTCTTTCCGGCCTTGTTGGCATGGTCAAGAATGACAACATTACGATGACGCTTGCCGGCTTCAATAGCACACATTAAACCGGATGCGCTGGCACCGATAATGATGACATCGGCTTTTTTCATTATTCTGCCTTGTTATATGATCCCGATATTATATGATACCTTAGAAGCCTAAGCTTTAGACAGTACATTTGATCCGTGCACGATCAATCAGGAGGATGATATGTTTACAGAACTAGACCAGGTTAGCATATTCACCGGACTGACATATGAACAACTGGAAAATATATCCAGTTTCTGTACACGGCAAATGCATGATGATGGCGATATGCTGATAGAAGAAGGCGATCATGGCGACGCCGATCTATTTGTACTGCTGGGAGGCACTGTGGAAATCGTTTCCAGTAATGCCGCGACAACCAGTAATGAGGTAGTGCTATCCCGTGAAGATAAGGATATTTTTGGTGAAATCAGTTGGCTTACAAATGCGAAGCGCACGGCGGGGGTGCGTTGTAATAATAATGTCGAGTCCATACGTATTAACGGCCATGGTTTGATGGCGTATTTGCAGCAGGATACCGAGGCTGGATTTCAGGTGACACTGCAGATTGCCAAGCTGTTGGCCCATCGTATGGAGGAAAGCAATTTGTTGTTAAAACAGTTGCTATGGAATCGGGGTATTTAATAAGGATTGATATCGTGCGCGTTTTTCCTCTTATTGCTTTGCAACGTCTATTAGAAACCAGTTCAAAGCTAGCTGGGCTATTATTTTTCAGCGCCGCTGTGCTGGCGGCGCCGCAACGTGATCGTGGCGTCGGCATGTATTTTGATCAGGATCTGTTCGTGCCTTTTCTGAATCAGGACAGGGACTACACGATGGGGCTGGCATTAGAGTTTTTCTGGGACAAGCAAGATGGTATTTATCCGCTCGATGGCATGGTCGGGCGCGTTGGCAGATGGATGGGTCTTGGTAATGCGGACGACAATATCGTTACCAGTTTCATTGTTGGCACGGTCAATTACACTCCTGATGATCTGGCCGTTTCCACGCCGATACTGGATGACAGGCCTTATGCGTCACTATTATATCTTGGCAACAAGCGTGTGCGCGCCAGCAAGTCCAGTGCGGTGGCAGCAGAGGCATTGATCGGTGTGCTTGGCACGGATGTCGCAAAAGAATCGCAAGAGCTACTGCATGGCTGGTACCGTGAAATTGCCAATACCGATGAGCCAGTCGACCCAAAAGGCTGGGGTAACCAGATATCAGATGGCGGCGAGTTGACGATGCGGCTGCGCTTTTCCAATTCACGCCTGCGTGCTGAGTCGCCAGGCACATGGGACCTTGCTACCACCTGGGCTTTGTCATTGGGATACCAGACCAATGCCAGTTTCGGTATTTCCGGACGCTATGGCCGCATCAGTAGTGCCTTTTGGAGCATACCCTTTGACCCGGTTAATCGTGGTAGTTTTCTGCCGTCATTATCGGATGATGAAGTATATGTCTGGGCCGCCTACCGTGCGCGTCTGGTGGGCTATGATGCGTTGTTGCAAGGCCAGTTTCGCGATAGTGAATTTGAATTCGATGGAGATGAAATTGAGCGTTTGTTGCATGAGGGTGCTATCGGTGTGACCGCAGCACTAGGGCAGGCGCAAATGACATTTTCCATCAATGCGAAATCCGCAGAATTTAAACAATCGAAGCAGCGCGAGCATCTATGGGGTAGTCTAAATCTGATCTACCATTTCTGAAGCGGCAGTTGCAGGTTGACACAAAAAAGCTATTCAGGTGAATCAATCCCGGCTGTCATCGCGAGGGCAAAGGGGCATTCAATTGGCGAATAAATAACACGACCCTGACTGTTTGAGTGTCGCTTGGCTCTGTACAAATTAAGCCTGGTTGGATTTAGATATTACTTCTTCCGCTTCCTGGAGTGCTTCACACTCGGCCTGTTTTTCAGCCAGTGCGGTTTCGAGTTGTTGGACTTGAGATTTAATTAACTCACCGCTTTCCAGTTCCTGTTGTAGTAGGTGCTGTATTTGTGAACATAGGAATTCGTTTTCTTCTTCGATGGCCTGCAACTTCTCAGTGATTTTTTCATCGCCATCTGCCGCATCCTTGGATGCGGGGACGGTGTTAGACTCATTTTCTTTTTCTTTCAAGGCGTCTTCTAGCTGTTCAAGCTTGGCTTCCATCTCGGCGGTTTTTTCCACTTCCTGTTTCAGTAAGTGCTCAATTTGCGCGCATAGGAATTCATTTTCCTCTACGACGGCGTGTATTTTTTCATCCTGCTCGGTTCCAGTGTCACCTTGCGCTTCACTTAGGGATTGTTCAAGTTCTGCCAGCCGTGCCTTCATTTCCTCGGTCTTGGCTACTTCTTGTTTCAATAAATGTTCGATTTGTGAGCACAGGAATTCATTTTCTTCTTCCAGTGAATGAACTTTTTCGGTGATTTCACTATCATTTTCTTGTGTTTGAGGATCAGACTGTTCTCGAGCGATAGCCTCCTCCTCCCTTTCCTTTAAGGCGGCTTCCAGGCGCTCCATTTGTGCCTTCATCACGTCGCTATTTTCAGCTTCCTGCTTTAGCAAGTGCTCAATCTGGGTCGTCAGGAATTCGTTTTCCTCTTTGAGTAGCCCCATTTCTTCATTCATTCCATCGAGCTCGGAATCCACGGTGACATTTTCACTATCATCCTGCTCCCTGTCGCTGAGCATGGTTTGCAGGCGCTGATTGGCGTCAACCAGTTGCTTGTTCAAATCATCGTTGTCAGCGCGCAGCGCTTTGATCTCGTCCTCATTGGTGTGTGTGTCTTGCGAGTCATCGCTGGTATTGGACTGACTACGTTGTTCGTCCAGTTCTTCCATCAATACGACAAGCTTTTGATTGGCTTCGTTCAGTTGTTTATTTAAATTGATGTTATCGACGCTGAGTTTGTCGACCATGTCTTCCAGCTGGGACGCCTCAGTGGTCTCGGGTAGATTGCCTAGTGCATTTTTGAGGTCGCTGATGGTGTCAAACGAATTCTTGAGTTTCTCCTGTGAGTCGATGAACATGGTCCTGAAATTTTCCAGGTTGTTGATGCGTTCACGATTGAAGTTGTCACGCTTGTCGGCGTCGGCAGCGGCCTGGCTGGCCTCTTCCTCAACGGCATCTGTTTTCTCGCGCTGTTCAGTAAGCTCTTGCAGCAGTTTAGTAAGTTGTTGTTGAGCGTCATTCAGTTGTTTATTCAGATTGATGTTATCGATGCTGAGCGTATCGACCATGTCCTCCAGCTGTGTGGCTTCATCCGACGATGACAGGTTGCCGAGTGCATTTTTGAGGTCGTTGATGGTGTCGAACGAATTCTTGAGTTTGTCCTGCGAATCAATGAACATCGCCTTGAAACTTTCCAAGTTCTTGATGCGCGTGCGGTAAATGGCGTCACGTTTACCCCTGTCGCCGCCACTGGTTTCGGTAACCTGGGTTTCATAGTATTGGTTAATGAGCTTCCAGTAGCCGGCATCCGCCTCGCCTGAGGGCCGTGATGTAATGACCTGTTTTTCGGCCTCCAGTAGTTTTAGTCGTGCACCTAATGAGGCCTGTTGAGTCGCATCCTCAGCAGTATTGGCTTGTTCCAATCTGGCCGTGGTCAGAGCGATCTCGTTTTCAATATAGGCCAGCAGCGATGGTTCATTCTGTTGCTTTTCCTGGGCTGGTTTTTTATCCGCCTGCGCAGGGGGTGGCTGGAGTTTGCGCTTTTTCTTTGCGCGCAGTAACAGGAAGGCACCAAGGGCCAGAACCACGAGTAATATTTCAGCCAATACAATGATGATGGTGGTAAGTGCAGTGCCTGACATTGAAGCTTTCCTAAAAAAAATACGAATCTACCCGGTTTAACGACCAAATGACTGAAAAATTGAGTCTTTTAGTAGTGTATATGACAGGGTTTGCAGAACCACAACCAGATAAAAACAGTGGTATAATAAATAGGCATATGCCTCGATAGTCCATATAATGCATGCATGGTTATAAAGCTGTTTTTTCACCGGGGAAGGCAGGCATGCAAGCCTCCGAACTGATGTTGCTGGCGCTATTCGTCGTCGTTATCTGGTATTGGTTGGATGCTATGCGCACCAAGGAACTTGCCCGACAGGCCGGGCGCGCAGCCTGTGAGCGCGACCAATTGGCCTTTTTGGATGATACGGTGGTGTTGCAGAAAATCAGGCTACGTCGGAATCAATCGGGAGCATTAGTGGTTTGGCGTGGCTATGATTTCGAGTTTAGCAGTGATGGTTCGAGTCGTTATAAGGGTAGTATCGATATGCTGGGCAAGGACGTCAGTCGCCTGTTTCTTGAGCCACATCGCTTTGAGCCACTGATATGACAACCGTGATAGAGCCTATAGGTCAGGAACAACAGCAGCGGGTCATCGCGCAGACGCGTGAATATCTGACCCGGGCCGCTGAAATTTTACAGCGTGAATTTACTGATATCCGCGTTTGCTTTGATCTGAAGGGCCGCGCTGCCGGCATGTACTGTATACGCGAGGACAGGCGCTGGATTCGCTATAACCCATACATCTTTGCCAAATATTTTGACGATAACCTGCAGCAGACCGTCCCGCATGAGGTCGCGCATTATGTGATTGAGCAGGTCTATGGTCATCAGACAGTGCGTCCTCACGGCCGTGAATGGCAGGCGCTCATGTTATCTTTGGGCGCGGAGCCCGAGCGCACCTGTCACTATGATCTCCAGGGGGTGCCGTTGCGACAGCAACATTATCACGGCTATGCCTGTGCCTGCAGTAGCTATCAACTAACGCGACGTCGTCATAACCGCATTGTCCGTGATGGCGTGCGTTATTATTGCCGTCAATGCAAGCAGGCACTACAGCAGCAGTAGTCATGCGCTCCATGCCCCGGGCTGGTTTTGCCGCAAAGGGGTAATTCATGTAATATCAATTCTTTGCATAGATCATGATGCTAATTAGGGAGCGACAGGTGGGGGTTTGGCGAAAATTTTTCCCTTTTCTGGGGTGGGTAGGTGAGCTCAAATCGACGAGTGTAGTTCGGGCTGACCTTATTGCAGGCATCACGGTTGCATTGGTCCTGATCCCACAATCCATGGCCTATGCCCAGCTGGCTGGATTACCTGCCTATTTTGGACTCTATATATCCTTCCTCCCCGTGATGGTCGCAGCCTTGTGGGGGTCCTCGCGGCAATTGGCGACCGGGCCGGTGGCCGTGGTCTCACTGATGACGGCGACGGCGTTGGCGCCGATTATCGGCGGTACGGCCCAGTCCAACCCGGAACTCGCGGCGCAATATATCCCACTGGCCATGTTTCTGGCATTACTGGTGGGCCTGTTTCAGTTGTTCCTCGGCGTTTTTCGTCTCGGTGTCGTGGTCAACTTTTTGTCTCATCCGGTGATTGTCGGTTTTACCAATGCCGCGGCCCTGGTGATTGGCTTGTCACAACTGTCAAAAATATTCGGTGTCAGCATGCCCGGTGGGCCCGGCGATCATTTTCTGACCGTGCGTATTTGGGGTGTCCTCGAACAAGTGGTCAATAGCCATATGCCGACCCTGATCATGGGTGTGGCCGCCTTTGCCATGATGATGCTGATGAAAAAATTCCTGCCGAAACTTCCAGGTGTCCTGGTTGCTGTCGTTGTTACCACCGTCGTTAGTTATCTAATTGGTTTTGAAGCCATGAGTGGCAAGGTGGTCGGCGCCATTCCAAAGGGCCTGCCGGATTTACAGGCGCCGCAATTTAGTCTCGGCCTGATGGCGGAATTATTACCGGCGGCGATCGTGATATCGCTGGTTGGATTTATGGAGGCGATTTCCATTGCCAAGGCGATGGCAGCCAAAACCAAGGATCATATCGATCCCAACCAGGAGTTGATAGGGCAAGGCCTGGGTAATATCGCCGGTAGCTTTTCTCAATCCTATCCTGCCAGTGGTTCATTTTCGCGTTCAGCGGTTAACCTCAATGCAGGCGCTAAATCCGGTTTTTCCTCGGTTGTAACCGCTATCGTCGTTGTGATAACACTGCTGTTTCTAACTCCGCTACTCTATCATTTGCCCCAGGCGGTACTGGCCGCAGTGATCATGATGGCGGTATTTGGTTTGATCAATATCAAGGCCATCCGACATGCCTGGCTGGCAAATAAGGATGATGGCGTTGCAGCCATTGTTACTTTTGTTGCGACACTTGGTTTTGCGCCGCATCTGGACAAAGGCATTATTATTGGTGCCGGTCTTGCCATCGGTTTATACCTGTATCGAACCATGACACCACGCATAGCCTTTCTAGGTCGCTACAAGGACGGTACCTTGCGTGATATCCGCGTGCATACTGATTTACCGGTCGATGAGAAGGTTGTGGCGGTACGTTTTGATGGTTCGCTGTATTTTGCCAATGTGTCGCATTTCGAGGAAGCGATTCTGGATGCCGTAGCTAAAAACCGCAATGCTAAATTTATCCTGATCGTCGGCGATGGTATCAACGAGCTTGATGCGTCTGGCGAAGAGGTGTTGCATCATCTGGTAGAGCGACTACAGGGAAATAATGTCACCCTGGTCTTCAGCGGTCTGAAACGTCAGATCCTGCAAATCATGCGACGCACGACATTGATGGAGCGTATCGGTGAAGAGAACGTACACGCTACGGCCGACCTGGCGCTGGAATCCATTTATCGTCGTGTCGAAATCGATGACGGTGAGCAACTCTATTGTCCGCTCTATCCCGGTTTTGTCAGGCCTGTCGTCGAGGTGGTAGCAGATGAGTCCAGCGACAAGGACTAGTATTATTACTGACAGGTATAATGAACTCGCCTGTCAATAATATGAGTCATTATGCGTCAGTCCCATATCCGTGTGGGGCAGCTTAAAAAACAATATAATACAATAAGTTGCAGCATTTTCTCTACGTTATAGACACTCTTCCGATAGCGAGTCCATAAATAGCCTGCTCAGCGGATGGCTGTTTATTACAGTATATTCTGATAGAATCGCGCCCTGATTCAGCCATGCCATTTCGTCTTTCGTCAGTGCGGAAGTAATACCATCGCTGACAAACATCCATATTGCGATACACGTCTATGTCTAAGGCGCGGTGGCAGGTATTAACACAACCCAGGGTACTATTTTGATTTCAACAGCCAATATCACCATGCAGTTCGGGGCCAAGCCCCTGTTTGAAAATATTTCGGTCAAGTTTGGCGAAGGTAATCGCTATGGACTGATCGGCGCCAATGGATGTGGTAAATCCACTTTCATGAAAATCCTTGGCGGCGACCTCGAACAGACTGCGGGTACCGTTAGCATCGATGTTAATGAAAGGGTCGGTAAGCTCAAGCAGGACCAATTCGCCTACGAGGATTTCACCGTACTGGATACCGTCATCATGGGACACAGTGAGCTTTGGGAAATCAAGGCAGAACGCGACCGCATCTATTCGCTTACAGAGATGAGTGAAGAAGAGGGTATGAAAGTGGCTGAGCTCGAAGTAGCCTTTGCCGAGCTGGATGGTTACACCGCGGAATCACGCGCCGGTGAATTATTATTGGGGCTAGAGATTCCATTAGAACAGCACAATGGCCCAATGAGCGCGGTTGCACCCGGATGGAAACTACGCGTGCTGCTAGCGCAAGCCCTGTTCGCTGATCCTGATATCATGTTGTTGGACGAGCCCACCAATAACCTCGACATCAATACCATTCGTTGGTTGGAGAATGTTCTTAACCAACGCAACAGTACCATGATCATTATCTCGCATGACCGCCATTTTCTTAACAGCGTCTGCACGCACATGGCTGACCTGGATTACGGTGAGTTGCGTATGTACCCGGGTAATTATGATGAGTATATGACCGCATCGACACAGGCCCGTGAGCGACAGTTGGCCGACAACGCCAAGAAGAAGGCCCAGATTGCTGAGTTACAAAGTTTTGTCAGTCGTTTTTCCGCCAATGCATCCAAGGCCAAGCAGGCGACGTCACGGGCAAAGCAAATAGATAAAATCCAGCTGGATGATATTAAGCCCTCTAGTCGTCAGAATCCTTATATCCGTTTTGAGCAGGAGAAAAAACTGTTCCGCCTGGCCCTGGAAGTTGAAGATATGAGTAATGGTTATGATGACCAACTGTTGTTCTCCGATATAAATATGATGGTCGAGGTGGGTGAGCGTATTGCCGTAATCGGTCCGAATGGTATTGGTAAAACCACACTATTGCGCACCTTGGTAGGCGACCTTGAGCCAAAAAGCGGTGTGGTTAAGTGGTCGGATAATGCCAATGTTGGCTATTATGCTCAAGACCATGCAGAAGATTTTAATAATAATAAGAATCTGTTTGACTGGATGTCACGATGGGGTAAGGAGGAAGACGACGAGCAATCCATTCGCGGTACCTTGGGTCGTTTATTGTTTTCACAGGACGAAATTAATAAACCAGTAAATATTATTTCCGGTGGTGAACAGGGGCGCATGCTGTTTGGTAAATTGATGTTGCAAAAGCCAAATATACTGGTTATGGATGAGCCGACAAACCATCTGGATATGGAATCTATTGAGTCACTAAACCTGGCGTTGGAAAATTTCCCAGGTACATTGATCTTTGTCAGTCACGACCGTGAATTCGTATCATCATTGGCAACACGGATAATTGAAATGAAGTCCGACGGCGTGGTTAACTTCAGCGGTAGTTATGATGACTATTTGCATAGTCAGGCTATCGAATAAAGACTTGGCCATCGGTCGATATTAAAGTCAGCATTTTTATCGGCAACAATAGGGAATCCGGCATGAGCGATACTAATTCGTTTGCAATCAATAAAAGTTTGTTGACCAATATTCTGGCCGCCGCTGTGCTCGTGCTGAGCTATTTTGTCCCTGCATATAATGCGCAGCTGTTCAGTATGGGTATATTCGCATTATCTGGTGCTCTGACCAACTGGCTGGCGGTTTATATGTTGTTTGAACGCATACCATTCTTATATGGTTCCGGGGTTATTCCAAGTCATTTCGGAGAATTCAAAAGCGCCATCAAGAAAATGATGATGGAGCAGTTTTTCACCCGTGATAACCTGACGCGACTGATCGAGGTAGAAGAAGACTCGGCAGGGCAGCTTGTCGATCTGGACCCACTTTTGGATAACGTTGATTATGATCAGCTATATCAACGTCTGGTTGATGCAATCATGGAGTCATCGTTTGGTAGTATGCTGGGTATGTTCGGCGGCGTTGAAGCACTAGAGCCATTGCGTGAGCCCTTTGCCAAAAAAATACGAGAGGCATTCAAAGATATGGCTGGCACCAAAACATTTCAGCATGCATTGGCAACCAGTTTAAATACGCCAGCCCTGAGTGATGACATTCTGAAGCATGTTGAACAGATGCTTGAAAATCGTTTACAGGAACTGACGCCGGAAATGGTCAAAGATATCATCCAGACCATGATCAGAAAACATCTGGGTTGGCTAGTTGTCTGGGGTGGTGTGTTCGGCGGGCTGATTGGCTTGCTGGTTAGTTTTATTTCTTAACTCGTTAATCGATAACCTTTCTACGCATTTCCTTTTTTCGTCCGTGCTTGGTTTTTGAGTCCATGCGTTTTTGTTTTGAGCTATGGCTAGGCTTGGTTGGTTTGCGTTTCTTCGCGACCACACCCGCATTTTTAATTAAAGCTGTCAGACGCTCCAGCGCCTCTTGTTTGTTTTGTTCCTGATGGCGATATTGCTGCGCCTTGATGATGATAATCCCATCCTTGCTGATGCGGTGGTCACGTAGGTTCGGCCTTGATATCAAAGCGCAGGTGTATTGCAGAAGAAACCTTGTTGACGTTTTGCCCACCGGCCCCCTGGGCGCGGATGGCACTAATTTCAATTTCGTCATCCTGCAGACTGATGTTATTGGATATTATTAACATGACTATCGTTATCGTTATTTTCTGGCATGCATTATTCTAGCATTGTAGTGATTACTAGCGCGAGACTGGGTATGCAAACTGGATTTCTTGGTTTATGCAGTGACGTTGCAATGATTAACCATATAGACAAAGGTAGGCGGTATCAGTAGCAACACTGACTTCAAATGAACTGTTGGCAGGTACTTCAAATGATTGACCGGCGCTAAAGGTTTGCTGTTGCATACCGGGTAGTTGAATTTTCAGGGCGCCACTGATAACCGACATATGTTCTTTTTCTGCTGTATTAAAGGTGTAGTCTCCGGCGGCCATGACGCCGACTGTTGCAGGTAGGGTATCAGTTTGAAATGCAATCGATGTGACCTTGCCATCAAAATATTCATTGGTTTTGAACATGGTGTTCCTCTTTTGCTTTACATTAAAAGAATAGGCCAGCGCCGAGTGGTGGATAGCTATATTACTATTTGCTTATTAAGAAAGCGATTCCAGCCTTATTTATAGGGTAAGACGTGCCCCATAAGTTAAGTTTTGATTAAAAAAGGGGCAATTCAGCAAAAAAAATGAGACATATACAAAATTTGTGCTATAGTTCTTGATGGATGCATGTCATGCAGGTCTTGTCAGGTTTATCTTTTTAGGTTGTACTGTCAGTTGCCTTGTTTGTTATGCAATCAAGTAAATGTTTATTAATTTTTTGAAAGGTATTATTTTTATGGCAACTGGTACTGTTAAGTGGTTTAACGAATCTAAGGGTTTTGGTTTTATTGCTCCTTCCGATGGTAGTGCTGATGTATTCGTACATTTCTCTGCAATCAATAGTGAAGGCTTTCGTACGCTGGCTGAAGGTCAGAATGTTAGTTACGAAGTAGAAGATGGTCCTAAGGGCCCGCAAGCCAAGCAAGTCACTGTAAACTAGTTTTTTAGCTGGTTATTATTAAAAACCCGCAATTTATTGCGGGTTTTTTCATGTTTGTTATTTAATATTAAGCGCCAGATGGAACTGCATCACAATATGCTTGCTATGGAGACCTTTTTCGTTAAATAACTATAAACAAATGATTGCAGCCCTTCAGTTTTGATGCACACAGCCGATTAAATAGTTAACTGTTTGCTATTATTCTAGAGGTCATCAGCATGAGCGATGGAGTACTTTCTACCAGCGGGACATCCTTTTCTGCGCAAATCCTGTCTACCGAGCAGCAGGTCAAGGTGCTCAAAAAGGAGCAGGATATTACCAAGCAAGAAGGCGCTGCACAATTAAAGTTACTGGAGTCAGTCCCAACTGCCGAATCGAGACCGGACCCGTCATCCCCCGTGGGCTATAACGTCAATATCAAGGTCTGAGGCCAAGTTGAGGCAAAATCGAAAATCCACTCATCGGAGTGGATTTTTTTTGCGCCAGGCTTTTCGTCTCATCATAAAACGAATAGTTTATGTACCGTGATGGGTACAATAACCATAGATTAACCAAGTTAAATGCTAAGTAAATGATTCTCATTGATTTAAGCGACGTCTTAAGAAAGTGCTAATATAGGAAAAGCTGCCTTTTAGATCAATTTCATTAGAAATAGCTTATTTTAATACGAAATATTGGCAGGACATGGCCATATTAAGCCCGATTTTATACTTTCTTTGGGCTGAAAATCAGGCGACCTAGCATATTAATATTACACATACAAGCCATCTCTACGCCGTTTATGCACAGAAATTAAGCAAATTAACCGATGTGTCAGTATTGCAACTTAGCTATTTCCCCGTTTGCATAATAATATTATAACTCTTTGTTATTTATATATTATTACAAATGTGTAATTATTGATCAATTTAACAAATCGGGTGTGTTTATGCGGGTTTGCGCGTTATTCCAACGATGTATCCACAAAGTTATCCACAGCAACTGTGGAAAAAAACAGGCTATGATAAACATCAATTACTTATGAAAACATGTCGATAAATTACTTTTACGAATGGGATGCTAATTTATCCCAATTAATTCGGTAAAAAGCGCCAAAATTCCAGCAGATATATTGAATATATAATATTATCAGTAACTTGGCTGATGCTTCTGATCGCCTGGGGGTGATGTAAATTTTGCTCTAGACAGCGACAATGACCCTGACTGCATCCAGGCGCAGAGTCGCGTCATTCATCAAGCGCTGAAGTGTGTTTTGCTGTGACTGAAAAAAATCTATCTCATCGTTGCGAACATTGGGGTTTACCTTTTGTAATGCCTGCAGACGAGTCGTCTCGGTAGTCAGTCTCTCAAGAATGGGTTGGTAGCTGTCATGGATGCAGGCACTGACCTGAGAGAGGGCCTGTTGTTCGCTGGTCGCGAGCATGGTTTTCAATGTAGTGGAAAAACCATTCACGATTTTTATAGCAACTTCTTTCTTAACAGTCTCAGCGTTGCATCTGATAAATTCATGCTCCAGTTTGTCGACGCAATTATGTCCGTTCTGATCGAAAACAGTGCGTATCATCGGTGCTGGAATAGTGCGGTTCAGGGTCAGTGTTTGGTCACTGCCAGTATCTAATAGATACAGGCATTCGAGTAACAGGGTGCCCGGCTTGATGGTCGGTAGCTTTATTGCGGTCACTGCTGTGTTACCCAGTTCGCTACTGACGATCATATCAATCGCTGTTGCCATGATGGGATGATCCCAGGTGAAAAACTGAATGTCATCATTGGCGAGCGCTGTAGCACGATCGCAAGTCAAGGTAATGCCTTCTTCATGCAGGCCTGGAAAATTACCGTTGTGCATGTGATCACCTGGCCTGGCGATATAACATTGCTCACTATGGTCCTCAAGGTCGATGCCAAAACAGTCGAAACTGTCCTCGAGGTAGGAGATGATGCTGGAGTCTTGTTCTTCATGGAGAGCTGTATCACGCAGCGATTCAGCTACGAGAGGTCGACAGGAATTATATTCCAATAGTTTATCTCGACCCTGTTGCAGCTCCACTAATAGTTGTTGATTTAGCTTTCTGGTTGTCGTTACCAATGCCGCCAGGTCATCGAAGCTATCATCAATTTGGTGTAGTGCCTCGAACAAGGTGTCTTGAACTTGAACAAAAACATTGTGTCCGGTCGGGCAGGTCTTCTCAAAGGCGTTGATGCCATGGTGGTACCACTGAAACATGACTTCCTGAGCACTGTTCTGTAGATAGGGCACATGAATGCGGATGGTTTCTGTCTGCCCAATGCGGTCGAGACGACCGATACGTTGCTCAAGCAAGTCTGGGTTCAGAGGTAAATCAAACAGGATTAAGTGATGGGCAAATTGAAAATTACGACCCTCGCTGCCGATTTCGGAGCACACCAGGACCTGACTGCCGTATTCCTGGTCAGCAAAATAAGCAGCAGCCCTGTCACGCTCGACGATGCTGAGGTGTTCATGAAAAACAGCCGCATGTATGCCGGTACTGGTACGCAAGGAGTCAACAAGATCAAGGGCGCTGTCAGCGCTGGCAGTAATAACCAATACCTTGGCACCATTTAATTGTCCGAGCTGTTGATGTAGCCAGGGCACACGAGGATCAATCGCCGTCCATGCAGGTTGTTGTGCAGCCATGGCCTGATAAATTAATTCAGGGCTAAGCAGCAGCTGGAGTTCGCTGATACCGGTCGCCTGTAAGTCGGTAAAACACTCAGCATATTCAGTGGGCAGTGCTAATGGATAGGATTCGAGCTGTCTGCTCGGGAAGCCTTTGATGGCAGAGCGAGTATTGCGAAACAGTACACGCCCGGTACCATGGCGGTCGAGCAAATGTTCGATCAGTTTGTTGGTAGCCTCTTCAATGGCGTGTTGATCTGCATTACTATCCTGTAGCGTATTAAGTAGGGCCAGGTTGTCACCTTCATCAATAGTATTTTTCAGGATCGACAGGCTTGATGCTTTTAGCTCCTCACCATTGAGCAAGGACTCGACGACATCAGCAATGGGCGCATAGGATTTTTCTTCTTCAATAAACGTGTCGTAATCAGGAAAGCGATCAGGATCGAGTAGGCGCAGTCGGGCAAAATGGCTTTGTTTGCCAAGTTGTTCCGGTGTTGCGGTCAGTAATAACACCCCGGCAGTAACGGAGGCCAGTTGCTCGATGCATTGATATTCCATGCTGACATCTTGCGCTGACCATTGAAGATGATGGGCTTCATCAACAACCAGTAGATCCCATTCTGCAGCCAATGCCTGCTTGAATCTGTGCGGATGTTGTACCAGGAAACCGAGCGTGCAAATCACTAGCTGTTCAGTGTGAAATGGGTTTTCCTGTTGTGTGCTTTCCTCGGCTGCAAGACAGCGCTCTTCGTCAAAGATACTGCAGAACAGGTTAAATCGACGTAGCATTTCAACCAGCCATTGATGTAGCAGCGTCTCTGGTACGATAATGAGTATGCGTCTGGCGCGCTGCGTTACTAATTGCTGGTGTAGTATCATGCCAGCTTCTATCGTTTTGCCCAGGCCAACCTCATCGGCTAACAACACCCGCGGTGCATAGCGGTTGGCAACTTCGTGAGCAATGTAAAGTTGATGCGGTATCAGGCTGGTTCGGCCGCCAGTGAGGCCGCGTATCGATGAGTGGGATAATCGGTTTAACTGATCATGCGTTCGTATGCGCAAATCGAACCATTTGTTTTTATCGATTTGCCCGGTAAACAGACGATCGGTGGGGCGGCTTAGTTGAATGAAATTATCCAGTTCGCCTTCTTCAAGACGTGCTTCAGAACCTGCATCATCGACACCGTAATAGGTCAGTAATCCCTCGTGCTCCTGAACGCTTGTAATGTTCAGGGTCCAGCCTTCATGACTGTTTACACTGTCGCCGGCAGCGAACATGACTCGATTGAGTGGGGCCGTCTGCTTTGCATACGCTCTGGTTTCGCCACTGGCGAGAAATACCATATTGATAGTACGCAAGTCGACTGTGACAACCGTCCCCAGACCCAATTCCAGTTCGGCGTTACTGATCCAGCGCTGTCCCACAACGAAATCCTGCACGGTGTTGCCTCGAAAGTTAAATTAGCTGCGCTATATTACATAAAAATGCAATTTCTTGCAGGTATTTTGTTCTGTTCAGGTCGGTAAAAGCCTTTTATGCTATGATTAAAATCATATTCTAATGGCGGTATCTTGTTATGAAACCCAGGCTGGTCGATGTTAGTACTTTGCAGCAAATTATTTATACTAGCGCAGAAAATAATGTCGCCGTTTTTTTTGCAGGTTCCGAGGAAGTGCTGCTTATTGGCAAAGAGTATGACTTGGCTGAGGCAGTCGACGAAATGATTTACGCATTGGGATATGTGCCGAGCAAAATAAGGACGGAGCCTGTGATCGATCAAGTCAAACTGACAGTCAAGCTAGATAGTGCGAAGGCCTCACTGGCACAAAAGCGCTAGCAGAAGCGTATCTTGGCTGGAATCGGATCTCAGTCGGTTTCAGGGCGATGTGCCAGGGACAGGTAGTTGTCAGTATCCATTTCCATCAAGCGACTGACCGTACGTTCAAAGGCCATTTTTAGCGCTTTTCCCCGATACAGCTTATGTGGCTTGTCAATGGCGCTGATAATGCATTTAGTATGGTGGTCATAGAGCGCATCAATCAAGTGAATAAAACGTTTGGCAATATTGTCATGCTCTTCATTCATGTAAGGGACATTGCTAATCATGACGCTATGGCAGATTTGGGCAATGTTAATATAGTCACTGTCTGAGCGGGGTGTGTTGCATATCTGTTCGAAGTCAAACCAGATAACATCATCAGCAAAGGCGATATAATCTATCGGTCGATTATTAATGACGATCTGCCTGTTGTGTTTGGCAGCACAGGGTGCGATCAAGGTCAGTTGTTCCTGCAGGAAGCTGTTTCCTTGTTCGGCATCGCCGATGAAATAGGTGCCGCTACGCTCAAGTTGCATAAAACGATAATCTGTACCATCGCCGAGGTCGATCTCATTAGTATGTTGTTGTAATAAGGCAATGGTCTGCATGAAGCGGTCACGTTGTAAGCCATTTTTATATAGGTTGTCGATGGCAATGTTTGATGTAGCTACCAGGGTGATACCCTGATCAAAAATGGCCTCTAGTAATCCGGCCATAATCATGGCATCGCCAATGTCATGCACGTGAAATTCATCCAGACACAGGAGACGTATATTTTTCGCCAGGTCAGCGGCAATGATGCTGAGCGGGTTCGGGGTGTTGGGCAATTGCTGTAGGCGCGCATGAATGTCGCGCATAAAGGAGTGAAAATGTGTGCGATGTTTTTCCGAAAACGGCAGGCAGCTGTAAAAGCTGTCGACCAGCCAGGTTTTTCCACGTCCGGTGCCGCCCCATAAATACAGGCCGCGTATGTTTTGTTTTTTGTTAAATAAACGATCAAATATTGAGGTTTTAACAGGCGCACTGTTTAACTGATCGTATAAAGCCTGTGTGTAATTGACCGTTTGCCGCTGGATCTCATCATGCGTAAAGCCGCCGCTGATAGCCTGCTGATAATGTTCGATCGGTGTCACTATGTCTATATACCCATTGCTTTGTTAACAGTCCGTCTGTGATTGTGCATTTTGAGTGATTATAGCGAAAGCCGCTGGTACTGTCTTTATTTAACCTAAGGCAGCATGGTGTGAATAATGTTATTATTTACTAAATTATAGTATTAAAGGTTCCGGTTTATAATGAAAGCCAATGAAATAAAAAAAGGAATGGTGATCCTGATCGATGGCCGTAATATCCTGGTCAAGGCCGTGCAGGTGCAATCTCCCTCATCACGCAGTGGCAGTACGCTGTATAAAACACGCGGGCAAGACGTTGTCTCACGACAAAAGTTTGAGCGTAGCTTCAAGGGCGATGAAATTGTTAACCCGGTCGACCTGGAGAGGCGAGAAGTACAAATGCTGTTCCGGGATAGCGATGGCTGCACATTTATGGATACAGAGAGTTATGAGCAATATACCGTATCGGAAGATGCGATCAGTGAAGAATTGCCCTACCTGTTTGATGGCATCGAGGGAGTCAGGGCCTTGATTGCCGATGGTACCGTTCTTGGTATTGAATTACCCGGCACGGTGGCACTGGAGATTACAGAGTGCGCGCCAGGTATGAAAGCGGCATCTGCCTCAGCCAGAAATAAACCTGCAACGCTCAGCACCGGTCTGGTCGTGCAGGTGCCGGAGTATTTAACCCCTGGTGAGATCATCAAGGTCAACACCGATACGGGAGAGTTTATTTCCCGCGCATAATTGTCTTTTTTCAAGCCTTGAAGAAGCTGTGCTTGATGGTCAATTTAAGCGGTACACCCGCAATTGTAAACGAATGCTAATATTTTACTTTTTGACTAGAAAAGTAATTGAAATATAGTAATATTTTCAGACTTAGAAGTTGAAGACGAGAGACTGGCCTGGTAGCAAGGTATTGTATAGGACTATGGCGCAATATCTGTTATAAATGAAAATAATAAATATTGTCCTTTGGTCATATATAAGAAAGCATCATACACATCTACTTAAAGCGAGGAGTGAAGAAATGGGATTATTTGATTTTGTAACTGAAGCGGGTAGCAAGCTGGGTGGAAAAATATTCGATATTGCCAATAATGATGAGGCGGTTACTGAAGCAACATCAGTTACCCCTGAGCGCCTTAACGAATTAAGAGCGAATAGCATTACCGAAAATATTGAAGAATCGGATGTGATTGTTAAAGATTTGAATGTGACCGTGAATGGTGACACGGCAACACTGAATGGCAAAGTGAATACTCAGGAATGCAGCGAGAAACTAACCTTGATCGCAGGCAACCAGCACGGTATCGGAAAAGTCGATTGTCAGTTGGATGTCGCCAATCCTGAACCTGAGTCAACAATGTATACTGTGAAATCAGGTGATACATTATCCAAGATTGCCAAGGCAGTTTACGGAGATGCCTCTTTATATCCAAAAATATTTGAAGCCAATAAGCCCATGTTAAGCGACCCCAACAAGATCTATGTGGGTCAAAATTTAAGAATCCCTGCTAAATAGAATCCGCTAAATGATCGGACGGTTATAGGCTGTAGTTTGCCTATGACTGTCCTGATCGACTTCTTTTTTTCAATTTAATAGCATTAATTATCCATAATCGACTGCGCATGGAGTATGCGGCTGCTGACAACAGTGCCGACCTGGCGTTATTATGATTGCCACGCATACGGAAATAGGAATTAATGATGGCACGTATTCACGCGCAACTGGAAAAAGACTGCCTGCTCCTGGGTCGCTTCCCTCTCAGTCATCTATTACTAAATAAGGATGCCAATTATCCGTGGTTTATATTGGTGCCCGACCGTGATGATATCAGCGAGATATACCAGTTGAGCAATGATGATCAGCAGCAATTAATGCGCGAGTCTTGTCATCTTGCAGAGAAATTAGCCCTGCACTTTCAAGCCGATAAAATGAATGTCGCTTCTTTGGGTAATATTGTCCCCCAGCTTCATATCCACCATATCGTCCGTTATCAGCATGATGTTGCATGGCCGGCACCGGTGTGGGGGAGGGTCGAAGCAAAATACTATACACAGGTGCAGCTGGAAAAATTAAAAAATGAAATGCGTGAAATGGATCTGGATGAATTTACTTATTCAGCATGACGAGCATAGATGTTTGTCGAAATAGTTTTGTATTTTGCCTGTTTCCCTTAGCTTTGCTGGTAATTATGTGGTCAGGGTGCTAGGCTTTGAACGGATTTGATGCATAACGGTCGGCGAGTCCACATGCATACATATAAAGTTTACTGACATGAAGGAGATAAAATGCCAAAAGCTAAAAAGAAAGCGGTAGTAAAAAGTGCTGCTATTGCCAAAACACTTGATTCGGCACTGGCAGGTTTAACCAGCATTTGTGATAGTGGTGAAAAAGCCGTGACTACACGTGCAAAAGAGGCAAAGAAGCTGTCCGCCAGTAGTAAGCGCCTTAGTAAAAAGCGTATGACATTAAATAAACGTAAAAAAACTGCCACAGCCCGACTGAAGAAAGATGGTACAGCAGTTAACCGTAAGGCACTGAGTGCTGTTGTAAAAGAACTGGGTATGGTGACCCGCGAAATCGCTAGAACGAAAAAAACGAAAGATGCAAATAATGCAGAGCTGACCGGTCTAAGAGAGACAGTCAAACGCGCGAAGGCCTATATGAAAGGTGTGACCTCAGCCGATAGGGTGTTGAACAAGCCCAAGCGTAAAACACGCAGAAGAAAAACGGCCTGATCCGGGTCGTATCAAAACCGCGCATGGTTAACATGCGAATCGAAACCCGCCTTAACAGGCGGGTTTTTTTTTCGCCCAGTGGTCGATGCTATTGCGCAATGCATTGTATCCGCGGGTGAAGATGATTCATAAATATCAGTTGCGGCTTATAGTCTAATAGTCAAATGTACGCACATAAGTAACTTTAATTAGCGAATACTTGACTATTGGAATATACATTTACTAGTAGTAAAGATTTATCCCGATAAAAAAGTAGCAACTAATAAATTAGGAGTCGGTTTATGCGTAGATTAGTTCGATATGTTGTGCTGATGACGGCGATAGCGAGTAGTCCACAGGTGATGGCAGCAGAGCCCAACCAGATAAATTACAAGGACTATACCATTCATTTTAATGCATTCCCCAGTGATCATTTACAGCCTAATATGGCCAAGGCAGTCGGTATCAAACGTGATGCTTCGCGTGCGGTAGTGACGGTCGTTGTGAACAAAAACAAGACAGGTAATGAAACCGAATCTGTTAAGGCCAATGTCAATGGTAATGCCTTTAATCTGACCGGTATGATGCGCAAGATGAAATTACGTGAGTTAAAAGATCGTGGTGCGATCTACTATATCAGTGACTTTGGTGTGCGCAACGGTGAGCGCCTGACCTTTGCATTGTCGGTCAAGCCCGAAGGCGAAGCCCGCGAAAAAGAGTTTAAATTTACCAAACAGTTCTGATAAATAATTAACAAGGAATTGTTTGTCGATCACTCTGACTATAGGTTATAGATGGCTATCAGGAATACGTCGCAAGCGTTTGCCGAACACGTACCCTGGTAGCTGTCGCCATCCATCTTTACCTGACTTGCCTGTTTAACCAGTAAGCTTTAAGGTCTTCCCTATTAGAATGTCGATATCAGCCATGCAGAATACACTCTGTATCGTGTATGCCTGATGCTGCGGTCATCAGAATCAGACACAATCGATTGAAATGATCCCCAATTATTATTATTATTTAGCATCAGTTGATGAGCCCGGGGGATTTTATTATATGGCTTGAAAGAGCAGAAATTTTGTCTCTGATATTATCAGCTGGAAATAAATTCATAAGGACAAGGAGACAGGAAGTGAATAGAAAAAACGTCAAGAGAGTTTTCAATGGGGTATTTATAGGTTTATGTGTTGTCAGTATCGGCCTTGTGTCAGCAGACGACATGGCAGATATGCAAAAACAACTGAATCAGGAGACGCTAGCGAAACCTTTCAGTGTGCCCGATGAGGGCGAGATCAACAAGTATATCGAGCAGGCGACCAAGAATAATGTTAAGCCGGTAGAGTATAAGGGCAAGCACTGGAAGCGAGGTTATACCTGTGCAGATCAATACAGATACTCACGTTCGTATAACGCCTACAGGAACTGTCGTTACTATCATCACTACTATGGACGTTATTATTGGTAAGCGTCGGATGAGATAGAATTAGCGAGATAAAAAAAGGGGCGCAAAATTGCGCCCCTTTTCTATGCCTGCAATCTAGAACAAACCAGTCAGTGAACGTGTCAGGCCGCTGGTCAACAGCGGTGCGGCCTCAGCATACTCAAGATTGACTTTATTCGCCGTGCTGACAATACGGGTGCGGTATTTTTTACGGTCGGTGACCTCAGAAGATGTCTGGCGTTGGGTTCCACCAATACCTTGACTTGCATCTTGCTTATTGTCCTGACGAATCAAAACACCTTTTTTTGCTTTTTCAGATAATTGAATATCGGTGATGGCCATATAGGTAACATCCTTGACGGCATTATCGGCGATCAGTGATGCCGCACCGGCCAGCAGGCCACCTACAGCAGCACCGCGATAACTACGGTCAATGGCACCACCGGCAACGGCACCGGCAACAATAGCGCCGCCATAACCGTTATTCAACGCAGCTTCTGCAGCAGTAGGGCTGGCCTTGGTGACATTCAGAACATTCGCCTGCAAACGGAAGTGCGCTGCCTCAGGATCTTGTGTTATGCGATAGCCCTTGGCTTGAATGGCTTGTTTGATCGGACCTTCAATATCAAAATTAGGTTTATCCGAGGTATTTCTGATCTGGATAAAAACCACTTTCTTGTTTGGTGATACTGGATCAAGAAAGATGGTGTTACTCATCTTGGTTTGTACATCCAGATCTTTTTTGGAAATCGCGACGGCGGTTGCTGCACATCCAGTCAATTGAATGGTGACAGCCAGTGTCGTGATAATACCTAGGAATTTAACAGATTGCTTGACGTTCATTATTACTCCTCCCTGACATCGGCCCCTCCCGGATCGATCAAACACCTAGATTAAACCAGGTGGGTCCTTTGTTTTTTCATGTTGTGAACTATTAATACGGCACCTATTTTGATGTTTATTGATGGGATATGCAAGGACCTAATGAACATTTGTCTGCGGTAATTTTTAACTTATTGTAATTTAGAAAGTATTTATGATTAGTAGTGGGGTATGTCAGGTGAATATTAATTATGCTGCATGAACTTAAGCAATCGTTTCTATCAATTAACTGCTGGGCAAAAAGTCAGCGCTCGACTACTATCGTTACAATTGATGGAGCAAGTGATAATAATATGATCCGACTGAGTAGGTCTACGGGCCAGCAACAATCCCTTGGCGAACACCATCGCAGCATATTACTAGAGTTAGGCCTTGACCATCGTGCGCGCCAGTCATGCTGAGCAGTGAACAGATACAGGTTTTAAAGGATCGTCTGTTACAACTGCGCCAGGACTTGCTCGCCCTGGAGCAGACCGCTAAAAATGCCAGCAGTACAGTCACACTGGACCAGACGCGTGTCGGGCGCTTGTCGAGAATGGATGCATTACAAGGGCAGGCGATGTCGCAGGAACGAGATAGACGTCGACAGCTTGAACTACAAAAAATCAGCGCCGCCCTGCAACGAATCGAGGAGGGTGATTATGGTTATTGCGTACAGTGTGAGGAAGCGATTGCACTCAAGCGCATCGAGTTCGACCCTGCGGTGCCTCTATGTATTGAATGCGCAGGGAAGAATGAGCTATGAGGGCCTGCCCTTGTGCTGCTAACCTTCTTCAATCTCGTCGACATCCAGTTGACCACTGATGCGGCGACGGATATGCGACCAGGAAATACCGATTGCCAGTACGGCACAAATCAGGAATAGAATAATATAGGATACCGCGCGTACGCTGTCTGTTGGTATCAGGCCCCAGTCGACCACCAGCCATATCAGGGTACCGAAAAAGGCAAAGGCCAGGTAGATGATCCAGCCAATCAATAGAATAATACCGGCCAATACTTTCAGTGGAGTGATGGTTTTTAGATCGGTCAACACCCAGTCATAGTACGAATAGCCTTCGGGGTTATAGGTGCAAAACACCAGTATGACCGCAACAATAAAGCGGATAAAAATACCGCTGGCAGAGATTGAGTTCATTCAGTCCAGTCCTGGTTAGTGCTGAGTGGCAATAATTAATAAGTGATTATCTATAACATAATATATAACAGCCGGTGCCGACAAGATAGCCCCTGATGCGCGGGCTGGTGTTAAGTGTTTGTGAAATAAAAATAAAATGACAGGTTTGCAAAAAAACCTGAGTGCCACTGAATTTATTACCGTCAAACTGTTCTATAGTCACATAATGACAACAGGAGTCTGATATGAACAAGGCAATGTTAACTACCCTGGTATTGCTACTGTGCCTGCCGCTATCGCCTGCACTGCATGCTGAAAATGTAGCCAGTTATAAAGACCTCCGTGACCAGATGTTGAACAAGGGGGCCGATAACAAACAAAAGAAGTCCAAATTCAGCCCGGATGAACTTAAGCTAATGAAGGATTCGCTGGCGCAGGTGAAACAGGGGCATCCGTCCCCGGGACTAAAGGTGGGTCAGAAGGCGCCGGACTTTAGCTTGACCAATGCCTTCGGTAAAACTGTAAGCCTGTCGGCACAATTAAAAAACGGCCCGGTTATTCTGGTGTTTTATCGCGGTGCGTGGTGTCCTTTCTGTAACCTGCACCTGCATGTGTTACAGAAGAATATCGATAACTTCAAAAAACATGGAGCGACCCTGATCGCGATCACGCCGCAACAACCAGATCAATCTGCGAAACAATTAAAGAAAAAAGGTTACCCGTTCGAGGTCTTGAGTGATCTCGATGACAGTGTCATGCAGCACTATGGTCTGTATTACAAATTATCTGATGAGCTCGTCAGTCTGTATAAACGTAAAGGGCTCGACGTCGAGCAATACAATGGCAAGGGCAGGGTGGCGTTACCGATCCCCGGTACCTTCGTTATCGGTCAGGACGGCATCATCAAGGCGGCGCATGCCGATCATGACTACAAAGAACGCATGGAACCGACGCAGATTATCCAGGCCTTGCAGCAATAAGCCCTGACAGCTTGTTGCGTTGATAGCGTGACCTGATCATCACGATGGCTAGTCCGATGGCCATGCCTACGATGTGCGCCTCTGGCACGCTGGGCCATGTGGTATGCGTAAAGATCGCTTCTTGTGTGAATAGTTCCATTAAGTTTTTAATCAAGGCAAGCGCGAGTATCAGCAGGATCGAGGGTGCGCGATAGTGTTGCCACAAGGCAGCAATACCGGTGACCAGAAGGGTATTCAGTATTCCCGATAGTCCACAATAGGCACTCAGGTCCGGCATGAAATATATCAACCAAAATGACATCAATACGCAAGCCAGTAACAGGTCGGTAAACAGGCGTGTCTTCAGTTGTTGTTCAAACAGGCTGCCGAGTACGATCAGGGCGCTGATGTTCCAGACGGCATGTTCAAGATCGCTATGCATCCAGTGCCCGCTGATCAACGTCCACAGTTCGCCTTGACTGATGGCCGCGCGGCTAAAGACCCAGAGTTCGGGTGCCGGGCCGGCGATATAGTAGCCAAGTATGGCCAGCAGCCCGAGGATAAAAGAACGCCATGGCAGACGAAGTCTGCCATGGCGTGGGTTACTGCCCTGTTCAAGCGGCATTTTTTCTACCCCGACGGGTGGTCAGCATGACCGAGGCTGCCAACAGGCCGAACAATGCCAGCGTCCACGGATCGATAGCACCACCGCCACCACCAAAGCTTGGGCGTGGGGATTTGTACATGGGTTGCTGGGTATCCACACGACGGCTGGGAGCCGGGCGGGCCTGGCGTTGCTGTTGTGCCGCCTGTTCAACCGCCAGGCGTTTCTTGTTACTGCGTTCGATCTTACGCGATGCAAATACCTCATCACGCATCACCACCATCGAGGTATAGTCGGTGACCAGACCATATTCAGTACCCAGGCCGACGATCGCCTGTTTGATATCCGCCTTTTCACCGAAGTTATTGATTTCTTCCATCATGTCTTCGATGCTGGCATAGGCCCACAGGCGTTCAATTTCCGGGTTCTCATTGGTCGTTGCCGGAAAATTAAAACGGGTCTGATAGGACTTGTCCTGACCGGATATTTTACCATCGATCTTCACGGTAGCTTGACCATCACCCCAGTAGTGACCAAACACTACTAGTTGTTGACCACGATACAGGCTGCCGATTTTCTGTGGTGTGATATCGGCAGTTTTAACGCCGCTGATATCGACCTTGACGCCATGCAGGGCCTCATGTGTGACCTTACTACTGGCCTTCAGGATCTGACCGACAATGTCATCACTATTGGATATGCTGATGGCAAAACCATTGGACTCGCGTGTCATCGCTTCAAGCATCGGACGGTTACTGCTGTTACCCATGATCATGGTAAACAGGCGAATATCTTTTTGCTTGATCAACTCGATGAATTTGCGCTGATGGGTTTCACCGACATTGGCAACGCCGTCAGTCACCAGTACGATGGCACTGGTACGGTCAGCATCAATTTGCTGCAGACCATTAAACAGGCCCTGGTACAAATTGGTACCGCTGTTGGGCTGAATTGCCGCGACCTTATCGCTGTAGTGTTTGATCATATCCGGTGTGGCATTGATATAACCGGGAGTCAGATCGCTGGCACGATTATTAAACAGTACGATACGGAAACGGTCGTCGGCGCGCATCTTTTTCATGGTGCGTTGTACGCCATCGGCCAAGGTTGCAAACTTCCTCTGCATGGAACCGGAGATGTCCAGTACAAAGATATAGTCCTTGCCCTTATTGATTGGCTTCAGGTCTGCACCGGGTGTGACCACCATCATGAAGGTACCGCGTTTACTGGCATCCGGTTTATACGTCACCAGGTCAACGCTACCCGGCAGGCCGGGCTTGTGACGCCAATACACCACCAGATCCTTATCCAGTGTATAAACGGCATTGCCCTGCTGAGGATTGAAGTTCACCGCAGGTGCTGGACTGCCGCCCTCTAATGGATGTGCGGTATTAACCGTATTCAGGCTGGCAGGCATTGCAGTCGCGACAACATCGTCCGATGGATTGGCTTGCGCCTTACTCGTCGGTGTAGTTTGGCTGGCCTGTTGACCGATGTGCACATTCCATTCACCGGCACTGTGTTGTTTGACAGTGGCATTACCCTGATTGGGTACACGTACGGCATCGACCGGATAGGCGGACTTGATCTTCAGGTTAAAATTAAACTTGCTGGTGACCTTGTCATTGGCAGTCCAGAAAGCCAGTTTCTGATCGTCGACGCCACCCTCCTCAAGTGGATAGACATAACGACCTATACCAGTATCGATATGCGCCGGTTGCAGATAGACGATACGCACGCGCGTATCTTTACCGGCACGAACCGGCGAGACCATGGCTTCAAAGGTCTTGAAACTGTCCTTCTCGGTCAGGCCCGCATCACGACCGGCCTGTTTTTCTTCCTCATAGACCTTACGCGCTTGTTGCTTTTCCAGCACCTCGCCGGTGACCGCCTTACCATCGATCCAGAGAGTCATTTCGGCGACCGAACCATGTTCGGGGACTGGAAATGAATAACGAGCCTCCAGGTCCTGTGCATGCGGGTTATGAAAGACCTGTTCAACCTGTGTGATCGCATAGCCGTCTTCGATCGTGACGGTGACCTCGTGGTCACGAATCTCTAGGGCGGGCAGGTTGCTATTGGTCGGAGTCAGCAGACCGGCTGCCATGACCGGTTGCATGCTCAACATGCACAGGGCCGTGGCCATGTACCTGCTGATGCGGCTAATAAATGATGTTGTATTGTTCATTGTGTTCTCTCCCTACATAAACATATAAGTCATTGTTAATAAAAGTAATACTATTAAATAAACACCGTTCAATTAAGGTCGAAATAAAAATACCCGGAGGTATTTGCTGATTAAATGAACACTGTTCAGTTATTTTATAGCACACAATTGAACATTGTTCAATATTTCGCTATAGTTTATTTAAATATTTTTTAGGGCAGGGGATAGCATGGCGCGTCGAAGTGATCATAGCAGGGATGAAATCAGGGAAATGTCCCTGCAGGCGGCAGAACAATTGATTATTGCCCAGGGCTACAAGGCCCTGAGTGCGCGCAAGGTGGCATCCGAGATCGGTTATACCGTCGGCACCCTGTACCTGGTGTTCAAAAACCAGGACGAATTCATACTCCATATAAATAGCCGCACCCTGGATGAGCTCTATCAATCTATGCAGACCGTGATTGATGATCACCAAGACGCGCATGCATGCGTGTTGGCCCTGTGCCGAAACTATTATGACTTTGCCGCCGCCAATGCCAACCGCTGGTTGTTGATCTTTGAACATGCATTACCCGAAGACAATGGTGTGCCCGACTGGTATCAGCAACGTATCCGTGGCGGTTTCGAGATGTTGGAGAAGTTACTGCAGTCTCTGGTGGCCACACATAAGCCACAACAGATTGGTACGGCCGCACGCGTGTTATGGGGTAGCGTACATGGCATTACCATGCTAGCCATAACCCGTAAGCTGGATGTGGTGGGTATCGAGTCGGTGTATGAGTTGATTGATTCCCTGGTTGAGAATTATCTGGCAGGGCTAACACGATAATTTTTCAGCAGTAAAAGATAGAGTAATTTTATTTCAATGCAGCGAGTAGTAAAGCTGTCCCCGAAGTATCCGCAATCCCATTAACTGCAAGCAAGGTAATTTGTCACATTACTGTTGCAGATAAATCACTGCTTCAAATTCCAAAATAGCGAAAATTGGTATACCAACAACAGGTTGTTATTCGATTGTATCGTTAATCGGACAAATCAATCCGTGTAGATGTGTTGGCTGCGGAATAGCGCCAACATTATGCATTAATCTATGGAGCTCAAGGAGTGTGTTATGTCTAAAAAAGACCAAATGGAAATTGAAGTATCCACACAATTGCAAGGCGCGGAAGACGGTAGCAAGATGCCGGAAATGGCCGCGTATGCATTTGATTCTAATGCCAAGCTTATTGCTTCGGCAGTTATCAAGGAAGGTCGTGCGCTACTCAGTGCGCCCGCACCGCAAACTGCAGATCAATTGCGTATACTGGTTGGACCTAAGCAGGATGAACAGCAGGCAGACTATGGCGACCTCGTTCGTCGGGGTGCAAAGCTGCAGCGTATTCGTGTTGCTAATGATAGCCTTCGTCAGAAACTCGATGTGATTCTGTTTCCTAACGAATGGCTATGCTGGTTACGAAGCGCCTGTCCCGTTCGTGGCAATCTGAACAAGCGTGTGCTGATAGGCGGGTCTTATGTAAATTATCCGGTATGCGATGCTACCGTCGAAGTATATGAGGTTGATCCACTGTGGATTATTATTCCAAAGTTGCCATTGGATATACTGGATCGATTTCGTGAGATTATCCTGGATCCAATTCCACCCAGGATTGATCCGCCCATTCCATTTCCAGAACCACGACCAGATCCTGTACCCGGCTTGGATCGTGCCACCTTTAGCAGTATGAATGTATCAGCAGAAGGTGCTCAACGTTTGAGCGTAAATTCAAAAAAGGCCATCGCGATGCTTTCCGGTAATGAAGAGCTACGCTTTGCGGCGCAACTGGGTAGTGAACAACAATTTCGCCAGGCATTGATTGAATTCCCGCTGATTATACGCCCGTTGCTATGTTGGTTTTACCCGCATTTGGTGACGATGCAGAAAGTTGCCACGACGAAGACGGATGACTGTGGAAAATTTAATGCCCTGTTTTTCAGGGGGTGTGGTAATCCTGATCAGCCTGACTTGTATTTTAAGGCCAGACAACGAATTTTTGGCTTTCTCAACGTTACCATCTATGCGCCCACTCCAATTGCTTGCCATACCTGGTGGAATTATAACTGTGGCACGGAAGTTAATCTGTATACATCGCATCCATGGGCACAAACCTGTTCGCCTTGCCCGCCCGTTACCGGACCGGAGGGGTCAAATTTATGGGTGGCCTTTATGTCGATTGGTGCACATGGCTTGAATAATATTCATGGAACCTCTGTTGATCTGCAGGCAGAAACCAATAGTACAACGCTCGGCTTAACGGAGAGTGGTGCGCCATGGGGCGGGACATTGCTGCCACGACTGGAGTTTTCCAATGCCTTGAAAGCAGCCGGTGTTGATTATTATCAGCTCTCCTGGCGTCGCGGCACGACGGGTGACTTTGTACCGCTGACCGGCACAATCAATCATTATTATCGACACGAGATAACCAATACTGATGGCATCGCGCTGCCGGTATGGACGCCTGTGACCATGGGACCAAAAGAGGTAGATGATGGTTCTGGCAATAAGACACCTTACCTGTATTCCATTCCGTATACTGCTGACGTACCGGCCGGAGGTGTCTGGGATGTGCCGCCGAATATTACTGAAATCAAGGAGCACTTCGCCAGCGGTAAATTCTTTACCAGGGAAGATGTCCCCGGCGTGACTTATTCCGAAGACGGCGTCATGCAGGGTACCGATGTGAGTGGTATCTATCAACTGAAACTGGAGTTGTTCGACAGCAATGGCCAGCCCATCGATATTGCAGCACAGGGCATTGTATATGCTGTGCCACGTGACCCTGATGCGAGTGGTGTCATTGAATCTGATTATGCCAGCGATCTTAATCTGGTACACGGTAACGCAATGATCATCAATTTGAATGTGAATAATAACCATTGTAAGGCATTAATTGATGCGCCTGTTATTGGTGGTCAGTCTGCAGACACTTGTTGCGGTGTTTTGAACTATTCCAGTGCGACTGACAGTGTTGACATGCCCTGGGAAGCCATACATTTACATAATTTTGCGACCTATAGCTTCAGTGTGGTACGCGGTAGTCGGGTAGTGTTACAGGAAACCGGCGCGGTAACCTCCAGCGGCAGTGTCACGACACGTACGGTTGATCAGATGATGAACACCAATTTGCCGGCCGAATGTGCCGTGGGTGGTTGTCAGGTAGCTGGGTTTAGTGAAAATCTGTATGTACGAGCAATGGCTACAGATGGCTGGGCCAGGCAGACATACTTGGATGATCGAGACGTGCGCGCGTTTGTGTTATCTGAACAGGAAACTGTTGAAAGCTGATAAGCGTTGCCCGAAAACGGTAGTATCCAGGGTCAGTGATTTCACACGTTTATGTGTTTGTCACTGACCCTGAATTTATACAACTAGTGTTTGGGGTGAGTGTCTGGAGTCTGAATAGAATGACACTTACTTAAGTCGAAACTCACCATTGTATTGTCCTTGCGAGCGATAGCGCGGCAATCTGTTTGTTCTAACATATATGGATAATAGAGTTGGATATGTATTTACAGAGATTGCTTCGCATGGCTCGCAATGACAGCACATCTGCTTTGTCATTAGGGTCAGAGTAAAAATTTCATTGCTTTGACAGATCTCGGTGCTGGGTAACATGTTGACCCAAAACCTGATTTTTGTAACGAGTAGGCTGGCATATTTTAACTATGCCCCTACCAACTCAGCCGCCTGCTCCCGGTTATAAAATACATTATCTTTAACGAAGCCGGGTATGACGGAAGGTTTGACCGCGACAATGTTCTGTTGCGGGTCTCGTTCTGTGATCAACGCCTGTGGCAGGCCGTCTAATAAATGAATGGCCGCTTGTGAACCGTCTTTATGACGCGACAGATAAACTTCTCCGGTTTCCTGATCACAAAACGCCGGCTGAAAACCCAGTGAGCGGTTTTCATTGCTTACACCACCAGTGCCTGCGAAGTCCCGGTTTTCCCTTGCCAGTTCATCTGAACACAGATACTGCTGTGGAATATGTGGGCAATTTTTTGTCATCGTTTATCACACTCATTTTCTACCAATGTGGCTCTATATTAGGCCGTATTCGCTGAACCTAAGCTGAATAACGGTGCCAGGTGTATTTATGCATATTCTTAGTGAGGTGGTTATTTGTCGATTTAGGCCTGTTTATTGGTTTTTTTAGTGCTTATTGTCACGGTGTGCGTATAAACCCCTGGGGTATATAGGTAATTTTTGCTATGATGCGCGCTGATTTGCTATCGCCAGGTTTCGAGGTTTTGTTGTATGTTTCAGTTGGGTTGCAAGAATCGCGTCTGTTTTCAAAATGAAATTTTATCCGGTCTGACCGTCGCCCTGGCGCTGGTACCGGAGGCGGTGGCGTTTGCGTTTGTCGCCGATGTGCCGGCGATGGTTGGACTGTACGCGGCATTTATGGTGGGTTTGCTGGCCTCAATCTTTGGTGGACGTCCAGGGATGATTTCCGGTGCTACCGGATCGATGGCCGTAGTCATGGTCAGCCTGGTTGCAGATAATGGTATCGAATATTTGTTTGCAGCCGTGATTCTGGCCGGCCTGTTGCAGATGACTGCCGGCTTTTTGCGGCTGGGCAAGTTTATCCGTATTGTGCCGCACCCGGTCATGCTTGGTTTTGTTAATGGTCTGGCGATTGTTATTTTCCTGTCACAGTTGCAGCACTTCAAGACCGGTTCGGGTAGCGACCTTGAATGGATGGGTGGTACGGTGTTATGGGCCTTTCTTGGCCTTGTATTGTTAACCATGCTGATCATCCACTTTCTACCCAAATTGACCACGGCTATTCCATCCTCACTGGTGGCCATTGTCGTGGTTTCATTGCTGGTGATTGGTTTTAACATGGATACGAAAACGGTCGGTGATCTGACTTCATTAAAGGGCACATTGCCGACATTCCATATCCCCGGCGTTGAATGGAATCTGCAAACGCTGATGATCATCCTGCCATATTCGGTCATTCTCGCTGCCATCGGCTTGATTGAATCCTTGCTGACGCTGAACCTGATCGATGACCTGACCAATACCCGCGGCAAGGGTAATCGCGAATGTGTGGGCCAGGGTATTGCCAATACCGTCACTGGCTTCTTTGGCGGTATGGGAGGTTGCGCGATGATCGGTCAGAGTATGATCAACGTCAACTCGGGCGGTCATAAGCGTCTGTCCGGAATCGCTGCTGCATTGTTTCTGCTGAGTTTCATCCTGTTTGGTTACCAGCTGATTGAAAAGATACCGCTGGCGGCATTGGTTGGCGTCATGTTTATAGTTGTTATGGGTACCTTTGAATGGTCGAGCCTGCGCGTGATAGGCAAAGTCCCGCAAAGCGATGTGTTTGTGCTGGTGCTGGTATCGGCCGTGACCGTGGCTACCGATTTGGCGATTGCTGTAATCGTCGGTGTGATTGTATCGGCGCTGGTGTTCGCCTGGGAGCATGCCAAACATATCGACGTCAAACATTATATTGATGACAATGGCTCCGGGGTTTATGAACTTAGTGGGCCGTTGTTTTTTGGTTCGGTGAAAAATTTCCGCGATTTCTTTGACCCGGAAACAGATCCTGATGATGTTATAATCGAGTTTCAAAATTCTCGCGTGGTTGATCACTCTGCGATTGAGGCGATTGATAATCTTGCGGAAAAATTTATCAGGGCGGGTAAGACTCTGCACCTACGTCACCTCAGTCCGGAATGCAGGGGGCTATTGAAGAAGGCCGGTGACCTGGTTGAAGTCAATGTGCTTGAAGATCCGAAGTACCACGTTGCTGATGACCAGTTGGCTTAACGGCAGGGGCTGAAGTATGGACAATGACATGGAGCACACACACGAAGAACTTTGTGCGATCCTCAATGAGCAGACCGGCAAATTGTCATGGCCGGAACTGGAACGTCACTTTGCCCGTGGTGTCGTGGTCAGGGTTGAGGCGGGTCTCGATCTGGTCGAGGCCGCAGCTGCCGTGGTCGAGGATAATAAAGAAGCGGTCAATACCTGGATGGCCTTAGAGCAGATTACCCATGCCGATGAGCAACACGCGAAAGACTGGGCGCTACGTCAGCCGGAATTCTGGACGGTGGTCGCGGCGCCCTGGGTCTTGATCCAGGAAATTACTGAATAAGGCCTTCATTACCCTCTGGAATCAGGGTTATTGCTAGTGGCTTGTTTGTGAAGTAGTTACTGATAGTTTTTCTGCAGGATTTGTTACTATATAGTGTCAAGCCCTTATCTAGGCTAAGATAAGTGTCACTATCAAATGCCAAGGACGCAGAGATCAGCCATGTATCAGTTGCATGGCAGTAGTAAATGTCATGAATAATCTATTCGCCAGATCAATGTATGTTTTTGTATTCGAGCTGTTGTCGGTGCTTCTGCTCGGCGCCTGTGGTGGCGGTTCGAATGGACTGCCTGATACAACGCCTCCGATCGTGACAGTTAACAATCAAATTACTTCAGACACAACGCCTGCTGTCAGCGGCACAGTCGATGATCCAGGTGCAAGTATCAGTGTGGTCATCGATGCAAAAACCTATACAGCAACCAATGCCGGTAACGGTACCTGGACGCTTATAGATAATATGATAAACCCTGCATTGATGCTTGGGACTTATGACGTTGTTGTGACAGCGACGGATGCTACAGGTAATAGCGGTAGCGACAGTAGTTCGAATGAACTTGTGATCGGTTTGGTATCCACTATTGCGGGCACCATCACACCGAGTAGTGGTTCACGCATAGATAGTGATGTTAATGATCCGGACTATGCCTTTGCTTCGAATGATACTATCAATTTAGCGCAGTCATTACCCAATCCCGTCTCGCTCGGTGGTTTCGTCAGTGTGAGTGGCTCTGGTCTGAGTGGGAGCAGATTTGAGTTCATGGGTGATAGACAGGATTATTTTAGTGTACAGTTGTTGGCGGGCCAAACCATTGGCCTGAATCCTTCAAATGTTAATTCCGATCTGGATCTGATTCTGTATGATAGCATAGGTAATGAACTGCTCAGGCCACGGTTAGGTCTTGGGCAGAATGAAAGTATTACTGTGCCCGGGGCATTTTCAGGTGCCCGTGATTTCTTTATTGAAGTCAGGGCCGTTGCCGGTGTCAGTAACTATTCCCTGACTGTTGGCCTGTCGACATCGACTGTCAACAATAGCGAATTAAAGCATGATTTTGTTCCCGGAGAGGTCATCGTCGATTTCAAGGAAAATGTCATGCCAACCAATGTAGGCGCAGACAGTTTGGTGATGCGTGCCAATTCGGTTGGTTTACAGGCAGTAGTTGGTGCACCCGGCAGAAGCATGCTGATGCGTCTTGGAAATGCCGGGCAACTGTCGGTGGCGAAAAAGAAATTGAACATAGCCACAAAGAACGAGAGCGTGTCTGCAGAATTGCAGCGTAAGATTGACACCATCGAGGTCGTAAATGCTCTGGCTAAGCGTGCGGATGTAAAGAGTGCACGTCTAAACTATATTTATAAACCCATGGCGATGCCGAATGACCCCGAATTTACCGCCCAGTGGCATTACCCCCTTATCAACCTGCCACAAGCATGGGATATCAGTAAAGGTTCGGCCAACGTTATTGTAGCCGTGGTTGATACCGGTGTGCTGCTCAACCATCCGGATTTTGTTAACGCCAATTCCAGCAGCCAATTAGTGCCTGGTTTTGATTTTATCCGTGACGCTGATATTGCAGCAGACAACGAAAGTGGTGGCATCATCGGAGACATTGATGCAAACCCAAATGACCCGGGCGACCGTGGTTTGGGATTTGCAAGTACCTTTCATGGTACCCATGTGGCAGGTACTGTGGCGGCAGCGACGAACAATGCTACTGGTGCTTCCGGTGTAGGCTGGAATGTAAAGGTCATGCCTTTACGTGCACTTGGCGTGGGTGGCGGTACATCTTATGATATTGAGCAGGCTATATTGTATGCGGCTGGACTGCCGAATGACTCGGGTGATACTCCCATCAAGAAAGCCGATGTCATCAATCTTAGTCTAGGCGGAACGGGTGGTGCAGGTGCAACACCGGCAGCCTATCTACAGGCACGTGCTGCCGGGGTGATTATCGTGGCTGCAGCCGGCAATGAATCATCCAGTTTGCCGGTTTACCCCGCTTCCTATGATGATGCAGTGTTATCGGTGGGTGCAGTTGATCTGAATAAGGAAAAAGCATTTTATTCCAATTTTGGCAGCCATGTCGATGTCGCCGCCCCCGGCGGCGATTCATCGCAGAACCTGAACGGTGACAGTTATCCTGACGGAGTATTGAGTACGCAGGGATCGGATGCGTCAGGGTCGGTGTCGTTTACTTATGGTATAAAGCAGGGTACATCGATGGCCACTCCACATATCGCTGGTGTCGCAGCACTGATGAAATCGGTGCATAGTGCGCTGACACCTGTCGAATTTGAAACCGCATTGCAAAATGGTGCAATAACAGAAGATCTGGGCGCTGTAGGCAGGGATGACCTGTTTGGCCATGGCCTGATTGATGCGCTCAAAGCAGTACTGACTGCACAACAACTGGCAGCTGGTGGAGCCTTGCCCGATAACCCTTTCCTAGCTGTTTCCCCAGGCTCGCTAAACTTTGGGACATCTGGCGTGAGCGCCGCGCTAAATGTACGTAATACTGGAACCGGCGCGACGCCGTTGACAATTACCTCGGTGAGCAATGACTCAGGTGGATGGCTAATGCATACGCCGCCTGCTGGCGGAGGCGATCTTGGTAATTATTTCTTTACGGTTAATCGCAGTAATCTGGCGGACAATACCTATTCAGCGACAGTCACGATTGTATCATCGGTCAATACTGTGACCATACCTGTGATTATGCAGGTAGCATCAGTGCCAATCTTTGATGATGCAGGGTTACATTACGTATTGCTATATGATCCAGCGACGTCAACAGTGTTAGACCAGGTAGCTATCAATGCCAGCAATGGTAGTTATCGCTTCAGTTTCAATCAGGTCGAGCCGGGCGAGTATCAGATTTTTGCAGGAACGGATATGGATAATGACGGCTTTATCTGTAATTCAGGTGAAGCCTGTGGTATTTATCCGGACGACACGCCCAGTAACAGTACATTTACATTGACACGAGACCTGCTGAATGCTGATTTCGTCACCGGATTTTCTGTGGGTCTTTCCAGTAATGTGTTATCGGGAGTACCAACTTCGAATGTACCTGGGCAAGAGTTTGGTATTCAACGCCTCTTGCCGTTGCAGTAGTGAATAATGACAATCTGAAAATGGAATAGATTTTATAATGATTGTGAAAAAGCTATTTCTATATTTTATTATTCTTGCTGGCTTGAATGCATGCGCAGGATCAGGGGATCAGTTCATGCTGAAAAAGATGTCAGCGCGTTTGATATTATCAAGTATGGATTGTGGCGTCAGTACGGAGGGGCCCGGCCTGTCAGTTCTATCTTCGCGTAAAGAGTTGGATGAAGCCATGGTCCGGATCACTAGGCTTACGGGACATGATTTCAGCGGCCAGATCGATGTATCTTTTGATCGCGAGCAGATCATGCGAATCAACATGGGTCAGCAACGTACTGGCGGCTATAGTCTGACCCTGATCGCAGAGCAAGCCATTGTAAAAGACGGCTGGGCCATTATTCCGGTGCAATGGAATACCCCGGCCAAAGATCGGATGCTGATCCAGGTCCTGACCAGTCCCTGTCTGTTTGTCGCGATCCCGCGCGCTGATTACGAAGGCATACGTGTTGTTGATCAGGATGGCAGCGTACGTCTACAATCACCACTGAATTAATCCACCTACACATTTTATTGATGCATGCGTTAACATAGCTTTGTCCAGGCATGGGTGGCAGAGCAAAGATATTTCCGTTGAACGATTCCATTTCAGATAAAGAGCGACTACAGGCATTGCAGAATGAGATCGATCAGTGCCTGCTGATTGACAGGCCTGCACTCAGCAGACAGCAAGCCAATATCAGCAAACGTTTAGCAGCCGGTCAGGCAGTAGATCGTGCCGTCGATAAGCTCGCCAAGGCGGTACAGGCCTCGATGCATATCAAGAGCAAGCGCGAAGCCCTGAGTTGCAAGCCAGAATATCCTGATGCCTTGCCGATCTCACAGAAGCGCGATGACATAGCCGATGCCATTGCCAATGAGCAGGTGCTGATCCTTGCTGGTGAAACCGGTTCGGGCAAAACCACTCAGATTCCCAAGATTTGTCTAGAATTGGGGCGTGGGGTGCTCGGTCGCATTGGGCATACCCAGCCCAGGCGTATTGCCGCGCGCAGTGTTGCGCAAAGGATCGCTGAGGAGTTGGGCAGCGAGTTGGGTACCATGGTCGGCTATCAGGTGCGTTTCCATGATCAGGTTCGCCCAGAGTCGCGCATTAAACTGATGACCGATGGTATTTTGCTGGCGGAGATACAGTCAGACCGTGACCTGTTGCAATACGATACCCTGATCATCGATGAGGCGCATGAGCGCAGCCTGAATATCGATTTTATTCTCGGCTACCTGCAACCGTTGTTAAAACGTCGTCCCGAGTTGAAGCTTATTATTACCTCGGCAACGATTGCGACCGACAAGTTTGCACGCCATTTTCATAATGCGCCGATCATCGAAGTCAGCGGCAGGACTTACCCAGTTGAGGTACGTTACCGGCCGTTGCATAGTGAGGACCCGGATGAGCAGGACCTGAAGCTGCAGGAGGGAGTATTGGAGGCGGTCGATGAACTGGCGCGAATTGACCGTGGCGATGTGCTGATATTCCTGTCTGGTGAGCGTGAAATACGCGACATGGCCGAGGCCCTGCGCAAGCATCATCCTGCTGATACCGATATCCTGCCATTGTATTCACGACTGTCGGTGGCGGAACAAAACAGAGTCTTTCAGTCGCACAAACGACGCCGTATTGTCCTGGCAACCAATGTCGCCGAGACATCATTGACCGTACCAGGGATACGCTATGTCATCGATCCGGGGCTGGCACGCATTAGTCGTTACAGTTACCGCAGTAAGGTGCAGCGCCTGCCGATTGAAAAGATCTCGCAGGCATCGGCGAATCAGCGCAAGGGTCGTTGCGGACGTGTCAGTGCTGGAGTTTGTATTCGCCTTTATGATGAAGACGATTTTCAGCAACGTGACGAATTTACCGAACCCGAAATCCAGCGCACCAACCTGGCCTCGGTTATCCTGAATATGAAAATGCTCGGGCTCGGTGATGTCGAAGCATTTCCGTTCCTGGATCCACCCGACCGAAGTTTTATCAATGACGGTTATCGTCTGTTGTTTGAGCTCGGTGCGGTTGATGATATGCGCAGGCTGACACGCCTCGGTAAGGAAATGGCACGTCTGTCGATCGACCCGCGCCTGGCGCGTATGATCTTGCAGGCGCGCGAGGAGGGCTGCCTGAAGGAAATCCTGATTATTGTCTGTGCGTTGGAGATCCAGGATCCGCGCGAACGTCCATTGGATGCGCAGCAGAAGGCCGATGAGTCGCACAAGGAATTTGCCGATGACAGTTCGGATTTCAGGTCGCTGTTGAAGTTATGGGCATTTTATACCGAGCAAAAGAAACATTTGTCCAATAACAAATTACGCAAGCTCTGTCATCAACGTTTCCTGGCCGCGCGCCGTATGCAGGAATGGCGCGAGCTGCATCTGCAGATCAGTCATCAGGTGAAAGAGATGGGTATGCGGCCGAACACAACAGAGGCTGCTGATGAGGCCATTTCACGTGCGTTGTTATCGGGACTGGTCAGTCATGTCGGGTTTAATATTGAAGGGCGCGAATACCAGGGCAGTCACGGCAAACGGTTTATGATTTTTCCGGGTTCCGGTCTGGTTAAGCGCAAGCCGAAATGGTTAATGGCCGCCGAGATTGTTGAAACCAGTCGTCTATATGCGCGTCAGGTTGCCATGATTAAACCGGAGTGGGTCGAGCAAGTCGCGCGACACCTGATCAAATATAGCTACAGTGAGCCCGGTTGGCAGGCCCGCGCCGGACAGGTGACGGCAAAAGAGCGATTGACCTTGTATGGACTGACATTAATCAGTAACCGCAAGGTTAATTATGGCCGTATCGACCCGCGCCTGTCACGTGAGCTATTTATTCGCAGTGCCCTGGTGCAAGGAGATTTCAAAACGCGTGAGCCTTTTTTTAAACATAATATGGAATTGATGCAACAAGTACAGTTGATTGAGGATAAGACGCGTCGGCGTGACATCATGGAGGACGAGCAACGTCTGTTTGAATTTTATGATCAGCGCATCCCCGATAATGTCTATAGCCAGCCCACCTTCGAGAAATGGTGGCGTCAGCAAAAAAAGAAAGACTCCGGCTTTCTGGACATCAGCCTGGATACACTGACACAGGAGCATGCGACCACACTGACTACGGATGCCTGGCCGGATCAACTATCCATCCGCGGTCTGTCTGTGCCATTACAGTATCACTTTGCACCCGGCGAACAGGATGACGGCGTCACGGCGAGAATCGCCTTGCCGATGTTGAACCAGTTGCAAGCCGAAGATTTTGACTGGCTGGTACCCGGGATGCTAGAGGAGAAACTGGTGTGCCTGATTAAAACACTGCCGAAGTCCTTGCGGCGTAATTTTGTGCCGGCGCCAGATTTCGCACGCGCCTGTATTAATATCATGGCGCCGGGCCAGGATGGTTTGTTGGCTCAGTTTGCTCAACAACTACAGCGCATGAGTGGTGTTAGCTTGTCACCGTCTGCGTGGCAGGTGGAACGTTTGCCGCCACATCTCCGCATGCATTTCCAGATTGTCGATGCCGACGGGTCTGTCATCCAGCAGGGACGTGATCTGTTGCTGTTACAGGACAGGCTGCAGGATAAGGCCAGGGCCTCTTTTGCTACGCATGCAGAAGTGCAGGTCGCCGATGATGTGACTGAGTCTATCGAGTCCTGGGATTTTGGTGATCTTGCCGAAAGTGTGGAAATCGAGCGTATGGGTATTAAGCTGACATCCTATCCGACATTACTTGAAAGCAATGGCAAGCTGACGCTGACGGCGCTGGATCAACTGGATCAGGCCGAACAGGCCACACGCAATGGCCTGGTTTACCTGTTTCAGTCGGTCTATAGAAAGGACGTCGAGTATGCACGCAAACATATCCCCGAGATCAAGCAGGCCTGCTTGTATTATGCGCCGATCGGCCAATGCGACGCCTTAAAGGAGGATATTATTTATCTGTCCGTTTTCCATGCGCTGCAACTAGGTGAAGGTATTATCAGGAGCGAAAGTGAATTCAATCGACGTGGTGGGCAGGCGCGGAAAAATCTACTGACTATGGTCAATGAGGTGTCGGCGCTGTTATTGGATATGTTGGCGCAATATCATCAGGCCAACAAGCGCCTGAGTAAAAATATTCAACCGACCTGGCTTAAGGTTGTAGCTGATATCCGATCTCAACTTGAACATCTTTTTTATAAAGGTTTTCTACGTCAGGTCGAGTATACAAACCTGAAAAACTATCCGCGCTATATGAAGGCCCTGCAACTGCGTCTCGACAAGCTTGCTGGCCACTTTGAACGTGATGCGCGTTTACTGAATGAGATTAATGTTTTCTGGAGGCCTTATCTGGACTATGTGCAGGCGCTACCGCCACAGGCGCAGCACAATAGCGAGCTGGAGAAATTTCGCTGGATGTTGGAAGAATACCGAGTGTCATTATTTGCGCAGGAATTAAAAACGCCATACCCGGTCTCGGCCAAGCGTCTGCAGCAGCAGTGGAAAAAGGTCTAGAAAATACGCATGTAACTAAAATAGGAGCATTTTTGTAAGCATAGTTTGGCCTCTATCGATCCGAAGCGGCCACTGGCCGTCATCCTCGAATGCCTTTGTCGGGGGATCCAGAATTCCTTCAATCCTGTAGCATTTCTTCAATGCAATTGTCAGACACGGAAATAGTAGGCATTGTGGATCCTCGCCGCAGCCTGTCCTCGAATGCACTGGTTGAAGGCTTGAGGCTACATACAATGGATCCCCGACAAAGGCATTCGAGGATGACGATCAGAGGGAACGGCGGCCACTGACCTGCAGCTGAAATCCGAAGTATCAATTTCAGGCAAATTGTCTGGCAGGTCGAAAAGGGATCAGAGCTCTTTTACTTTTATTTTCGCAAAACATCTAAAAAGGGCTCTGGGTCCTTTTATTTTGACCCCTTTTATTCCGATGGGCTCGATGACGCGATCGGTGTACTTGATCGCAATCAGATCTTCGATGCAGATACCGACCATCCGCTGTCAAATGAAAGCGGATATTGATGGTGCAGTAAATCAACGTAACAGTAAATTCCAGGTTTGGATGGTATTGTATAAACGGGGCAATCCAAACTAGGCATGGTATGTATATCAGGCTATGACTGAATACCAATACGTTTATACCCCCCCCCCCCCCGAGTATGATGGCTATATCCCTGCGCTACGGCCAATGTTTATTGGCAGCAAACTAGATGTCAATAAGCGCATAATAGTATTAAATAAAAAAAACATTTAATGATTAAGGTCTTATGGCTTCTTGGTTCGCCTGACTTGAGCGGATTGATCTATAAATGTGAAGTAATCCACAAACTCTCAACTAATAGCAAATTTCCCTCGTTCAACTGCAAAAAAGTGTGAAGCAGTCCCTCCGCTAAGTTCCATGTCACGACGATAATATGGCCATGTTTGGTTGATGAAATAAACAGGTTATTTATGATGCGACACTTTCATGGTTCTTTTACAAAATGTCTGGCAACTGTACTCCTAGGGTTTTTTCTCTCTGCTTGTGGTGGAGGGGGAGATAGTGAAGGTTCACGTCCTGACTCTGTTGATATTGTGTCAACATTAAGCGGCAGTATCGGTGATGGTCCCATTTCTGGTGCAACAATAAAGGTAATAGATAAGAATGGCAAAACACTGTTAACTAAACAAAACAGTACGACCAGTTTTGACGTAACGGTGAAGAGCCCCGGTAAATCATATCCTCTGACAATAGAAGCCTTTGGTGGTATTGATCTGGTTTCGAACATGGCACCTGACTTCACATTGGTGACGGCGGTACTAAAACCAAAGGATAAAAATAACGCTAATATCAATCCATATTCCACCATGATAGTGAAAACAGCCTTGGCAATGGGTGGCGTTAACAAGGCCAATATTGAAACGGCAACAAATTATGTAAGAAATACACTAAATTTCGGTTTGGATAGCGCGCATATAGCTGATCCGATAAGCACTCGTATAGATGCTAGCAATATTAGCATCATGGTTAAATCTAGTGAGGCCTTTGGCGAGATGATTCGACGCACACATGCAGCACTTACAAGTGCTGGTGTGTCGGTAACATTTGATAAAATTGTGTCAGCATTAGCTGCTGACCTTAGTGATGGCGTCATAGATGGCGCCGGAGCTTCCGGTGTCAATGCTCGCATATCCGCTATGGTCAAAGTAGTTTCAGGGCAGGTTCTACTGGAGAGTCTAACTAATGATTTGAAAGTGAATGGTATCGATGCGACGGCAGCAATGGATAATGCTATTTTGGCTATTGACCCAAATATTCCCGCGTCCTCTCTGACAGATTCTGTACGTGTTGCGGACACGATGATTGCCCACGCACGTCTTGCCGTTGAGGCAGCCAAAGCTATCGCACCTGCTACGGGTCTGGATGATGTTTCAGGCCGGCTGGCTACCATTCCGGTAAATAGTGCTTCAGGCAATATCGCGGCATTTGACGCAACGCTGCTAAACGATGCCATCATGGCTGTCGGTAGTGCAGATGCCGTACAATTAACAATGGTTAATAATACCAACAGCATCAACACTAATAATCCGCCGACCAATGTTGGGAATCGGGCGCCAACAGCTAACGCAGGTCAAGACCAGACGGTCACCAGTGGTAATCCAGTCAGTCTTTCAGGAAGCGGATTTGATGCGGATGGTGATTCATTGACTTATAGATGGAACGTGAATGCACAACCTACTGGTAGTGTGGTTGTATTATCTGGCGCATCAAATATTAATACTCAATTTACACCTGAAGTACCTGGTCAATATGAACTTAGTTTGGTTGTGAATGATGGATCTGTTAATAGTGCACCCGATAGTGCGATTATAACGGTGGAGCAGGAGATCTCTGACTGTGGTCCGGCTTATGACCCGGGCAGCGAGAGAGCCGTATTTATCTGGCAGGATTGCACGACCGGTGAATGGCATACGCGTATGACGCCGGGCGGGCAGTTTACCACCCACACTGGCCGGCTCATTGCCAATCAGCCATTTGGCACGGTATCGCCCTACGAGAACGAGGCGGATGATTTCCTCGACTGGTCCACAAATCCCAAGCAGATTGACTTTGCCCTATTGATGAGTGGTGCGGGCGAGGATGGTTTTAGCTTTACTATCCCGGCCAACGTCGAGGTCTGTTTTGAGCCTAGCGCCCCGTCCAGTGTGCCCGTGTATGTTGGGGCCGCGCGTAAATCCGTGACCGCACCATTTAATCTGACCACCCTGGGGTCGTGCTCAGCACCACCTCCATCCTTGTTTATCAATGACATTACTGTCTCTGAGACCGATGCCGCGGCCACCTTTACCGTGAGCCTTTCCGGAGCCAGTAGCTCGAGTGTCCGCGTCGATGTAGCCAGCCAGAACGGTTCGGCCACGGCACCGGCCGACTACTCCACCCTGCCACTGACCACTATGACCTTCAGTCCAGGCGAGATCAGTAAGACCGTATCAGTAGCAATTGTCGATGACAATCAGGTCGAGGACACAAAGAACTTCAGTGTGAGATTGAGTAATCCGGTTAATGCTACCCTGGGCGACAATACCGGTATCGGCACAATTCTGGATTCGGATGTTGCATTCACACCGGGTTGGAAAGAGGTATGGCGTGAAGATTTCAATGGTGATGGATTATTGCCCAAGGGTGTTTGGACCTACGAGCGGGGTTTCTTACGCAACAGCGAGGCCCAATACTACGCCGATCCCTATAAGGATACTTCGGTGGCCCCGACTGTCTTCAAGAAAAACGGCGTTCTCAAGATTCAGGGACGCAAGGAGTCCTATGGAGGAGGGGAGTAGGATCGATCTCAACGTTGAACAATGTAAATTTCTGGTTTGGGCGGATCGAGGCGCGCGTCAAGACGCCTAACTTCGCCGGTGCCTGGCCTGCCGTTTGGACCTTGTCGGATTATGCAGTCACAGGCTGGCCGGATGGCGGAGAAATTGACATCCTCGAGCGCCAGGGTGACAACCCTAACGGACCCTGGATGAACAACGATACACTTTTCCAGCATTTCCACACAAAAAATCGTGTCTGGAACAATAACAATGCATGGGCCAACAATGTGAACACACCGGACGCGGACAGTCGGTTCATCACGGTTTGGGTTGAGATCGTCCAGGGGCCCACTCCGAAGCTTATCTTCGGCCACGACAACATAACGGACTGGACGATTACGATGCCCTCGAACGATTGGCGGGATTGGCCGTTGACGCCAGAGAACAGTCACAATCTGAAACTCAACCTTGCCATTGGCGGCATCTGGCCATCGCCCATAGACCCGAATTTCGCATCAGGCGACTATGAGATCGACTATGTCCGCTACCTGCAGTGGGCAGATGCGCCGGTCGATCGCAAGATAACGGTAGTTTCCGGTCCAGGTGGCACGGTGAGCGGAGCTGAGTCTGGAACGTACGGGGTCGGCACCGAATTGACGATGCGGGCCGTACCCCTTGCAGGCATGCGGTTCTCGCACTGGGAAGGCACGGGCACGGGTGGTAATAGTGCTGTAGCGCGGCTTGAAAATCCGCGCCGCCATGTTGTCATG
>CAMYJO010000028.1 GCA_947258755.1 uncultured Gammaproteobacteria bacterium
AGTAGTTATACCCAGTTCAGTATTAATCCAGGGAAGGAATGGTTCACCCCATGTAATGATGGCCATGAAAAAGCCAGGGAAAACGAACCATAAAATGGTGGTGGATAAGGCCATCAGAAGTACCGCAGGCACCATATAGGATGTCACCCTGTCTGCAAATTCCTGAATAGGCACCTTGGAGCCCTGACACTCCTCGACCATTTTGATCACCTGGGAAAGGAAAGTATCTTTGCCCACTTTTATTGCCTTTACTTTTAGCAAACCATTCTGGTTAATAGTGGCACCGATGGCATTGTCACCGACTTTCTTTTTCAGCGGCATGGACTCGCCCGTGGCCATGGACTCATCGATTGTACTTTTGCCTTCAATAATGACGCCATCTGTTGGTACTTTTTCACCCGGTCTGACGATCATAACATCGCCTTCTTTCACCATTTCGATAGCTACTTCCTGCTCCACGCCATCGACTTCAATTCTTGCGGTCTTCGCACCAAGTTCCAACAGTTTCTTAATTGCCTGTGAGGCTCGACCCTTTGCCCTGACTTCAAGGTATCTGCCTAACAGGTGAAAAGTGACAATGGTTGTCGCCATCTCCATAAAGCTGGCAGCAGGGAAAAAGAACACAGCAAGCCCCATAAGATAAGGCGGTACGGAACCCATGGTGATCAACACATCCATGTTGGCCCGACCATGACGTAAAGCCCTTATAGACGATTGGTGTGTTTCCCAACCGAAGATGAAGACAATTGGAAAGCCAATCAGAGCTATAACGACATTGTAATAAGGTATAGGTGTCATCATGAAATGGGTCATCATTAAAACCATAATCACCGATGCCGGTACCAGGGCGTAGAATAATAACTTTTTAGCCTTCTCCACCTTGAGCAGGTCTTCATCTGCTTTCTCTTCTTCGGCTGCCTCTCCTTCTGTTTTCACAACAGAATAACCTGTATCTTCAACTACTTTTTCAAGCTGAGTAGCTGTTGTAATGCTGGCATCATATTCAATATTGGCTTGTTCAGTTGCAAAATTAACCGAGGCTTGCAAAACACCCTCTGCCTTGTTCAGTGCATTTGCAATAGATTGTGCACATGAAGCGCAGGTCATTCCTCCAAGTTTAAATATGACTTTCTCATGAGTGCTGGCTACATGATATCCAGTACCCTCAATGACCTTAACAAGATCACTTTCAGTAAGTAGCTTTGAATCAAACTCGATAGAGGCTTTTTCAGAGGCAAAGTTAACAACCCCCTTTGCCACTCCTGCTGTGCTATTCAAAGCACCCTCGATGGTGTTTACACAGGAAGCACAACTCATACCTTTGATCGGAAGTGTAATGGTTTGCATGTTACTGTTATTCATAATTTTCTCTGTCATCGTTTCATTTTCATTCACAGTCTTTTCATTTGTTGCAGAAATTGGACTGGAAGCCGGGTTAACAAAAGCGGCAGGATCCGCATCAAACTTCTGTTTACAGTTAGTGCTGCAAAAGAAGTAACCGTTACCTTCATATGTTGTTTTAGCGGCAGCATTGTCTGCCTCAACATCCATACCACAAACAAGATCTTTGGTCATATCAAACTTCCTCCACTACAATGATACAGGCCGCCTCGAAATAGGCATGCTTGGGCAAAGTCGGTACGACATCGGGGAACAGCACCACCAACATTGAATACAACCAGGCCGAGCCGGTTCCCATGGCAATCAGGGTATCCATATTGGCGTTGTGTTGAGCAAAGGCCTTGCATGCGCCGCTAAAGAACTGACCACCGGAGTAGATCAACACGCCCAGGGTCAATAGCCCGACCACAAACCAGAATAGTCGCAGTAACGGTGAATCCATCGCCGGCATATAGCCAAACACACCGGCTAGCAATAATGGCACGCCGATGGCTGCCGCGACCACAGTCTTGCGCTGTAGCAAACGGTAGTGGGCGGCTTCCTGTGCCTGCTTCTGTTCATTGGCACGCTCATCGACCATCTCGGCAGCATCATAGCCTGCATCCTGCACCGCCTTGATTAAGGTGTCCGCATCAACACTGGCACTGATATCTGCGCTATGCTCAGCAAAATTAACACTGGCCTCACTGACCCCTGCTACTCCCTGCAATGCCTTTTCGACCGCATTCACACAACCGGCACAGCTCATACCGGTAATGGACAGACGAATTTTTTGCTTATTGGTCATGGCAGTCACTTAAATCCTGAGATGAGGGCAAACTATCAATAAAACAAGTTTAATCATACCGGTATTATCGAGATAGCAGGGTAAAAGCTACGTAAATAAAAGAAAAAATGTTAACCTATAGGCCCATGCTGTTTCATCATCACATTCTGACTTATTTGGCTCTGACTGTCATTCTACTCACAGGTTCAAGCCTTTCCCATGCCGACTGGTTCAAACAGGAACAGGCTATTATGGGTACCATCATCCGGGTTGAACTCTGGCATACCGACAAGGAAAAGGCCGACAGCGCCATTCAGGCGGTCATGCAGAACATGCACCGCATCGACAGAATGATGTCACCGTATAAAAAAGACAGTAGCCTGTCACGCATCAATCGCGAAGCGGCGCAACACGCGGTTCGAATCGAAACCGAACTCTTTGACTTGATTGCAAGAGCACAACATTTCTCGCGCCTGACCCACGGCGCCTTCGATATCAGCTTTGCCAGTGTTGGTCGCCACTACGATTACGGCAATAAAAAACGCCCGACCGATGAGCAGATCCGCCGTCAATTACCCCATATCGACTACCGCCATATCCTGCTGGACAGCAAGGCACATAGCATTCGCTTTGCCCAGGCGGGTGTCAGCATTGACCTGGGTGGTATTGCCAAGGGCTATGCGGTCGATTCGGGCATCGCCATATTGAAGCAATTATCGATCGAGCACGCCATGGTCACCGCCGGTGGTGACAGCCGCATTATCGGCGACAAGCGCGGCCGGCCATGGATGATTGGCTTACGTGACCCGAGGAAATCACGTGCCGTTAAGGGTATGATTCCATTGATTAATTCTGCATTATCCACATCCGGGGATTACGAGCGCTATTTTGTCGAGGATGGCCAGCACTTTCATCATATCCTGCGACCCGATACCGGCAAATCGGCCACAGAGTTACGCAGTGTCACCATCATCGGCCCGGATGCGACCAGTACCGATGCCCTATCCACCAGTGTCTTTGTGCTGGGACCGGAAAAAGGGCTGCAACTGGTTGAAAGCCTGGATGATATCGAGGCCGTGCTAATCGACCAGCACGACCGCATGATCTACTCATCCGGATTACTGGCCGGACAGGACAACAAACAACAAGTTAAATAACCATAGATTTCAGTCAATTATATGACCCACTATCATTTTTACCGGTAATTGCCCAATAATCAAGTATTTCGACACTATTTTCACTTGAATTCTGCCAGTTTTGTGATTGATCCAACAGTTTTGCTTACCGGTGTCGATAACAATAAACAACATGAAAACAAACAGATGCATATCGTTTCTGAAGCGTTTATTATCTCTGGATAAATTAGTGACAAAAATCGAAAAACAACACCACTGGCTAGGCCATTTCAACCCAAGAACAAACATACACAGCCAGGGAGGATTGGCGTGAAGATATTACTTACGATCGGAACTTGTGCGCTGCTGTTTTGCACCTCGCTGTTCGCGCAGGCTCCCGCTAACGAGACCGCGGCGACTGCTACTACCGCAGCGACAGGTACTAAGGACATGCGTGGTCTGGACAATCAGATCCAGGACCTGAAAAAAGAAGTCCTGAAACTGAACCGTGATCTTTTTATCCTCGAAGAAGAACTGCTGTTTCCAGCCACGTCGCAGGTAGCCGTGTTCCTGTCAGTGGACGTCGGCGAGTTTTTCAAACTCGATGCCGTCACACTGAAGATTAATGACAAGGTCATTTCTAATTATCTCTATACAGATCGTGAAATCGATGCCTTGCATCGTGGTGGTGTCCAGCGCCTGCATGTCGGCAACCTGAAGGTCGGCAAACACGAATTGGTCGCCACCTTTACTGGCAAGGGACCACGTGGTCGTGATTACCGCCGCGCCTCAACCCTGGTCTTCGAAAAACTATCGGACGCGAAATATCTGGAATTACAAATCGTCGACTCAGAAGCAAAGCATCAACCGGTATTTAAAATCAAGGAATGGGAATAATAACTAAGGCAGGCCCCTCGGTGAGACTTTTGCTGTCAGCTGCTTTAATAATAGCCCTGACCGGCATGTTTGTCCCTGTGCAATCAAGCCATGCCGCCATCGCTGAGAAAGTCACACTGAAAAAATTGCGTGACCTGGATTTCGGCCACTCACTATATTATTTTTTCCAGCGCGAATATTTGCCTGCCATCATCAACTTGACGGTCGCCCAGGAAAAGAAAACCATCCCCCACCATGCGCATGACTCCGAATTATTGCTTGCCGGCATGTACCTTGCCTTTGGCATGCATCGTCAGGCGGGCGAACTTTTTGATCGACTGATAACCGATGATGTGCCAGCGCGTGTCCGCAACCGTGCCTGGTTTTACCTGGCCAAGATCCGCTATCAACGTGAACACTATCAAGGTGCTGATCAGGCGATCCAGAAAATTGATGGGCAGCTGCCGGGTGACATGGAACGCGAACGTCAACTGTTATTAGCCAACGTTCTATTAGCGCAACAACGCTACGCCGATGCCAATAAACACCTGACCGAGATCAATGATACTTCGGTTTGGTCCACCTATGCCCGCTATAACCTGGCTGTATCAATGGTCAAGCAAGGGAATGCCGAACAAGGCCGCGAATTACTGCAAAAGCTGAGCGAGATCAAGGCTGTTGACAAGGAAACCCACGCAATAAGGGATCAGGCTAATGTTGCCCTGGGGTATTCATATATCCAGGAACAGCGGCCTGAAGAAGCGTTAACACAGTTGCGTAAAGTTCGCCTGCAGGGACATCTTTCTAATAAGGCTTTACTGGGTTTGGGTTGGGCCTACGATCAGCAAAAAGATTATACGCGGGCGTTGGCTCCATGGCTGGAACTAAACAAACGTAACGTACTCGACTCCGCTGTGCAGGAATCATTGCTAGCCGTACCTTATGCGCTATCCAAGCTGGGCAAGGATCAACGCGCACTGGAATATTACAAAAATGCAATCGAGATATATGCAAAAGAGATTCAACGCCTTGAAGAAACCATTATCAATATCAGCAGTGGTAACTTTATTGACGAAATCCTGAGCAAACAAAGCTCGAATGAGATGGGCTGGTTCTGGGAAATGGAGAATGCTCCAGACAGCGCTGAAAGTCATTACCTGCTCGGCTTGCTTGCCAGCCATGCCTTTCAGGAATCCTTAAAAAATTATCGTGACCTGAACATCCTCAGAAAAAACCTGCAGGAATGGACGCATAACACTGCGGTTTTCGACACCATACTGGAAACACGGCGCCTGGCCTATGCTGAACGCCTGCCTGCACTGCAAAAAAATATTGAACGCATTAACAACAATGAACTACAAGCAAAACGTGATCAGTATGATAGTGAGATCAAGCGCATCTTCCTGACGGATGACCTGTTGGCCATGGCTAATAACGAGGAAAAAGAACAGCTACAGACCTTAGCGAGAGTCAAAGAACGTATGCAAGGACTGTCCGCACACCGCAACGTCGATGCTGCCGAAGAAAAACACCGACTTCTGCTGGGCGTTATCAAATGGGACATTGCCAGTCAGTATGGCCCACGCTCATGGGCATTAAAAAGCCAACTCGGGCAACTTGATGAGGCCTTGAAGCAGAATAGCCAACGCTCAGCGAAACTGATGCTGGCCGAAAAACAGGCGCCACAACGCTTTGAAGGCTATGGCGAACGCATCGACAACAGCAGACAACGCATTGTCACACTGCTCCAGCTCACCGACCAGGCACAACAGGATCAGCAGCGGCTGCTGGAGATGCTTGCTATAGACAAGCTCAGAGAACAACAACGACGCATTGACAGCTACCTGACGCATGCTCAATTCTCGGTCGCGCAAATACAGGACAAGGCCTCACATAGCGATGAGGTCAGCAAGCCATGATGCGCTTATTAGCAAGTTTGCTACTGGTACTATTGCTATCAGCCTGCTCATTCAACAGGGACAAAACAGAGCAACCGGCAACTATCGCCTCGATTGAAGGCAAACCGATCAATATCGAAAAAGGCACAGACCTGGATGCCAGCAGAAGCCAGGCCATCAGCAGTTATCGAAAATTCCTCAATAGTGCGGAACAAAACCGCTACCATGCAGAGGCCATGCGCCGCATTGCCGACCTTGAACTTGAAGAGCTGGAAGAGCGCATGTCTTCCTATTCCGGAACCCCCTCACAACAGGCGACCCATGCCGCCGACTATGACAAGGTCGTCAAGCTATACAACTCGATGTTGCTTGATCATCCCGACTACCCCAATAATGACGGCGTTCTGTATCAACTCGCCAAGGCCCATGAACAAAGCGGCGAGATAGAAAAGGCCCTGCAGAGTTTTGACCGCCTAATCAAGGAACACCCCAAGTCTAAATACATCAGCGAAGTCCAATTCCGTCGCGGCGAGATCCTGTTTGTACTGCGTCGTTACAAGGATGCCAATAGCGCCTACCAGGCAGTATTGAATGCCGGCAAGGACAATGTTTTCTATCAACGTGCCTTATATAAGCACGGCTGGTCGGAATTCAAACGTAGCCGTTTCGAAGAGGGCCTGGATTCGTTCTTTGCACTGCTCGACATCAAATACACTGACCCCGGCAGTGGCCAGATCAAGGCCGATATTGTCAAATTGAGTCGTGGTGGAAAAGAACTACTACAGGATACCTTCAGGGTTATCAGCCTGAGTTTCTCCTACCTGGACGGAGCCCGCAGCGTCAAGGAATACTTTGGTCGAAACAAGCCACGTCCTTATGGCTATCGTGTCTACAGACATCTCGGCGACCTGTATATGAAGCAAGAGCGTATCCGTGATGCGGCAGACACCTATAACGCCTTTGTCCGTAGTGAACCCAATCATCCTGCAGCACCTGATTTTCAGACCAAGGTGATTGCAGCCTATAAGAAAGGTGGGTTCCTGAAACTGACTTTGAAAGCAAAAGAGGAATTTGCCGAGCGTTACAACAAAAACAGCACATTCTGGAAAATGCAGAGCGAGCAAGTTCGCCAGGGTATTGCCAAGCAACTCAAGTTGCACCTGGAAGACCTGGCCAAGTATTATCATGCCGAGTCACAGAAGCTGAAAAAGCCTGATAGCTATCGACAAGCCGCTCGCTGGTACCGCATGTTCGTTGACTCCTTTCCACAGGACCCACAAACGCCGGGGATGAATTTCCTGCTGGCCGAACTATTATTTGAAAGTGGCGACTACCTCAACGCTGCCACTGAATACGAGAAAACCGCCTATCAATATGGCGAACATCCACGGCGCGCCGAGGCCGGTTATGCCAGCATCCTGTCCTACAGGGAACATGAAAAAACGCTGGATGCAAGGCAACTGAAGAGTTTCCATGCGCGCACTATCGATAGTGAAATAAAATTCGCAGATACCTTTCCGCAACACAAACACACCGCCAGCGTCCTCAGCTCAGCTGCTGAAGATCTGTTCAAGGCCGGCCAAATGGACCGTGCCAGTCAAGTTGCACAACGGGTCATTAATATCCAGCCGCAAACAGACAAGGCCCTGCGTCGTACCGCCTGGACAGTTATCGCGCACAGCCATTTTGAGCGTAATCAATACGTCCAGGCCGAACAGGCCTACATCCAGGTACTGCAGCTGAGTGCGAACAACAGCAAACAGTATGCCGGCATGCATGAGCGTATGATTGCCTCTGTCTATAAACAAGGTGAACAACAACGAGACAGCGGCAAACCGCGTGAGGCCATCAAGCATTTTCTACGCATTGGTGTGCTCGATCCACGCTCAAAAATTCGCGCCAGCGCGCAATACGATGCGGCCGCCATCCTCATCCAATTAAAGGACTGGAACCAGGCAGCCCATGTGCTTGAAGACTTCAGGCGCAGTTTCCCAAATCACGCCTTGAGCAAGACCGTCCCCGACAAACTGGCCGTCGTCTATCTCAACAATAAACAGCATGGCAAGGCTGCCGGTGAGCTGGAAAATATCGCCCGCAGCAGTAAGGATCCCTCAAGAGCCATGGAAGCCCGCTGGCAGGCTGCGGAATTATACGAAAAATCGGGCACCCGTCAGCAAGCATTAGCGGCATACATTAATTACACCAAGCTTTACCCAAGGCCGCTTGAGCGCTCGATAGAGGCACACAACAAAGTCGCCGAATTATACAAAAGCGGCAATAATTACGGTCAGTATCAGCAATGGTTACAAAAAATCGTCAGCGCTGAGGCCAGCGGCGGCAATCAACGTACAGCGCGCACAAAATATCTCGCTGTCAGCGCAGCCTTTATTCTGGCAGAACCACAATACAAGGCATTCAACAATATTCGCCTGACCATACCGCTGAAACGTAGCCTGAAGAGCAAAAAGGCTAGCATGAAAACCGCATTGGCCAGCTATGAAAAGATTGCTGCATACAAGGTCTCCGAATACACCACCGCGGCTACTTATCGCATTGGCGAGATCTATAATAAATTCAGCAAAGACCTGATTAAATCTCAACGGCCGCAAGGTCTGAAAGCAGATGAGCTTGAACAATACGAGGTACTCCTCGAGGAGCAGGCCTACCCGTTCGAGGAAAAATCCATTGATTTACACGAGGCCAATGCCGCAAGAACCGCACAGGGCATTTATGATCAATGGGTGAAAAAGAGTTTCGAGATTTTAAAGAAACTGAAACCGAACCATTACCAGAAAACCGAACGTAGCGAGGTCAGCAGTCATGCCTTACAGTAAATGGCTAATGCGCGCCTACATCATCATACTGACCCTGGGCATTCAGGCCTGCAGTACGACTCCGCTCAGTCCCGATGGCAAACAAGCGCCAACAAGCAAACAAGACGCGGGGCCATCAACTAGCGCACAAACGAGCGCCAATCCTGCCGCAATGAAGGCATATCAACAGGCCCTACAGGCTACTGAGAAGGGCGATCGTAAACGCGGCATCAAACTATTCACCGCCATCAGTGAACAGTACCCGCAGTTCTCCGGGCCGCAGACCAACCTTGGACTGATCTATTTCAAGCAAGGGGATAGCGCCAAGGCCGAAGTGGCATTCAATAAAGCCATCGGTATCAACCCGAAAAATGCCACCGCCTATAATCATCTGGGTATTATTCATCGTCAGCAGGGGCGTTTTGATCAGGCCGAAAAGGCCTATCTGAGTGCCATCCAATATCAGCCTGCATATGCCAATGCGCACTTGAATCTGGGTATTCTGTACGACATATATCTACTTAAGTTAGACAAGGCTTTACAGCACTATCAAAAATACCAGTCCCTACAGGCCACGGAAGACACGACTGTAAAAAAATGGACAATAGGTCTCAAGCGTCGCTTAAAAGTGTCGAAATAGTACATAGGTGAAACATGAAAAATTATGCGCTAATACTGGCCGGCTTACTGTTGTCATGCTCGGCGAACGCGGCAGATGAAGTCGAGCTGGAAGGCACCTCGATCATCGGCAACCGTGAATTACCCAAGGTACTTTATATAGCACCCTGGAAGAAGTCGCATATGAGCGAACTGGGACGCCCGGTCAACTCGTTAATGAATGAAGCCCTGGCGCCGATAGAACGTGACGTCATGACACGAACCATCCGCTATCATGATCAACTGGCGGAACAGGAGAGTGCAGACAAGCCCTGAACGCTCAATCGGCTTATATTGCTAAATAATGTTAGTATTTTGTTAAACCGTTATCATATTAATAAACGATAAATTTTTATAATTCATGCGTGAAATAAAAACGGATCTAGAATCTGTTTCTCAGCAAGGAGATCTTTATGGACACCTATAATGCAATAGTCAGCTTCTTTCAGGATGGGGGTGTATTTATGTACCCCATTCTCATTATTTTCGCCCTGGGCCTGGCCATTGCTATCGAGCGTTACATATACCTGAGCCTGGCCAAGGTCAATAACCGCCGCTTATGGAATAAGATAATACCCATGGTCAAGATGGGCCGCTTTGATCAGGCCAACCAGATCATCGATAAATCGAAGGCTGCCATTTGCAAAATCCTGTCTTATGGCATGGACCGCATCAAGATTGCCCGTCAACGTGGTGACCTGGAAACAGCACTGGAAGAAGGCCTGATGGAGGTCATTCCACGATTGGAGAAGCGTACCCATTACCTGGCAACTCTGGCCAACATAGCCACCCTGCTAGGACTGCTCGGCACCATCATGGGTCTGATCGCTGCATTTACCGCGGTCTCCAATGCCGACCCTGCTGACAAGGCCAATCTGCTATCGTCGAGTATCTCGGTGGCGATGAACACGACCGCCTTTGGACTGATGTCTGCAATCCCGTTGCTTCTGATCTATACCGTACTACAGACCAAGACCACTGAAGTTGTCGATAGTCTGGAAATGGCATCGGTGAAATTTATGAATGCCGTTCATGAAGTCAAGGAAAGAGCCTCTAAATCATAATGAACAGATTTAATCGTTACCGGGATAATTCACCCCCGGAACTGAACATTACTGCATTTATGAACCTGATGGTGATCCTGGTGCCTTTCCTGCTGATTACTGCGGTGTTCTCGCGCATCACTATCTTGCAATTGAACTTGCCGGACAGTGGCAATCCCGCCATGGACAATCTTAAGAAAGAAATGAATCTTGAGATTACCGTGCGCAAGGATTACCTCGATGTAGGCACCCGTGAGGCCGGCCGCATTCGATGCTTCAAGGCAACAGCAGAAGGCTATGACTTCAAGTCCCTGTCCGAACTCATTCAGCAAATTAAATTGCGCGTACCGGATAAAAAGAACATCAGTCTTTTGGCCGAAACAAACACCCCTTATGAAACCCTGGTATCACTGATGGATGCATCACGCTCAATCAAACAGACTCAGGGCCTGACCGTGGTAGATGCCGAACTATTTCCAAATATAGCCATTGGCGATGCGCCACCACTGAATCCAGCACAACAAAAAGCCGGGTGTCCCTCATGAAGATGTCGCGCCGCGCCAGACGTATGCAGCGTCACCATAAGCGTAAGAAAGGTGCTATCGCCTTTAATATGGTCTCGTTAATGGACATCTTCACGATCCTGGTATTTTTTCTATTGGTCAGCTCTTCCGATGTCGAGGAATTGCAGAACAACAAGAGCATTCGCCTACCTGATTCAACTGCAGAGAAAAAGCCCAAGGAAACCCTGGTCATTATGGTCAACAATGATGACATCATCGTCAAGGGGCGCAAAGTGGCCAGTACTGCAGACGTACTAAACAGCAAAGCAACAACAATCGCACTACTGAAACAGGAACTCGATTACCAGGCCAGCCGCGCTAAACCGAACGAGCCCGGGAAAAAATTTGCCGGCGAAGTCACCATTATGGGCGACCGCAAAATACCTTATCAGGTCCTGAAAAAGATCATGGTCACCTGCGCCGGCAGCAATTTCACCAAGTTATCGCTGGCAGTCAACCAGGCTGGAACGGGGACTAAATAGATCATGAACCTGACAATGGATAGAGTCGTCGAACTACCCTGGTCTCGCTCTGATGAAGAAAGCAAACGTTTCCAAAAGATCCTGCTTGTAGTCCTCGCTATTGCTCTGGTCCTGGCTGTCATTATTCCTAACTTGACCGTCGAAAAGCCAGACCGCAAGAAGGCAGAAGAACTCCCTCCGCGTTTCGCAAAATTGATCCTGGAAAAGAAAACGCCGCCACCGCCTCCACCACCGAAGAAAGTGGAAAAGAAAAAACCGGAGAAGAAGCCGGTCAAAAAGAAAGTTAAACCCAAGAAAAAAGTTGTCAAGAAAAAGAAGGTCATACAACCTGACCCCGACAGGGCACGCAAGGTCGCTGAAAAATCAGGACTCCTGGCATTCCAGGATGATTTGGCCGACCTCAGGACCAGCGTGTCTGATCAGGTCCTGAAAAGCAGTAGTTTACAGAAAGGGGGCAACCAGGCCGCAAAAACAACCCGCTCCATAATTACCTCCAAGAATGCTACCAGTGGCAGTGGCGGTATCAACACCTCGCGACTCAGCCGGGATACAGGCGGTAGAAACCTGGCCAGCCGCAGTGTTACCCAGGTGAGCAGCAAACTGAAAGCCAAGAAGACCTCGGTTAAACGCTCTGGCGGCAGCCGTAAGGCCTCACGTTCCATAGAAGAGCTGCAGTTGGTGTTCGACAAGAACAAAGGCGGTATCTATTCGATCTACAACCGCGCCCTACGCAAGGACCCAAGCCTGCAAGGCAAGGTGGTACTGAAACTGACCATCGCCCCGTCTGGACGCGTCACCCAATGTAAGGTTGTTTCCAGCGAGCTTAACAATCCGGCACTGGAACGCAAACTCGTCGCAAGGGTAAAACTATTCAAGTTCGGCGCCAGGAATGTTGACACCATGGTCACAACCTACCCCATCGAGTTCTTACCTTCCTGATAGCACCACTATCCTGGCTGCACCTGACCATTGTAAATTTATACAAACCAGGTGACACTAAGGCTTAATTGCGACTACACTATAACTAGATTGGCCGCCTATACAATGATACCTATAATTTATGACACTGCCTGATACATTGATACAGCGAATATTTATTGCCAAAATATTGTTACACCCACGCTTAAGCATGCAAAAAGACGTAACGCGATGATCTCAGCTCCCATTCCTGATAATGAACTCGACAGAATCCGCAAGCTCAAGGAGCTGGATATACTCGATACGCTGGAAGAACAAGCCTATGACGACTTGACCTTACTGGCAGCACAGATCTGCGAAACGCCGATCGCCCTGGTTAGCCTGGTGGATACTGATCGCCAATGGTTTAAATCCCACTTTGGACTGGATGCTCGTGAAACCCCCCGTGACCTGGCATTTTGCGCCCATGCCATTCTTGGCGATGATGTCATGGTCATCGAAGATTCGGCAAAGGATGAACGCTTTCACGATAATCCACTGGCGGCCGCTGCACCCGATGTTAAATTTTATGCCGGCGCACCATTGATACTTAGCAATAATATCCATCTGGGGACGCTTTGCGTCATCGATAACAAGGCACGCAGTATTTCACCCGCACAAGTTAAGTCCCTTGAAGCACTGGCCCGCCAGGTTGTCAGCCAACTGGAACTGCGCCTGAAAATAAAAGAAATGAAACACCTGGACCAGGCCAAGGATGAATTTCTGGCCATGGTCAGCCATGAGCTTCGCACCCCGCTGACATCTATCAATGGTTCGCTAGGCTTATTACGAAACATGAGCACTTCTTTACCTGACGAGGCAAGGGAAATGCTGACTATTGCCTATCGAAATGGCGGCAGGTTACTGGATATTGTCAACGACATCCTCGACCTGGCGAAATTGGAGGCTGGCAAATTTGAAATCAAACCAGAGCTCATTGACCCCACTATCTTAATAGAGCGTGCAGTAGAGCTTAATAATAATTATTGCCAACAGTGCGACTGTAAATTACAAATCGAATTACTCCCAGCAGAATCGGCTATCAGGATATATGCCGATGAACAACGCCTGACACAGGTATTAAGCAACCTTATTTCCAATGCTGCAAAATTCACACGCAAAGACGACACCATTATTATTTCTGTCAGCGTCGAAGATGATGGCGTCTGCTTCAAGGTCACTGATCATGGCATGGGGCTTACCAAACAACAACAAAAACAACTGTTCGAAAAATTCAGGCAAGTCAATACAAACAGCAACGAAAAAATGCCAGGGACAGGACTGGGGCTTAGCATTAGCAAGCATATTATTGAATTACACCATGGCACTATTGCCTGTGAATCGAAACCCGATAAATACACCAGCTTTTATTTCACCCTACCGATCGCCAATGAATCAGCCCCGACCAAGGCTTGATATACACCATCATTGAAGCGACTATAAGCGCACGCGGGCCGCTGACATGAAAAACAAAAGCTATTTCTCCCTGAACGGTAAGTTCAATCCATTCAAACAGCTCGATCGCTGGCGCAACCCGTTTGAACAATCTTACACCTGCACTCTCGACGGGCATGACATCAAAATAGCATTAACCGAACGTGCTCGACAAGCATTACGACGACTCAATAAACCGCTGCTTGTTGAAATGCAGTTGTACTTCTCCTGCATGGTCAAGAAAAGAGTGCTGTTTCACACTGAAACCCCTGACCTGCCTTCAACGCCCACCGGCGAGCACCTCAACATTGCCTTTCGCTGCGTACAATCAGACTCATGCGATCCGCAGGAATTTGCTACACATTATCCGGGCAAAAAAACATTAGATGCTGTTGCAGCTATAAAAATGCATCCACACCTGCTACAAATCGACTACAAAAATAAACGCTGGCAAGGGGAATTCACGATCTAACAGCCCGTAATGTGAATGCGTATCCCGATGTACTGTAGGAGCGGCCCTTGGCCGCGATAAAACAGTAGCGGGTAGCTAGTGGCTAGTAGCGAGGTAAAATAGAACCCAAATCCTAGTCTTTTTCTAGCCACTAGCCACTCGTTACTAGCTACTCGAATATCGCGGCCAAGGGCCGCTCCTACAGAGATGTGGCTTACCAGTACATCGATATATCGGATGGACCGAAAATAAAAACTTTTTTCTTCGCCACAAAAAAAGGGGCCCAGCGGCCCCTTTTTTCAGCTTTCCTGTTCGCTCAGACAATTTGCGGAAACGCGATGTAGGGGCTCAATGAAGCAACGGAATTACCCAAACCACCAAACAGGCCTGCGTACTCGCCTTCCCTGCCCTGCAGGGCCAGATAGTTCAGGACTGCCGTCTCGGCCAGCAGATTGACGTTATTGGCCGCAGCACTGGACGCGGTATCGACAGAACCATCGGTACGGTACCAACCGATCTGGTCTCTAAGCACGGGCGGGCGGGCACTGGCATTGGGATCGAAGAACAGCATCATCGAGCCGGCGGTGGAGGAATTATCTCCAGTCCATACACCTTTACCACGACCATCTGTGGAATCGTCGATCATACCGTTACTGGCCAGTGAGCCATCACTGAACACATACATCAGTAATGGTGTATTATTGGCGGCCGCGTATTGCAGGCAAGCTCCCATGCAACGACCAGCGCGCAGGTCGCGAACCTCACCGTCCGAACGTCGGCCAGTATGATAATCATAGCCACCCATCGAAATCGTACCGACACCGGCATGGCCGTCGAGCACCATTTTCATGACGGCTGCGGTCTTACGGAACTGTGAATCGCCATCATACTCTGCCTGGGTAAAGATACCGGTCCCGGCGAAATTCGCAGGATCGGCACCGTCGATAATACGGCCGTCCAGAGATGGATCGATTTGTACATTAGCAAAACGGTCGGCAATATCCGCAGCCTTAAGGTAACCACAGCGTACCAAGTCACGGGCGACATCGTCGGCGGTCACTAGTGTGCTGACCTGGTCTATCTTCTGGTTACTGATGCGGACAATGGATTCCATGACCGCAACCACATCATCCTTTTCGCTGAGAATACCGGTCAGGTTGCCGGTATCAACCATACCGGTCACATCCGAAGCACGATCGACCTTGGTAGGACGAATCTTGGGATCGATCATCCCCGCCGGCGCCATCGAGTTGCCGCCGGAATCCGAGTTTTGTGAACCGATCAGGGTAACAATACCACCGTTCGCACCGGCCTTGGCGATGCCGTACATCGGGTTATGCGGGTTGTTACCGGTATCATTATCAGAACGCGCCGCTATCAGCGCGCCATTGATCTTGCCACGCGCAGTAACATCGGTGAGCTTGTCCAGTATCCCGCGTAGAAACGCGCTATCCGAGTGGAATAATAAACCCAGCGTGGAGTCGGTGTGATCACCATTACTGGTGCCGGTCGCCGAGGCGTTAGCTTCAGCCACACCAGGGATTACATCGCCGGGCAATCCGAACTTGCGATAACCGGCCGTGGTCATCAGGTCGGTCTGACCGCCCTGAGCGCCAGGCAACACATTGGAACCGGCAATACTGGCGCCACCGGCCAGGTCGAAACAAATCACTGGAATCGGATTGGCGCCCGCAGTCCCCAGGGTACAACTGGTCGACAGATTGTTCGCCAGTGTCGTCAGGTCAGAGGACAAGGCTGCCTGTGCAGCACGTGGGTTGGCAAACAGACTGAGGACCGAGCCACCCAATGTCATCCCCATACCGGAAATCAGGCCCTGTCGCAGAAAATCCCTGCGGCTAACGGGTAGTGGATGGTCCGGATATAATAACGGTGCATCCGGATGAAGAGGTTGATTTCTTTTCGTCATGATTCTATTCCTTACTCAGATCTCTATTCACCAGATTAAATTACTGCACCAGCATCGCTGCGCTACCCAGGGTTGATGCACACATCGCTTTGACCATAGATCGCGTTCTTGCGGCATCCTGTACACAGGCAGGAGATCGCGGTGAACCATCTATTCTCAAATTCGTCGCACAACCGTTATACAAACGATCAAACAAGTTGCTCCCACCCGGACCGATCAATTCTGCCTTGACTGTGGCCAGACTGGGCGCATTACTCAGTGCAGCACCCGTGCCCGGCAAACCGATCATCTTGTTATACAAGGCATTCACGATCTGGTTCTTCTGTGCCGAATCACCGCTACCAAATGCCGCATCCGGATTAGAGGTAAAGGCAAAAGTCCCGAAGAATGCAGTCCGTTTGGCGGCATCATCAACCAGTGAATCACAGTAGGCAATCGACAATTGCGCGACCCCCATCTGATGCGCTGACAGGAACCCGGCAATATTTTCCACTGCCGGTAGCTGCTGTTGCAGGACATTGTATTCATCGATCAGTCGATTCGGTGCACTGCCGGCATAGGGATCGACGAACATGTCGCGCGCTTCGAAGCCGCGCACGACGACTACAGCGCCATCATGAGTGGACACAGCCACCAGTTGTTCAAAGGTCAGGAAGAACTCATCACCATCCGCACCTTTCTGGCTGGAAACGATAGTACCCAGGTCAGACAACTGCACGCCTGCCCTTATATCGTCCGTAGTCGTGACAGTGACAGACATGTTTCTGTAAGCCTGCCCGACCGACACCTCTTTACCGTTGATACCAATGCGCATGCCCTTGATATCGATATCTGATGCCAATGCATCACTGCTGAGCCGGATAAATGTAGGCTTGGTGAACAGGTAACTGTAGTTATCATATTCACTGACTTCGAACATAATAAAGTCACTACATTCATTCGCATTGGTATTGCCGGGACAGGTATGATCCTTGACACCGAACAGCATCAGGAATTTGGCGCCGACACCTACATCAAAATTCTGTGAAATCTGCGTCTGATCCAGCACCCGATTATGGATGGCAACCAGACGTAGCTTACCAGCCCATTCGTTATTTCTGCCCTGATCGGCACCGAGGACGAAGGCATAATTACTATCCCAGTTAACCAGCGTGCCGATGGAACTTGCATCAGTCTCTTTCAGTTCGCCATTAACATAAAGCTTCTTGCCTTCAACCGGATCAACGGTGATGACCACATGCTGCAAAGTTGCCTGCAAGGTTTCATCCTGTGTCATGGTCGCCGGACTGCCGTCACCGAGGGTTACATTGGTGCGATTGAGGAAATCGTATTCATACAATGACTGCCCCAGGGTAAAGTTCCTGTCACTTCCGCTACCACCCATATAACTGATGATATGCGCAGGACCTTCCTGGGTGACATTGGCCGGAACGACCCATGCCTCTAATGAATATTCACCGATATCCTTGATCGAGTTATAAAGTTTCTTACTATCGTTGACACTGGCCTGCGCCTTGGCACCATTCTTTAAATCAATACCGTAGCCACGCACCCAACCAAAGTCACCATTGGTGCCACTGAGCGACAGATTCATCGCCGGTTCAACACCACTGGTATCATAAGCGGTCAGACCCGTACCACGCTTGAACTCATACAGGGCGACGATATTATTTTCATAGCGGTCACCACCACTGGCGACAATCGCATCGCTCAGCTTCAAAGCCTTACTGAACTTAAGATCAGCCGCGACAGCGGACTCTGTCAGGTTCTGTGCGAAAGCCGTGACTGCATCTTCAAGCTCCTGGGCATCGCTGCCGCAATTGGCTGGCGTCCAGCAATTATGCTGCTCTTCACGTAACCTGACGACGATACGGGACTTATCCGGGTTATCGAGATCAATCTTTTGCGCGCCCTTGAGTTCCTCATAGGCCTTGGTCGCATCACTTTCGGCAAAATAAGGTGTTTGCGGTGTGCGTGATGAACTGACATGGCAGCCAGCGCAATGGGTGCTTAGCAAACCATGCAGACTTGTGGCAGGCGTTGGTAAACCGGTAAAACTGGTGACACCATCGGCATCATTATCCGGATAATTTTTACTCGCACCCGGATCAGCCAAAACCGCCGGCGGAGTTAATTGAATGGTCTTGGTCGAACCAGGTCCGGCACTGCCTACCCAGCCATCGATGTAAGCATTGACAACATCGGAACAGACACTGCCTTCCGAAGGTCCCAACCAACAATTATGGTTGCGCACTTTCTCGACAAAGAATGACTGCGCTGTCTGCGCACGATCGATAAAGGCTACATTGGTTGTACTGTCCAGGCTCAAGGGATTATTGACATCGGTATCATCCATGATAGCGCGATAGGCGGCATTGACATCATCATTGCGGGCAAAGTATGGCGCCTGTGCTGTTGCCGAGGCTGGATCATGACAGGAACCACAACGGTTACCGGCACGCAGGTTGTCCCAGAAGCCGGTTTGAAAATCACGAATATCAGCTGTCTCTGCAGGCGGGCCGACATACGTTTGCAGCACCGGCGTCTGTGGATTGACATTGCTTTCGGTACTGGCACCGCCGCCACAAGCTGTCAGCAGCAATGCAGTCAGTGTAGCAAATCCAGCCCCTTGAAACAGACGAGATAAGCGTGACGCTTCCGGTTTACAGGACTGCTCGAGTTCAGCCGTTTGCATTTTTATCATCCTAATTCTCCACAAACCTGTTTTTCAGGCCCTTGTGCATTTATTAACAATCGTTTGTTGTCTCTATTTTCAAAAAAGGCTAGTAAACACTTCCATCCTTACAATAAGAGGCAGTCTCGGCAAAGATCTGCTTCATGTTGACAGCCCCACCAGCAATCGATGTAACTATCTGGTTTATCTTGGTGCGGTCTGCTGCTGATTCCATCGGATCCCTGATGCAAACCGTCTTGAACACCTTGCGTACCTGGCAACTAGCAAAGGCTTCACTGTTGGCCAGCTCCTGACCCATAGTCTTAGCACCCTGCCCACTGGATTGTGAACCCGACCAGCCAAGCACGGCATTCGGACCCGAACGCCAGTAGTTGACCCAATCATCCGTACGGGTTACATAACCATGTTCAAAATTACTGGCATTGATTAGATACTTTGGCTGCGCCCTGGTAGTACCTTTAGACAGATCATTCAGATCGACTGGACGCGAGGTGGAATCATAGACCAGTTGTCCATTGTCTTTCTGATCGCCTGGATAACTCCACTCATAGTAGGCGAAGGCCTGTGCCAGCGGATCCATACCGGCATGGCAACCGATACAGGAGTTCATGAAAATTCTACTATCGCCGCCCGGGCTACGAGACACATCCTGGCGGATACGATCAGCGGGACGGGTTCCATCCTTGACCTGCTCCATGTCATTACATAAATGATTCATCATCGTAAATCGAAGCATGGCGCGGTTGGTGCCATCAACAAAAAATTCCCTGGCCGCAGCGCGTGTAGTCATCACACCGGCCGTGGCATTGGCATCCAATCCGGTTACTGCAGTTTGTGTACTGCGGCTTAATTCTGTTTTCAGATCAGCGCCACTATCTTCTATGGCTTCGTAATGGGCATTACTATTATTCTGGTATGCCGGTGAAGTGCTAGCGCCTGTGTAAATAATATTATCGGAAAGCACGGTCCTGAAATCGAGATCATCGCGGATCATACCAATCACGGTAGCGCTATAGTCATTCAAGGGTACAAAAACCGATTGCGCCTCATTCGTCCAGGGTGCTGCAAAATTCTTCAAGGTGACGTTGTAGAAGGACGAGTTCTCCATGGCAATATAAGCTGCCTTAACGGCGGGATCTGAACTCGAAGTCAACCCCGATACCGCTGCGTCACAGGCACTGGTATTAGTGGTAAAACAGGACTCCATTGTATCCAGGGTTGTCTCGGTAGGCGGCACGCCTGCCAGCCTGTCATGAATACGCTTGGCCATCAGCCTGTCTGCTGGTGCTGCATAGGCAGTCAAAGATGCGACAGTGACAAACACCGTAGCAATACTTGCCATCAGTGTTTTCTGCAACCGGTTAATTCTGAAATGTGCTTGATCAGTGTTCATTGCAAGTGTCCTTGGGGTCCTGATTTATGCTGCTCGCCTGCCCTTTTATTCCATCCAGATGGTAACGGGACTCTTCCTTTCGTTTATTGTGGTGTTAATTCTTGATTAATTAGTTAGTAATTTCTGAGAACTGTGGCGCATTTTCGTCGTATAGGCTTTTTTCTGCGATATATAACCTTTTTGCCCTATATTTTATTATCGACGCTACGTTTGAAAAACATATGATCAAGTTCACAATCCAGACAATTGGAGCTGATTTATCTCTATATATAACTTATATTTAACATTCGCTCAGGGCTTTAAGAGTCATTTATGGTATAAATGCAACAGTATGAATGAGCGCAACAAACTCGTCACACTGGCACAGCAAAATAAAGAAACCAGGACTGCCGGACGTTTATTATTAAAGAAAAACAAAAGACGGGCGCATAAGTCAGCAAGAGGTAAGTAATGATAGATTCTGCATCGAAACGGATTTACAAAACGTCCAGCCTGTTCAGGTTGGCTGTATATACTTGCGCGATCATACTTGTCACTGCCTGCGGCGGCGCCGGTGAAAGCCAGGACCCTGACCCGGTCGTTATCGACCTGCCGATCGCCTATGTAAAACGACCCATCCCGCTGGACAACAACCTGCAGCCGGCCCAGGCTGATGCCAGTGAGGCCCTGGTATTTAATGAAGGCGGCGACCTGTGGCTACGTGATCGCGCCAACCCGGCAGCACTTGCACGTAACCTGACCCTGGTACAGACCGAAGGCCTGGGTGATGTCAAAGATGTTGAAGCCTCTTTCGATGGCAGCATGCTGGTATTCGCCATGCGCGAACCGGAGCGTGCTACCGATTTACAAACCCCGACCTGGAACATCTGGGTTTACCATATTGAACGTCAGGAACTCAAACGCGTCATTACCGACAGCATCATTGCCGAGGAAGGTGAAGACGTCGCCCCGCACTTTTTACCTGACGACAGAATTATTTTCAGCTCCACACGTCAGATTGCCAGCAAGGTTATCCGCACCGATGAAGGCTCGATCAACAACAACAATAAATCGGGTTATACGGCACTGGATGAAAGCAGGAATGAACATGCCTTGGTGTTGCACACATTGAATATACCCTGCAAGGGCGATGACTTTGATAACTGTGCGGTCAACTCTTCCGCCGATATTAGCCAGATCTCATTCAACCAGAGTCACGACATCGACGCTTCGGTGTTGTCATCAGGGCAAATTATTTTTACACGCTGGGATCATGCCGGTGGCCGCAATGGCATGCACTTGTACAAGTCCAATCCGGACGGTACCGACATGAAACTGGTCTATGGACGTCAGAGCCATAACACTGGCACCGCAGGTAGCACCGTGCAATTCCTGCAGCCGCGGGAAATGTCTGACAACCGCTTGCTTTCCATTCTGCGGCCGTTCACTGGTACCTTTGGTGGCGGTGATATTATTGCCATCGACATCGACAATTATACCGACAACAGTCGTGCCATCCTCCCCAACCAGATTACGTCACTGACTGACGGACAAGCGTCACTGATAGACAACAACGTATACACGAACACAAACCCGTCGCCGGGTGGTCGCTACAGTGCAGCTTACCCACTCTGGGATGGCACCGGCCGCATGCTGGTCAGTTGGTCACCATGTCGCTTAATGGAAGCGACCACGATCGTGGCCTGCACTCCGGCAAGGCTAGCTAGCCCTACGGCACAAGAGGCACCGCCACTGTATGGACTGTTCATTTTCGACCCGTCCGATAAAACACAACTCCCTATCTTTCAGCCTGAAGAAGGCATTTTGTATAGCGATATTGTCGTTGCCCAAGATAGAACAAGACCAACCCCAATAGCCAACAAGGTACCCGGTATCGACCCCGAACTAAATCTGACGCTGGCCAACAATGGCAGTGGTCTGCTACATATCCGTAGCGTTTATGACATTGACGGCGTATTCAACAACCTCGGCATGAGTGCGACCAATAGAGCTACACTCAACAACCTGGCGATAAATGATCCCGATGGTTTAGGCGCACTGTATAATTTCTCACGTGACAACCTGTTGGTAGCATACCTGGCTGATCCCGCCAGATTCAGCTCGGATGATCGGCCGGCGCGTTTTTTACGCATTATAAAATCGGTTGGTATCCCAGATGAACTCAATGGTGCCGATTTTAATATCGATAACGATGCCTTTGGCCAAAGTGCCCAGCAGGGCATGCGCGAAATCATCGGCTATGCGCCGATAGAGCCAGATGGCTCGGTTATGGTCGAGGTACCTGCCAATGTGCCACTGGCCATCAGTGTTGTTGACAAGAATGGCCGTCGTATCAGCCAACGCCACTTATCATGGATCCAGGTCAAGGCCGGCGAAACCGTGACCTGTAGTGGTTGTCATAATGCAAACCCGAACCTGGTCAACCCGGTCGATGGTATCCATGGACACAGCGTCGAACCGCTCGGCGCTAATCCCGGAGCACCACAAAACGGTTACATTTTCCCAGGCACCAATACCAATCCGTTAATTGTTGGCGATACCATCAGCTCACAGACCACCGGTCAGACCATGGCTCAGGCCCGCTATGGTGAGCAATGTGACAAAACAGCGACAACTGACTGCAGGCCCAACTTTGATATCGATTTCTTCGACATCTGGACAGACGGGGCCGAAGCGGCATTCAGCTATGAATTCAGGCAACTCCTGATTGATGAGGTTATCCCACTCAGCGTTACCTGTTATGACCCCGCTTCTGCATTGAATAAGTGGCAGGCCAGTTGTCGCAACGTTATCAATTATCCGGAAACCATCCAACCCATCTGGGAGGCGGCACGTGCTGAAGATATCGTCTGTGATCCGACCCTGGTCATCAATGACCCGCGTTGCGATGTCTACATCAATCCACCGACACCGCCCGTAGTTCCCTATGTATTCCCGCTCACTGTCAACGTCGACAGCACCTGTACTTCTTGCCATACCCTGCAGACACCGCAGACCCGTCTGGCGCTGAACCAGGATCCGCGCAGGAACAATAATCACGTGCTGTCCTACACGGAGCTGTTCCAGGGCGCCACGCTGCAGAACCAACAGGCCAGGAACCTGGTCACTTGCGAGGCCCTGACTATTGAGGTGCCGCTGGTACCACCAGACCCGCTTGACCCCACTGCGACCATGACCGTGCCCGATCTGCGCAGCATCACAGTTGGACCGCAAATGTCGGTCAATGGTGCCCTGTCGAGCGTGTTTTTCGATCGTTTTAACACTGATATCCTGTGTCAAACAGTCGACCACAAGGGTATGCTGTCTGATCACGAGAAGAAATTCCTATCAGAGTGGCTCGACATAGGCGGTCAGTACTTCAACGACCCGACCAATGCCAATGTGCCTGTGAACTGATTCTGATGTGGATATTGATGCTCTTTTTATCGAGATCGGAGTAGTCAGCGTTAATATTCACATTTATACTGTATTCTGGCCTGGAAAGTCCTAAATACAGTCAAGAATAGCAGCAGACAGGCCGCTAACTGATAGGCAATATAATAATTTTATAAGGTTTTGCCTGGCGTATTGAATTCAGCGCCGGGTGAAAAAATTATGCGAATATTCTTTTTTTGTTTACTAGTATCACAGGCGATAAGCAGTGGGCTGGCACAGGCCAAGGAAACTTACCTGGAAGTCATCGTTACCGACCCGTTTATCGAAATGCATACCGGGCCGGCGTCAGGCTATCCGGTATTTCATGTGGTCGAACGTGGTGAAAAAATCACGGTTCTGTTCAGTAAAACAGACTGGTATAAAATAAGAGCGAAAAAGAACAAGGAAGGCTGGGTACATCGGAACGAACTCAGACAAACCCTGACCCTGGATGGTAAAAAAACCGATTTCAGGGACGTCAGCATCGAGGGCTTCAAAAAAAGGCAATGGGAACTCGGTCTGCTTAGCGGCGATTTTGAAGGTGCTGCCAGTATGACACTGTATGGTACTTATTACCTGACACCGACATTGTCGACGGAACTAAACGCGACCCATGCTATTGGTAACTTTTCCAGTAGTTTGATGGCCAATGTCAGGGTCGCGGCACACCCATTCCCGGAATGGCGTGTATCACCCTTTTTTGCTCTTGGTGCGGGCTATATACAGACCAGCCCGGATGGCACACTGGTCAGCCCTGTTGACCGCGATGATCCGATGGCCCACATGAGCCTGGGAACACATATATACCTGACAAAACGTTTTATACTCCGGCTGGAATACAACAACTACAAAATATTCACCAGCAGGAATGACAATGAGGAAGTAGAGGAATGGAAAGCAGGCATTGCCGTCTTTTTTTAAAGGGCACATATAACACGCTCATTGCACTGATGATGCTGTCTATGGCAGACATCCATGCTGCCGAGCCGCTGGAAAGAAAGGCCGAGCAAATCATCTTGCCCGAACTCGATCGACGCGAGATCAAACAGGCTGCCATCGATACCGAGGACTTCGAAATCGGGGTTTTTGGTGGCGCCCTCAGCATTGAGGACTTCGGTGTAAACCCGGTTGTCGGCGCCCGCCTGGCCTACCATATCAGCGAGGACTTTTTCGCTGAATTGAGCATCGGCGCCACTGAGGCCTCCGAGACCAGTTTTGAGGTTTTAAGTGGTGGCCTGCAATTGCTGACCGACGATGAGCGCGAATATTATTATTATAACGTGTCGTTAGGCTACAACATTTTTCACGGCGAGTCCTTTTTTGGCCAACGTGCATATAACAGTGACTTGTATGTAATAGCTGGCGTCGGCAATACCCACTTCGCCGATGATGATAACTTTACCTGGAATTTCGGCGTTGGCTATCGCTTTATTCCCAGGGACTGGTTCACGATTCACGTCGATGTTCGTGACCATATATTCAACTCTGACATCCTGGGTGCCGATAAACAGACACATAACCTGGAAATCCATGCCGGATTCACCTTCTTTTTCTAGTACGAGGTAAGCATGAACACGAACTATAAACGACTTTTAACCGCCCTATGCCTGACCGGCGCGATGCTCTTTGCCTCCACCTCCCAAGCAGCTGCTGTAGGTGGTAATGCCCCTGACTTCACTCTGAAGAGTAAAGATGGCAACAACATTAAACTGAACGAGTATCGTGGCGATGTCGTCATGATCAATTTCTGGGCCTCCTGGTGTGGGCCCTGCCGACAGGAAATGCCGGCGCTGGAACAGTTGTACAGCAAGTACAAGGACTTGGGCTTTGTCATCCTCGGGGTCAATCTCGACGAAGACTCGAACAAGGCCATCGCCATGCTCGATAAGACCTCGGTCAGCTTCCCGATCCTGTTTGATGAAACCAAGCAGGTCAGCAAGCTTTATAATGTCAGCGCCATGCCGACCACCTTCCTGCTTGATCGTAACGGCAAACTGCGCTACTTGCACAAGGCCTATAAACCGGGTTACGAGCATAAATACGCCAAGCAGATTAAAACCCTGGTCAGGGAATAAACATGCGTCATTCCGTCATATTCATGCTGGTTGTTATAGCCTTGATAGGTAGTGGTTGCAGTAAAATAGAACCCTGGGTCAAACCCTATGAACGTGACCGTCTGGCTGATCCCATCATGAGCTTCAGCCGCGATCCGGTTTCATCGTCCTATCTGCATCATGTATATCAAGCACGCGAGGCAGCACGTGGTGCTGAAGGCGGCCAAGGTGGTGGATGTGGCTGTAACTAGAACCGCCCGGCATTGTCTCGCCGTTGGCCTGCTATTACTGAACACCGTTTGTCAGGCTGCCATATTACCTGAAGACAGGGCCGATGCCATGTACCACTCCTACGACGGTGGCGGCATCGAAATTACTGGCCCCTCTATTCTGGTACGCAAACAAATCGGTGACAGTTTTTCGGTATACGGCACCCATTATGTCGACACCATTTCCAGTGCCTCTATCGATGTCATCGCTACTGCCAGCCCCTATGCCGAGGAACGTACTGAAAACAGCATTGGTGTTGATTACCTGCGCGACAAAGTAACGATGAGTCTGGCCTATACCAATAGTGAAGAGAACGACTTTCATGCTAAATCGCTGCATCTTGGTGTCAGCCAGGAAATCTTCGGTGGTATGACCACGGTCTCGCTCGGCTACTCACGTGGCTGGGATGATGTTGGCACCCTGGGTAATCCAGAAACTTTCGATACGGATCGTCATAACTATCGTCTTGGACTGTCCCAGGTGCTGACCAAAGACCTGATCATGGAGATCGGACTGGAAACCATTACTGATGAAGGTGAGCGCTTAAATAACCCTTATCGGCAAGTACGTTACCTTACATCGGCAACGACCTTCGACTTTCAAGATGAAGTCTACCCCAATACCCGCACCAGCAATGCCGTGTCCTTGCGCGCCAAGTATTTCCTGCCCTACCGCGCAGCCTTGCATGGTGAATATCGCTGGTTTGATGATACCTGGGGTATTACTGCGCAAAATTTCGAAATTGGCTATACCCAGCCGCTCAAGGACAACTGGACCTTTGATGTCAAAGTCAGGAGCTACAAACAGAATGAAGCTGATTTCTATAGCGACCTGTTTCCATTCCAGGATGCTCAAAACTTCCTCGCCCGTGACAAGGAAATGAGTAGCTTTTCAACACTTACGGTAGGTGCCGGCGTCAGCTACGAATTCGGCAAGGGCAACCTGGGTTTCATCGACAAAGGCAGTCTCAATTTTTCCATCAATCATATCGAATTCGAGTACGACAATTTCCGTGATGTCACTGCCGGTGGCACACCTGGATCCGAACCGCTATACAGGTTTGATGCCGATGTTGTGCAATTCTTCATTTCATTGTGGTATTGAAAATCAGATACAAGGGTAAAGAGGAAAGATAAAAGTTAAAGGCCAAAAAAAAACCGCGCCAAATGGCGCGGTTTTTTTATTATCGACAGATAATTATTTCAGGCTACTGTAGTAGGCGGCCAGGTTGTCGATATCGGCATCACTCAGAGCCTTGGCTGTGCTGGTCATCATCGGGTCCTTGCGCGTACCGTCCCTGAAGGCCTTCAGTGACTTGACGATATAAGGGCCCTTCTGACCAGCCAGATTAGGCCAGACAGGATTATTACTGATACCGGTGGCACCATGGCATCCAACACAGGCTGCCGCTTTGGCCTTACCTGCTGCTGCATCACCAGCTGCGTGCGCAACACCCGCGACCATAGACATGGCAACCAAGATTGCAGATAACTGTTTCATATAAATCTCCTTAAATGGGGGAAAAAATATTGGATTCCAATGATCCTGTACTAAATTCTAAACTGGTGAAACTGAATCGTAGCTGAACGAAACCCCAGATAACGGTATTAATATCATGGTTATAGGGCTACGCTTCTGTTCAGCCAACTATTCTCTCAAAGCCAGGGGATGAAGTAAATTTTCATTTACTTATGGCATTAAAAATATATCAAATACGCAGTGCCCTGGAAATAACATATTAATAAATATGAATTTTCATAAGCATCGCCAAATCAGCATTATGACTAAATACCTGATCATTTTAATTGGACTTTACAACAAGGCAGGAAAATCTATAATTTATAGTATGTCGGAGTTAAGCGCTAAATATATAGCGTTATTAGAAACTGAATAATTAGTTATTTCATTATTCACTACACGGAAGTTAAGCAAAAACCAAGCTGTTTATCAGAGGTGGCGTGATATGGACATTTCAATCGACAAACTCATCGAGAAATCCGGCACTCCGGTATCCTTACCGGATGTATTTATAAAGATTAACCAACTAACACAGGACTCGAAATGCTCCGTCGCGGATATTTCAAGGGTTGCTGAAACGGATATGAGCCTGTCTTTAAGACTACTCAAAATCGTTAACAGCCCCTATTACGGCTTCCCGTCGACTATCGACAGCATCCCCAGGGCGATCACGATTATCGGCGTCCAGAATCTACGCGATCTGACCCTGGCCACAACCACCGTCGACCTGTTTGCCAATAACCAGACCAAGCAGAATCATATCCGCCAATTATGGCGTCATAGTCTTTTTTGCGCGATCAACTCCAGACTGTTGGCTGAAGCACTGAAGCTACATCATACTGAACGCTTTTTTGCCGCCGGCTTATTGCATGACATCGGCCGTTTGATCCTGTTTCAAGGCATACCGGAAACCATGCACGAGACCATCAAGCAAGCAGCACGAACAGGTACCGCACTGACAACGATAGAGCATGCACTATTGGGTTTCACCCATACTGACATCGGCTGCCGTATTGCCCACCAATGGAAGTTGCCGGAAAGCATCATTGAGACCATTGCCTATCACCATACGCCGGAAAAGGCGCGCCAATACCCTATGGAAACAGCCATCATTCATATAGCCAACCACATGGCCAACACGCTTGATGTTGAGAGTTCGATCGAGGTTGAAGACCATGGCATCGACCACTATGCCTGGAAAATAAGTGGACTGAACATGGAAACGGTATATGAGGTGCTAAGTAAGGCCCCTGAACAATTCGCTGAACTACAAACTGTATTGATGCCGAAAACCAGAGCCGCCTAGCATCAACAAAACAGGCGATGACATTGCATCACCTGTTTTGTTGATTTTATTTCAGCGCATCCCTGACACGATGCAGACGTGCAAGCACCTCATCTCCGAGTGCTTTCAACTCTTCGCGCTGGACCAGGCCCAGTACCGATGATGGATCCATAAAACCGACGGTTACCGAATCGTCTTCATTTTCTCGCACAATGACATTACAGGGCAGTAACAGACCGATATCGGGTTCAGCATCCATGGCCTGATTGGCCAATACCGGATTACAGGCGCCCAGTATTTTGTATGGACGTTTATCCAGGTCCAGTTTCTTTTTCATCACCGCCTTGACATCGATCTCGGTGAGCACACCAAAACCTTCCTTTTTCAGTTCTTCGGTCACCTTACTGACCGCATCATCAAAACTCTCGTTCACATTAACCGTAAAACCGTACATATTAAAACTCCTCAATAATCACCACCCATTTACAATGTAGACATTCTAACATTGTTCAGGATTGGTATAAAATAACCATCATCCAATTGCCATCCGTCGATGTAGAATTATTCCTTCCTGGTTGGAAATAGCAATTTAAACACTCCGATTAATGCCACAAAAATAATCAGCCATACTAGCAATCCCAGAACCCAGTGTCCCAAGCCGAAAAATGGAAACCAACTATCACCATGCATGATTCTACCCTCCTGATGTTATCGGTCTGACGATCGATTACGTATAATTTCCTGGTTGTTTTTATACCAGGCAGCATAAATCTCATTTCTCCACTGCGACTGCACCCAAAACAGGATATCCTGAGTTTCTTCATTGCTTAGCTTGCCTTTCCAGGGTGGCATATTACCTCCCAACCGCTGGGTACCGTTGTTAATAATATCCACCAGCACCGACATCGGATGATGCCAGGTATGCCCACTACCATTCAGCGGCGGTGGGCGATATTGTCCATTCGCATCCCGTTGTTGCCAGTTAAGTGCACCCTCACCCTGCTTGCCGTGACAAGCGGCACAGTTCTGCTGATACAGTTTTAGGCCGCGCGTATAACGTACCGGATCCTGTTCCAGTACAGGCTCTGAGGCTAACGTATCTATCTCAGTTTCCTGCGTCCTCTCCTCACAACCCATTAACAACAACATAACGCATGGCAGAACGATACTTACTACACCCATCATCAACCTCCTTTTCTATTACACCCATACCTTCATAAACTTCGTGTTTTCGTGGTCAACAGCATTTAATAAAAATCCTGTTACTTGTTGATCAAACGGCTTTTCCAGACCATATACACCGCGGGAATAACCACCAGGGTCAGGATCGTCGCACTGACCATTCCACCGACCATTGGCGCTGCAATGCGACGCATGACCTCTGAACCTGTACCGCTACCCAGCATGATGGGTAGCAGGCCGGCAATGATCGCTGCGACCGTCATCATAATAGGACGTACCCTCAATAAGGCTCCTTCGATTATAGCCTCACGCAGTTCCATCAATGACAAACTATGCACTTTGCCGCCTTCACTTTGATGTTTCTTGAATGCCTGATTTAGATAGACCAACATGACGACCCCTATCTCAACGGCGACACCAGCCAGGGCAATAAAACCAACTCCGACGGCAACCGACATATTGTAGCCCAACAGGTATAACAACCAGACACCCCCTACCAGCGCCATTGGTAAGGTGCCCATAATAATCAGCACCTCGGTCAGGTTGCGGAAATTCAAGTATAGCAACAGTACAATAATGACCAGCGTAAATGGTATCACCACAGTCAGGCGCTCCTTGGCGCGTACCATATATTCATATTGACCAGACCAGGCCACCGAATAACCCGCCGGCAATTCAACCTGATCGGCAACCACTTGTCTCGCCTCCTCGACATAGGAACCAAGGTCACGGCCATCGATATCGACAAAGGTCCAGCCATTGGGTCGAGCGTTCTCGCTCTTGATCATCGCCGGCCCCATTTCCACACGAATGTCCGATACCTCCCCTAACGGTATGCGCGCACCAGACGGCGTCACGATCGGCAAGTTGCGTAACTCCTCAAGGGAATCACGTGTCTCACGCGGATAACGGATATTGATCGGATAGCGCTCCAGCCCTTCAACGCTTTGCGCGACTTTCATACCACCAACTGCGGTCTTTACGACGTCCTGCACATCAGCAATATTCAGACCAAAGCGTGATGCGGCCACGCGGTCAATATCCACAGTGACATAACGACCGCCAGCAACACGCTCGGAATAGACCGACAAGGTACCAGGGACTTTGGCAACGACCTCCTCCAGACGCTGGCCAATATCCTGTATCACTTTCAGGTCCGGACCCGCCACCTTGATCCCCACTGGTGTCTTGATACCTGTGGCCAGCATATCGATACGGGTCTTGATCGGCATAACCCAGGCATTGGTCAAGCCCGGGAACTTGATCAGGCGATTCAACTCGGCTTTTAATCCTGCCAGATCCATACCCGCACGCCACTCGCTGCGTGGCTTCAGCAGAATCGTGGTTTCGATCATGGTGAGTGGCGCCGGATCAGTCGCCGTTTCAGCACGCCCGACCTTACCAAACACGCGCTTAACTTCAGGTAAGGTCCGAATTAATTTGTCGGTTTGTTGCAATAGCTCTTGCGCCTTACCGACTGATACTCCGGGAAATGTAGTCGGCATATACATCAGATCACCTTCATCCAGGTCCGGCATAAACTCTGAACCGATCTTGGTGATCGGCCATAATCCCGCGATAACAATAATCAATGAAATCAGCAGCACAGTTTTAGGCGCTTTCAAGATAATATTTATAAAGGGTCGATACAGGGCCACCAACACCCGATTGATCGGGTTCTTATGTTCAGGGACGATATGCCCGCGGATAAAATAACCCATCAACACCGGCACCAGTGTAATCGACAGACCGGCTGCGGCCGCCATCGCAAAGGTCTTGGTAAATGCCAGTGGAGAAAACAGACGTCCCTCCTGTGCCTCCAATGTAAACACCGGCAGAAAACTCAAGGTAATGATCAATAGTGAGAAAAACAGTGGCGGCCCCACTTCCCGAGTGGCCTCACGGATGATACGCCAACGGTTTTCATCGGTCAGTGGCTCCTTCTCGATATGTTTATGTACATTCTCGATCATGACAATGGCCGCATCGACCATGGCACCAATCGCAATGGCTATACCTCCCAATGACATAATATTGGCATTGATGCCCTGAGACTGCATGATAATAAAGGCAACCAGGATACCAATCGGCAGGCTGATGATCACGACCAGTGCCGAACGCAGGTGAAACAGGAACACAACACAGACCAGCGCGACAACAATGAATTCTTGCAGCAGTTTTTCACTCAATGTATCAACGGCACGATGTATCAACGCAGAGCGATCATAGGTCTCGACGATCTCGACACCTTTAGGTAATCCATTTTTCAACTCATCCAGTTTCTGCTTCACACCCTTAATGGTCTTTAATGCATTCTCGCCATAGCGCATAACGACGATGCCACCGACCACTTCACCTTCACCATCCAGCTCGGCGATACCACGGCGCATTTGTGGGCCGAGACGAATCTCAGCTACATCCTTTAGCAGGATTGGCGTACCTTGATCATTGACCCCTAATGGAATACGACGCAGATCTTCCAGATCATCGATGTAACCGGTGGCGCGCACCATATATTCGGCCTCGGCCATTTCAATAACCGAACCACCCACTTCCTTATTACCACGACTAATAGCCATGCGCACTTTTTGCAGTGGTATGCCATAGGCACGCAAGCGGTCCGGATTCAGGACTACCTGATACTGCTTGACCATACCCCCCACAGTGGCCACCTCGGACACACCGGCAACGGTTTGTAATTCATATTTCAGAAACCAGTCCTGCAATGAACGCAATTGGGCCAGGTCATTGTTGCCACTTCGGTCAACCAATGCGTATTCATACACCCAACCGACACCAGTGGCATCCGGACCTAGTGCCGGGCGTGCCTCCATAGGCAGACGACTGGCTACCTGACTCAGGTATTCCAACACCCGCGATCGTGCCCAGTACGGGTCGGTGCCGTCTTTAAAGATCACGTACACATAGGAGTCATTAAAAAATGAATAACCACGCACATTGGTCGCACCCGGCACTGCTAGCATGGCGGTTGTCAACGGATAGGTGACCTGATCCTCAACCACACGTGGCGCCTGCCCCGGATAGGTGGTCTTGATAATCACCTGCACATCCGACAGGTCCGGAATCGCATCCAGGGGTGTCTGTTTAACAGCAAACAAACCCCATCCAATTAAAACAACAGTCAACAACAATACCAGGAAACGATTATTGAGCGACCAGTCGATGATTTTTGCTATCATAATAATCGCCTCCTATTCGCTTTTGCTGATGGAATTAATGATGTAGCCATTAGCGCCTTTTTCTAACTCGAAACTCACCTTGTCATCGGCCTTGAACTGACCCAAAGAAACTCCTTCCTTGACATCAAAATACATATTCATTTTCGGCCAGGCTAATGAGTCAATCGGCTCATGTGCTATTTTGATTTTATTTTCACCGCTGGCAAGCTCGGTGACCACACCGACACCCTGAATCACATCCATCGCCATGTCCATCTTGTTATCAGACATGTCAGATGGTTGACTCATGCGCACGAGACTGGCCTTCAGACTGGCCTCCGAATCAATCAGGAACTGTCCTGAGGTCACAACCGTGTCCCCTTCACTGAGACCACTGATGATCTCGACATAATCACCCGACTCGATACCGGCCGTGACTTTACGAGGCGCATAACGCCCTTCCCCCTGCGCAATAATTACGCGCTCATCCATGCCGGCACGGATCAGTGCCTCACGCGGGATAATGATCAGGTTTTTCTTGGCACCACCATAAATGGTGACATTGGCAAACATATTCGGCTTCAGCGCCTCGTCCGGGTTATCAAATCGTAGTCGCACCTTCAACGTCCGCGTCTTCGGATCGAGACTGGGATAGATGTATTCAACCTTGCCGGCCCATTCACGCCCGGGCAGGTAGGACAAACGCACTTCAGCTTCCTGGCCGACCTTGACCCAGTCAGACTGACTTTCAAACACTTCCGCCTGTAACCAGACGCTGGACAGATCGGCAAGACTCATGACCTCGCGCATCGGTTCGACAAACATACCTTCTCTGACACTGAGCTTGGCGACGATGCCATCCTGCTTCGCATACACCGGCACATACTGGCGTACTCTTTTTGTCTTTTTCAAGCGACGAACCTGTCCCGGCGAAACTCCTAATGCCTGTAGACGTTCGGCCGATGCCGCGACCAGCATTTTATTGTTTATTCCCAGCGCCTGAACATATTCCTCCTGTGCATTCACCAGGTCTGGTGAATATAACTCGAATAGAACCTGCCCTTTCTTGACCCGTTCACCTTCGGACTTAACTGTCAGCTTCTCTATCCAACCCTTGGTACGCAGATGAATATGTGAGATCTTGTTTTCGTCAAAATCAACATAACCAACGGTATCGATCCTGCGCCACAAACGTTTGCGTTCTGCCATCGCAGTGCGTACACCGAGATTATTCTCAACCGCAGGGGAAATTTTCACCGACACGCCACCGCCCTCATCATAGACCGGCACCAGATCCATACCCATTGGTGATTGACCGGGTCCATCGCGCCGGTAAGACGGATCCATCGGTGCGACCCAGTACAGGATCTTCTTCTCACCCGATGCCTCGCTCTCTTCCTCAACTTCCTTCAGCACCAGATCCATACCACAGAGCGGGCAATTACCGGGCTGGCCACGAACGATCTGCGGGTGCATGGGACAGACATAGTTGGGATCCTGATGCTTCAGACCATGTTCAACTGCCGTTTCACGTGAAGCCGATTCAGACTGCATCACATCGTTATCCATACCTTCCTGTGAACAAGCAGATAACAATAAGGTAATTGCAAACGCGCAGGTTATTTTTATGTAGTTCATTATTGTTCTCCCGAAATATACAGCACACGTGCCTGCGCCTTGACCCGATTAACATTGATGCGAATCGCTTTCAGATGCGTATCTAATTCCGTAATCCGAGCACGCATCAATGCCGGGAAATCAGTACGGTCATTCTGGTAAGCAGACAAGGAAGCCTCTGAATTCTGCTCAGCCTGGGGAATCAACGTAGCCTGATAAAATAGATGACGCTCATGTAGACGCTTCCATTCAGCGTATTGCTTGTCCAGCATCTGCCTGAGTTCCAGATAGCGCTGATCCTGCATTTGCTTACTGGCACCCAACTTATGTTGGCTGGCCTTGAGCCGGCGATCCTGGCGCTTCTCTTTAAACAATGGAACGTCCACCGTGACGCCGACAGAAAAAAAGTCAGCACGGTCGCTACCATTCGGATTTTGTCCATCACGCAGACCATAATTAACCCCCAGCATCCAGCCGGGTTTATAGGCTTCACGAGCCAGCGCAACATTTTGCTGACCCACTTCAACCTGAGACCTTGCCACCAGCATTTTCGGGTGCACATCCAGACGATCTTGTAAATCAATAATATCGAAGTCTTCTGCAAGCACTGGTAATTCGGCCGGCAAGGAAATGGCATCGGCCTGACGACCGACCAATACCGCCAACTCAGCACCTGCCTTTTCCTGACGTGTCTTGATGTCTATCAGCTTGTCATCCAGTCGACTTAATTCCAGTTGTGCCCGAATCACATCCTGCTGGTTTCGACGACCGGAGCCATAATAAAATTGAGTAACCTCGACCAATTGTTCAAACAGCTTCCTGTTTTCCTTGACCAACTCTTCGGCGCGCAACCAGTAATATAGTTCCAACCAACTCTGACGTACCTGTTTTTTCAACATCCATTCACGGTTCTGCGAGCGGTACTGATGCGCCCTGGCATCGACCAGTGAACGTTGCGCCTTGATATGGAGTGAATCACCTCGTGGAAACATCTGCTGCACACCCAGCTGGATCTGGGTCATCGGCTCCTGGTCACGGTTGAAGGTGTCGACCGGGAAATTCATCAGCCCGAAGCGCAGCTTAGGGTCCGGTAATTGGCCATCGGCCACGGATTTTTCCTGCAATGATTTCGCTAATGACTGGAAACGCTTTGTGCCCGGATCAATGGACAGGGCCATAGACTCAGCCTGCGCCAAGCTTAAAACTTGCCGCTCAATGGCATAAACACCGGTACTATTAAAAATAGTTAGTAGAAAAACGAGATAATAACGCTTAATGAAAAACATAGTCCTGCTCCTGAAAAACAAACCAACATAGGTTAAACGGTTTTCAGGGTGATTTAGATCAGCAGGATGCGGTAACTTGAGAAGTGTCTATCGGAGAAATAATCGTCTTGCCTGTCGACGGCAATGGGCTGGATCAACAGCGGGTAAACAGCAGTAAAGCTGGCCACAGTGATCGGTAATACTACATCACTGAAGTCGACTAACTTTGCGGCGCCGTGATCAGATAATACCGGTTGATTGATCAGGTAGTTCGTATCACAACCTTGTTTGTCGCCGTGCTCATGCTCGCTGTGCGCGTCCATTGGGCAGCAATCCATAGCGGCATGCATTTTCTGCGCAGATTCGGTTTGGCTATCAGCAAAACAGTTTTGACAACTGAATGACAGCCACACCAGCACCAAGGCCGGTAACAGCAGCATTGAGAAAAGCTGTTTATGTTGTCTGATAAGTGCTAACAAAATCCAAACCTTATTATTTATTTACTGATCAAAATAACGACACGGATGATCAATGTCAATGTGTTTGACCCGTTAATGCCGCAGACGTTCAAAATACCCACTGGCTATCATCAACATCGACCGACGGTATTCATAACCACACTTTGATTATAGCGCATATCATTGATTTAACTAATAATATTTAGCAATGCCTGATTTTCTGGACACTTAATACCGGGTCAGGCCGCGGCACAAGCACCACCATAGTGCGTGTATGAGTCCTATGTTATTGTTTTATATGATCTTAATGGCCCTGCCTTGGGCTGGGCGGAGTTTACTTTGTAGCGCGCCTGACTATAATAGCCCCTCCACGCTCGCGCAGCAGGCCCTCGACGCGTGGCAACAGCCGGGTCGCTACTCTGCTCGCAATGACTAATGAATCAGAGACCCCTTAGTGTATACTGGGCAATTTTTAACGCACAACAGATTCACCAAGATGGGCAGGAAAAAGCATATGAAAAAACCGCTGGTAGGTGTGGTCATGGGCAGTAACAGTGACTGGAAGGTCATGAGTAATACGGTCGAGGTATTAAACGATTTTGGCATTGCGCATGAAGCCAAGGTAGTATCCGCCCATCGCACCCCAGACCTGTTATTTGAATACGCCGAAACAGCGGCAGAGCGTGGCATCCAGGTCATTATCGCCGGTGCCGGCGGTGCCGCCCATCTACCCGGCATGCTGGCTGCCAAGACCATCGTCCCCGTGCTCGGCGTACCGGTCACTTCGCGCGCCTTGAAAGGCCTCGATTCATTATTATCGATCGCACAAATGCCCAAGGGTATACCGGTAGCGACATTTGCTATTGGCGAACCGGGTGCAGCCAATGCCGGCCTGTTTGCGGTATCCATGCTGGCGAACCAGGATGATAAACTGGCGAAAAAATTGAACACCTTCCGTAAAAAACAACGCACCAAGGTGCGTGCCATGAAGTTGCCAAAAGTATGAAAGTTCTGCCAGGCAGCGCCATCGGCATGCTCGGCGGCGGTCAACTCGGACGCATGTTCACGATCGCGGCACGGACCATGGGCTACGATGTGATCGTGCTCGACCCTGATACTGAAAGCCCGGCGGGCCAACTCGCCAATCGACATATCTGTGCCGACTATAATGATACGAAGGCACTCGATACGATTGCCAATCATTGCGATGTTGTCACCACCGAATTTGAAAACATCCCGGCCAGCAGCCTCGAACACCTGGCGGCAACAGTCCCGGTACGCCCAGGCTCACAGGCCGTGACCATTACCCAGGATCGAATCCACGAAAAGAATTTTTTGCGCGAGCAAAACATCCCGACTGCACCCTTCGCCGTGATCAAGTCCGCAGATGATCTAGATAAGGCCATTGCTGACATCAGCACGCCGTCGATCCTGAAAGTGTCACGCTTCGGTTATGACGGCAAGGGCCAGCACAGCATCAACTCTGCAGACGATGCCAAACAGGCATGGCAGACAGTCCAGCAAGAAGCCTGCGTGCTAGAGCAGCGCGTGTCTCTGGACATGGAGCTTTCGGTTGTACTTGCACGCACGATAGATGGACAGGTTAACTGCTATCCCCTGGCCGAGAACATACATCAACAAGGCATACTCGATGTCAGTATCGTGCCTGCGCGGGTCGATGAATCACTGCATCAACAGGTTATCGATATCGCTACACGCATTGCTGAAAAACTCGACTATATCGGCGTCATGGCTGTCGAGTTTTTTGTTGCCGATGGCAAACTACTGGTCAATGAAATTGCACCACGACCACACAACAGTGGCCATTACTCGCTTGACGCCTGTGTCACCAGCCAGTTTGAGCAACAGGTGCGCGCCGTTTGCGGCCTGAGCCTGGGCGAAACCCGCCTGTTGTCACCGGTGGTCATGGTCAATATGCTCGGTGACCTCTGGCATAACGGCGAGGCGCCTGACTGGCAGCAGTTGCTTGAGCATACCAATGTAAAATTACATCTATACGGCAAACAACAGGCACGTGCCGGGCGCAAGATGGGGCATTATAATGTTGTCGATGATAATATTGAGCATGCCCTGATGTTGGCCAGTGAAATACAGACTGCGCTCAACCGAGCCCCATAATTTATGGCATTGGATGGTTTAAAAAACCGATACGAGTCCCTATAATTTCAACCTTTTTACAACACCGAGATAAAATACTGTGAACGAACAAAGTACTGCACGACGCACCTCCTATCTTTCCATTATGTCCCAGATGATCTTCATGAGCCGCTGGTTACAGGCTCCGCTCTACCTTGGACTGATTATCGCCCAGGGCGTGTATGTCTATCACTTCATGGTTGAATTAACCCACCTGGTCACCGGCGCCAATGAGCTCGGCGAAACCGGTATCATGTTGATGGTGCTCGGCTTGATCGACGTCGTCATGATCGCCAATCTGCTGATCATGGTCATCATCGGTGGTTATGAAACCTTTGTCTCGCGCCTGAATATCAAGGAACACCCCGACCAGCCGGAATGGCTATCGCACGTCAACGCGGCGACCATGAAAATCAAACTGGCCATGGCCCTGATCGGTATCTCCTCGATCCATCTGTTAAAGACATTCATCAATGCCGACCAGATGGAATTTAACACCATCATGTGGCAGACCATTATCCATATGGCCTTCCTGTTGTCTGCCGTTGCCATGGCCTACACCGACCGCATCATGACCCGCACCATCCTCGAGGCACACGGCAAGGCGGAACATTAAGCAGTCGTTGTAACTACTATTGTGACAACGAACCCATACACCCTGATCGACCTGATCCGCCACGGCCAGCCCGAGGGCGGCAGCCTGTACCGGGGCCATAACATCGATGACCCGCTCAGTGAGAAAGGCTGGCAACAAATGCGCACAGCCATCGACGGCCGTACCCCCTGGCAACATATCATCAGCTCACCGATGCAACGTTGTCAGGCCTTCGCGCAAGAGCTAAGTGAAAAACATAATCTTCCGCTCAGCATCGAAACGGATTTCAGAGAGGTCGGCTTTGGCAGCTGGGAAGGCCTGACCCGTGAACAGGTCAAGGCAGACAAGGGTCAGGAATACGAAGACTTCTACCGCGACCCGGTCAACTGTCGCCCGATGGGCGCCGAGCCACTGGACGATTTCATCCAGCGTGTCACCGACGCCTACCAGTCACAAATAAGCGAACATGCAGGCAAACACCTGCTGGTCGTCGCCCATGCCGGCGTCATGCGTGCCATCATCGCCCATACCCTACGCAGCGCGCCACTGGGACTGTACCGTATCAAGGTCAACAATGCCGGTATCACCCGCATCCAGCACGACCAGCATGGTAGTCACCTGCTCTATCATAATGTGCGCCTGCGCGATATGTGCTAGATTGCCGCCATGACTACCAAAGCCAATACCAAAACCAATAAAAGTGTAGCCCTGTCAAAACTAAAAGAGGACATCGTCTTCGAGGAAACCCTGTGTGGCCAGACCCTGACCTTCCACAGCACCTGGGGAATATTCTCACCGAAGAGTATCGACAAGGGTTCTATCATGATACTGGATTATCTAGACATCGAACCCCACTTCGACTGCCTTGACCTCGGCTGCGGTTACGGACCCATTGGCTTGACGATGGCGCGCCTCGCAAACAAAGGTGAAACGACCATGGTCGACAAGGACTTCATGGCCATCGAATACAGTAAGAAAAACGCTGCTACCAACAACATCAACAATTGCGACATCAAACTCAGCAACGGCCTGCAACACATCCGCGACAAACGCTTCCACTGCATCGCATCCAACGTACCCGCCAAGGTCGGCAGCGAGATGATGACCATCATGCTCAACATCACCGGCCTGCGCCGCTATATCGAGCGCAACTTCAAGGATATTTTTGGTAATTACAAGAAATTGAAACAGGGTAAACAATACACAGTGGCGATGGCCAGAAAACCCGCGTAATAAATCCCCTACTTGCAGTCAGACCAAGATTCACACGTCTTAAATACACCTTCCAGATCTGAGCTTTGTTAAGCCCCGCAATATCATGTCGCTTTTTTCTTTTTGATATTCGCATTATTTCTGGTCTAGATGAAAGAAATCACACTATATTTGCTTAAAATCCTGGCAAATGTCGCGAAAAGTCTGCTAGCATCAAAGTTAAGTGAAATTTAAATTTTGGTGTTATACGAATTGTCGTATAAGAAGGGCAAAGACGACATGTCGTCTAATATACTGTTAGATTGCATGAATATAAAAATGACAATAAACAATAATAAATACTTCGTTCCATTTATATGCATGTTGCCTATGTCGGCATATGCACATGGTCTCTCTGTACAAGCACTCGCAACTGGTGCACTGATTTATTTTTTGCCATTTATCCTCGGAATTATAATAGCCGGGAAAGGTGGACGTCTTTGGTTTTTTATATTAAGTGTATTATTTTATGCGGCAGTTTATATTGTTGTATCTCTGCAAAATAATGTCTCTAATATTCTCTTTATAATGATTTTACCGTATTTTTTACTGATATTTGCATACTTGAAAAGAAAGACTGTGCAATCTAACAAAAAATTCAACATGGACTCCGGTGCTGACGCACCTCCGCCAGTTAATTAGGCGTTATGCGCTAATAAAACTAGAGACTACGGATGGATTCTGATCATAAGAAAATAATTACTATAGGCGCACCGCTAGAAGGCGAGTGGAAATATTTGAATCCACCAGGCCACCACCCTTATGCTTTTGACTTTGTGAAAACAGATGATGACAATAAGAAAACACGTGGCAAAAGCTTACTACATTTCATATTTAATAAAATTCCATCCAATGAGTACTACTGTTGGGAAGAGCCAGTCCTTTCACCAGTTAATGGCGAGGTAATTCGTGCTGGTGATAACTGGCATGACCATAAATACACAAACTTATGGAATACGATAAAAATTTGGTATAACGCTACATATAAATTTCGACCAAGGAAAGAAGATGGGGTTTTGGATATACGACCCAATGCTGGAAACCACGTGATGATAAAGACCGATTCTGGCTACATCGTCTTTTTGGCCCATCTAAAGAATAATTCAATTACAGTAAAACAGGGTCAACGAGTATCGGAGGGGGAACAAATTGGGTTGGTAGGTAATTCTGGAAACTCAACCGCGCCGCATTTACACATTAATATATTTAATCAAATGGAGGACCCTTTTACCTCAAAGGTTCTTCCATTTGTGTTTAGCGATTATCATATGCTTGGCTCTCTAGGAGAGTGGGAAAATTGTACGGACTCCGTGCCTAAGGTGGGGGCCCTTATAAAATTTATGCGCATAACAAATCATTCAAAATGCACGCCGCAAAGCGGCGCCATTTCAAATTAAAGGAGTCAGAGCCCTTTAATTTCGCACACACTTTCAACCGCCCTTTATTTTAATCGTTAGCACCCAAAGGAATAAATGATGAATTTTGAAAATTTGAGCGAAAAAGAAGTTTTTGAGATAACAAATCCGATAATGGATAATCTGATGGATGCATCAACTAAAATCGACCATAAAAAGCATGTGCAGGATTTCACTGACAGATTAAAAAGTATCGTTACACAAAAATACCTTCAAGAAGTGTGCGAAGAATATCAAAAAGAAAAAGGGTTCTTTTCAGAAAGAAGTTTGCTTTCAGTATTGCGCAGACCTGATTCAGCTATTATTACCTGGAAACAAAAATTTACGAAGGTTAGTGGTGAATATTTGGCTGAAATGGTATTGGTAAATAAAAATGGTAGGTTTTTAGTAGATCATACGTGGGTAATTTAAGTGCTAACAAGTTGCTTAACCTGGGAAAACCTACGTAGGGCTTCGGTTTCCTCTTAGCAAGGCGTTAGGCATATGAGGCAAAAATGAAGATCAGACACTTTCTTTATAACTCATTCCTGATAGAAAACGGTAATAACAAAATTGCCATTGACCCGGGACAATATTTTTCGATTTTTAATTTTAGAAGCCTAATCCCAAAAACAGAATGGAAGAGTGTCACGCATATTTTAATAACTCATGGTGACCCTGATCATCACTGGCAATCTGATCGGGTAGCGGAAGCTAGCAATGCACCAGTTGCATGTGGAAAAGATTTAGCTAAAGTCGAAGATGGCAAAACCCTACTAGTCGATCCTCGCGGTAAAGAATTGACGTCCTGGATCCCGTTCAAAAATGCACACCCATTAGATATTGGAGAGTCCGTCATTTTAGGTGATGTAGAAATTGAAGCTGTTAGGTCCGTACATGGCCCTATCATTGTGCCAATCCTGTGGTTCAAAATAAAAAAGCAACCTGGGCCAGGAGAGCGAGTTGGCATTGGTTCTGTAGGCTTCAAAATCACACTAGATGGTAAAACTATTGTGAATCTGGGGGATTCAATATTTCTAAAGGAATGGACAGGATTAAAACCGGATGTACTGATGCTTCCTATTGGTGGAATGGGTGATAATACGTGGACAATGGATGTATCCGATGCGCTTGAAGCAGTGAAACTCATAGCACCAAAAAAGGTTATTCCGTGCCATTATAACATTCCATTTTTGTGGATAAAGAATATCGCCCCAGCAGACGATCAATTATTCAAACGTGAAGTAGAGAAGCTAGGTATCGAATGCATCATCATGCAGCAAGGTGATGAGATCGAAATATAATGCCTAACAAATCATTCAAGTTCGCCCGCATAATGCGCGGACTGGGACCTCGCTAATCGCTCGGCCCCTTAATTCAAACGTTAGCATCAACAATTTCATATTGACAGCTATAATCCATTGGATTACACTTGATGTATGCAAACAATCGTGGAAGTGCCGGAATTTCAGAGAAGATCTGAAAGGCTCCTGAAGGATTCAGAAAGGCAAAGCATAATCAATTACTTAGCATCGCACCCGGCTGCAGGCGACATCATGCAGGGTACCGGTGGTATACGTAAATTGAGATGGTCTGCTCAAGGTAAAGGGAAAAGTGGTGGTGTCAGGGTGATCTACTATTACCATAATGAAGGCATCCCATTATTTCTTTTAACCGTCTTTGGTAAGGGTGAAAAAGCAAATCTTACTAAAGCTGAGCGTAACGAATTAGCAAAATTTACATCAATACTTGTCGAAAATTATGGAGGCCAGGATGACTAAAGCATTTGACAGCATCAAACAAGGCCTTGATGAAGCCATTGAGTTTTCTAAAGGCAAAAAGGGAAAAGCAGTAATTCATGAATTTACACCATTGGACGTAAAGAAAATACGTGCAAAAGTTGGAATGTCTCAAACTGAATTTGCCTCAGCATTTGGTATTAGCGTTAGTACATTGCGCCATTGGGAACGTGGTGACAGAACCCCACATGGGCCCGCTCTTGTATTACTTAATGTTGTTGCAAAAGAGCCAAAAGCCGTCCTTAAAGCATTAAGCAGCTAAATGCTAACTATGCGTTTCAACCGACGCCAATAATAAGTGGGGTCAGAGCACAGTTTTCTCTAATATTAGTAACAACTGTGCTCTGACCCCACTTCCACTAGTAATAAACTTATATCTTGATTCAATTTTAGTAGGAATTTTAATGGCTAAAAAATATACATTACATTTAGATGCATTGGTTATAATTTGTTTGCTATTTCTGGCATCCATCCTTGCTAATATATATTTAATTAAAATTAACAGCAATACGGGCAAGCAACTTATAGATGCGCAATCCGAACTTCTTCTGAGTCAATTAAATTTGTCGTCAAGGAATGAAGAATTGACAGCGTGTCAAAAAAAACTAGATAGCAACGCACAATAAAGTACATATACCTAATAAGTGTACTAGAGGGATTGCAATTTTTAATTAATAAAAACACTAAATTAGTTTAATGGAAACTTATACAATCTAAAAGAAGATCAATGGGGTAAGTCTCTAATTAAAGGGGTCAGAGTGAACCTCCCCTAGTTTAACGGACACTTTTAATCGAGGCAAAAGCCTCACGAAAGGAGTGTCCCATGACCAGTAAGAGAAGGCCATACAAAACGTATCC
>CAMYJO010000029.1 GCA_947258755.1 uncultured Gammaproteobacteria bacterium
TACATGGGGTGAACCATTCCTTCCCTGGATTAATACTGAACTGGGTATAACTACTTTAGCTATTTATTCAGGGATAGCCGTGCTCGTAATCTCCTGTCCTTGTGCGCTGGGTCTGGGTACACCGACAGCTTTGATGGTAGGCAGTGGTATAGGAGCAGATAACGGAATCCTTATCAGAAGTGGTGAAGCAATCCAAACTATAAAAGATGTCCATACTATCGTGTTCGACAAGACCGGTACCATTACCAAAGGCAAACCCGAAGTGACCGATATCGTGGTATTCAAAGATGCCGCGAATAAAGGGGATGAAGATGAAATTCTAAAATTGGCCGCATCGGTGGAAGCCGGCTCTGAACATCCATTAGGTCAGTCCATTGTTAAAGATGCTCAACAAAAACAGATTGATTTGATCGCACCACAAAATTTCGAGGCGATAACGGGTAAAGGAGTTAAAGCTGTACTTGATGGGACTGAGGTAATGATTGGCAGTCACAAACTCATGCAAGGTATTGGTCTTGATGCTTCCGTGGAAAAAGAAATGCAACGTCTTGAAGATGAAGCCAAGACGGCCATGCTGGTCGTGGTAGATAACAAGGCGGCCGGTATTATCGCCGTGGCGGATACTTTAAAAGATGACTCTATCCAGGCGATCCGGGAACTTGAAAAACTTGGAATAGAGACTGCCATGATTACCGGTGATAACAGACGCACCGGTGAAGCGATTGCCAAACAGGTTGGTATTAGTCGGGTGCTGGCAGAGGTTTTACCTGAGGACAAAGTTGCTGAAGTCAAACGTTTGCAGGATGAAGTTGGCATTGTTGCCATGGTGTATTGCTATTGGCACGGGAACAGATATTGCGATTGAATCATCTGATATCACACTGGTAAGAGGCGATTTAAGTTCCGTAGTCACCGCTATTAAGCTGTCTCATGCCACCTTCAGAAAGATCAAACAAAACTATTTTTGGGCATGGTTCTACAATGTGGTCGCCATTCCTTTAGCTGCAGTCGGATTACTGCACGCAATGGTGGGTGTAGCCGCGATGTCTTTCAGTTCCGTTAACGTAATTTTGAACTCGTTACGATTACGTAAAGCAAAAATCAAGATTGGAGAATGAGATCAATATCGCATAACTTTGTAAAGATAACGATGCTGTATTAAAAAAAGTTTTTACACTAAGGTAAAAATATGACTGAAACAAAACAGGAAGCCAAGATACTAACTGAAAGCGAACGTCGCTTACGCACCCGCATAGCCTTGATCAATTTTGGTTCCGCATTGGAGATGCGCGCGCGCCGTAAGACTTCGGCGGCCATACAGAGCCTGATTGGACTGCAGCCACGCACGGCACGCGTGATTCGCAACGGCGTCGAGATGGATGTCGCGATAGCCGAGATTGGCTTGCAGGAGACCCTGCGGGTGCGTCCGGGTGAAAAGATTGCCGTGGATGGCGTGGTCATCGAAGGCCACTCCAGTATCGATGAGTCGATGCTGACCGGCGAACCGCTGGCGGTTGAGAAAGGCCCTACGGACATGTTGGTCGCTGGTACGCTGAATAAGGCCGGTACACTGTTATATCGTGCCGACAAGATCGGTCGCGAGACGGTACTGGCGCAGATCATCGACATGGTCAGGCAGGCGCAGAATGCCAAGCCCGCCATCGGCCGCCTGGCTGATAAGGTAGCGGCAGTGTTCGTGCCTACGGTGATGATTATTGCCGTGTTAACGTTCCTGGTCTGGTTTAATGTCGGCCCCGGTATCGCCTATGTGTTTGAAACGACGATCAGTCATGATCATCGCCTGTCCCTGTGCGCTCGGTCTGGCCACGCCGATATCCATCATGGTCGGTGTCGGTAAGGCGGCCGGGCGGGGCATCCTGATTCGTAATGGTGATGCGCTGCAGCAATCGGGTCAACTGGATACGATCGTGTTGGATAAAACCGGCACCATTACCCAGGGTAGTCCACGTTTGATGCAGGTCATTGCAGCCGATGGCATTAGTGAGGATGATCTGTTGCAAAAGGCTGCCAGCCTGGAGTCGGGTTCTGAACATCCTTTGGCCGAAGCGATTGTGCTGGCCGCTCAGGAGCAAGGTCTTGAACTATTGCAGACCGAAAACTTTGTGGCTATTCCCGGACAAGGTATCCGCGCCGAGTTAGGCGGACAGCAGTATGCACTCGGCAACAGACAATTATTGCAATCACTGCAACTTGATCCCGGTGAGTGGTTACAACGTACACAACAATCAGCACAAACATCGGTGTACCTGACCGAGGGCCAGCGTATCCTTGGGCTGCTATCGGTGGCCGATCCAATCAAGCAGGACTCGCAAGACGCGATCAAACGCTTGCATGCACTGGGGCTAAAGGTGCTGATGTTGACCGGTGATCAGTTAAGCAGCGCACAAGCGATCGCCGCCAAGACCGATATTGATGAGGTGCTGGCTGAGGTGTTGCCACAGGACAAGCACAAAAAAATACTCGCCTTGCAACAACAAGGGCATGTCGTCGCCATGGTTGGTGATGGCATCAATGATGCGCCGGCACTGGCGCAGGCTGATGTTGGTTTTGCGATTGGTACCGGCACCGATGTGGCCATTGAAAGTGCCGATATCACCTTGATGGGGGGGTCCCTGCACGGGGTGGCGGACTCCATCGCCATTTCCAGGGCGACGCTGCGCAATATCAAACAGAACCTGTTCGGGGCATTCATTTATAATATTATTGGTATCCCGATTGCGGCGGGTATCCTGTATCCGTTCGGTGGACCCTTGTTGAACCCGATGATCGCCGGTGCGGCAATGGCGATGTCGTCGGTGACCGTGGTCATGAATGCAAACCGCCTGCGTTATTTTTCTGCGCGTCGTGACTAGATGCTCGTCGAGCAGGGTGGGAGTCGAGTAAAATGAGTTTAATAGTGAATATTTTGGGTGTGGCCTTAATCGCCTTGATTGTCTGGTGGTTCTGGCTCAGTGGTAAACGTTAAGGAGTCTCTGATGAACTAGTCATTGCGAGCGATTAGCGTGGCAATCTGTCATTACATGATTCTATTTAAAAGATTGCCGCGCTGCGTCACTCCCGGCCTTCCGTGGCCTACGTGACATAAGGCCATCCTGGCCAAAGCTCGCAATGACTTGAGATTTGAAAATTAACCAGAGGCTCCTTAAAAAATAAAGGAAATAACACACGATGAATTGGTGGGGTAAATTAGCAGGCGGTGCATTCGGCTTTATGCTGGGGGGTCCAATCGGTGCCATACTGGGTGCCGCACTCGGGCATCAGTTTGATCATGGCCTCAGCGGAGTCATGAAAGATGAGTCCTTGGGTCGCGGTGCCACAGAACGCGTGCAGGCAGTATTTTTTACCGCGACGTTCTCGATCATGGGTCATCTGGCCAAGGCCGACGGCCGTGTCTCCAAACAAGAAATTGATGTGGCGCGGCAGATTATGCAACGCATGAATTTATCTGCAGAACAGAAAAAAGCGGCCATGAACCTGTTCAACGAAGGCAAGCAGGCAGACTTCCCGTTTGATGATGTGATTGAGCAATTCAGACGCGAATGTGGCAGGCGTACCAACCTGGTGCAGATGTTTCTCGAGATCATGATATCCACGGCCATGGCCGATGGTGTTCTGCATCAACGCGAACGCGAATTGTTATACACACTCAGCGAACACCTGCATTTTCCGCGTGCCATTTTTGAACGCTTGTTGTCGATGGTCGAGGGCCAACAGCATTATGCCGGTAGTGCCCAAGGTACTAGCAAGGTCACTTTGGGCGATGCCTATGCAGTCCTCGGTGTCGACAAGAATACAGCGGATGCCGAGGTCAAAAAGGCATACCGACGCCTGATGAACCAGCATCACCCGGACAAGTTGGTATCCAAGGGTCTACCGGAAGAAATGATCACGATTGCCAAGGAGAAGACCCAGGAGATCAAGGCCGCCTATGAAGACATCAAGAAGTCACGTGGTATGCGTTGAGGTTTTGACTGTAGGAGCGGCCCCGGCCGCGAAAAAAAGTAGCGCGTTGCTAGTGGCTGGTAGCGAGGCAAAGAAAATCTGAGAGCTGGTTTTTTCTAGCAACTAGCTACCAGCTACTCGCTACTGTTCTATTCGCGGCCAAGGGCCGCTCCTACAAGTAGGCTGTCAGTCGCGCGATCAGCCCAGGTAACGGCCGCCGCCGGCAACGGCGATTACGGTCAGACCGAGAATGGTATTGATGCCGACCAGCAATCTGATCTGTGCCAGCTTGGCGCCACCGCTCGGCCAATCCTCGGCGGCAACGGCCTGGCGTAGACGACGATAGGCGGCAAAGTAGACATGCATAAAGATCAGCATCATGACAATGCCAAGGCCATTCATCAGGTGTACATATAATGGTGCATTGGCCATGCCGCCCATCAACTTGAACAGCATCCAGTAGCCCGTCGTCAATAACAATACGATACTGAGCCAGACCCACGGGAAGAAACGAGAAAATACCCCGGCCCACAGGCGCAGGCGCGCAGGCGGTTCCAGTTGGCTGGCGGCCACCGGGCGCAGGGCCATGTAGGCGAAGAACATGCCGCCGACCCAGACGACGGCCGAGAGTAAGTGTAGCGCGAGGATGACTGCATTTGTCATAGCTTTGTCCTAATTCGAGATTGTTATTGTTGAGATACTATTCATCACTGAGCTGTTCAGCATGATCGCTCAGCGGCTAGCATTATTTTCATGTGCCAGTATTGTGACATATGGATACTATATTATCAGCATTCCTGCATTTGGATGTGTTGGTAGGGGTAGGGAAGGTAGCGGTTCGACGCTGACCGAGGTATTGGCCCCGTTAGTCGATCATTAACCGGGGTAGAGTGTAATATATTGATAAATATATAATAATTATTTACCCTGTCGGCCCGATTCAGGTCTAATTATGCTGTTATACAAGGATTTTTTTGCGCTCAAGGCTGCAAAATGACTACCAATAGGGTAAAGTGCGCAATCCGGATTTTCGGCAAATTACAATAACATCAGGTCAACACGAGTGAGGTCTTAACATGGCAGCAGATAATATGATCGCCCCTTCAATCCTTTCAGCAGATTTTGCGCGTTTGGGTGAGGAAGTGGATAACGTACTGGCAGCAGGCGCGGATATTGTGCATTTTGATGTCATGGATAACCACTATGTTCCCAACCTGACCATCGGTCCGTTGGTATGTGAAGCCTTGCGTAAGCACGGTGTGACTGCTCCGATTGATGTACATCTAATGGTCAAGCCAGTCGATCGTATCATTCCTGATTTTGCCCAGGCCGGTGCCAGCTATATTACTTTCCATCCTGAGGCCTCCGACCACATCGATCGCACCTTACAGCTGATCAAGGGCGAGGGTTGTAAGTCCGGTCTGGTGTTCAACCCGGCGACACCGCTGGACTATCTGAAATATGTTATCGACAAGGTTGATATGGTACTACTGATGTCGGTCAATCCAGGCTTTGGTGGACAGAGCTTTATTCCTGCTACATTGGACAAGTTGCGTGAAGCACGCAAGTTGATCGATGCCAGCGGTCGTGACATCCGTCTGGAAATCGATGGCGGCGTCAAGGTGGATAATATCCGCGAAATCAAGGAAGCCGGGGCGGATACCTTCGTTGCCGGTTCAGCGATTTTCGGTGCCAAGAACGCCAGTGATGCCAATGTCTATGACACGGTAGTCGGCGCGATGCGTGATGAGCTGGCTAAGGCCGGTAGTTAGTTCCGGAAAGGAAACGTTTCATGGCAGTAAAAAAACCAGATATGGTGCTGATCGATGTTGATGGTACCCTGGTCGATAGCGTGCCGGATCTGGCCTATTGCGTCGATGAAATGATGAAGCAACTCGACATGCCCGAGCATGGTGATGACAAGGTGCGTGAATGGGTCGGTAACGGCGTCGAGCGCCTGGTCAGGCGTGCACTGATCGGGCAGCTGGACGGCGAGCCGGATGAGGCCTTGTTCGAGAAGGCCTATCCCATCTTTCTGGAGTTGTATACCGACAATACCTGTAAACGCAGCCATCTGTACCTGGGTGTTCAGGAGGGTATCGAGTACCTGCAGGCGGCCGGTTACAAGTTGGGATGCGTGACCAACAAGGCCGCCTGTTTTACCGAACCCTTGCTGCAGACCCTGGGTATTTTTGATGCCTTTGAGATCATCATCAGCGGCGATACGCTGGCGAAAAAGAAGCCGGATCCACTGCCATTGCTGCATGCGGCAGAATTTTTTGGCGTTAAGCCGGAAAATGCGTTAATGTTAGGTGACTCGGTCAGTGATGTGAAAGCGGCGCGTGCCGCAGGCTTTCAGATCATTTGCATGACTTACGGATACAATCATGGTGTCGACATTCGCGAATCCAACCCGGATGCGGTTATCGACAGCATGGCGGATTTACCGCTTCTTTTGAATTAGGCGAAACATGGTCATTACAGACGGACAGAAATTGAGGAAGCTACAGACCAATACCCGTTGGTGAAACGGGCATTGCAGCGCTTTAATGCGTGCTTATCTGTATTTTTTCCTTTATGCTTTTTGACCGGACGTAATGACAATGAATGCTGAACTCTTTTCCACACTGGCTGAGCAGGGCTATAACCGTATCCCGGTGATGCGCGAGGTGCTGGCTGACCTCGATACCCCGTTAAGCACCTATCTAAAACTGGCCGCAGGCCCGTACTCCTATTTGTTTGAATCCGTCCAGGGTGGCGAGAAATGGGGGCGTTATTCGATCATCGGTCTGCCCAGTCGTACCGTTATCCGTGTGACTGGTCATGAGGTGGTCGTCAGTGAGAACGGCCGCCCGGTCAGCCAGCATCAAGTTGAAGACCCGTTGGCCTGGATCGAGGACTACCAGGCGCAGTTTAAAGTTGCTGAAGTGGATAAACTGCCGCGCTTTAATGGCGGATTGGTTGGCTACTTCGGTTACGATACGATTCGCTATATAGAGCCCAAATTACGTGAGTGTCCGAATCCGGACACGCTGAAAACGCCGGACATCCTGTTGATGGTCTCGGATGAAATCATTGTGTTCGATAATCTGGCTGGTAAGTTGTATGTCATCGTACATGCAGACCCACAGCAGCCGTCGGCATTGCAGAACGCCGAACAGCGCTTGCAGCAACTGGTGCAGAAACTTCGCAGTGAGGTGCCGAGCTACGCGGTCAGTCAACAAAACCGTCAGGTCAATGAGGAAGATTTTGTTTCCGGCTTTACTCGCGAAGGTTTTGAACAGGCCGTGGTCAAGGCCAAGGACTACATCGTCGAAGGCGATGTCATGCAGGTGGTGTTATCACAACGCATGTCAGTGCCATTCAGTGCACCGCCGCTGGACCTGTATCGTTCCCTGCGTAGTCTGAACCCGTCACCTTATATGTACTATATGGACCTGGATGACTTTCATGTCGTCGGTTCTTCCCCTGAAATCCTGACCCGCCTCGAGGATGAAGAGGTCACTGTGCGACCGATCGCCGGTACACGTCCACGTGGTGACAACGATGAGGCCGATCAGGCCTGGGAGCAGGAGTTGCTGGCCGATCCGAAAGAGCGGGCCGAGCATTTGATGTTGATTGATCTCGGTCGCAATGATGCCGGTCGCGTCAGTGAAATTGGTAGTGTCAAGTTGACTGAAAATATGATTGTCGAGCGTTACTCGCATGTCATGCATATCGTTTCCAATGTAATCGGTCGCTTGAAAAAAGGTATGACAGCCATTGATGTGATCCGCGCGACGTTCCCGGCCGGGACCGTATCCGGGGCGCCGAAGATTCGGGCAATGGAAATCATCGACGAACTGGAGCCGGTCAAGCGTGGCATCTATGCAGGTGCGGTGGGTTACCTGTCGTGGAACGGTAATATGGATACCGCGATAGCGATTCGTACCGCGGTCATCAAGGACGGTGTTTTGAATATCCAGGCCGGGGCCGGCATCGTCGCCGACTCCGTGCCAGCCTACGAATGGAAGGAAACCATGAACAAGGGACGTGCCGTGTTTCGCGCCGTGGCCGAGGCCGAGGCCGGGCTGGATAATGTACACCGATAGACAATGCAGGTAGTCAGATAATGTTATTAATGATTGATAATTATGATTCGTTTACCTATAACCTCGTGCAATATTTTGGCGAGTTGGGTGCCGATGTGCATGTCTATCGAAATGATCAGATCACGGTGGAGCAGATGGATGCACTTGAACCGCAGCATATTGTCATTTCTCCGGGTCCGTGTACGCCTAATGAGGCGGGTGTCTCGGTCGATGCAATAAAATATTTTTCTGGTAAGATACCTTTGTTAGGTGTTTGTCTCGGCCATCAGAGTATTGGCCAGGCCTTCGGTGGCAAGATTATCCACGCCGGCCAGATCATGCATGGCAAGACGTCGATGATTCATCATGCCGACAAGGGCGTATTCGCCGGTCTGGCAAATCCATTCGAAGCCACTCGCTATCATTCACTGGTGATTGAAAAGGCCAGTCTGCCGGATTGTCTGGAGGTCACGGCCTGGACACTGAATGATGACGGATCCATTGATGAGATCATGGGCGTGCGTCATAAGGACATGAAGATCGAGGGTGTACAGTTTCATCCCGAGTCGATTTTGACCCAGCATGGGCATGATATGTTGAAAAATTTTTTGCAGATGTGAGTATCTATGCAAGCAGGGTTAGCATGGGGCGCCGTCAGGCAGGGCGATTGATATACACTATACCGAAGGAACCTCTGATTAATTTAAAATTTTGAGTCATTGCGAGCGAAGCGCGGCAATCTGTTAAATAGAATTATGTAGTTACAGCTTGCTTCGTCGTTACACTCGACTGCATGTTCCAGGTGCAGTCTATCACCTATAATCATGTAGGCGTCTTCGGAATGACTAATTAATCAGAGCTTCTCTAATTAATAATATCTCCGAACCAGTACCGGGAGTTAAAATAATGGACATGCAAACAGCAATAAAAACCGTCACCGAGCGCAAAGACCTCAGTCATGATGAGATGACCGCCGTCATGCGCCTGATCATGACCGGTGAGGCGACGCCATCACAAATCGGCGGCTTCTTGGTCGGCCTGCGCATGAAGGGTGAAAGCATTGATGAGATAGCGGCTGCCGCATCGGTTATGCGCGAACTGGCAACCCGTGTTGATGTCAGCGGGCCGCACCTGGTCGATACCTGCGGCACCGGTGGTGATGCCTCGGCCACCTTTAATATCTCCACAGCTAGTGCCTTTGTCGTCGCTGCGGCAGGCGGCAAGGTGGCCAAGCACGGCAATCGCTCGATTACCAGCAAGTCCGGCAGCGCCGATGTGCTCGAAGTCGCCGGTGTCAATCTCGAACTGGCCCCGGATCAGGTGGCTCGTTGCGTCAACGAGATCGGTGTCGGTTTCATGTTTGCGCCCAAACACCATGGGGCGATGAAGCATGCGATTGGGCCGCGACGGGAGATGGGCGTGCGCACGATATTTAATGTACTGGGCCCGTTGACCAATCCGGCCGGTGCGCCGAACCAGGTCCTGGGCGTGTTCAGCGATGCCCTGGTTGAACCGCTGGCTAATGTGCTCAAGCAGTTGGGCAGTGAACATGTGCTGGTCGTGCATTCCGAGGATGGTATGGACGAAATCAGTATCGGTGCGTCGACACACGTGGCCGAATTAAAACAGGGTGAGATCCGCGATTATTTTATTACCCCGGAGGAATTCGGTTTCGAACGTGCCGACATTTCCCTGTTGGCAGTCGACAGTGCCGAGCAGAGTCTGGAGGTGATACGTGAAATCTTTAACGGTGAGACCGGGCCGGCCAGAGATATCGTCGCACTGAATGCCGGTGCCGCCATTTACGCCGCTGGACTGGCTGATAGTCTGGCTGCTGGCATCGCTACTGCGCTCGACGTGATTGCGAATGGCGCCGCTACAGCTAAGCTGAATGCCTTGATCGAGATCTCCAATACGTAGACCAAGCATGGTCACGTTAAACCGGCAATAGTGAACAAGATAACGATGACAAATAACACCCCCGATATCCTTAAAAAAATAATCCAACGCAAGCAGGAAGAGATTGAGGCTGCGCGCGCTGACGTGTCTGAAGCCGATATCATCCAGCAGGCGGGCACCGCGCCGGCTATCCGTGGTTTTGTCGATAGTATCAATAAGCGTATCAATGCAGGTGAACCTGCGGTTATCGCCGAGATTAAAAAGGCGTCGCCCAGCAAGGGCGTGTTACGCGAGGATTTTGATCCGGCTAGCATTGCCGCTAGCTATGAAAGCGGTGGCGCCTGTTGTCTGTCGGTATTGACGGATGTTGATTTTTTCCAGGGCTCGATGGCATATCTACAGCAGGCGCGTAGTCATTGCCAATTGCCGGTATTGCGCAAGGATTTCATGATTGATCCCTATCAGGTTTATCAGGCGCGTGCGGTCGGGGCCGATTGTATTTTGTTGATTGTGGCCTGTCTGGCGGATGCGCAAATGGCCGAACTGGCGGATCTGGCTCAGTCGCTGGGGATGGATGTGCTGGTTGAAGTGCATGATGCCGAGGAGCTACAGCGTGCATTAAGGTTACCGCTGCCGATGATCGGCATCAATAATCGCAACCTGCGAACTTTCGAAACCAGCTTGCAGACCACGCTGGATCTGGTTAAGCAGATACCGGATGAGCGTATTGTCGTAACCGAAAGCGGTATTCTCGAGCCTGCGGATGTGGCCCTGATGCGAGAGCATGATGTCAACGCGTTCCTGGTCGGAGAGGCCTTTATGCGTTGCAGTGATCCCGGCAAACGCCTGTCAGAGCTGTTTTTCAGGTCTTCGTGATGTCTGCGGAGTCGTGCACATAGCTGCGCACGCCAGGCTTAATTATTAGACGATATAAGTCAGGGCCTGGATCGTAAACCAGACAGCAAATACGAGTCCGCCAATCAATAATGCAACCATGGCACTGATCTGAGCAGATAAGATGGCTAACCCAGTCATATGTTGTTTTATTGCGTTCATTGGTTTTATTCCCCGACTTTGACCCAGAAAGCAGGTCGTTTCATATGGGGCTATGAGACCTCATTACGATCTGGCAGACAAGACTGTTTCTGTGAACAAATGTGAAACATATGCTTGCTTGGCGACGGCAGTAGCAAGAGGGCAGCATAAATCACTATTTTTAACAATGATTTTACAGAAAATTCATCTTTATACTGATATGCTTGCAGCGTTATGTTGATTTAGTAAAGAGAGAATTATGCGACATTACTCGTTCATACTGTTCACGATGATGGGCTTGTTGGCCTGTAATAGCCCTTCTGCACAGCAGACAGGTATAGAAAATTATTATGAAGCGAAGAAACTATTCTGGGGGCAGTTATATGCCAAGGGTGGTGAGACCCTGTATTGTGGCCAATCTTTTGGTCCTAGTAAGGGCAAGCAGATCAATGTAGAGCATGTCATGCCGATGTCCTGGGTCATGAAAAAACTCAATTGCCCGGACCGCAACAGCTGCCGACAATCGAGAACCTTTAGTCGCATAGAAGCCGATTTGCATAACCTCTACCCATCGCGTCGTGATATCAACCAGATTCGCAGTAGTTTTCCGTTTGGCATTGTCCGGGGTGAACGGCGTCAGTACGGCCAATGTGATTTTGAGTTTGATAAAAGAAGTCGTATTGTCGAACCCCGGCCCGAAGTGCGCGGTGAAATCGCACGAGCCATGTTCTATATGCATGAGCGTTATGATGTGAGGCTGCACAGGCGTATGGGTAAGCTATTAAAGCAGTGGAATCGCCAGGACCCGCCAGATGCGTTCGAACGCAGGCGTAATGATAGTATCGAAAAGATACAGGGGAGCCGTAATCGCTTTATCGATCAGCCAGCGGCTGCCGACCGATTACGCTTTTAATTACTGGAGGCATTATGCGTTGGAGAACAGGAAGACGGAGTCGTAATATTGAAGACCGCCGCGGCATGCGTACGGTTCGCAAAAAGGGCTTGCTCAAGGGTGGTGGAGTGGGCGCCATTGTTATCGCTCTGGTGGCCATGTACTTTGGTGTTGATCCGAGCATGTTACTGCGCGGTATGCAGGGTGGTCCTTCGACATCAACAACCCAGGTTAGTAACAAACCATTATCTGCGGCCGAGAAACAGTTGACAGAATTTGTCTCGGTCGTGCTGGCGGATACCGAGGACACCTGGAATCAGTTATTCAAGCAGATGGGGCAGCAATACCAGGAGCCCAAGCTGGTGTTGTTTTCCGGTGCGGTGCAATCCGCATGCGGCTTTGCCCAGGCAGCGATGGGGCCGTTTTATTGTCCCGGCGATCAGAAGATGTATATCGACCTGAGTTTTTATAATGATCTCAAGCACCGCCATAATGCGCCGGGCGATTTTGCCCAGGCCTATGTCATCGCCCATGAAGTCGGGCATCATATCCAGACCTTATTGGGTATTTCGCAAAAGGTACACAAGGCCAAGCGCGGTCTGAGTAAGACCGAAGCCAACACCTTGTCAGTACGCCAGGAATTACAGGCCGATTGTCTCGCCGGTGTCTGGGCCAATCATGCCGATCGCGCCCGTAATGTGATTGAGGAAGGCGATGTTGAGGAAGCCCTGAATGCGGCCACGGCCATCGGTGATGACCGTTTGCAACAGCAGTCGCAGGGTAGGATCGTACCCGAAAGTTTCACGCACGGCAGTTCCGAGCAACGTGTGCGTTGGTTCAGGAAAGGTTTGCAACAGGGTCAGGTCGACAGTTGCAATACCTTCGCCGCCAAGCGTCTCTAAGCTTGATCGCTCAGTTCAAGATTTGATATAGGGTTCAGCCCTTTTGACTTGAACCGGTCCGGGTTTCTGCTGCTCGCGACGTTTAGGGCGTCTGAACAGACGTAGAAACGTAGACCAGAAAAATTCCAGGATCAGACTGGCGAGCAGGCCAAAGCTCAGGCCGCAAATTGCAGCATCGGTATTCAATGGCAGGTTAGCGGTATAGCTATTATAGGTATCCTTGGCGATGTTCTTGTCCGGTGCGATCAAAATATGCCAGGTCTGCGACCAGAAGGATCCGCTCAGGGCATTGATCTCACTGCTATAAAAATTCTTGCGCTGCACAGTCTTCCTTAAGGGTTCGGCCGAGGCACGAAAGGTTGGGTCTTCACTTTGTTCGTGTTTTTTTATCAGCGCCTCGATCGTTCCGCCCGGGAATCCGCGGGCAATTTTCATATATTCATCATACTGTATTTGCGCTTCTTTGAGGTGGGCTTCCATACGCTTCACATACTGATCGACAAAGTTGGGTAACTGGACGCCGAGCATTAGCGCTGCGGTGAAAATAAGCATGGAGACGTAATGATGTATTTTGCTCATAATATTAATAATGGACCTGAGAATGTGTCACTAATCATAATCGCCATCATTATATAATCATAATGCGTGCGATGCCTGTGTTGATTATGCCCATGTTCGCGCCGTCAGGGTATAGGTCGACCGTTTCTTGCATCTGCGCAAGCACGATTTCGGTCAGAATTAATCAGTTGGCAAGCTGTTTTTCGCCTGCGCAGACCCTCAAGACGGGTAGATGACTGATCGCTAGCCTAGGGAAGCCAGTGAAAATACCAATAATTACAAAGAGATATAAAATCCCTCATTTGTATTTCACTGAAATGTTGACTATTTTTACCGACAGACTCATTTCGACTCCTACAATACGTAAATTTCATGTAGAATAGCGTCCTTTTAAATGGCGCGCGTGTCGGCAAAGGCCATATCGGCCGATACCCGGGTGCGAGCTTGAACAAGCCTCATGCATTTCCTGAGTGGCCGTGCTGGAGCGTCGGCTCCCCGGTTAACGACGGGGCGCAAACAGAATTCTTTATGCCCAACTTTTTAGAGTGTTAACATGACTGATCTAACGCATTACAGAAACATTGGTATCTTCGCCCACGTCGATGCCGGTAAGACAACCACGACCGAGCGTATCCTGAAACTAACAGGAAAGATTCATAAGCTGGGTGAGGTGCATGATGGCGCCGCCACGACAGACTTCATGGAGCAGGAGCAGGAACGTGGTATCACGATCCAGTCTGCTGCGACCTCCTGTGTGTGGAACGATCATCGCCTGAATATCATCGATACCCCTGGACACGTTGATTTCACTATCGAAGTATACCGTTCACTGAAAGTGCTGGATGGCGGCGTCGGCGTGTTCTGTGGTTCCGGTGGTGTGGAGCCTCAGTCTGAGACCAACTGGCGTTATGCAAATGAATCTGAAGTTGCACGAATCATTTTCGTCAACAAGCTGGATCGTCTAGGTGCGGATTTCTATCGCGTGGTTAAGCAGGTCAAGGAAGTACTGGGTGCGACCCCGGTCATCATGACCCTACCAATTGGTACTGAAGATGACTTTATTGGTGTTGTCGATCTGCTGAGCGAAAAGGCCTATGTTTGGGATGATTCCGGCGATCCACTGAAATACACAGTGCAGGATATTCCGGCTGACATGGTTGATGATGCCGCCAAGTACCGTGAAGAGCTGATCGAGGCAGTCGTTGATCAGGATGATGATGTCATGGAGAAATACCTTGATGGTGAAGAGCCGGATATTGATACGCTGAAGCGCTGTATCCGTAAAGGCACCATCGCCCTGGATTTCTTCCCGACCTATTGTGGTTCGGCGTTCAAGAATAAAGGCGTGCAGCTGGTACTGGATGCCGTGGTTGATTACCTGCCAAACCCGATAGAAGTCAAACCTCAGCCAGAAGTGGATCTGGAAGGTAATGAAACCGGCGAATTTGCACTGGTTGACCCTGACCGCCCCTTGCGTGCACTGGCGTTCAAGATCATGGATGACCGCTTCGGCGCACTGACCTTCATCCGTATCTACTCCGGTAAGCTGGACAAGGGTATGACTGTGCTGAACACCTTCACGGGCAAGACCGAACGTATTGGCCGTATAGTTGAGATGCATGCAGATTCTCGTGAAGAGCTCGACTCTGCACAGGCCGGCGATATTGTCGCCGTCATTGGTATGAAGAACGTACAGACCGGTCATACCCTATGTGATCCCAAGCAGCCCGCAACCCTGGAGCCGATGGTGTTCCCGGATCCGGTTATCTCGATCGCGGTCGCGCCGAAAGACAAGGGTGGTTCTGAAAAGATGGGTATCGCACTGGGTAAGATGATCCAGGAAGACCCTTCGTTCCATGTCGAGACCGATGAAGATAGTGGCGAGACTATATTGAAGGGTATGGGTGAGCTGCACCTGGACATCAAGGTAGACATCCTCAAGCGTACCCATGGCATCGAGCTGGAAGTGGGCAAGCCGCAGGTAGCCTACCGTGAAACCATTACCCAACGTATTGAAGACAGTTACACACACAAGAAGCAATCAGGTGGTTCTGGTCAATTCGGTAAGATCGATTATGTGATTGAGCCCGGTGAGCCCGGCACTGGCTTCCAGTTCGAATCAAAGGTAACCGGTGGTAATGTACCGAGGGAATTCTGGCCTGCCGTTGAAAAGGGCTTCAAGAGCATGCTGGATCATGGTGTGCTGGCCGACTTCCCGATACTGGATTTCCAGGTAACGCTGATGGATGGTGCTTACCACGCAGTGGACTCTTCAGCGGTTGCGTTCGAGATCGCGGCCAGGAGTGCATTCCGTCAGAGCATACCAAAAGCGGGCCCACAACTGATTGAGCCGATCATGAAGGTAGATGTTTTCTCTCCGGATGATAATGTCGGTGATGTTATCGGTGACCTGAACCGTCGTCGTGGCATGATCAAGGCACAAGAAGCGGGTGTTACCGGCGTCCGTATCAAGGCAGATATACCTCTGAGTGAGATGTTTGGTTATATCGGTGATCTGCGTACCATGACATCGGGTCGTGGCCAGTTCTCGATGGAGTTCTCGCATTACATGCCTTGCCCGAAAAACGTTTCAGAAGAAGTCATCAAGGAAGTTGCTGAGCGTAATAGCAAAAAGTAGTCGTAATATGTTTACTGATATACAGGGTGGATCCCCACCCTGTATGCTATGTTGTTATACCAGTCACTGAACACTTATTTATTTTCTCCCAGGTATGTCAATTTGATCGGCTGCATCGCAAGACAGGCATGCAGGGTCGTTGACTCATTTATATTCAGTAAATCTCCCGGAGTATTGCATGTCTATAGAACGTACTTTATCTATTATCAAGCCCGATGCCGTTGCCAAGAATGTTATTGGCAAGATATACACACATTTTGAAGATGCCGGACTACAAATTATAGCTGCACGCATGATGCATCTGAGCCGCGAACAGGCCGAAGGTTTTTATGCGGTGCACAAGGAACGCCCATTTTTCAAGGACCTGGTTGATTTCATGACCTCGGGCCCGGTTATCGTGCAAGTACTGCAAGGCGAGAATGCGATTAGCAAGCACCGTGAAGTTATGGGTGCGACTAATCCGAAAGAGGCGGCGCCAGGGACTATCCGCGCGACCTTCGCCAGTAGCATTGATGAAAATGCCTGTCATGGTTCGGATGCTGCGGAAACCGCTGCGGTTGAGATCGCTTATTTCTTTAGCGATGACCAGCTGTGTGAGCGTACGCGCTGACAATATCCTTGTTGTTGCAGGCGTTTGTTAGCGCTTCAATAAGGGTTTAAGAAATTGCCCGGTATAGGAATGCTTGCATTTGGCTACCTGTTCCGGCGTGCCTTCAGCAATGATCTCGCCACCCTTGACGCCACCTTCCGGCCCCAGGTCAACGACCCAGTCTGCCGTTTTGATCACATCCAGATTATGTTCGATAACAACAATGGTATTGCCATGATCACGCAGCCGATGTAGCACCAGTAACAATTGCTGGATGTCATGAAAATGCAGTCCGGTGGTCGGCTCATCAAGGATATACAGGGTCTTGCCGGTGTCACGTTTAGACAGCTCGCGCGATAGTTTGACACGTTGGGCCTCACCGCCGGACAGCGTGGTCGCATTCTGGCCCAGGCGGATATAGGACAGGCCGACATCCAGCAGGGTTTGTAGTTTTTTTCTGACGACTGGGATGTTCTCAAAAAAGTCCCGTGCATCCTCGACAGTCATATCCAGCACTTCGTAAATATTTTTGCCTTTGTAGCGAATATCGAGTGTTTCGCGGTTATAGCGTTTACCCTTGCACACATCGCAAGTCACATACACATCCGGGAGGAAATGCATTTCGACCTTGATGACGCCGTCGCCCTGGCAGGATTCACAACGTCCGCCTTTGACATTGAAGCTGAAGCGCCCCGGCGTATAGCCGCGCGAACGCGCTTCCTGGGTGCCGGCAAATAATTCACGGATGGGTGTAAACAGGCCGGTATAGGTGGCCGGGTTCGAGCGCGGTGTGCGTCCGATCGGGCTTTGGTCGATATCAACAACCTTATCGATCTGCTCCAGGCCTTCAAAGGATTCAAACGGTGCCGGTATATTACTGCCCTTGTTCAATTCCTGTGAGACATGTTTGTAGAAGGTATCATTGATCAGGGTCGACTTTCCTGATCCGGACACCCCGGTGACGGCAGTCATCAGACCGACCGGTATCTGCACACTCACATCCTTCAGGTTGTTGCCGGATGCGCCCTTTAATATTAGTTGTCTGTCTTTATCATTTGCTGTACGTGATTCAGGCATGGCAATAGACAGTTTGCCGGACAGGTATTGACCGGTCAGTGAGTCGGGGTTATTCATGACCTGATCAGGCGTGCCCTGGGCGATGATTTGTCCGCCATGCACGCCAGCCATGGGGCCGATATCAACAACGTGATCGGCAGAGCGTATAGCATCTTCATCATGCTCGACCACAATCACAGTATTACCAAGGTCGCGTAGAAAGTTCAGCGTATTCAACAGGCGTTGATTGTCACGTTGATGCAGGCCAATGGAGGGTTCATCGAGTACGTACATAACGCCGACCAGGCCGGCACCGATCTGGCTGGCCAGACGAATGCGTTGTGCTTCACCGCCAGACAGGGTGTCGGCACTGCGCTCCAGGGTCAGATAATCAAGGCCGACATTGACCAGGAAGTCGAGTCGTTGACCGATCTCAGTGACAATTTTACTGGCGATTTCGCCGCGCTTTCCCGGTAGTTTTAATTGTGTGAAGAATGTCTGCGCCACGCCAATCGGCATTGAGGAAATATCAGGGATGGTTTTGTCGGCAATGTAGACATAGCGCGCTGCTTGTGTCAGGCGCGCACCATGACAGTCAGGACAGGATTGTATGCTCAGATACTTGGACAATTCATCGCGCACCACATTGGATTCGGTTTCGCGATAGCGTCGATCCATATTGCGGATGATACCCTCGAAAGGATGGGCCTTGTGGGTGATGCCACCACGTTCATTGAAGTATTCAAACTCGATGATTTCTTCACCACTGCCATAAAGGATGCGTTGCTGCGCCTCCTCGTCGAGGTCTTCAAAGGGTGTTTCTATATCGAAACCATAGTGGTCAGCCAATGAGCTGATCAGGTTGAAATAATAGGCATTACGCCTGTCCCAGCCACGGATGGCGCCACCGGCCAGACTCAGGTGTGGGTTATTGACGACACGCTGCGGGTCAAAAAATGATTTTGAACCGAGGCCATCACAGGTCGGGCAGGCACCGACCGGGTTATTGAACGAGAACAGCCTGGGTTCAAGTTCGCTGAGGCTGTAACCACATTGCGGGCAGGCGAACTTGTCGGAGAACACCAGTTCCTGCTGGTCTGAGTCATCCATCCAGGCAATGCGCGCTGTACCGTCGCTCAGGCGTAATGTCGTTTCAAAGGATTCAGCCAGTCGTAACTGCATGTCCTCTTTGACCTTGAAGCGGTCGACAACAGCCTCGATGCTATGTTTCTGATGCAAATCCAGGTTGGGTGCATCATCCAGATCGACGATAATGCCATCGATACGGGCACGAATAAATCCTTGTGACTTCAGTTCTTCAAGTACATGCAGATGTTCGCCCTTGCGGTTCTCCACCATCGGTGCCAGCAACATCAGTTTGCTATCCTCGGGCAGGGCCAGCACATGGTCGACCATCTGGCTGACTGTTTGTGCCTCAAGGGTAATATCATGGTCGGGGCAGCGCGGGTCGCCGGCACGTGCATACAACAGGCGCAGGTAATCATAGATTTCGGTAATCGTACCGACGGTGGAGCGCGGGTTATGTGAGGTAGACTTTTGTTCGATCGAGATGGCCGGCGACAAGCCCTCGATATGGTCGACATCGGGCTTTTCCATCATCGACAGGAATTGGCGCGCATAAGCCGAGAGTGACTCGACATAACGGCGTTGACCCTCGGCATAAATGGTATCAAAGGCCAATGAGGATTTCCCTGAGCCGGATAACCCGGTAATCACGATCAGTTTGTCACGGGGTAAATCAATATCAATATTTTGCAGGTTATGGGTGCGCGCCCCACGGATGATGATTGTGTCCATTGAATTCGTAATACCAGTTATAATTGCAACCTGCTAGTATACGCTAGTTTTCAGCATAAAAATCAATCGATATAAAGGAAGCAGCATTGACCGCTGGTAGTAAGCCCGTAGTTCACCGCATGACCCCCCTGGAGCGCCGCGCCGCGTTGTCCCTGTCCAGTATTTATTCCATACGCATGCTGGGGCTATTCATGCTGTTTCCGGTCATCAGTCTGTATCAGGATAAGCTGGCCGAGGCGACCCCGGCACTGATCGGTCTTGCCATTGGTATCTATGGCCTGACCCAGGGTCTGTTACAAATTCCGTTTGGATTATTGTCCGACCGCATTGGCCGCAAGCCGGTTATCTACATGGGTCTGCTGTTGTTTGCGTTGGGCAGTGTGGTCGCGGCCATGTCAGACTCCATCTATGGGGTGATTGCCGGGCGGGCCTTACAGGGCTGCGGCGCTATCGCCGCAGCTATTATGGCGCTGACGGCAGACCTGACCCGTGAGGAACACCGTACCAAGGCCATGGCCCTGATTGGCATGAGCATCGGCACTGCTTTTGCTTTGGCATTAGTGTTGGGTCCTTTGTTTGATCATTGGGTCGGTTTGAGTGGCCTGTTCTGGTTCACGGCGGTGATGGCCTTGCTGGGTATGCTGGTGTTGAAAGTGATGGTACCCAATGCCGTCAGTCAGCGACTGCACCGCGATGCCGAGCCGGTACCTGCGCAGTTCGGGCAGATTCTCAGAGACACGCAGTTATTGCGACTGGATGTCGGTATCTTTACCCTGCATATGATTCTGACCGCCAGTTTTGTTGTCTTCCCATTGGTATTACAGGACGTGCTCGGCCTGGACTCCGCGCGACACTGGTGGGTGTATTTGCCGGTGCTGTTGTTATCGGTGATGGCGATGGTGCCGTTTATCATCATGGCCGAGCGTCACCGGCGTATGAAAAAGGTATTTCTCGGCGCTGTTTTGTTTGTCGGCCTGGCCCAGCTGGGTCTGGCCCTTTGGTATGATCAGTTCTGGCCGGCCTTGTTCATGCTGCTGTTGTTTTTTACCGCTTTTAATTTGCTCGAGGCCAGCCTGCCATCACTGGTGTCGAAAATGGCACCACCGGCCAGTAAGGGTACGGCGATGGGTTTTTATTCCAGCAGTCAATTCCTCGGAGCCTTTCTCGGTGGTAGCCTGGGCGGTGTATTGCAGGGTCAATTCGGTTATAGCAGTGTCTTTATCCTGGGCGCAGCCATGGCCCTGGCCTGGTTACTGCTGGCCAGCTCGATGAAAGACCCGCGTTACCTCAGTAGTTACCTGCTAAACATTGGTGAAATTCCATCGACGCAGGCGAGCCATTTATCCGCGCAGCTGACAGCCATCAGCGGTGTCGCCGAAGCCATTGTTATTGTTGAAGATCAAGTGGCCTACCTGAAAGTCGACAGCAAGGCGCTGGATGAGGAGCAGTTGTTGCAGTACTCGGTCTCAGGCCCGGACACATAAAATCCGTTGGCGTGCATCGCTGAAAACGTTATAGTTGGCACAGCAAACAGGTGGGTTCGGCCTTGCAGAATAGACAAGATTCTGCGGCACTATGAATACGAATACTCGGAAATGTTTTGCACAAATAAATTAAACGTAATACTCAATTAGGCAAAATCAAAACATACATTTGGAGAGAGAATATGGCACGTGGTGTAAACAAAGCAATCATCGTCGGTAATGTGGGTCAGGATCCTGAGGTGCGTTATATGCCCAGTGGCTCTGCGGTGGCCGAGGTGTCCGTGGCAACATCCGAACAATGGAAAGATAAGCAGAGCGGTGAGAAACAGGAACGTACTGAATGGCATAAGGTGACTTTTTTCGGTCGTCTGGCTGAGATCGTTGGCGAATATGTGCGCAAGGGATCACAGATCTATGTAGAAGGCTCCATTCGCACCGAGAAATGGCAGGATAAGCAGGGCCAGGATCGCTATACCACCAAGATCATCGCCAATGAAATGCAGATGTTGGGCGGTCGAACCGGTGGCAGCACCAGCTTCCAGCAGGATGCACCCGCGCAGTCCCGTTCACAGGCGCCGTCTCAGTCAGCACCAGCTGCAGCCCCTGCAGGTGCGTCAGCCGACTTTGATGACGATATCCCGTTCTGAGTAAGCGCGATTAGTGAGTAAAATGAGGCCAGCAATCGCTGGCCTTTTTATTATCATAATTAATGTGTTAAGTTGTGATTCGAGTCGAATGAATAAGGGATAGTGCGAGCATGTTGTTACCTGTGATACTTTCCGGTGGCGCCGGGACGCGTCTGTGGCCGATTTCCAGAGAGGCGCACCCGAAGCCGTTTATGCGTCTTCCAGACGGTGAAGGCCTGCTGCAAAAAACATTGAAGCGCGCGGCCATGCTGGACGATGTCAGCAAGGTCCTGACGATCACCAATCGTGACTATTTTTTTCAGACCCGTGACGAATATGCGGAGTTGAATCTGGATAAAGATATTGACCTGAGTTATTTGCTCGAACCCTGCGCACGAAACACGGCACCCGCCATCGCCATGGCGGCATTGGCCTTGCAACAGTATGAAGACGCCGTGATGCTGGTTTTGCCGGCAGACCATATTATCGAAAAACAGCAGGACTTTGCCACGGCCGTGGCCAACGCCTATCAACTCGCACAACAGGACTTCCTGGTCACCTTTGGCATTCAGCCGGACAAGGCTGAGACGGGTTATGGCTATATCCGCAAAGGTGAGAGCCTGGATAAGCAACAACAATCGTATAAAGTGGCCAGCTTTGTTGAAAAACCCGATCTTGCCACCGCCAACGACTATCTCGAGTCGGGTGATTATGTGTGGAACTCCGGCATGTTCTGTTTTAAGCCAAGTGTTTTTCTGCAGGCCCTGGAGACACATGCGAGTGACATGTATGCGGCTGTGCAATCTTGTTGGCAAGCGACAGAGCAAGCTGTGCAGCCTATGGAGCTTAATGCGGACTATTTTTGCAAGGCGCCGGCCGACTCCATTGATTATGCGGTGATGGAAAAGGCCGATGCCGTTGCCGTGGTCGCCTGTGATATTGGTTGGAGTGATGTCGGTTCCTGGGATGCCATCAGTGAGCTGTCGCCGGCCAATGATCAGGGCAATCGTATGGTTGGGGCGGCGATGACCGTCAATACCCGCAATACCTATATTCATAGTGAAGACAGGTTGGTGACGACCATCGGCGTTGATGATCTGATTATTGTGGATACGCCGGATGCCCTGTTGATTTCCGCACGTGAGCATGTGCAGGACGTCAAAAAAATTGTCGAAAGACTCAGGTCTGATGACAATGAGCTTTGTCGTTACCATCGAACGGTGCATCGTCCCTGGGGTACCTATACGACGCTGGAAGAAGGCTACCGTTTCAAGATCAAGCGTATTGTGGTCAAACCCGGATCGTCTTTGTCCTTACAGATGCATCATCACCGCAACGAACATTGGGTCGTGGTTTCCGGCACGGCCGAAGTGGTCAATGGCGATGACACCTTTCTGGTGCATACCAACCAATCGACCTATGTGCCTGCCGGTCATCAGCACCGGCTAAGTAATCCGGGTATCTGTGACCTGGTCATGATCGAGGTACAAAGTGGTGAATACCTGGGTGAAGATGACATCGTTCGCCTGGAGGACAACTACGGACGCGCCTGATGCCTTACTTGGCCTGAGTGCTTATTCCTTGTTTACCCGGATGTTCCCGCCTGCCTTGATAAATTCTTTAGGTCACCAGCATGAGGCTTGAAAAATACGCGCAACTTGCCTGTCCGCTGGATGGTTTAGCACTGCAATTGCATGCCCACAGCTTGCAATGCCAGCAGGGTCATAGCTATGACATTGCCCGGCAGGGTTACGTCAACCTGCTACCCGTGCAACAGAAAAAATCCAAAGATCCAGGTGACAGCAAGGACATGGTGGCCGCACGCACGCGTTTTCTGAACGGCGGATATTTTGCGCCATTGGCCGCGCGCCTGGCGGCATTATCACTGCAATATATGCCAACAACAACACCCGCTTCCTGTGTTGATGCCGGTTGTGGCGAGGGTTACTACCTGGACTATTTCCAGCGCAGCCTAAAACAGCAAACGCAATCGATCCCCTGGCAGTTGACCGGGCTGGATATCTCCAAATGGGCGGTCATGGCCGCAGCAAAAAGAAACCCCGACATCACCTGGGTGGTGGGTAATAGTCAGCATGCACCGGTTAGTGAACATAGTGTGGACATACTATGGAGTGTATTTGGTTTCAGTCACGGTATCGGTTTTAACAAAATGCTCAGCATGGATGGCAAGCTGATCCGGGTCGATGCCGGTGCGCAACATCTGCTTGAACTGCGGGAAATCATTTACCCCAAACTTAGAGAGATGGAGGATGCCGACGCCGGACATGCGCAAGAGCCGGGCTTCAACATGATTGAGCAACAGACAGTGTGTTATCAAACGGCAGCAATCGAACAAGCAGCGCTGGCAGATTTAATGCAGATGACACCACATTTATATCGTGCCTCGGCAGCCGGCAAGCAGGCGATCCTGGCAGTTGACCGTCTGGCATTGACCGTCGATGTCCGTTTGACGGTTTTTGAGCGCGCCTAATATTTATTTAATATACTGAAATTAAAGGATTATTTACTTTTTAAGTGAATTTCGCCGGTGTGCTAATGGCGCTGTCGGCCGCCGCTGCAATGGAAATTTTTCAGAAAAAGTAGTATCTTACGCGCTCTTGAAAACGGGCTTGAGGGCCAGTATGGCAGGCAAAGTACATATCCGCACATTCGGTTG
>CAMYJO010000030.1 GCA_947258755.1 uncultured Gammaproteobacteria bacterium
TGTTTTTTCGGAAGCTAAGAGCTTCTATCTGAAAGGGGATATTATGTTGACTGAAGAGCCGAATACTGTCGTTGAGAGGCGAGCGCAATCTCATTCGCTTATTCAGGAACTGGTTATTACACGCAATCAAATGCTGGCCTTGTTCACGCAATTGGTTGAGTTAAAACCCTTCCAGACCGATGAGGGCACCTGCGATGTTTTGCAGGAATTTTGTGAGACCTTGGTTGACTACACGCTACAGGCACACCTTAACCTGTACCGCTATATTGAAGAAAAACTGGAAAAACGCAAAAAAGTTTTACAGCTGGCCGAACAGATCTACCCACGAATTCTCACTACCACCCAGATCATTTCCACCTTCAATGACGCCTATGAAGAGATCAATGAAAAACTGGATGCATCTCATCTGGAACAGAATCTATCCAAACTCGGTGAGGCCCTGGCTACCCGGATTGAGCTTGAGGATCAGTTAATAGAAGTCCTGACTAACCGCATGCCGTCCGCTGATAACGTCAGAAGCCTGAACTCCTGAAAAACAGTCACATCTAGCGCGCTAAGCCGCGCATGGGTTTTACTGCTCCGGCTTATCCTTTTTCTTTGCACGTACTATCTTGTCCAGTGGTATCACCACCTCGCCTTGCGGGTCTGGTTCATCAATAAAGCGTGGACGCATATTCATTTCACGACCAGCCTCCTGCGCCAGCTCCTGCTCACGTTGAGAAATCAAACCCAGGCAATCACGAATCCCGACCAGGGTGGTATCGCCGAGGGGATGTTTCAATCCAGGCTCTGTAGCCGTATCTTTAACAACATTGGTCAATACGACCTTGACCGCTTTAAGGATCAGTTCCTCTCTACTGGGCTCTTCTTTACTCATTGAGTTTCCTCACAATTTTAGGATATATTACGGTGGACGCTATAGTAACGATGTATGGCCGATGAATCCAGGCGCATAATCCCATGTCTTTACAAGGGCTTATAGCGATAGCTATCAGGGCTTCAACCTGACCCCTAGCTTCCGTATAATACCACGCTCTTGTAACGCAGATAACAACTGGATGGAAGCATGCCCTACTTTGTCTATACTATTTTCCCGAATAAAAAATTAGAGCTCCTGGATGAGTTCAGCACTTACCGGGAAGCCCGTGATGATGTCCGCGCCCGCCGCAAGGAATTACCGGCAGATGTCGACTATACCGTCCGACTCGTGCATGCAAAACACCCGAGCGAGGCCGAACGCCTACTGACCGCTGAACGTGAACCACGGCCAATGGGTGAAGATAGTTAGCTAAGATAATCTGCGTTGCCCGCTGTTGAGCAACGCAGTCCTGTGCCATCCCTGGCTTTATAAGCTGTCCTGTCATACCACTGCATAAACCCGCTTCATTCCATTGACGTTTACACCTAATCACGATGTGTGTACACAAAGGATGCATACGGCGAGATGTCATACCAGAAACTATAAGACGACGATGGATAACGACCGTAGCCATGCCTATAGTGCCTGTCATGACGATGGTGATGGCGCGCCTTATGATGCTTATGGTGCTTGCGATAGTGGCGATCGTGATGACGCGCCTTATGATGCTTATGGTACTTACGGTAATGACGGTCGTGATGTCGCGCTTTATGATGCTTGCGATAGTGGCGATCACCATGGCGTTTGGCATCATGCTTGCGACTATGCCTGTTACCATGTCGGGCGTCGTCGCGTTTGTGATGTCGCTGATGACGATAATCCTGCTTATGACCGTCTCTGCTATATTGACGCTCAGATGAATCATCACGGTTTGCGGCCATTGCCGGAACCGAGATCGCCAACATCAGCGCTGACAGCAGTATTTTTCCTGCACGGCTTGAATGTTTCATGTGTGCACCTCCATTGGGTGTGAGTTAAGCTAATATCACCTGAAGTACTGTTTTCAGGATTCACATGCAGATTAACCCTCGTAAGCTGAACACAGGCTGAACCCAAACATTAAATACACCCGCGCAACAACGGGCGTCGCTACCGATAACATAGTATAATCACGGGCAAGCCGCATCCCTGAACCCTGCAACCCTTTCAAGCTTATGATTTAATACACTATTATTATGGACGAGAGCGAATACAGAGACCTTTACCATTCTGTCAATCAGCTACGTTGCTGCTTTGAAAAAGCCATGCTAACGCGGCGTTTTGGTTGCGCGAAACTGCTCAAAATAAATATCGCCGACCGCGAGGCGGCGGCCTGTGCCGACAAGGATGCGCAGGCGGAATGTAATATCTTGCTCGGACTGCTGCGCAAGAATGCGGCCTTTGCGCTGAAAACCGCCAGCACCCACAATGCCCTGCCCCATGCCAAAGAAATAAAGGCGCAATGCGGTGGCATCATCGGTCTCGCCCAGGCCCTGAATACCGATGAGTCTGAACCGCCAACCGGCGTCAAGGATATCCATGCCTGTATTCAGCAGGCCGTGCAAACCTATGGCAGCCTGCAGCAGTTACCTTATGCGGAAATCGTAAAAACGATCACCCATTTTGAAGGGCGCAAAAAAAGAAATCGTCGCAGCTGAGATTGCCTGCACCCGGTTGTGTCAGGCTATAGCAAACCCGTCAACCATAATCGCAAGCGCAGACCGGTTTCGGTCGTATAACCAAGCTCAACGAAACGAATTTGGCCATTGGCATCGATAATAAAACTGGCCGGCACTGCACGCACACCGTAACGTGAAGCTAATTGGCCATCAGGATCCGCAACCACCGGGAAGCCGAGCCCCTGTTGTTGCAAGTAGGTACTGATCGCGGCCTTATCACCTGATTGCATCGCTACCGTGATCACCGGATAATCCGTCGCGATAGCATCAATGCCTTTTTCTTCAACACGGCAAATCCCACACCAACTCGCCCAAAAATGTAACAACACAGGTGTACCCTGGTACTGAGACAATTCGATGGCCTTGCCATCCAGCAAGTGTGCACTAATCGCCGGCGCCATTCCGGAAACAACATCCCTTTGCATATAGGCCCTAACCAGGAACAGGACCAGCAACACAAACAAAACTTGCAGTAGGGATTTTACAAATTTACGAGATTTAGAAACAGGCTTAGACAATTAATTATTTACCACCGGCATACGGACAAATTTATATTGTAATTCAATAGTTAAGGTACTATTCTATACGTCAAATTGGCATAGATAATGATCTAGACAATGGATGATGATAACAGACTAGAGCTACAGATTGGCGACTCAGTACAACTCCAGTTCGTAGCCGATGAACAAAAACGCCGTCATTACAGTAAAGTCATAGGCTATTTGCACAACCATAGCGTTTTGATTACGACACCTCGTATTGAAGGCAATATCATGTTGGTCAGAGAAGATCAGCAGGTCATCGTGCGCATGATGACCGGTAACCAGGTCTATGGTTTCAACACGCAGATACTCAGCACCAACCTAAAGCCTTACCCTTACTTACATCTCGACTATCCCAAGGAAATGCAGCACATTACCGTGCGCAAGGCTGAACGCATCCATACCCGCCTGATCGGTTCGATCGAGCTAGAAACCAACGATACAGACGCCGTCAGCAGTTTTTCGGTAGTCATTCTCGACATCAGCACCAGTGGCGCAATGATTGAAGTCAAGAAACCGGTTGGCGAAGTCGGTGATATCGTCTCACTGTCCACCAAGATCGAAGTCGGCGGCAAGGAAGAATACATTACCTTGCCCTGTGTTGTCCGTAACATTATCCATAAGGACACCGACAGCAACTATAAACATGGCCTGGAATTTCAACTGCTCGAACAAAAAGACCATTTTGTTCTTTATGGTTATGTCTATGAGCAGATGATCAACCACATGAAAAAATAGCCCGGCTATTAGCTAGCAAGTTTTCCTTAAAACCTGCCCCCTACTCCGCCCTCTTTCAAGCAAACACCAGCGATCTATCAACGGCATGATCGTGGCCTGTATTTTGATGGTAGATTGCCACCTTTACAGCTCCACTGCAGGTCGCCGTTCAAGACTTCGGGTTTCAACAGGATGTTCTTACCCTGCAATCTGGCATGTCCTGCCAGGTCCACAATCACCTGGCCCGTGTCCGGAACGACACGGATAGCGGCAATACTCTCAGCAAGGCCGAGAGCGGCAATATCATAGCCATCGATATCGACCTTTGCAGGAAACTTGGCATGCTCTTGCCAATATTCACTTACCCATAGACGCACACTGGTCGCCGCAGCGAGCGCCTCGTCCACCCGAGCGCGTAGTGTGTAATCCTGATAGGCCGGTACCGCGATCGCTGCGAGAATGCCAACCACAGCGACATTGGTCATACCCTGCCCCATCAGGAACTCGGCCGGATTGTTTTCATATACCAGCTCCGCAAACACCTGCCGGTCGGAAACCGACAATTGGATACCATAGGTGCCGTCCTGCGGTAGCGATACATCCGTTGCACTGGGCAAGTGCGCAATATCCAGATCGATACCGGCGATATCACCTAACAACAACAAAGTCTGCAGGTGTGCATAATAAAGTTTTGCCGGCGAACCCTGCACACGACCGGAGCCCAATAATAAGGCAGATTCAGCCTCCTGCTTCTGGGTCTGCTTCAGCCAATCGGCAATACGCGTTTTAGTCTTGTATTGACTGCGATCCAGTAATAATTGCGGCACTGATGCATAAATCAGGTAGCCATCCTCTTCAATCCAATAGGCATGTGACCTGAGTTTGTACAATAACTGCGTAAAAGGATTACGCACCGCCTCTTGCTGCATATTTTTTGGAATAAACCAGGGTTTTGTCTGCAGATGATGAATCGTGACACCATTGATTTTTGTCTTCTTGTATTTCAGCTGAGCGTGCTCAATCCAACGTTCCAATAATTGTTGGTACAGGGCCTGATCACGCACGGCGATTGCCGAATATTCACCCAAATCGTCCTGCAGGAATAGTACTTCCGGACCCAGCGCTGTCAATGCCTCTTCAATACTGAACCCAGATGCCTGTGCAAACTGCTCCTTCATAGACTCATAGTCATTGCTGTTGGCACCGAGTAGTTCGCGCAAACTGTTCTGCTCCAGTTCTTTTAATTGCTGCGCTGAAGTCAGCGACATCGCAGCCAGTACACGTGGCTTTCCGGAAGAGGCCAGATCCAGTGACATGCCGCCGGATGGCAAGGTAGTGCTAAGTGCATCCTGGTTGAAATCAGCCATTACCCGCATACGCCCCTTACCACGACTAACGCCGATACCGGCCGACAAGGCCCTGGCTTCGGCCAGCAAGGAGTCTTTTATTTTCTGGTATTGCGCTGGTGGCATCGCATTGCCTGCCACCGGAAGAATTTTTTCGATATTCAACCAAACGAACAGACCATAGTGACTACTATCGATAGCACTTTCCGGCTTGTACATTGGGTGACTTGATTGCTCTTGCAAATCGGCAAAATGGGTGTGCATCATTTTCCGGTCGATACCCATACCGGCCAGCAGACGCAAGCGCCTGCTATCGGCATCATAGTGCAACTCAATGGACAATGGACCGGCGGCCAGCGTGGCTTCGCCATCGACTGCAATCTGATCATTGAGCATATACAGATTATGCTCACGCTCGACCAGATCCTTTAAATAAACTGCAAAAGCCGCCTGGCTGTCAAATTCCAGCGTCGTTGCCATCAATACTCGCGGTAAGGGTTGCTGGTGCTCATTGCTCAAGACAACAAATTCGATAGGTGCGCGCGCATGTTGTAGCCACAACGCCAGCAGCGGCTTGAACTCTTTACTAAAGTCATTGGCAATGGTCTGGGAAAGCTTGTCCTGCAACCTTGCCACCAGTTTGCGGTGTTGCTCCTGGTCAAAGGCGCGGGTAAAGATATCGCCTTTTGGTGCCGACAGGAATGAAAACAACTGCGGCAGGCGTATATAGGCCAGTGCCTCGGACGGTATACGTTGACGCAAATAGTTTGGCTCACTGAGCTCGAACTTGTACGCTTGCGGCTCAGCCACAGGCTCGGCCTTGCCTGCTGGTGGCGCTAAGCCTGGGGCCTGAACATCTTGCTGCTGTTCAGAACAGGCCAATAAAGTAAATGTCATCAATATAACGACAAGGCTTTGTCTAATAGAAATAATCATGCGTCCTGCTCCCCCAAAATAGATGTGCTTACTATATCAGATATCATTAGCAAGAAAATAAATGATCATGAAATGATGCGCAAAAAACAGTCCACACTGTTATCAATACCGAGGAGTTCAAATGAAATAAAAAACACGAGTCATTGCGAATGAAATGAAGCAATCTGTTGAAAGCCACCAAGATACTCAATACATTCATTTCTGCGCAGCATCAACAGATCGCCACGCCGCAAAAACCCGCGGCTCGCGATGACCTTCAATGCTGAAAGATCGGAGTGCCTGAATTATACAAGAAGTGAAGTAATCCAGGGATTACCTATCATTGCAAATATAACGGATCAATTTAAGGATTTCGGGTCATTGCGAATGGAATGAAGCAATCTGTTGAAAGCCACCAGAATTAATACACATGAAGTGAAGAACTCACTCCTTATCAGCAAACATACCCTTTATTTTTCCGAACAAACCCGATATTTTGCCATGCGAACCTGAGGACTGTTCCTGCTCGACCTCACGCATCTCGGCCAATGAACGTTTAATCCGTTCTTTTTCTTCCTCGCTGATCTCATCGGTGTGCGCTATCTCACTAACGCTATCTCCCGCCGCTGCTCGATGACTTGTCGCCTCAGCCTTGGCTTTTTCTATCTCATTTTTAAAGCTGATGGTGTTATCGTACTCATTGCGTTCCAACACCTGTTCTTCAACAACGATGCCACTGTCTACCGGCTCCAGAGGATGCTCCACCGGCTTGGATGACTTAGTATTTATATCGCTGGATTTATCTTTTTTCATATCACTCTTTATATCATACTCCAGGCGCCCATGAGGGCATGATGGAGTCATGAATATCCTCAACTAAGACAGGAACGGGGATATGCTATATTGTTTGCAAATATTTAACAATATCCCCACGCCTTAAAAGGCATATAAAACACCAGGACTAAAGCGCTTGAATCCAAGTATAGACAGGATTGAAATACTACGCACATGTCGCCACGTGAAAAATAAGGGATGCTGCCAGAAAATGGTAGCTAGGGGCAGATTTGAACTGCCGACCCCAGCATTATGAGTGCTGTGCTCTAACCAACTGAGCTACCTAGCCATGAAGAGTTGGGTAAGATACAGGATTTTCACTGGAAAGTAAAAAGGCCTGCGGTGTTTTTTCGAGGCGACAATAAATAGCTGTTTTTACTATATTTATCAGGTAACTCGAATTAGTTTAAGGGCGTTGGTGCCACCTTCCTCGCCGGTTAGGTCGCCCTTGGTAATAATCAGCTTGTCGCCGTTTTCGACTGCACCCGCCTCCTTAAGCTCCTTGATGACCTCCTGGTTAAAACTGCTATGCTCACTAGCCAGGGGTTCGTGCACTATCGGATAGACGCCTCGATACAAGCTGATACGGGTACGTGTATCCGGATGGCTACTCAATGCATAGATCGGCACTCCGGATGAGATACGTGACATGTATAATGCGGTCGATCCAGACTCGGTGAGTGTTGCTATACACTTAGCCCGCAGATGGTTGGCGATATACATGGCCGCCATGGCAATACTTTCATCGAAACGCTCGAAGGTCTCACCCAGACGATGCTGGGAACGCATTACATGATGCTCGCGCTCAGCACGTCGGCAAACCCGATCCATGTTTTGCACAACCTTTAACGGATACAGGCCTGCCGCCGTCTCACCGGACAACATCACTGCATCGGTGCCATCCAGTACGGCGTTGGCGACATCGAATACCTCGGCACGCGTTGGTACCGGACTATTGATCATCGAATCCATCATTTGTGTTGCCACGATAACCACGCGATCTGCCCTACGAGCCTTTTTTATGATGTGTTTTTGCAGACCAGGAAGATCAGCATCATCACGCTCGACACCGAGATCACCACGCGCCACCATAACACCATCGGCAGCGGCGATGATCTCGTCGAGGTTATCGATGGCAAGTGCGGTTTCTATTTTTGCAATGATATGTGAATGCCCACCACCAGCGGCAATCAGCTTACGCACGTGTTCAACATCAGCAGCGGTTTTAACAAAACTCGGTGCAATATAATCCGCTCTCTGACTGACGGCAAAGGCGATATCGCGCTCATCATTCTCGGTCAAGGCCTCGGCCGTCAGGCCACCGCCCTTTTTGTTCAATCCCTTTTTACCACCCAGCGGACCACCAATGACAACGCTACAATCTATCCGGGTAGCGCCAATCGATTCAACACATAACTCGATCAAACCATCATCCAGCAACAGAAAGTCACCGACCTGAACATCCTTGGGTAAGTCCTTATAAGTCACACTGACGCAATCCTGGGTACCCATCTTGTCATCAAGCATGGTATCGAGACTAAATTTGTCACCATCTTGCAGCACGATGTTGTCCGTCTGAAACTCGCCCGTGCGTATTTCCGGACCCTGCAGATCAATCAGGATACCGACGGCCTGGTTAGTGCTCTGATTATGGGCGCGCACACGCTCGATGCGCTGACGGTGCTCATCATGCGTACCATGGGACATATTGCACCGGATCGTATTGACGCCGGCGTCGATCAAGGCTTCAGTAATGCCTGGTTGGTCGGTTGAAGGGCCCAGTGTGGCTAATATTTTTGTGCGCCGGGGTTGAGTCATTTTTTCTCCTGACATGGTTACTTATCCCAATTATAGACGCTATATATTTATATTAACTGACAGACTACGAGTGGGGATACTTATTCAATAATATTGAAACTAAATTATACGTTAAAACGGAAATGCATAACATCGCCGTCCTGGACAATATACTCCTTGCCTTCCAATCTTAGCTTACCGGCTTCTTTCGCGCCCTGTTCTCCATTATTCTGGATAAAATCATCATAGGCGATAACTTCCGCACGGATAAAGCCCTTTTCAAAGTCGGTATGGATAACAGCGGCGGCCTGTGGCGCGGTCGCACCTACACGCACTGTCCACGCACGCACTTCCTTGACGCCAGCAGTGAAGTAGGTCTGTAAACCGAGCAAGCTGTAACCGGCTCGAATAACCCGATTCAGACCCGGCTCTTCGAGGCCCATCTCGGCGAGGAATTCGCTGATCTCGTCTTCTTCAAGCTCAATGATCTCTGCCTCCATCGACGCGCATACAGGCACCACTATGGCGCCTTCCTGTTTGGCATAGTCGCGTACCTGATCGAGAAAGGGGTTGTTGTCAAAACCGTCTTCTGCCACATTGGCAATATACATGGTCGGCTTGATGGTCAGCAGGTGCAATTCATACAAGCGCTCTAATTCATCTTCACTAAGATCCATCGAACGCACGCCAAGCCCTTGATCCAGGCATTCCTGTACACGCTGCAGCAAGCTGGCCAGCGCGAGCATTTCCTTGTCGCCGGATTTGGATTGTTTCTGCGCCCGCTGTAGACCCTTGTCCACGGTTTCCATGTCCGCCAGGTTCAATTCGGTATTGATAATCTCGATATCGGACAAAGGATCAACCTTGCCGGCGACATGAACGACATCGGTATCTTCAAAACAGCGCACCACATGCGCAATGGCATCGGTCTCGCGAATGTTAGCCAGAAACTTGTTACCCAGGCCTTCGCCTTTTGATGCACCGGCCACCAGTCCGGCAATATCGACAAATTCCATGTGCGCAGACTGAACTTTTTGTGGATTGACGATCGCGGATAATTTTTCCAGGCGTGCATCCGGTACCGGTACAACTCCAACGTTCGGGTCGATAGTACAAAAAGGATAGTTCTCGGCCTGTATGCCTGCACGGGTCAGTGCATTAAACAAGGTAGATTTACCGACGTTGGGCAAGCCGACAATGCCACATTTAAAACCCATTATTCTGTTCCTGTCTGTTTTAGTGTGCAAACACATGAACGCGCTTGCATCATGTACTGGTATGCAAGCTCTGCATGGCCTTGTCCCAGTCTCCGCCAACGATATCGTCAATAACATCGATGGCCTGTCGTACCGCTGTGTCGATGGCTATCTGGTCATCCCGGCTGGCCTGACTGAGAACATAATCATGCACGCGGGATTTATCTCCGGGGTGACCAATGCCGATTCGCAAACGGGCAAAGTCCTTGCTTCCGGTTTTTTCGATCGTATCACGCAGGCCATTATGCCCGCCGTGACCACCACCACGCTTTAGTCTGGCAATACCGGGGGGAAGATCGAGTTCGTCATGAACAACCAGAATCTGGCTCACCTGAATTTTATAAAATCGTGCGAGGGCCGCAATCGATTGGCCACTCAGATTCATAAAAGTATCCGGCTTCAACAGCCAGACATCCTCGCCGCTGATACGCGCCTTGGCGACCTCACCATGGAATTTATTTTCCGAACGAAAATTAACGTGTAAGGAACTAGCCAGTTCATCCACATACCAAAACCCGGCATTATGCCGGGTCTGCTGGTACTTGGGTCCTGGATTTCCGAGACCTGCTATTAGTTGAATGGCAGTTGAACTCATACAATCGAAGCTGCCGGCAGAAAGCCCTTCACTTATTCTGAGGGCTCTCCAGCTTCTCCTTCCGCTTCAGGTGCCTCGGCAGTCGCCTCTTCTTCCTCTTCAATACCACGTGGCTTGTTAATACTGACGATAGCCAGATCATGGCCGCCGCCATGTGACAAGGCCATCAACTCAACACCCTCTGGCACGCTGATCTCGGATAAATGGATAGACTCACCGGCGCTCAGGTTAATAATGTCAACCTCGATGTACTCAGGCAAGTCTTTGGCCAGACAGCTGACTTCGACATCAGTCGCCAGATGCGACACAATGCCGCCATCCTGCTTGACACCGATGGCAGTATCTTCATTGATGAAATGCAAGGGCACATTCATGCTCAGACGGGTCTTGTTATCGACACGCAGAAAATCAGCATGCAATATCACAGGTTTGACCGGATGACGTTGCAGATCACGCAGGATCACCTTCTCCGCCTTGCCATCAAGGTCCAAGGTCAGTACATGCGAATAAAAAGCCTCATTCTCAAGATGGTGGGCCAGGTCTTTATGCGCCATAGTAATCATTTGCGCCTCGCCATCACCACCATAAATAATGGCAGGCATGGCCCCAGTTCGACGCAGGCGGCGGCTCGCACCCTTACCCATATCCGTACGAACTTGTGCATTCAGCTCGAAAGTTTCTTTCATGTTCATTCTCCTAAAGATGACACCCGTCTTATCGCGACCAATACAGACAGGCAAAACGAGGCGGGATTATATCAAAAAGGCAGGGGAAAGATACAAGATACAAGGGGAAAGGGTTAAAAATTCGCGAAAATTGGCCAGAATAGCCAGAATTTACCTGTGCTTGCCCAAACATAGATCTGAGCATAATAACAGTGATAATAACATGGAAAATAATTACGGGTTATTGATCCCCCCCTATTCCCTTTCCCCTGCCCTACATAACCAAATCACGACACTGTAGGAGCGGCCCTTGGCCGCGATAAGATCTGAAAGCCTCAATCGCGGCCAAGGGCCGCTCCCACATGGAATTTAGATTCGAAAAAGACGACTCTTTCCAGTCTTGTAGTCAGGTAATAACGCCGAAAACTGCAAAGTGTGTAAATTATGAAAACAGGCTCAGATAAAGCCTGTTCCATTGTATCTTGTATCTTTTCCCTTTCCCCTGATCTTAGTCCATATACAGAGAGCTAACCGATTCCTCATTACTGACACGGCGCATGGTTTCCCCAAGCAATTCAGAGATGCTCAACTGACGTACACGGGTGCATTGACGCGCCTCTTCACTGAGTGGAATCGTATCGGTGACGACGAGCTCGTCCAGCATTGAATTCTCGATATTGCTGATCGCCGAGCCGGACAGGACCGGGTGGGTAATATAGGCCATGACGCGGCTGGCGCCATGCTCCTTGAGGGCATTGGCGGCCTTGCACAGGGTCCCGGCCGTATCGACCAGGTCATCGATCAGGACACAACTGCGGCCCTCGACTTCACCAATAATATTCATGACCTTGGCTTCATTGGCCCGCGGGCGGCGTTTGTCGATAATGGCGAGGTCGGCATCATCCAGCCGCTTGGCCAGCGCACGTGCGCGTACAACACCACCGACATCAGGCGAAACCACCATCAGGCCAGGGTGCTTCTGCCGCCAGATATCACCCAGCAAAATAGGCGAGGCATAGACATTATCCACCGGTACATCGAAAAACCCCTGGATCTGGTCAGCATGCAGATCAACGGTCAGCACGCGGTCTGCGCCGCCATTGGAAATCATCTTGGCGACAACCTTGGCGGTAATAGGCACCCGCGCAGAACGCGGGCGACGGTCCTGGCGGGCATAACCGAAATACGGAATCACCGCTGTGATTCTCCAGGCAGAGGCACGCCTGAGGGCGTCCATCATCACCATTAATTCCATCAGATTGTCGTTGGTAGGTACACAGGTAGGCTGAACAATAAAAACATCGGCACCGCGGACATTCTCCATGATCTCGAACATCACCTCGCCATCACTGAATTGCTCGATAACAGACTTGCCGAGTGACAGGTTAAGGTAATTAGCAATGGACTGCGCCAGCGCCGGATTGGCATTGCCGCTAAATACCATCATTTTTCCAGACGACCCTTGCCTGTTATCTGTAACCACTGTTTGCCCCTACCCGTAAACGTGTAAAAATGATTAATGATGATAGAACATAAACTTCAAGAACCTCTGAATTAATTCAGAAAATTGAGTCATTGCTAGCGCAGCGCGGCAATCTGTTAAAAAGAATCATGTGATTACAGATTGCTTCGTCGCTTCCCTCCTCGCAATGACAAATTAACTAGAGGTTCCCAATATAAAATATGGCTGGGGTGGCAGGATTGTTCCGGGCGTCCTGCCCTCCACCCCTCCGGGGCCAACGGCGCTGCCGTTGTCTAAATTCGCTCCCGGCGAATTTATCGAACCCTTAGGTTCTCATCCTGCCACCTCAGTGACTTCACTACAATTTTTACTTAACCAGTACATTAATCATACTGATTATTAGGTATATGGCTGGGGTGGCAGGATTGCTCAGGGCTATCGCCCTTCGTCCCTGCGGGACCAACGGCAAAGCCGTTGTCCTAATTCGCGCTGCGAATTAGTCGAACCTTGAGGTTCGAACACTGCCACTACTTAAGCTTTACTACGCTTCCAGCCTGACTAGTGAATGCTACTTCACAAGCCAGTTTTATTTGGCTGGGGTGGCAGGATTGTTCCGGGCTCCATGCCCTCCACCCCTTCGGGGCCAACGGCGCTGCCGTTGTCTAAATTCGATCCCGGCGAATTTATCGAACCTTTAGGTTCGAACCCTGCCACCTTGATAATTCCCCAGAATACCTACTTCACAGGGGCACTATCCATTCCAGATACTTTTAATATGGCTGGGGTGGCAGGATTGCTCAGGGCTATCGCCCTTCGTCCCTGCGGGACCAACGGTAAAGCCGTTGTCCTAATTCGCGCTGCGAATTAGTCGAACCTCTTACGGTTCGAACCCTGCCACTACGTTAACTTTACTACTAGTCCAGCCTAACTAGTATATTTAACAACACTAGTTCTCTTAATTTGGCTGGGGTGGCAGGATTCGAACCTGCGCATGCGGGGATCAAAACCCCGTGCCTTACCGCTTGGCGACACCCCAATAACTCTTTAGTAACCATCAGCCTTCCTGTTGCAACCGGGTCAGCAAGGGTGACTGGTTCAGGCCTTTTGCTACAAATGCATTCCAACCCGCCGGCAATTGCGCACTAAGCGCGCGGGCATCCTGTTCTGTCTGCATGGCAGTAAAAACACAGGCTCCGGTACCCGTCATTCTGGTCGGCAGCACACAGGATGGCAAATGATCCGCGTGCGCCTTTAACCAGGTGATGACCTCAGCCACCTCATGATAACGCCGAGCTACCACGGCCTCACAGTCATTCCTGCCCTGACCCTGTAGGAAGTCCGTTATTTTGATGGGACTGGTATTACGTGTCAATTCCTGATCGGAAAAAATTTCTGCCGTTGACACGTGCACGGCCGGGACAATAACACAGAACCAGGGTTCATCCAATCCAATGTCCTGCAATTTCTCGCCAACACCTTCGGCCCATGCAGCATGGCCATGCACAAATACAGGGATATCAGCACCAAGCTGCAGGCCCAACGCTGACAGGGATGACTCACTACGATGCAAATTCCACAAGTGGTTCAGGGCCACCAATACGGTCGCCGCATCGGAGCTACCACCACCCAGTCCACCACCCATCGGCACTTGCTTGTGAACATGAATATCGGCACCGAGCGTAACTCCTGCCTGCGCTTGCAGTAATTTGGCCGCACGCACGACCAGGTTGTCCTCCTCTGCCACTGCAGCCAGCGGTGTCTGTAAGCGGATCTGGCCATCCTCACGGATTGCGAAGTCTATCTGGTCTGAGTAATCGAGGAATTGAAAAACGGTCTGTAACAGGTGATAGCCATCGGACCGCCGTCCGGTGATATGTAAAAAACGATTGATCTTTGCTGGTGCCGGCCAGGCCTGCTTACTTACACCTGCCATTTCCTGATCACTATTTTTACTGACAGGTCTTTATGCTCGAGCAATACTTTGGTCGGCAGATCAAAGCCTGCTATGTTTTTATAGCGCTGAAAACTAATCTGCCAACCCGATTGTTGCAGGCTTTGTAAACGACCTAGCTTATCCAGGTCCAGCTTGCCGGACAAACTCGACAATGGACTGGGCAGTCCGGTCATCCAGTAACGCAGATTACGGATGGGTAATTTCCATCCATACTGTTTTTGTATCATCGCTTCCGGATCTGCTGAAAAATACGGCTGTGGTTCAGATGAATTCTCAAGCATGACGCCTCCCTCGACGGAATAGACGCGAAGATTGCCACTACCCAGCGGCGCGATAATACGCATGTCATAGGCCGTGCCTGTCTGCTGCCAGTGGATATCACCCGGCCAGGCCTCTTGCTCGGTGTACAGGCCCACACGTCCCTGCAAACTCCAGTCCTTAAGCTCCATCAATGCCGACTGGCGTAGCTTCCAGGCCTGCAAGGAAACATCGTCAGGCACCTGCATTGGCGGTGTACAGGCGCTGAATAACGGTATCAGCAATAGTAGAAAAAGAAGACGGCTCACTATGGATTAAATCGCTTCAGAATATTCTTTAAATGATCACTATCAGGGTACTCTTTCAAGGCCTTGTTCCAAACCTCATTGGCCTCCTCTTTCAGACCACTGACCCACAGCACTTCACCCAGGTGTGCGGCTATCTCATCATCCGGCATTATTTTCAAGGCCCGACGTAGGTATTCAGTGGCCTCGCGCGCGCGTCCCATACGATACAGGACCCAACCCATACTATCGAGAATGGCCGGCTCCTCCGGCTCCAGTGCCAGGGCTTGACTGATATAACCATAGGCCTCTTGCAAGCGGTCTGTCCTGTCGGCCAGGGTGTAGCCGAGCGCATTCAGGGCATGAACATTTTTCGGGTCTTTTTCCAGAATTTTTTTCAGATCAGCTTCGGCCATGTCCAGGCGGTTCACTTTTTCAGCAAGCAGTGATCGCGCATATAATAAATCGGCATCATCCGGATATTCCGCCAGACCTCGGTTGGCAACATCCATCGCCTTATTGTAGTCATTGGCCTTAGATAAAATATCGATCTCGACGACATACAGACGCACAGCCAGGTTTGGGTCTCTGGCATGCATGCTGTGCAGGTGGCTTCTGGCCTCATCTAATTTATTTTGTTTGGCCAGTAACTGCGCCACACGAATACCGGCATCGATTTTATTTTGCCCGTGCTGAACCTGCTTATACCATTTGATGGCAGCATCAGTCTGCTTCAGCTCTTCGGCAATACCACCCAGATAATAATAGGACTCAAACACATGCTTGCGTTTATCCAGCAATGACTTGAAATATTTTTTCGCAGCCTTGAATTTGCGTTGTTCCAGATTCAGTAATGCTATCGCATAAATAATATCTGCATTTTCCGGCGTCGCCTTCAATACCAGCTTGAATTGTTTAAGTGCTTCATCATAGCGTTTGGCCACAGCCAGCAAACGCGCATAGGAAGCGCGATGAGTACTCGACTTTGGCTTGCGATCCACCAGCGTGCGCATTGTTTTCAAGGCACCATCCGTCTGCCCCTGCATCATCTGTGTTCTTGCCTGCAGGGACCAGGCGGCATCGTAGTCCGACTTCAGCTTAAGTGCCTGGTCGACTTGTTGTCGGGCTATATCATAGCGCTTGGATTGAAAAGCCAGGCGCGCATAGGCAAAGTGGGCATGGGGGTTATTGTGGTAATTACTGACCACACGTTCCATCAGCGCCAGTACTGCCTCCTTGTCTCCCTCGTTATTAAGCAGGGCCACGAGATGACCGAAACCTTGAATCTTGCTCTTCGCGGTCAGCTTCAGCACCTGATCAACGGCATCGATTGCCTTGTCCTGCAATTTATTCCTTAAATACAGGATAACCAGCGAATGCTGGACATCGAGATTGTCAGGCAGCAGCTCGGCCCAACGTTCCGCCGCCAACATTGCTGATTTGTAGTCGCGTGCAAACGAGGCCACCCGGGTCGCACGCTCGGCAATCTTTGGGTCGTCACTGATGCGTGCCGCTTTCAGGTATGCCTGCACGGATGACGGCAATTCACCCCTCTGTGCAGCGACCTCGGCCACCAGCAACAGGTACATCAACTCGGCGCTTTGCTGCTGCTGACCGGAAAGCTGAGGAGCGGTGCTGGCCACGCGTGTACCCATCATGGCGGCCTCGTCCAGCGGCGTGACAGCCTTGGTCGGCTTACTCACCAGGGTACAAGCCTGTAGACCGAGCAAACCAAGCGCGGTAATACTGGCTAGCAGGAGCCGAACCCTGTGGCGACTATTAAATAAGGTCATTTCAACCTGAATCCTTTTGAATTATCTGGATTAACAGAAACTTGCGATTTTTTATACCATAGCATTAATTTACAAAGACGGAAATTTTTCCATTCATTGCTTGTATTGACCGCATATTTACCGCAAAATTGCCGATTTATTGTACAATACGCATTCAATGTCCCTGATTACATTAGGAATTAACCACAAGACCGCGCCGGTAGAGCTTCGCGAAAGAGTTGTTTTTGCGCCGGATAAGCTGCCTGACGCCCTGAAAAAGCTGATTGAACTCAACCCGGTCAACGAAGTGGCGATCCTGTCTACCTGCAATCGGACCGAGTTATATTGCACGCTCGACGATGCGGATTATGACAGTATCGTTGAGTGGCTGGGGCAATACCACAAGATCGATGTCAACGAGTTAAGAAACTACCTCTATACTTACCCCGAGAGCGATACCATCCGCCATATGTTCCGGGTCGCCACTGGGCTGGACTCATTGATCCTCGGCGAACCGCAGATCCTCGGACAAATGAAGGACTCCTATCACGAGGCACTGAAGGCCGGCACCCTGGGTTCGACCCTGGGCCGTCTGTTCCAGCATACCTTTACCGTGGCCAAACAAATCCGCACCGATACCGCGATTGGCTCCAGCCCGGTCTCTGTCGCCTTTGCCGCAGTACGCCTGGCGCGCCAGATCTTCAGTGACATGCAGCAACAGACCGCGCTGTTGATCGGCGCCGGCGAGACCATCGAGCTGGCCGCCAGGCACCTGCATGACAATGGTATCGGCCGTATGATCATCGCCAACCGCACGGTCGAACGCGCGCATAATCTCGCCGGCCAGTTTGATGGCTATGGTATCGCCCTGTCGGAACTGCCGGCGCATCTGAGTGAGGCCGACATTGTAATTTCATCCACCGCCAGCCAGGAACCGGTGTTGAGCAAAGACATGGTCAAACTGGCACTGAAACAACGCAAACACAAACCAATGTTCATGGTCGATATAGCCATCCCGCGTGACATCGAGCCTGCGGTCAGTACACTAGAAGACATTTACCTGTATACCGTCGACGACTTGCGTGATGTCATCGAAGAAGGCCAGCGCACCCGCCAGGAAGCGGCCAAGCAGGCGGATGAAATCATTGATGTGCAGGTGCAGCATTTCCTCGCCTGGGCCAAATCACTGAATGCCGTTGACACCATTCGCGAATACCGCAACCGCGCCGAGCATTCCCGCGATGAAATACTGGACAAGGCCAAACGGCAATTACAACAAGGCAAATCAGCGGAGGACGTGCTGCAATTTCTGGCCAACACCCTGACCAACAAACTACTGCACGAACCCAGTACCAGTCTACGTGATGCCGCCTCTCAGGGACGTATGGAACTGATCCGCGCCGCACAGGAAATATTCAAACTGGACAACAAGGATTAAGCCCCCTCCCGATCAATATGAAAGAATCTATACACCAAAAACTCGAGCACCTCAGTGCGCGTTTCGAGGAGGTCGGCCATCTGCTCTCCGACCCCGATATCATTGGCGATCAGAACCGTTTCCGCACACTGTCGCAGGAATACGCGCAACTGAACCCGCTGGTCGACCAGTTCAATCACTATAACCAGACCATTGATGACATCAGCAGCGCCAACGAAATGGCCAATGACGATGACCCTGACATGCGCGCCATGGCCGCGGATGAACTGAAACAGGCCGAGACGCGCAAGCAGGAACTGGAGCTGGAGCTGCAAAAACTGCTGCTGCCGAAAGACCCGCATGATGACAGCAATATCTTTCTCGAGATCCGCGCCGGTACCGGCGGCGATGAGGCCGCCATCTTTGCCGGCGACCTGTTTCGCATGTACTCCCGCTACGCCGAACTGCTGCGCTGGCAGGTCGAAGTCATCAGCGAAAACGCTGGCGAGCATGGCGGCTACAGGGAGATCATCGCCCGCATCATCGGTCAGGGTGCCTTCTCCCGACTTAAGTTCGAATCCGGCGCCCATCGCGTGCAGCGCGTGCCGGAGACCGAATCCCAGGGTCGCGTACATACCTCGGCCTGCACCGTGGCGATTATGCCGGAACTCGATGAGGTCGAAGCCATCGATATCAACCCGGCCGACCTCAAGGTCGACACCTTCCGCGCCTCCGGTGCCGGAGGTCAGCATGTCAACAAAACCGATTCGGCCATCCGCATCACCCATCTGCCCACCGGGGTTGTGGTCGAATGCCAGGATGAGCGTTCACAGCACAAGAACCGTGCGCGCGCCATGTCGCTGTTACAGTCGCGCTTGCTGACAGCGGAACAGGAAAAGCAACAAAGTGCACAGGCCGCCAATCGTAAACTACAAGTGGGTAGCGGTGATCGTTCCGAACGCATCCGCACCTATAATTACCCGCAGGGCCGTGTCACCGACCACCGCATCAACCTGACCTTATATAAACTGGATGAAATCATGCAAGGTGAACTGGGCCAGATCATCGACCCGCTGATCAGTGAACACCAGGCCGAACTCCTGGCTGAACTCAGTAGCTAGTGGCGAGTTGCTAGTAGCTAGAAAAAGACTGGATTATTAATTCCTTCAACCTAGCTACTAGCCACTAGCCACTAGCCACTCGCTACTTTCCAACAATGACTACGATCCAACAAACACTAGGCGAAGCCCAAAAACAACTCACCAAAACATCGGACACCCCCCAAGCCGATGCCGAATTGCTGCTCTGCCACGTGCTCTATTGTGAGCGCGCCTACTTGTATACCTGGCCCGACAAATCATTAAGCCCAAGCCAACTAACTGACTTCGAGGCGCTGTTACAACGACGCATCGATGGCGAACCTGTTGCCTACCTGTGTGGCCACAAGGCCTTCTGGGAATTCAAATTGAAGGTGTCTGCAGCCACACTGATACCGCGACCCGAGACTGAGCTGCTGGTCGAACAGGCGCTGCAACGCATCCCCACGGACCAGCCTTATCAAATACTGGACCTCGGCACCGGCAGCGGCGCAATAGCCGCGGCCATTGCCCAGGAAAGACCCGGCAGTCAGGTGACTGCAGTTGAACAATCCACAGATGCTCTGGCAATAGCGCAACACAATATACGCACGCACAAACTCGACAACGTCACCCTGCTACAAGGTGACTGGTTCGCGCCATTACAGCAACAGCTGTTTGACATCATCGTGTCCAACCCACCTTATATTGCCGCGCACGACCCACACCTGGATCAGGGCGATGTACGCCACGAACCACACAGCGCATTGATCTCCGGGGACGATGGCCTCGATGCGATTCGCTACATTATTGCGCATGCACTACCCTTCCTTAAACAAGGCGGGTGGTTACTATTCGAACACGGTCATGACCAGGCGGATGCAGTTAAGCACTTGTTTTTAAAGCACGGATTTACGGATCTCTGTCATTACACCGACCTCGCCGGACATGGCCGCGTCAGCGGGGCTCGCTGCCCGGGTTGAGAAAAGGGCTAGATTAATCCTGTCAGTACGCTAGACTCAGGCTATGGATGGTTCAAACCATGACTTGCTTAAACACAGAGAACTGGCCTTTTGCAGTCTGCATGCAGATCCTGAACAGGCCAGGAGCGCTATACTTTTCCTCAGTGATGTCGACGGCATCATCCACCTCGACCTGATCGATACCCATCGACTGTCCGTCAGCTATGACATCCGCGAGCTAACCCTGAAACTGATTGAAGACGCACTGATCGAACTTGGCTTTCATCTCGACAACAGCCTGCTGTTCAAACTCAAGCGTGCGCTGTATTACTACACCGAGGAAGTTCAACTTGACAACATGGGCTGCCCGAATGGCCCCTGCACTCGCAACATCTTCGTCAACCGCTACGACCGCCTGCAACATGGCTGCCGCGATGACCGCCCGGATCACTGGCGCAAATATCTATAAGTGATTCTGCTATAAATCACTGCCGCAAACTTGTACCTTTAATCTTTTCCCTTTACCCTGCCTTACCATGAACGACGAACAACTCCTGCGCTATAGCCGCCAAATCATGCTGGCGCAAATCGGTATCGACGGCCAACAAAAGCTGGCCGCTGCGCGCATGCTGATTATCGGCATGGGTGGACTCGGCTCACCGGTCGCCATGTACCTCGCGGCCGCCGGCGTTGGCGAACTGGTCATTGTCGATGACGATGTCGTCGACCTCAGCAACCTGCAACGACAGATCGTACACAGCAGCGCCGATATCGGCCGACCCAAAGTGGAATCGGCACAGCAGCGACTGAACGCGCTGAACCCGGAGTGCACCATCACTGCCATCAAACAAAGGCTCGATGCAGAGGCAATGACAGAACAGGCGCGCCAGGTCGATGTCGTCATCGATGCCTGTGACAACTTCGAAACCCGCTTTATAATCAACGCCGCCTGCGTGCAAACGCGCACGCCGCTGGTATCCGGCGCTGCCATTCGCCTCGAAGGCCAGGTCGCCGTGTTCCGCAATGATATCGACAACAGCCCCTGTTATCACTGCCTGTACAAAGACGAAGGTGAACTCGACCAATCCTGCAGTGCCAATGGCGTGCTCGCCCCGCTGGTCGGTATCATCGGCAGCGTACAGGCACTGGAGGCAATAAAAATAATTAACGAATTCGGCGAAGACCTGAACGGCCGCCTGTTGTTACTGGATGCAAACTATATGGAATGGCGTAGTATCAAACTGAAAAAAGACCCGGCCTGCCCGGTGTGTGGGAGATAAAACCACGCTATACTCATTCAGTACACACAAGCGTCAATATAATTCATGGAAAACACTCGCAGGAGGCGACAATGACAGTCAAGGCAACCTATAAACCCGGCCAGAAAGGCACACAAAAAAACAAATAAGACAGCCATGATAAAAATTATGGCTGATGGAGAACTGTCTGCCAGGATCATGCGCGTGTTTGTCACACCAATGGAAGATAAGGAATATTATGCAGGATCTGAGTAAAAGACCTTTCATGCACTGGTCTTTAATACAGGTGCTATTGTATCATGCTGGAAATATAAGCACTTTACGATAGAGGTGCGTCTAATTACACTGCCGGGTTTTAGTTTAGTAGTAACAATTGTTCTCTGACACCGTTTTTCAGCAATAGAAAGGAAGTTAATCGTGAAATTGATTAAGATAATGATATTGATGATACTGGCTGTTTCATATAGCTCTCATGCAAAAGACGTCGATTGTTTAGACTATAAGAATATTAATTGCTATAAAGCCATTTCTGCTGATAGCCAGGATTCGATTTCTGTTTATGAACTATTTGGAAAGTTCAAGGCCCTGAATGACCATTACAGCGATTCTCGCATGGATATTTGGGAATTTGATGACTGTTCGCTCACAAAATATTCTGTATATAAGGGTGCATTTAATCGTGATTATAATATTTCAAGTAAATATATAGATTTGAGCAAGGTTAATATAAATAACATAATCTTTTTTAAACCGAATGGCGAGTTGCATTTTGACTATGGTGTCACCAGGTACCCGGGGAATTTTCATATTGACATATGGCATCCAAAAACCGGTTTGACAGACAAGGATAGCGCATTAGCTCATGCAAAAAAGCAAGCCGCTAAGGCAATCAAACTCGGAAAAACTAATAAACAACATATCCGGAAAATTTTTAATAAGCGTAAAAATAATTCATTCAAATATACCGGGCATGATAATGTAACTTTTCGTTGGCGCGACCGTTTCCCTTTGTCTGAAGAAAATCGTTGGCGCGACCGTTTCCCTTTGTCTGAAGAAAAGGCTGTTTTATTTATGAAACTTACAAAGGCTTGTGGAAAAGCCCGTTAATTTCGCCTACATGTGATTCTAATAAATAAGACAGCCATAATTAAAGCACTCCAAACCAGCCGCAAATGCGGGCGTTATGCCTAAAAAAAGGAAAGTTATGAGTCAGCCTAATTATAAAATAAAGGGGTCGGTGACAATTGCGAATCATTAGTATTATCATTTGTCACCGACCCCTTTTCTTTATAAAAATAATTAACGAATTCGGCGAAGACCTGAACGGCCGCCTGTTGTTACTGGATGCAAACTATATGGAATGGCGTAGCATCAAACTGAAAAAAGATCCGGCCTGCCCGGTGTGCGGGCAAAACGATACGACTATTTAAAAGCCTGCAACAGTGTCTATACTGGTAACAACAAGATCAAGGAAAAACATACGCAGGAGGCGAAGATGGTCGTTAAGGCAACCTATAAACCCGGACAAAAAGGCACCCGCAAACTTCTCAAGCAATATGGCGAACAATTGATATGCGTGCGTTACCGCTACGATTACGCCAACCACAAACGCTATAAAACCATTGAACTCATCATAGACGAAGCCGACTGGACTCCCCTGCCACCCCATCCCGAGGAAGAAAGACCGGTACAGACCGAGACCCACTACACCCGTCAAGTGGGCGTAAGGATCAATTGGGAAGAAAAAGAGCTGCAGCAAAAAATTAGGGCACTGGGGGGCACCTGGTCAAGGCAGGACAGGCTCTGGTACGCCAATGAGTACTATATTCGTCAGGCCGGGCTTGATCACAGGATAGTAAAAACAGGTGGAAAATAGCTTATATATCTATAAACTGGCATATAGATATATAAATAAATTTACAGATGTATAAACTTTTGAAAAGTTTATATTCCGTCTAATACACTGTTAGGCTGATAAATGAATAAAATAAAAATATTTTTGTCATTTTTAATAGGCGTGGTATCAGCTATATTTTCATTAATATATTTGTTCAATTTTTATGCAATGGATGCATGTCTTGATATGGGTGGAAAATATAGTAAACCCGACAATTTATGCACCCTAATCCCAGGCGGTCATGATAGTTATTATGTATCACTATCAAATACTGTTATAGCACTAGGTATAATTATGGGGATTATTATTACTATACTGGTTTCAATAGTGCTATATAAATTAATTAATAAACTTAGTGACAATGTACCAAATTCAACAGCCTAACAAAACGCTCAAATCGCATGGCTTCCAGCCCTGCTCGGACGCCGCAAACGACGCGGCGCCGTTTAACTAGGCGTTAGGCACATAAAAGTATGAATAATACAATTGTTATAACTGGACCATTTGGAGTGGGAAAATCGACTCAGGCTAAATTGCTAGGAGAGGAGTTGGATATGCCAGTATGTCATTAT
>CAMYJO010000031.1 GCA_947258755.1 uncultured Gammaproteobacteria bacterium
ATCGCGGCCGTTAACGTCGTCTTGCCATGGTCTACGTGACCAATCGTTCCCACGTTGACATGTGGCTTATTACGTTCAAATTTTTCCTTAGACACGGCGACCCTCCACTTTATGTGTATTCGTCAAATTGTTATTAAAAAAACCAAACCAAAAAACCAATCTAATCTGGAGCTCATAACCGGATTTGAACCGGTGACCTCTTCCTTACCAAGGAAGTGCTCTACCGACTGAGCTATATGAGCATAAAACCAGTAGCGAGTAGCGAGTAGCTAGGAATACTCATTTAATTACCTATGCCCTACTCAAGCTCTTGCCAGTCTCTCTAAAACTTTTTTCTAGCTACCAGCCACTCGCTACTAGCCACTTAAAATCTGGAGCGGGTGATGGGAATCGAACCCACGTATTCAGCTTGGAAGGCTGAAGTTCTACCATTGAACTACACCCGCATAATCAGTAGCGAGTGGCTAGTAACGAGTAGCTAGCATCACTGCCTCGACAAGCCAAACCTAACCTTATATATATCCTAGCAACTCGTCCCTAGCCACTAGCAACTATCATTCTGGTGGAGGGGGGAGGATTTGAACCTCCGAAGGCGGAGCCGTCAGATTTACAGTCTGATCCCTTTGACCACTCGGGAACCCCTCCAAAACGCAAGCCGCAAGCAGCGTATTCTCCTAAACAAGCTCACCGATGTCAACAGGCTGACTAAAATTATGTTGAAAATAGTCATTTACAGCCACAATCGAGAATAATTGACAAAAAAATCACCTAGATCACCACACAACCCCATGGCCTTAACCAACTAAATAGCCCTTAACCCTGTAATTATAAAGTTATTCTTCGCATTTTAGCCGAAACGGGGTACGCGCCTTCAAGGCAGTCAAAATGCTAACAATAGGCCGGGCCAGGCACGCCTGTCAGGCGATTAAGAGCATGCATAATGCTGATCTGTACTATCTACGCCGGAAACCCATCAAGGTCTTTTTACTAAAAACTGAAAATTAGGCATGCACATTGTTAATAAGCAGTTAACATTCGCGCATGTACCCTCAAAAATATATGTCGGCCATATTTACACATACAAACTCACGCAGCACACCTTAAATTATAGCCTTTTGATTTATATAACTATAAAGTAAATGGAATATTATTTGCATATATTTCATTGACTTATATATGCAAAAAGGAAAGAAATCATGTCTATCACCCCCTTACAATTCAGATTCCTGCCCGCACTACTACTTTGCATATCTACCCCGACACTGGCCGTGCCCACCTGCTGGTCGGGAAACGGGCATTGTTATGAAAATATTACCGACGACTTGATTACCTGGCAGGACGCAAAAATCGCCGCAGAAAATTTGACCTTCAAGGGTGTGAGAGGGCATTTGGCGACCATTACATCACAGGCTGAACAGGACTTTATCAATACATTAACACCGCCGCAGGACCAGGAACCACCTTTCGGCGGCACCCGAGGATGGATTGGCGGCTTCCAGCAAACTGATGGTGCACCCTATGAATGGGTCACTGGCGAAGCCTTTATCTATACCAACTGGCGTGTAGGTGAACCGCGCGGCGACTTCGCCAACAATTATATCGATTTCAACTGGGAATTACTGGACTGGAATGATACCGCCAATTTTGATCCGGCCACGGATGGTTTCCTGGTGGAGTATCCCATCCCTGAACCCAGTACCTACCTGATGATGGCGATGGGCCTGGCCGGGCTTGGGTTTGCGCGCCGGCATAAACAACTGACTAAAGTCACTGAGTAGTATCGTTAATCTCACAACGGGGCAGTTGGCGTAGAACGTTAATGTGTTAAATAACTCGCGCTGGAGTTCAACAAAGGCAATGCGAAACATCGTCATGCATCACATTGCCTCTTATCGACTTAACTACTTTTCTGTTTTTTGCGCGCGAACCCAAGCCCGGCCAGGCCCATACCCATCATTAACATCGTAGTTGGCTCTGGGATAGGCTGCGAGATAGCTTCTGAAAAGAAAACGTAATCACCTGCGGCTATATCAACAATACCATCCGTATCAAAAACATTGTCATACTCATAATCAGGTGCACGCGCTATTAAACGACCGATACCTGCAGCATTCACGAGCGCATCGAAAGAGGCGCCGTATGGTAGATCATCACCCGCGTTGCCAAACTCCCCGGAGACACCAGGAAGAAAGGGGCCGCCACCCCCCCGATAGCCGGGGAAAAAGAAGCCAAAGCCTGCGCCATTAAAACTATCATTCAAATTATCATATAAGATAGATATATCGCCACCACCAAAGAGAACGTCTGATGACAATCCATTGGTGTTGTCGAACACCTGCAGGCTGCGAAGATTAAACGTAGCAATGTCATAGCTAAAGGGTCTTGAAACCAAACCACTGCTATCGTATTGGAAAACCACACTGAGATTCAGATGTTGTCCGGCACCAATATTGAGGTCGCCACCCCAGGATCCGTTCTGGTTATTCAACACAGTATCAAGCGTGAAGCTGTAGTTAACTGGAATTGCAAATGCCGATACATGGAATAGAGAAAGCGACAAAAATAACAGCATTGATATTAGATGAGATGACAGTACGCGCATAAACTAACTCCCACTATTATTTATTATTATGAATGTAGAAGCAAAAATCATACCTGCTAAACAATAAACATAACATTCAACCAGTTAATAATTATCAGCACATTGGAGCATGCTGACTTGTTAAATATACCGACAAAAAATCAGCTAAGTCATGATGTTAGAACTTTTTTATTTAAAATTTAAAAGGGCCGGCAACAAAAAAGTGCAACAAGAATAGTGAAAACGGGGTCATGAAAACGGGGTCAGAGAACAATTGTTTCTAATATTAGAGAATATTGTTCTCTAACCCCATTTTTCGTTACTGATGACACGCCCGTCTTGTGACTAAATACCCGGACACCCTTTCACATCGCAAGCAACAATAAAGAATAATACGTTTTTGCCGATTATGTTTTATATAAGCTCCAGGGCAATGAATCACGGCATAGCAAATTTTTTTTATAAATATATAACAGCTAAACAGATGAGGTTTTCGATGAATAATAAAGCATCAATGTGCTTATCAGTCTTTTGCTTTCTTTATAGCTCTATGGTTTGCGCTGAATCAGATATACTTGAACTAACGATTGGCGCCTGGGACCATGACCCATCTGGCTATGTGCAGTATCAGGGTGGATTGACTGATCTGGAACGCGATATGAAACTGGAAAAGGAACAGGAGGGCTTCGTTCGCCTGAACATCGCCCACGGCGTGCCGCTGTTACCTAACCTGCAATTTGGCTACACCAAACTGGGCCACGCAGGTTCTGGCATCGTCAATAGTTCATTTACGTTTGGTGGGACTACCTATAATGTCAGTGAAAATATCGTTACCGATATGACCATGGATCAAACGGATATAGTACTTTTTTATTCACCACTTGATAATGTCGCAGAATTTGACCTCGGCCTGGATATTCGACGCCTGGACGGGCAGGTGTTGGTAAACTCAACGACAACCTCGAATACGGAATTACGCAACTTCGATGCTTACCTGCCTTTGCTCTATGCGAGAGTAGGATTCGACATGCCCTTTACAGGCCTATCTATCGGCGCCAGCGGTGCAGGTATCAGCTATGATGACAATCGCATGACTGACTTATCAGCCTATGTACGTTACAAGTTCAGCATGCTTGGAATAGAAGGTGGTTATCGTCAAATGAATCTCAGGGCCGATGATCTCGACGGGGTGGCTGCAGACATCGACCTTGAAGGACCCTATATAGCGATGATGCTTAACTTCTGATGTCTGGAAAATTATCCGGATACCCATACTAAGGAAACAAGGTAGTTTCTTGTGACTAATCTATATTCTGAATTTGATTAGATGTATGTCCGTACAGCTTTGAGCACCACATACCTTCCCCTCTTCAGATACCTTGACTCAACAGGGTGCACCAATAACGCTTAGAAAAGATTTTGAAAGTTCACCGCGACCGGCCTTGTCTATGATCAGCTCTATCGTCTGCATGATTTCTGCTAGCGGACCTGTGAATAGCACGATTCCAAGCTGGAGAGTTGCCGTCTTATCCGCGATCGGGTTCTGGGTATTCGGATGTTGTGGAGGAAGAAATGTCATTTGTATTTCTTCCACCTCATTTGGTATCGATTCACATCCACCGCCGGGAGCAACGAATTCGAAGAGTTCTTCCGGACTATGCAGTGGAACACTCTCTTCTTTAAACTCACAGTCTCCGACTTTAGCACTAAATTCAACAGTCAGGATGGGATTCATAATTATATTGACCTGTTGTCTATTATTTATGGGTTATTTTTTTAAGCATCACTCTACATCATCTATTTTAATTATAGACCTTTTCAGGACTTCGACTTAATAGCCCTGTTTTTTTACCCACTGAATAAAGTATAGTGATGGGTGTCCGGGCATTTAATGAAGCCATTTTTTTGATACCTGCTTTTCATAGCAATCCCCCATAGTGACTTAACATTCATTAAAAAAATTATATAGATAATTGAGTTTTGTTTTATTAATCGTGATCTATACGATTAATGATTCAAAGCTTTTTTCGTTTACGTGCAATACCAAGCCCAGCCAACCCTATGCCCATCATCAACAGCGTGCCAGGTTCAGGCACGGGCTGCGACATAAATACGAAACTACCAGGTGGTATCCCTCTGTTTTCATTGTACCAACCGGCTATGTAGTTTCTTACAGGGTAAAAATCATCTGCACGAGCGATCGGTCCATTCATGTCACTAGCATTAATAACTGCATCAAACGCGGCACCATAGGGTATTTCATCACCCGGCTCACCAAATTCAGATTCACCAAAGGGGATTAAACTACCGCCAGGGAAACCATAACCGGCGCCCCTGAATCCATCATTATTACCACCAGTGCCATATTCCAATACCATTGAACCAGAGCCATAAATGACATCTGATGCCAGACTGTTGGTATTATCGAACACCTGTAGATTAATCAGATCAAACCTGACTTCATTGCTCGATTGAAAGCGCGGAATGCTATTGAATAGATAAACAATACTGAGATTGATATCCTGCCTGTCACCAATATTCAAGTTGCCGCCCCAGGACCCATCCGGATTATTAAGAAAAGTATCAAACGTAAGTTTGTACTTCACCGGTATTGCGTAGGCAGATACATGAAATGATGCAATGATGCAAAGAGTGATTAACGTAAGAAGCGATTTAAATCCATGCATAATCCAATCTCCTGTTTGCTAGCTTATTCTATCAAGAAAAAACATGCATATAGTATTCCTTAAACCAAATGTTTTGTTGATACAATCCCTTAACTAATATGCATCTATGCACGTCGTGCAGCACTGTAAAATAACTCGACAGGCAGGTCAGTTGCTGTAAAGCTTCTAGACAACAGCTTTAAACAAAGTCCTCTCATATATAACAGCATTTAGCCGAACACCCATACTAACCTCATACTAACACTTTTCTCATTAACTATTGAAAATTATTGAGTGACACCAATAAAAAAAGCCTAGATGAAGAATCACCTAAGCCTTTGAATATGGTGCCGGCACCACGAATCGAACGCGGGACCTACTGATTACAAGTCAGTTGCTCTACCTGCTGAGCTATACCGGCATGGGGAATGGTTACAAACCCTGATCGGAGGCGTATTTTAAGCAATATTTGCCGGGATCGCAATTCATGGGCTGCATTTAATTGCTGCAATTGATTTATTTTCTTCTGATTGCAGCAATTCGTCTCTTTCACCTTCGGTCAGGGCTAAGCCGCTGTTTTTACTGAATTCGATATTAAACCCCATCGGCTGGCCGTAAACCGGTTCAACTAGCGGCTCTAGACCCAGTGCCGCGATCTCTTGTCTTCTGATCTCGGCAGTATTCGGCTGGCTGTAGACCCCAAGTGAAATGCTGTTTTTCTTTCCCTTGATACTCTGTATCTGGTAATCCAGCTGGCCGCTTTCCTTCAGCTGCTCTGTGACCTTGCTGGCCTCGGTATAGGAAGGGTAGGCCGGCAGATAAACCAGGTAGATGACCTTTTTTGCGTATTTTGTCGTCAATTTGGCGTTATAACCAAGGGCCTGCATCGTTACTCTACGATTTTCTGCCTCCTGGCGTTGTGTGTACAGGCCAAGGTTATAGCATGACCCGGCACTGGCCTGGGCAGGCCGTACTGCTGGTTGCCGTTTCGGCCGTACTTTTCTGGTCGGCGCGGTTGCAACTGCGGCTGTCGGCTTCTCTACTTTAATAGCACTGTCGACCGGACTGGGTTCCACACTGTCGACCGATTGAGTTTCCACGCTGGTGTCTGGGTCGGCTGCCGGGTTTTCTGCAGGCTGGGCCTCCTGTTTATCATTCACCAGCGCCAACATCTCTACACCCTTATCGGCACGTGGCAGTGGCGCCGTTTCCGGTTTCTGGAAAAACCAGTACCAACCGGCAAAGGCAATATTCAGAACCAATAGACCGGCAAAAAATGACCTCATTTCTCTTCCTCCAACATGGACTGGCGATAGATGGCCAGGCCCTGCAGCACCAGGTCCGGTACCCTGATGACATCGGCTTTCATCAGTGGCATCAGGTCTTCGGCATCGCCACCGGTAATCAGCTTATTGACCTTCTCACCAAGCGCCGCATCAACATCACTATAAATACGATCCAGGGTTGCCACGGCCGCATACAAGGCACCGCCATTGATGGCGTCGGCGGTATTGCGTGCAAACAGGGTCGTATTATCACCTTCACTTTCCTCGACCTGCAGATGGGTTCTGTTACTGAGGGATTCACGCATCAATTTCAAACCCGGCATGATCAGGCCGCCGAGATGCTGACCATCCGCCTGCAGTACGTCGATCGTAATCGCCGTACCGCAATCGATGATACAACTGGGGCCGGACATCTGTCGATGGGCCGCGATCAATGCCGCCCATCGGTCTGCACCGAGACGGTCAGGCTGGGTGTAGGCATTGCGCACGCCACATGCCTGTTCACTGGCGCGCATAAAGTGTGGCGCCAGTCCCCAGGCCTGCTGACTCCACTGACTCAAGGCCAGTTCAAATTTATCACCGGCTACACAAGTACACAGCAACTCGCCCGGCGATTCCAGGCCAGCCCAGATTGCCTCCAGGTCGGCTTCGATCGTGGTCTCACTGCGCAAATAGGATTGGCTCTCTCCTATGGCACCGTCTTCGTATCGCGCCCACTTGATGGACGAATTTCCTATATCAACAACCCATGTCATGATTGAATTCTTAAACTGATCTCGCCTGAATTAATGGTTTCCACATCATGGCCGTTGTCCAGCAATAACGCCCCTTCCCTATTCACACCCTGTACGATACCGCGCTTCTCAACACTCGCAGAGGACAAACAAACTGGCTTGCCCCTGGCAATATCCCAACGATGCCATTCCTGCTGGTAAAAAGCGAACCCATGGTCCGGAAAATCACGTAAAACGTTCAATAATTGCTCAATCAACTGGGCGGCCAATTCATTCCGCGAGGGTATCTGCGCATCCATAATCTGCTGCAGGTCAGTCCAGGGCTGTTCGATATCACTGTCGGCGTCCTTTGGCATGCTGACATTCAGGCCCAGTCCTGCGACCACATCGCAGGGGCCACTGACATCACCGGTAAGCTCAACCAGGATACCGCCCAGTTTGCGGTCGCGCCAATAGATATCATTCGGCCATTTCAAGCCAATGTCTTCACAGCCATAGCCGGACAATACCCGCATGACCGCCACGCCCAAGGCCAGGCTTAAACCAGACAACAACATCGGGCCGTTGCTGTAATGCCACTTCAGTGATAGATAAATATTACTGGCAAAAGGCGATATCCACTGCCGCCCACGCCGTCCTCGACCCTGACGCTGTGATTCGGCCAGACAGATCATGGCGCCCGTTAGCTGCTGTGGTGCCTGCATCAAATAACGATTGGTCGAATCAATATCAGCAAACAGCTCAAGACCCGCGATCTCGGCATCCAGCCTGGCGGGTAATAATTGCTTAATGTGGTCGATATCGAGAAGATCTAACGGCTGCTGCAGGCGATAACCCTTACCCCTGACCGCATCGATAGTCAGGCCCATGGCTTCTATCTTTTTTAACTGTTTCCAGATCGCCGCGCGGGTGACACCCAGGTCACGCGCCAGCAACTCGCCGGAGTGAAATGCGCCATCGGCCAGTTTAGTCAGTAATGATAGGTAGGATGGCATATTATTTTTTAATTATATAATTACAAGCTTTTGATTATGCGCATAATTGCATTTCATCGTTATAAATCATGCGGTTAATTACTTATGGCATATACTGGGCCAATTATTCATAGAACAAAAGCCATTTCCGCGACCGTGCATGCTTCACATTGATGCAATTTCTGCCCAATTTCCACCCACTTCCATTAAAGAATTCAAACGAAATAGCCGTAATATCAGAATATGTAACAAAAATACACAAATCTCTTATGGGCAAATGACAACTAACGAATGTGACGATTATGAAACTAACACGCTACATAACCTTTATACTACTGGCCGCCATTAGCTCAACAACAGCGCTTGCCGTCGATACATTGTATGACAACCGTTTCAAACAATGGCTGGCAAAGGCTGAAACTGGCGATTCTTTCTCACAATATTCATTAGGTAACGCCTATTTACGCGGCAATGAAGTCTCGATCGACAAATCCAGGGCCGTGCACTGGTTCAAGGAAGCCGCTAGCCAGGGTCACGCAAAATCTCAATATAAGTTGGGCTATCTCTATTATACCGGAAAAGGCGTGAAACGCAGTTATCGTAACGCGTTTAAATGGTTCCAATTGGCGGCAAACAGCGATTACTCACCCGCACAATTCTATATCGGAAAGATGTATGCCGATGGTAAAGGTACTAGTGTAGACAACAGACAGGCATTAGGTTGGTTCAATAAGGCCCTAAGCAACAACTATACGCCTGCTGCAAAGGAAATTAGACGCGTCGAAAACAGGATGCAGACAGCCAATCAGGAAAGGCAAAAATCCAGGATTTATTCTACTCCTGTGAAAACAGTCGTTAGCGAACCGGTTAAAAAGATTGTTGTCGCCAAAAGAACAAAACCCCAAAAAACCGTAGTGAAGAAAAAGAAAACATCCAAAAAACGTAAGGCCAAAAGAAAGGGCAGGAAAAAAACCAGCGTTGCTGACTTGCTCGGTCAGGGTAACTGGATCTATAAAGATAAACCGACGGAAATTCTACCCTCAGCGCTGAATGAATGTAATGCCACTTCAGACCGTCTTTATTGCAAAACCGATGAAATTCTTGAAACAACGGACTACGCCGATATCAACTACAAGATCGAAAGCATTTTCGGTCGATTCAATGATAAAAAAGGCTCGTTCACGGTTAAGAACAAGAAAAGAATCCTGTTCGTACTGCCGCTGGACGCGAACGATCCAGATGTCGATCCGAAAAACATTCCGACAGCCGGCACAGAAACTGAGGTCATGAAGTGCGCCTTTGAAAGCAGCAAGAAGATTCGTTGCGCGACCAGTGACTCGAAGAAAATTTATTTCACACGCAAGTAAATAACAGTGGCTAGCGGCTAGTGGCGAGGTAAACAGAAACAGCATGTGGGAGCGGCCCTTGGCCGCGAAATAACTCAGACTTGTAGCAATATTGAAAAGAACAAAGGCAACAACGCGATCTAAATCAAACTCTTTACTCCGTTGAACTCATTGCCTGAATATCGCGGCCAAGGGCCGCTGCTACCACTCGCCACTAGTTACTCGCTACTGGCTTTAGCCACTCCGGCACATCACCCTTCAATTTTAATGCGCAAGTATCGTCTACAGCAGCCTGCATCACCAAATCAAAAACCATGAGCTCATCACGTCGGAATACATGCGTACTAACTGCGTCACCTGCTTTGTAATCAGCCAACCGTTTCTCCAGGTTTTTGTGGTCCACGCGTAAACCATCCAACGCCAGGATAACATCACCCGCCGCCAGTCCGGCAGTTTGTGCCGCACCTTGATCAAATACGTGCGACAATTTCGCACCCTGCGCACATTCCACAAAGCGCGCGCCAAGACTTACCTTATTCATCTGACTTGACAGCAATTTGCCACCCTTATCGCGGCTCGATTTGGCTGGAAAACAATGATACTCAATACCAACATCGCTAAACCATTGCTGTAATGGTAGCTCCTCGGTACCACGCAGGTAACGTGTAAAGAAATCATTCAGCTGTAAACCGAATTGATCGGCTATCTCCTTCTCAATACTGACATCAGGCACACCGACACCCTTACTACCATAGTGCTGCCACAGGTAACGCATTACATCATCCAGTGAAGCCGCATGCTCAGTTTGTTGGCGGATTGTCAGGTCCAGCCCTAACGCGATCAACGCCCCCTTGACGTAATAACTAACGATCGCATTCGGCGCGTTCTCATCCTGCTGGTAGAATTTCGTCCATTTATAAAAACTGGAATCCCATACGCTTTGTTTCAATCGACCGGGACTGCGCAATAAACGGGTAATATTTTGCGCCACCAGTTCCAGGTAGGATTCCACATCGATCAAACCGGTGCGCAACAAGGCGAGATCATCGTAATAGGAGGTAATGCCTTCAAACATCCACATCAGATGCGTGTATGCTTCCTTTTCCAGGTCATAAGGTATAAAGGCAGCCGGCTTGATGCGCTTAATATTCCAGGTATGAAAATATTCATGGCTGCACAAACCGAGAAAACAACGGTATTCTTCGCTGACCTCATCCACGCCTACTCTGGGCAAATCATTTCGGCTGCATAACAGGCTGGTCGAGGCACGGTGTTCGAGCCCACCATAGCCTTCGCCGACGGCCATGACCTGAAATACATAACGCTGCATGTCTGGTAATTCACCGAACAGTGCAACATGCTGCTCGCAGATTATTTTCAGGTCCCGGCATAACCGGTCCATATCCGCCTGATGCCTGCCGGTAATAGCGATATCATGCGGCACACCGGCGACATCGAATGTTGCCAATGAAAAATTACCCATCTCTACCGGGTGGTCAATCAATTCATCATAACCCTGGGCGATATAACGACCGAAGCCATGCAGGGCAGCCCCATCTGTGGACATTGCGGTGGCCACCTGCCAGTCTTTGTACTGCTCACCGGCCGGATGCAGGATATTGACATGACAGGGATCATGCTCCTGACCCTGCACACACAGAAAGACACTTGTGCCATTGAAGTAGCCATGTGTGGTATCCAGATGTGCCGTACGAACCGACAGGTCCCAGGCGTAGACTTCATACACCACCGTCAGCGGTTCTGCACAAGGCGCGCAACTCCAACTCTGCTTATCCAGCTTTTCCATCGCCAACAGATCCCCGCCACAAGACGCCTGGATGCTGACAATATTCTTGGCGAAGTCACGAATCATGTAACTACCCGGTATCCACGCCGGCATCGACAACACCTGGCCGTCCGGGTCCGGTTTATTTATCGTACAAGTGATCGTAAACAGGTGCGCCTGTGGATTAGAAGGCACAATGTTATAGTGAATATCAGTCATAGCAGCAATTCCGTCATCAAATATAATAGCTTCAGCTTTATTGGGCAAATCACACATACTGTTCATGCTAACTATACAGTAAAAACCTCCGCGAAAAATACACAGCAAACTATCGGGGATTGCCTGAACTTACTGGGCGGGATAAAGTGACTTTCATGCCTACGACAACCAGCATTGTTCTCCCGGTTCATAATGCCGCCGCCACACTAGCGGAGTGTCTGGATTCTATCCAGGCACAGACCCTACAAGAATTAGAGTTATTGATTATTGATGACGGTAGTGATGATCATTCCGCACGCATCATCAGCAATTATCAATCCAATGATCAACGTATCCGCCTGATACAGCCAGGTCGCATTGGCCTGGTCAATGCATTGAACCTCGGCCTTAAACATTCATCAGGTCAGTACATTGCGCGCATGGATGCCGATGACCGCATGCATGCACAACGCTTGCAAAAACAGCAACACTATCTCGACACCCATATTGATGTGGGCCTGGTTAGCTGCAAGACCCAATTATTCCCTGAGGCTGAGATAAAACGTGGCTATCAGGAATATATCCGCTGGCAAGACCAATGCCTGAGTCATGAAGATATTGCCAGGCAACTGTTTGTCGAATCCCCTTTTGCCCATCCCTCCGTGATGTTTCGTCGGACTGCCGTAGAAAAATCAGGTGGCTATCGACAGGGTGACTTCCCGGAAGACTATGAACTGTGGTTACGCTTGCATGCTCATGGCATCAAAATGGTCAAGCTCAATGAAACCCTGCTGGACTGGCGCGAAAGTCCGAACAGGACATCACGCATTGACCCACGCTATAGCAAACAGGCATTTGACCAGCTGCGTGCTAGCTATTTGGCCGACAGTAATGTAATTCCGACGAACAGAGCGCTGGTTTTCTGGGGTGCCGGGAGGGTAACCCGACAGCGTGTTCAGCTTTTACTCGACAAGGGTTATCAGCCGAGTGCATGGATTGACGTCGATCCAAACAAGATCGGCAATAGCATTCAAGGCGTCCCGGTACATGATCCCGCGTGGTTGCAACAGGACCCTAAACCATTCGTACTCAACTACGTGAATAATTACGGCGCCAGAGATTTGATAACAAATGCTTTGCAGCAGATGGGTTATAAGTCAGGGCAAGATTACTTAATGGTTGGTTAAGTGCCGGGTAAGGTGCTAATAGGACACAACATTGGTTCAGTTTTTTGGAATTCATACCTCTCTACTATTTTCTTCGCGGCCGAGGGGTTACTCCTACGGCTCCCGCTACACATATCAGTTTTAATAAACCAAGTGTAGGAGCGGCCCCCACGGCCGCGAAAAAAAGTAGCTAGAATGCATGTTGCATGTACTGTCTTGTCGTCACATGTTTTCCTAACCCCACCTTCCCTGGCCCGCACCGAGCAAGCGACGGGTACAGAATTCTGCTTACTTTATTCTTCAATACTAACAACAAGCCTGACCATCATGTCAGGGAAGCCTGAAACACGGGCCAGCGCAGCATGTTGCTGATCGCTATCAAGCTCGCGTTCCAAATTCACCCTGCACTCAACAAGTTGTTCTGCTCCAGGCTCGAGTTCAAAGGAATCCGGTTTGAAAGCGACCGGTAGACGTATTTTTCGCTTGCCATCCTCGCTGATAAATTCGGAAATTTCAAAGCTGACCTTAACCGGCTTGTCCTGATTATTGGCCATCATGAATGACTGGAGTACTGGAGCCCCCTTTTTACCATGAAAATGCAGCTCGGTATGACCCTTACTGGCGGTAACCTGCTCATCTGAGGGAGCACTGGTGCTGGCTGATGGTTGTTGGGGGCCTTTTTTTAAAACCTTGTCCATCATATCGTGGCTAAAGTCCATGCCTGCATTAACCACTCCGTTGTAATAGTCCATATTACATTGCATGATTTTGCGCATGTACTCTGTACCTTGTTCTTTGGCAAAATCGATATAGTCTCGCTGCATGCCTTCAAAATCATTCTGATCGGCATGGGTACTGCTCAGTGACTGGATATAGCGCTCCCACGCCAGTGTTCCCTCGTCTACCATGCGTTTACCAAGTTGCTGTATCTGATCGAAATATTCCTTGCTGTCCATATTGACCTCTTAACCCTTGGTTTTCTTAACTGCTTTAGCCGCTACCTTTCCAGTAGTGCCGACTGGTTTATCGGAGCCCGGGTGGCGTTGCTTAATAGGTTCAAAACATAACTCTTCACACTGAAAATGGTCGTACCAGTTGTGTGCGACGATACGTCTGGGTATTTCACCATGATCGATACTACAGTGTGGTTTAGTATTTCGACGTACGAACAAGCGTAATTTGACACATTGCTCATAGCGTCCCCGGATTTTTATTTCGGTCTCATAGCGGTCATTCGGATCAAAATCGCTGCCTACAGACATTTTGACGACTACTGCCTGCGAGGCGCCAGGTGCAAGCGTGAAGGAAGCAGGAGTTATGTCTGGCTTTTTGCCACTTTCATCTTTCTCACTCTTGAATGTACCGGCCTGCAAGGTAAAGTTTACAGCATTCTGTCCGGTGTTGGTTATATTGATAGAACCCTTGATCTGGCTGTCCTCGCAAGCGTCCCAATCCAGCTCGCATACACAATAGGGAGGGCATTGCGTCTCTGGAATCTCGCAACCCTTACCCATCGATGTACGTGCAACTTCTTTTATGGCAGGCACTGTATCAGACAGGCTTTGTAGATAGGCATTGATCAATGGCCGACCAAGGCGCATCGAATTGTTAACTACCTCGTCAGTAAACCGAACCCATCGACTTAGTGCCGTCTGGTATTCTTTTGCTGCGTTGGCTAATAAGGCTTCAGCTTTCGTTTCCATATTGAACTCCCGGTAACGGAGATTTTCCCTGGTTAAAATTAGCTAAGCGAGTAAATATCAAATAGTATATTGGCTCCGAACACATCAACTGCTGCAAAATAATGCATGTTTGTCTGCATGTCATCTGGAAGATGTATGGTGCTATTTATGTCCACTTCCTCACCCGCTTTTACGGTTACGCCTTTCGTGAAATCGATCTTGCCCTGTTTCGGGTATTTATTAACCATGTTACAAATCAATTCTCTTGTAGAACCATCATCTTTTGACCCACGCTTTTCATTGCAGCTATTTTGTAAAAGATTCAGCAATACAACATCCATGTCTTGATGCGACTGCAGGCTGAAAGGCCATGCACCATTGATAGTAACATCGGTATTGCCCAGGTTGATGAATTTAAAGCTTTTATCTACCTGATGGTTTTTTTCTTTGGTTACCTGTATAACAATCGAATCAGGCATTACTTCCATATCCAGATGTTCGATAACCACAACCTCAACATCCTGCGTGGCGCCTCCAACCGCGAAGTTGGCTTTGTAGGTGCCGGGTGGCGTGGTTGGATCTATCGGTATATTAAATGCAATATCACCGCGCTCATTCGGATACAGCTTGCCAAACAGCCGGGCTTCACTTACTGGCTCCTGTGTACGGGTCTTCAGCTCAGGTGCCGTTATCGGCATACTCTTCAACCTCACCTTGGAATCCGAATCATTCTGAAGCAGGATAGAGCCAATGATTTCACCATCAACACTGTGAATAACCAAAGGTTTTTTTTGCACCTGCAGAAGTTTCAGGCCACTCGTGCTTGTACTGGTTCCCATAGTTATCTCCTAGCGACAGATTTCCATACGTCGCGGAACATACTTTTCGGTAATCACCTGAGATTCACCGCACAGCGAGAAATTCATGACCTCGACTCCGAAAATAGTAATACCTAAATTATAATGTGACGGTATATGTGCTCGTGTATCCGGGATTTCTTTTATTGCCACATCAACAGTGGAGCGCGTGTCGGCTTCCAACGTGATCTTTGGGATATTAGTTATATTCAGATTGGTATTGATCGGATCAAAGGTGATCGTGGGTAAATCCGGGATATTGACCGTTGCAGTACCTGTGAGTGGTGCAATATGGTTGATTTTAATATTGTCCAGATCAGCATCAATATCAAAATCGCCACTGCGGTTTTGAACTTTATGTATGAACGTATATGCCATTCTCGCCTCCTGCGTAGAAAAAGCGCGAATATGACAGGGATTGGGATTCCCCCGCCTACCCCCGAAATCAGGACTGGCACCTGATAGTCGTGTGAATCGGAATAAGCATTAGGTTAAAAACCAAAATTCCATTCCGGCCTTCAAACTTAAGTTAAGCACACAGCATGTAGCATGTAAAGCAATAGAGCTTTGATTTAATTGCAACAAGCGGTTGCGTAAATGTTTTTTAACAGCTAACGAAAACGAAATTATCTCCTTGAATATATCAGTTAAAATTTAATTCTATTTATCCAGGATAAACAGTATTATGTCTTACCCGATAAGCGACTTGCACGCATATCCGAATCCCAGTAGATTAGCTCAAAGCGAAGTACAAATGATGACTAAGTCCTAATGACAGTCAAGCTGATGTGAATATTGTTTTACTACAGGTATCGGCCCAGGGAATATGGCAACGCGTCGTAAAAAAACTGCATCACAAAGCAGTAAAAAAACCAAGCGAGCAAGCACGCAAACTGGCGCGCGCAAGAAAAAAAGTACGGTAAAAAAGGCAACGACTACTAAAAAGGCCCGCAGCAACAAGACTGCACGTAAAAAGAAGGCTGCTGGGAACGTAACTGTAAAAAAAACCACCCGCAAAAAACCCGCGACTACACGAAAGAAAACAGCGACAAAAAAAGCCTCCAGCCGCGGGAAAAAATCATCAGCCACCAGCAAAGCCAAAAGTACTCCGGTGGCGAAAAGGCCCGCTGAGAAAAAAGCCAGGGGGAAAACAGAACAGGTCCTTGGTAAACATAGCCAGTCGATCGTCACGGTTTTAAGCGGTAATGACAAAAGCGCCATACTGGACGAGGCACTGATCCGTTCGCGCTTCTGGTTCCTGCTTGACGAGGCCCATATCCTATCCGGCAAGGACCTCGATGCATTCAAGGTATTAATCAAGCCGGATTTCAATGCAACCGAACTCACTGGCTCACTGGCCACTGATCCACAGCTGGTTGAACATCTGATCGATGCATTGTACGAGCGTGGATATACCCAGGTGATAGTTGGCGAGTCTGCCAACAGTTTTGATCTGTGCCTGGAAAATCGCGATGTCCTTATGCTGGCTGACCTCCTGGGATACCAATATGTAACATCCGATGGGCATGATTACGAGATCATTGACCTGGCCGATGAACTCGCCGATGGCGGTTTTGGCCATGACAGCGTACTGCACGGTAGCCAGGTATCACAGCAATGGCTGGAGGCGGATTTTGTTATTGTCTTTGCCAAAAACAAAACCGATGACCTGAATGGTTACAGCCTGGCTCTGGACAACCTGCTATCTGCCTTGCCTTTGGTGGACAAGGACTATCACTATAAATACCGGCTGGATGTCGCCGAGGTGTTGACCGAGCTTGCCGGCAGTCTTCAAACCGATTTTAGTATTATTGATGCCTTTATCAGTAATCACGGCAACCTTGGCGCGCGGGTAGCCAGACCTAATCATACCAATACCCTAATCGCCGGGCGCGAACTGTTGCTGACCGATCACGTTGCTGCTCTGAAAATGGGGCTCGACCCACTGGTTTCACGTAACCACCGCATAGCCACACAAAGATATGGACTGCCGGCACATTACGAAATCGATGGCATCATGTCGGCCTACCAGGGCTGGATCAATGTCGATAGCAGTATGCTCGAGGCAACACGCTATCGCAAGCAATGGCCCGGGCTCAACCAGATCCTGACGCCGTGGATGCAAACGGTCGACAGTGAGGTGTTTCCATTCAAGGACCCGATCAATGAACAGATTAATCGTATAGTCAGCCAGTTTTGTGCCAGGCTTGATGATAATCCGAATGTCTACTGGGCGCTGATAGCTTTTAGTCATGCGCTCGGGATAGTCTATCGCGGTATCGAGGCCTACCAGACCATGTATGCAAAGGATAGCCTGTACTATAAGGAAGTCGCATTAAATATCAGGCCTGAAGATTTCGATTCCAGTGATTTTGAACAGATACCGGCTTACCTCGATCCGCTCGAGGCAAAAACCGAACAACTGAAGGCCGATGCGAATGGTTTGAAATGGACCTATCATACCGACGGCTCGGTCCTGTTCGAGTTCTCACACGACATCCCGGTAGATTATGATGACTTCGTCAGTCGGGTTGAAATCCGCAAAAGCATCCAGTACATGAACGACTATATCGGCGGCCTGATCGTACCGGTAGAAACTGATAGCCAGGGACGGGTAACGAAGCAACTTGAACGTAACCTGTACCTGCCGCAACCGAATTACCTGGTCTTTTACCAGGGGCAGAATATTGATGTCAGCAAGCTGGAACAGGTGCGTTACGGTCAAAACGAACAGAAAATGTTCTGGCAAACCGTCAAGAGTGAAAATGGCTCCGCCGGCTACGATGATGGGACAGTGCGTTTTATTCGCCGGCCAAATAATGAAACCCGTATTAGTATCTTTGGACGCCAGCAGTTTACCTTGCCACTATTCTGGCAAATTGTGAATCTGGATAATTTCCCGGCATTGAAAGATATCCTGTTTACCCACGCCTATACCACTTTCTTTACCACCACTATGGCCAATTTCGAGGCGGTATATGAAGGTCGCGATGTACGCATCGGCAAACCCTGGCACGAAGCCCATGAGAACATGGAAGGTATCAATACACCATCAGACAAGATCACAGCCCTGCTCACAGATGTCCAGGAGTTTATCCAGCGTAATATGCCAGAAAAGGGTGATTTCCTGACGCGGCTTATTACCAATAACAAACCAGAACCGGACTATGTTGATGAGGATGGTTTTGCTCATTTCAACGGAGCAAGCCAAAGTAAGGAGCCAGCCGAGAATGATGAAGTACAGCAAATAATAAATACCGGTAAGACACTGGCCAGCGGTTTCTGGAAAGACCTGTACCAGGCGGTGCAAAAAGACAGCGGAGTGTCTCGTGGCTAGTGTACTGGTCACTGGTGCAAACGGCTTGGTGGGTGCCAACCTGGTTCGCGAGTTGATAAAAGATGGGCAACATGTTCGTGCCTTGGTGCGGCCCAGCAGTGATACCCGTAGTCTCGAAGGGCTGGATATCGAATATGCCTATGGTGATGTCCTGCAAGCGGATACCTTGAATGAGGCCTGTGCCGGTTGCGAAATGGTTTACCACACTGCCGCGGTATTCACCTACTGGGGAGACCAGGCCAAGCTCGAACACCTGGCCGTAGAGGGTACGCGTAATATTATTGATGCTGCGCATCATGCCGGCATTCACCGCTTGGTCATGACCTCGTCCTCGGTGGTCTTTGGTTCATCCAGCCGGCCACTGGTGCGCAATGAACAGAACCAGCTCGATGACCAGGAAAGCGCACAATACATCCTGACCAAGGATGCCCAGGAGCGTTCAGCATTTGATTATGCCGACCGCCTGGGTATTGAACTGGTTGCGGTATGCCCAACTGTCAGTGTCGGCCCGCATGGCTACCGCCTGGGACCCAGTAATGGCGCCATTGTCTCCTACATAAACGACCAGGCCCGTACAACCTTCCCAGGTGGCTGTAATATTGTTTCAGTCAGGGATGTTGCCCGCGGCCATATCATTGCCGGCAACCAGGGTGCCGCCGGTGAGCGTTATTGCCTCGGTTCGGAAAACCTCGAGTGGCGGGAGATTCATAACATCATTGCCGAACTGAGTGGCCTGCCCAAACCCTATTGGCAGGCCAATCATACGGTTTCCTACCTGGCGGCCAGCGCCTATGAATTGGGTGCCAGGCTCAAGCGCAAGGAACCACTAACCACCCGAACCCAGGCACGCATGGTCGGGCGTTATTACTGGTACGAACATAACAAGATCGCAGCCCTTGGCTATCAACCACGCCCGGCACGTACAGCACTGGCCGAGGCGATTGCCTGGCTGAGCGGCAGTGAACATATCAGTCGGCAATTACGTACCAGCTTGCGTTTGTCGCGCGAGGTATGGGAGGCACGCCGTAGCATGCTGGCGGAAGAGCAAATGTTTGGAGAAGTTATATGAAAACATTCAAAAGCGTAATACTGGTCAAGTATCCCCAGGAACTCGTCTGGCAGGCCATCCGTGATCGTCTACCTGAAATGGTTCCCTACCTGGATGATGTGGCCAAAATAACCCAGGAACACCGCAAGGAAGACGACGATGGGTCCCTGCTCTTGATCAATATCTGGAAGGCTGATGCCAAAATCCCGAAAATACTGCATTCGATAATTGACCCGGATTCATTAAGCTGGACCGACCGTGCGCAATGGATATCAGAAAACAATGCCTGCCATTGGGCGATTGAGCCGCACTTTTTTCCGGACCGCACCAAATGTACTGGCATCACCTACTACGAGCAAGCCATGGGTGGTCGCGGCACAAGAATTACATTTACCGGCGAACTGGAAGTGAATGCGAAAAACATTCCTGGCCTGCCGAGCATGATGGAAGCCAAGGCGTCGAAAACGATTGAATCTTTGGTAACGACACTCATCCCTAAAAATTTTCGCAAGGTAACCGGGGCGCTGTCGTCAATATTAGACAAATAAAAAAGAGTAGGATATCAGTAATTCATATATTTTTCGTCTTAACACCTGACTGAATAAGTTAATGACTGATCAAATGACCATGATGAAAGCCCAGGCGCGGGTCGGCCGTTTTACCAATGTAGGGCACGTAGTTTTGCAGGTCGGGCATTTTGACGCGCAGGCGTATTTCATTGGATGGATAGTCATACACGGTAATGTGGTTCAGGCCACGATTAGCAGTAAATAATAATGACTGGTCTTTGGATAACTGGCAGGCATATATCGAATCCAGTAAAGAAAAACGGCTCACGCGCATGGCGCCGAACAGATGCCGGTTGCTGGTAAACAAACCGCCGCGTGCAAGTATGTCATACACCTGGGTACCGACCTCGCGCGGATGTTGCAGCATGGTATTCACATCCGGTTTTTCATCGATGATCCTGAACTTGGCAAAACTCTCCAGGTCGATACAGATTATGGTCTGGCTGCCGCCATTACAAAAGATCAGTTCCTGATCGGAAACGGTCATGTCTGAATTGATATGTGCAGGCGTCTCACGGCTAGTGGCCCAGTGGCGTAAAACCTGTTTATTTTCGGCATCAATCTCGAATGCGTATTCTTTCAGGAAGGCCATGGCCCATTCATGGTAGTCGACATAGTCCTGTGGTAATACGCGAAAACTGGCGGCATAAAACAGGTCTTTTTCCGGGTGTGTGACCACATGCCAGCAAGTGGCCGGCAGTTCCAGCCGTGTGGCTTCATTGGTTTGCATGTCCCAGATGCCAACCTCGCGTGCCTCCCCCTGTCGATCGAGTTTTGGGTTATCCATCGAACCATAGCAAATGTAACGACCAGACTTGGTCAACTTCATTGCATGCGGTAGTTTGAGCTTGTGCGGACCAAGGCGTTTTCCATTCGACAGATCATTAAGATCAAACTGGTAAAAGTAATCCCCTATCGCGGCAATGAACTCATGATCATTCAGCCATACCAGGTGCGTACTACCGCGCAGAGATGTATCGTTGGCTTCGAAACGTAACGTGGAAATGCGATCAATCTCTTCAAGGTTATGCGCATCATAAAACAATAAATGCTGTCCGGCATTACCAAGAAAGCCGACTGTACCAGCTGGATTTACAGATACCCAGTGACCGGCAGCGATGCCATCATAGTATTCAATCTTGTATGCATAGCTGTTATCGCCTGGATCGAACAGGAAACGACATACACCGGCCATACCTTCCAGACCATTGATGCCATTCCCATCCAGGGCGATATGAAAAGAATAAGAATAATCCTTCATTGAAACGTGCACTTCCTTCCCTTGGGCGTCAATTGCTACATGCGATAGTTAAATATTAACAGTGCATCTGCATGTATAAATCAGTTTAGCATGCAGATTGCATCCCACCAAGAAAGAAATTTTACTGCTTCTAACTGCAATCGCGGCCTTTCATAAGCGCAAACTAACATATGTTTTTATTGGTAGACGTATGTATATTAAAGCAATAGATGCAGCGACTATTATTGACAACTTAAATGTCCTTCGATATATTATTTTTCATAGTTGTATGGTTATGAATTATTCGTACAACCTGATCAAGAAAAGAACCTTGGTTGGAACAAGGAGGTGTCATCATGGCGCAGTTTCCAAATACCTTTTCCGAGTCCTCTGGACAAACCCGGCTTGAAGAATTTTTCGAACGCTGGAACCATAAAGAAATTACCTACGTGCACATGGCAGCACGAATAACACGACGTGCTAGCCTCAAACGATTTTTTACGATGGTCAGCATGCTTAGCGATGGCTGGTTGTATGTTGGTATTGTATTATTAATACTATTTACGCAAGGCTGGTCTGCATGGCCAGTACTGGTATGTGGTGGTATTTCAGCAGCCATTTGTCACGGTATTTACCCGCTGATTAAAAAACGGCTGGAACGTATTCGCCCCTGCCACTTTGATCCCGAGCTGGACTCCTGCGTCAAAGTACTGGATGAATACTCCTGTCCAAGCGGTCATGTCATGACAGCCGTTGCAGTCGGTTTTCCATTGGCCTTTTATTTTCCGGAATTAACTGGCGTGATTGCGGTGACTTGCCTATTGATTGCCTTTTCCAGAGTTGCGCTCGGACATCACTATCCCAGCGATCTGTTATTGGGTGCCTTATTGGCCAGCGCGATCACGTTGCCGATCAGTATTCCGCTAATTTGAATGTCTTAAAATCTACATACTGTTCTCAGGTATTCTGCAACCAGGATACATCAATGATTTAGCGAAGTTTAGCTTACGATGAATTCACCGTTGCTTTTCAGCGCAACGACATCTCTGTATTGGTAAAAAGGACAATCCTCAGGGGAATTGATGAGCATTAAATATATAAACCCCTACAGACAAAACTATCGGGGCTTCCGGAATTGACCAGAACGTGCACAGCACGTTCAGGAAATACTTGATGATGCCTGGAGCCAGAGGCGAAGGTACGCATAATGAAGCACGAAGTGATTCTATGCGTAAGCAATGGCGGTTCTAAGTAAAAGCCTACCTTAGAAAAGACGAAACCCTCATCATTTTCATGATGAGGGTTTCTATACTAAAGCCTGGACGCTGCCAGCCGAACGAAATATCCATCCAAAAAGAAACCCCAACAGCATAAGCTATTGGGGTTTTGGCCATCGATGGCCTTATGTCGCGTAGACCACGAAGGTCGAGAGCGACGTGGTTCAGAATATAGGGAGCAAAAAAAATACCCGTGAACATAATCCACGGGTTTTGCCCACGGATGGGCTTATGCCGCGTGCACAAGGAAGTGCAGGAGCGGCGTGTATATCTTTATGACTAACAAAAAAAGAAACCCCAACAGCATACGCTATCGGGGTTTCTGGAATTAGAACCTGGCAGTGTCCTACTCTCACATGGGGAGACCCCACACTACCATCGGCGCTAAAGCGTTTCACTTCCGAGTTCGAGATGGGATCGGGTGGTTCCACTT
>CAMYJO010000032.1 GCA_947258755.1 uncultured Gammaproteobacteria bacterium
CGGTAAGCATTAACGATGACAATCAGGTCGAGGGCACAGAGAACTTCAGGGTGGTACTGAATAATCCGGTCAATGCCACCCTGGCCGATAATACCGGTATCGGCACGATTCTGGATAATGAGACCACTGCCTGCGGTGCCCCGGGTTATAACCCGGGCAGCGAGAGGGCCGTATTTATCTGGCAGGATTGCACAAATGGGGTGTGGCATGCGCGTATGACAGCGGGCGGAGGCTTTACTACCCACACTGGCCGACTCACTGCCGACCTGCCGTTTAACTGGGTCTCGCCCTACAGGAACGAGGCAGATGATTTCCTCGATTGGACCAGCAATCCAGGGCAAATAGACTACACCTTATTAATGACTAATGCCGGAGAGGATGGCTTTGACTTTTCCTTCCCGGCCAATGCCTCGGTCTGTTATGAGGTCTATGCCCCGAGCGGCGTTCCTGTGTATGTCGGCGCCACACGTCAGCCCGTCACAGCACCATTTAACCTGGCCACCCTGGGCCCGTGCCAGGATTCGGGTGATACATTCACACGGGGTTGGACAGAAGTGTGGCGTAAAGATTTTAATGGCAATGGCTTATTGCCCTGGGGTGTTTGGAATTACGAGCGAGGTTTGGTACGCAACATCAACACCGAAAAACAATACTACACCAACCCCCATCTGGATACTTCGATCGCCCCGACCGTCTTCCAGCAAAATGGTGTCCTCAAAATTCAGGCCCGCAAGCAAAATTACGGAGGAATGCGGTACGTGTCGGGATCGATCTCGACAAAGAACAATGTGCAGTTTTGGCATGGACGGATCGAGGCACGCGTCAAGGTGCCAAACTTTGCCGGCGGCTGGCCTGCCGTTTGGACCTTGCATGCGGAGCCGGTTTTTGGTAACTGGCCGCATAGTGGAGAAATCGACATCCTGGAGCGCCAAGGGGATAACCCCAACTCGCCTTGGATGCAAATCGATAAGCTTTTTCATCAATTCCAAACGCACAATCGTAACTGGACAACCAACAACCACTACGTCACCTCCGTGATCACGCCGAACGCGGAGAATCGGTTCATCACGGTTTGGGCTGAGATCATCCAGGGACCCATTCCGACGCTTACCTTCGGCCATGACGGTTCGACCACCGGGTCGTTTTTCATGCCCTCGAACAATTGGCAGGATTGGCCGTTGAAGCCAGAGAACAGTCACGTTTTGAAGCTCAACCTTGCCATGGGCTCCTGGGCAGCGCCGGTCGACCCGAATTTCGTTTCAGGGGTCTATGAGATTGACTGGGTCCGCTACCTACAATGGGCGGGAGCGCCGGTTAACCGAACACTGACAGTCGTTGCCGGCACCGGCGGCACCGTAACCGGTGCTCAGTCAGGAACCTATACGGTTGGCACCGAATTAACGATGCGGGCCGTGCCCAATGCCGGCATGAGGTTCTCGCACTGGGAAGGTACAGGCAATGGTGGCAATAGTGCTATAGCCAGGCTTGAAAATCCGCGTCGCCATGTTGTCATAAACGATCAGAACATTCGCGCGGTCTTTGTAGCGAATAACTGATCGGATCAAGCTACTGCATCATGCACCAGGCCAACCTCTCCATTCCGTCATATGCTCAGTGGTGGTGATACACAAAATGTACTACCACCACTGAACTGATGGGTTTGATGGCGCGATCAGAGTATTTGATCACACCCCATAGTCTTCGATGTTGTGATGAGCTTGACGGTGCCATTGCACACAATACGTCTCATTGACGATGACGAAGACCAGTTTTCAATGTAATAACGTGACCCCGATCGGATTAATTTATTTGGTTATGGTGATAATGCAACGGCACATCATGATAACGATCTGTATCCTTTAGGAATACTCTATACGCAATCACTATAGAGAATCGAGCACTCGCCTATTTAGATTTTAATATGTCCACTATGTTATGGTAAAACCAATGCGTGTAAAGAAAATACGATTCTATTGTTCATTAGATTGATGCTTAAAGCTATATCACTCAATAGTGATTTGACGCATTAATGTAGCGCTCGATAATTTTTCAGCAAATTGATTTATGACAATATGTATCAGCAAAAAAGTGGGGTCAGTGACAAATGAAAATACGGATGTTTCTCACTTGTCACCGACCCCTTTTTTACTTATTAGCAAAAGAAACTTTTAACTTTTCTGTTTCCGCTTGCGTATAAAGCCGATACCGGCTAAGCCCATGGCCATCATGGCGTAGGTGGTGGGTTCAGGGATGGGCGCAATCAACAGGCTCAGATTCGTACCATTGTTATTTAATACATCAAAACGTAGATCCTGTGGAAGATCTGCGAAACTGTAACTGATATTATCGAAGCCGTTCAATTCATCAACAAACAGGAAATCGTACTGATCACCAATACCGGGCGTGTACTCGAACAAGTCAAAAATGATTTCACTGGTCGTTCCGAAGTCGATAGCACCTTGGACGGTGAGACTGTCGAAGTTGTTCAAGTCCGCAATCTCAATGATAAGGGAACCATCCATGTTCACATCGCTGCCCAAGGTGAGGTTGGCAGTGAAGTCAGTCGGATTATCAACGATGGTATTTCCGGGATTGATGCTCGCATCAGCCCCAATACTTATCGGACCGGAAGTCGATGTCACAGTACCTCGGCCGCCGAAAGTGCCGCCACTAAAGGTCACACTCCTTTGTGTCAGCCTCCCATCTACCACAGTGCTACCATCTGTTTGGTGGTAAGCGCTGGGGAAAGATGCCTGGTTACTACTATCTTCCAATATATCTTCCAATACACCGTTCTCACTCACATACATTGTGCCGTCGGCGTTATACAGCGTAGAGTTAAAATTATACAAAGTTCCAGTGATGTTCAGGACACCATAGTTGTAACTTGGCTGTGGTCCTGCGAATGTTAGATTGCCATTATTATTAATCGTGCCGTAGTTTTCCATGGCAAATTGCGAATTAAAAACAAATTCGATTCTCATATTGCCATCGTTATTTATAATATTGTGATTTATCAGGTATGAAGAATAACTTGGAATGCTGTCAATGAGAAACTCTCCGCTGTTATGCATGACACCGGAATTATCAATCTTAAAAGCATTCATTGTTCCTGAGTTGAATAGTGTTCCTAAGTTGTAAATATCTACGCTTGCTCCTGAGTTCCAAATACCTACGTTCATCCCTCCGGAGTTATAAAAAGTACCAATGTTGTATATATTTCCTAACCCAGATATATTTTCTAAATTATATAGAAACCCGTAATTATATAGACGACTATTACCACCAAGAAAAGGCGCACCAGGAAAAAAAATGAAGTCTGCATAGTTATACAGTGTTCCATAGTTGTTGATCACCGATCTATTATATAAGTCACCGTAATTGTTCAGCGCGACATTGACATTCAATACCCCTGCCCTTGTAAGGGTTGAAAGATTGCTTAGCGATCCATCAGGAGACAGGATATTCAACGTCGCATCGATATCACACGTGATTTCGTTGCTCTGTGCATCAATGATGTCTGTATACATTGTCACAGGGCACGTGATCTGTGCCATCGAAGAAAGTGGAATAATGGACAAGATTGCACCCATCAATAGAGTCAATCCGTGCATGTAACGGACACGAGAAATAGTAGCGCGCATATCAATACTCCCTTAACTTGTAGTTATTAAAAGCAAAGCTTAACTTTTTTGTTTTCGTTTGCGTGCAATACCAAGACCTGCCAAACCCATTGCCATCATGGCGTAGGTGTTGGGTTCGGGGACGGGAGTGACGAGGACTGTCTCTAACGAGAACGTACCAATAGATGAATCAGAACCTCCTGAACTACAAAATCCCGTTCCGCAAACGTCATAACTTGTATAGTCATAATCCCCTGTCGCAATATCGCCAGCAGACGCTGTCCATTCGAAGTCTTGAAATGGAGTATTTGGGTCACTGATAATGTCAGAATGTACATTGAATGCACGCATGATATGACTCCGACGTAATTAATAATTATGTGTATGGATTATCCGGACACCCACCCTAAGTAATGTTTATCGCATGAGCAGGCACTTGAAACTGCAATAGGAACAACACCGGGATAAACGTAAGACGCGATAAGTAACCGTGCATAAATTACTCTCCCAAGTTAACAATATATAAGCCTACTATGCATGATGTATGCAAGAATTACACCATAAACAGATTATACATTTAATACATAACGTTACTAACTAGACATCGGTGCGACGTATGCACAGTTGTAGGATATCTCGACACAATAACTGAGCATAATGCTGTGGTGATCGGATTATTTATGGGAATTTTATTGAGAAAAGCCGGGTCAGAGAACAATTGTTGCTAATATAAAAGAATATTGTTCTCTGACCCCGTTTTTCCGAGTTCAGTATCAGAAAATAAAAGGCAGCGTCTCAAAACACAGAGACGCTGCCACGGTTTCAAGATTATCCAAGATCAAAGCGATCAGCGTTCATAACCTTCATCCATGCTGCTACAAAGTCGTGCACAAACTTTTCCTTGTTGTCATCCTGTGCATAAACTTCAGCATAGGAGCGAAGGATAGAGTTTGAACCGAAAACGAGATCAACCCTTGTTGCTGTCCACTTAATCTTGTCTGTCATGCGTTCACGGATTTCATACAGATTGTTACCGACCGGCTTCCACGTGTAATTCATGTCCGTCAGGTTGACGAAGAAGTCGTTTGTCAGCGCACCTTCGTGCTCTGTGAAAACACCGTGCTTAGTACCGTCGTGGTTGGTGCTAAGTACGCGCATGCCACCAATCAATGCTGTCATCTCGGGGGCGGTCAGCCCCATCAGTTGTGTGCGGTCGAGCATCATTTCTTCTGCACTGACGGCATAGTCTTGCTTGAGCCAGTTGCGGTAACCGTCATGCAGGGGCTCCAGCACTTCAAAGGCATCCGCATCGGTCATCTCGTCCGTAGCATCCCCGCGGCCAGGCGAGAAAGGGACGGTAATATCAAAGCCCGCGGCCTTTGCGGCCTGCTCGACACCGACATTACCTGCGAGTACGATCACATCCGCGATGCTTGCGCCGCTCGAGGCAGCAATCGGTTCAAGAACGGCCAGCACCTTTCTCAGACGCTTGGGTTCGTTGCCTTCCCAGTCCTTTTGCGGGGCCAGGCGGATGCGCGCCCCATTGGCACCACCGCGCATATCCGAACCGCGGAAGGTTCTTGCGCTATCCCAGGCAGTGGCCACCAACTCGCTGATACCCAGGCCGCTGTCAGTAATTTTATTCTTCACGGCCTCGACATTGTAGTCGTTACTGCCGGTAGGAACGGGGTCTTGCCAGATCAGATCCTCCACAGGTACATCGGGGCCTATATAACGTGCCTTCGGTCCCATGTCGCGGTGTGTGAGTTTGAACCATGCCCGGGCAAAGACTTTGGAGAAATAATCGGGGTCTTTGTAGAAGCGCTCAGATATTTTACGGTACTCAGGGTCCATTTTCATAGCCATATCGGCATCGGTCATGATCGGGCGGCAACGAATCGACGGATCTTCAACATCAACGGGCATGTCTTCTTCCTTGACTTCGGTTGGTTCCCACTGCCAGGCCCCGGCGGGGCTTTTCTTTAATTCCCAGTCATAGTTGAGCAGCAGGTGGAAGTAACCGTTGTCCCATTGGGTGGGGTGGGTTGTCCATGCGCCTTCTAGGCCACTGGACACGGTGTCGCGGCCAATGCCGCGCTTGGTCTTGTTTAGCCAACCGAAACCCTGTTCCTCGATATCTTCACCTTCAGGTTCTGGACCAAGCAACGCCGCATCGCCATTGCCGTGGGCTTTGCCAACGGTATGACCACCGGCGGTCAAGGCGACGGTTTCTTCATCGTTCATTGCCATGCGTGCAAAGGTTACGCGCACATCATGGGCCGTCTTCAATGGGTCCGGATTGCCATCCACGCCTTCGGGATTGACATAGATAAGACCCATCATCACCGCGGCCAGTGGGTTTTCCAGGTCACGTTCGCCAGTGTAACGGCTCCCTTCGCTACCACTAGGGGCAAGCCATTCCTTTTCCGAACCCCAATAGGTGTCCTTTTCCGGATGCCAGATATCTTCACGTCCAAAGGCGAAGCCAAAGGTCTTCAACCCCATGGATTCATAGGCAATAGTACCTGCATAGGCAATCAAATCGGCCCAGCTAAGCTTGTTGCCAAACTTCTTCTTGATAGGCCAGAGCAGACGACGTGCCTTGTCCAGGTTCACGTTGTCCGGCCACGAGTTGATCGGCGCAAAGCGCTGGTTACCGGTGCCAGCACCGCCCCGGCCGTCAGCGATACGATAGGTACCGGCCGCATGCCACGACATGCGGATCATGAGACCACCGTAGTGACCCCAGTCCGCTGGCCACCAGGCCTGGCTGTCTGTCATCAGCGTGTGCAGGTCTTTCTTGAGGGTTGTTACATCAAGTTTCTTAGCCTCCTCCTGATAGTTAAAGCCTGCTCCCAATGGATTGGTCTTGCTATCGTGTTGATGAAGAATGTCGAGATTCAGGGCCTTGGGCCACCATTCCATGTTCGACATGCTGCTCTCTGTAGCCCCGCCATGCATTACCGGGCATTTTTTTTCAGACATCGGCTAATCTCCTATTTTGTGCTTTAAAGGGACTTCTCGTCGGCACAATATTTGGCTGTGCCTGTACTCCAATATCGATTATTACATTTGATTTGTATAATCGTTTATTTGAAATACTTTATTCGGTTTTACCTATCAATATAAAGGAAAGTAGGTGGCTTTTAGGGGAAAATGATGCGCGGCATCTATATTTTTTGATTTTTTGCACAGTAAAACATAAGCATACAGGGTGACGGCTACAGGTTCCGGACTCTGTCAATCCTCACTGAACCCGTGGTCTATAGTATAGTAGTTAATGAGTAAATTATTGATGTCTATTTTCGATTTCTGCTTCACAGAGTAGTCAATTAAATCTGCTAGGCAGTTTTTAGCGAATCACTTTATATTGTCTGGCGATGACCATTCGGTTTCCAGGCGGGCGCGATTACATTCGGCATTGATGAACGTTTGAGCAGGCGCGCCGGTGCCAGTGTGAATTCACCAAAGCGCTCATTAACCTCATCCATGACGGCATTGATCTCTGCTTCGGTTTCATCCTGGTGCGTGAACAGATCCAGTTGCTGTTTATGGGGTTCCGGGTTCAATGCGGTGACCTGTACCTGGCGTACCACTTCGCCGTGCCAATGGTTCTCGATCAGGAAGCGACAGAGTCGATAGATCTGGCCACCATCATTGCCGGCGTTGGCCAGTTGTAGTTTTTCACCGATCCAGCTGTGTTCCAGGCGGATGCCGACAAAATATTTTTTGCATTCCAGTTTGTGTTTGCGCAGTCGTTTAGCGACTTTTTCACTCATATGTTGCAAGTAGGTCAGGATGATTTCCCTGTCACGTGTATCGGGTGGCACAATCTTGCCGTGACCCAGGGATTTGGGTGCGGCCACTTCCAGGTGGATCTGGTCCGGGTCCTGACCCTGACACATCAACCAGATACGCCTGCCGAGGTTACCAAAACGCCGCGCCAGTACGCTGATCGGCAGGCGGCCAACATCGCCGCAGGTATAGGCGCCGTGCTGGGCCAGGAAGGTGCCGATGCCATCGGCGATACCACACAGTGCCGTGGTCGGTTCCTGTGCCAGACGTTCGCGCGCCTCCCATGGCGGGATGATGGTCAGGCCATTGGGCTTTTGTAGTTTGGCAGCGAATTTGGATGTGGTCTTGTCGCCGCTAATGCCCACCGAGCACAACAAGCCGGATGCGGCGAACACGCGTTGCTTGGTCATCTTGCCCATGCGCGCCGGTGTGCCATGTAGTTTCTGGCATGGGGTCAGATCGAGAAAGGCCTCGTCGACCGAGAACACCTCGATATCGGGGCTGATGTCTTCAAGGGCGCGCATGATATTGGTCGAGACGCGCGCGTAGGCCTCGGGCCGGGCCGGGCGCTGGATAATACCGGGGCATTGTTTGCGCGCTTCCTGGATGCGCATGCCGGTATAGATGCCCTTGGCCCTGGCTTCATAGGAGCAGGTAATGATGCACGAGCCGACCTCGCCATTAGTGACGGCAACGGGCTTACCCTTAAGCTTGGGGAAGTCGCGCTGTTCGACAGAAGCGAAAAAGGCATTCATGTCCACATGCAATATCGCACGCGGCCACTGTACTGGGCAAAATGGGTTCATAGCAGATACGGTTCAGCTTGTATGTTTCACAAAGAAAGTTAACGCTCCGTTGTTATCAGGAGCAGGGCTTATTAGAAAACCCGGGTCGCTACCGCTCTTCCTTCGCATGGCGACATCTGGCCGTCCTGGCATGCCCTGTCCTGCTGGAGAGGGCCGGGCCTGTCAGGTTCCTGATGGCTACGAACAGCCAAACCCGTTAGGCCCATGAAGTGATCTTAACTACGTTACAAGGAAACCGGGTAGGCGCCCTGGCGAATGAACGTGGAATTGAAGTTCAGTAACAACCCTTGTTTGAAGCGTGATTTACGCAGGCTGGAACTCATTTGTTTGCTATGTCCGGCTGTAATGCGATCGACACAGCGCAGGCCGAGTAACAGATGGTCCTCTACCAGTACGCCGGTCCTGTCCGCTCCCTTGCGTTCGGCCTGGATGCCGCGACTGCGCAGTTCATCGACCAGTGCGAACTGATAGGCGGATTCCGGCAGGCCCGGCCCATAGGCCTGGCGCACGTGATAGGCCGCGGACATGATACCTTTCATCAGATTTTGGTCGTTGCTTGTTTTCATGTTTTCTCTCCTGCTAGTAAGTGTTACCACGGCGACATTGAGCAAACGACGGAGCAACATGGTAACAAGCTGTTTCGTCTGTCTGCCGTGGCGAACCTGGTGGTGAATAGTCTTTTCCTATTCACGTTAAGGAACCTCTGATTAACTTGTCATTGCGAGCGCAGCGCGGCAATCTGTAACTACTTGATGCTATTTAACAGATTGTTTCGTCGTTCCACTCCTCGCAATGACGAGTTAATTAAAGTGCCGTTAATTGTATGTACGCATCTGTGCGACCAATACGCCCTGGATGTGTACCCGATGCGCCTCAAAACTCATTGGCTGCATCGTGCTGTTCTCCGGTATCAGCGTGACGGTGCCATCCTGATTATTGCGAAAACGTTTTAAGGTCGCTTCCTGCTGGTCCACCAGGGCGACGACAATTTCGCCATTACGCGCGGTGATGCAGCTTTCAATTACGACCATATCGTCTGGCAGGATACCGGCCTCGATCATCGATTCGCCCTGGACCTTCAGGACAAAGCGCCCGGGGCCCATGAAAAAGTCGGACAGGTTGAGCTCGTCCTGGTCGGGGATGGCCTCGATCGGTAGGCCGGCGGCGATGCGTCCGAGTAGCGGTAATACTGCGGAGTTTTCGTCAGCTGCCTGCTCCTGCCCCGGTAGTTGAATACCGCGGTGACGGCCGGGGATCAGTTCAATCAGCTCGGCCTTGGCCAGGGTCTGTACATAACGGTGGACAACGCCTTTGGATTTGATGCCAAGGCCGCTGGCTATTTCGTCCAGCAAGGGACCCTGCCGGTGTTCGGCAATGTAGTTGCTAATAAAGTCGTAGGTATCCTGTTCACGTTTGGACAGCATGTTGAGCACCCCGTAAAGTTCTCATAATGTTCTCATTGATAGAAAGCATAGAGAACTTTTTGAGAACTTTCAAGGGCAGTTTTGCTATTCGTGCAATTAATTTATAAGCGATTGATATTTATAGTTAATATTAGTCTATTCTATTAATGCTGATGGTCTTTGCCAGTGCTATGGTGGCGCGAGGGGATGATTTGGCTGATGCCTTTTTATCGACATTATATCCCCACACCCCAGCCCTCTCCCTGGGGGAGAGGGGGCTAGCAGGATAGTGGTCTCGCTTGGGAGGAGGGAATTAGCGGGGCAGCAGAGTTATTTGGATTGGCTATCGATGGCCTCGCGTTGCTGCTGATCAAGCTTGAGCAGGGTGTCTTCAACGGTGCGGGCCTTTTCCAGTGCATCGACCTGTCCCTGGAACACGTTTTCGGTCTTGTTTTCCTGGTCGTCGGCGCAGGCGTTGAGGAGTGTGGAACACAGTATCAAGATGGCTGGGCGTAAGTGCTGGGTCATGGGGTTCTCCGTTTATGTGCTGTCACTATAGCAGTTCGGCGTGAACTTATTTATTGGCTGACCTTGGTGTTGCCGGCCTCGAATGCACGCAATGCCTTTTGTACCGACTGTTTTTCGTGCTTATCAAGGGGCTTGTAGCCGCGCAGGTAATCCCAGCCATAGCCCCAGCGGAAACCGGTCGGCCAGTAAGGTGAGCCGCCGATACGCACGCCATTAAGCATGATATCTGCAATGATCGGTTCCCCCAGGCGCTCGACACAGTATTTTAATTGACGGTCGGCATCCCGTCGCTGGTGCCAGGTACCACCCTGCCAGTAGGCCTTGTCATGGGCGAGGCAGCAGGGCAGCCACAGCTCACGTTTATGGATATAGCCATCCGGGAACAGGCTGCAGCCATCCGTGGTGAATGCCTTGATGTCGGTGGCATGGACGGGGCTGCAGCATAGTGCTGTCAGCAACAGGGGCAGGCGTAGTGTTTGTCTGTTCGGCTCAGTGTTCACGTGATCGCCCAGGGTGTCGGTTTAGTCTGATGTCTGCCAGGGTTTAGACTGGCAGGACAAAAATGCAGGTACTGATGTTATCATAGACGGATGAGCAAGCCGACGTCACGTGATAATTTGTATGCCAGTCCACAAGACATGATTGTGGATTTTGCCTTTGATGACGCTGTCGTTAATGTTTTTCCCGATATGATCCGGCGCTCGGTGCCGGGTTATGAAACGATTATCACGCTAACCGGCCTGCTCGCAGAACAATACGCGCAGCCGGGTAGTCATTGTTATGATCTCGGTTGTTCGTTGGGTGCGGCGACGTTGTCAATGCGCGAACGTATTCCAGCGGATTGCCGTATTATCGCAGTGGACAACTCGGCATCCATGATCGATGCCTGTCAGCAGCATATCGTCGATATCGATGGTAAGGCGCAGGTGGATTTTCGTTGTGATGATATACAGCATGTTGATATTGCCGACGCCTCGGTGGTGGTGCTGAACTTTACCTTGCAGTTTATCGACCCGGAGAACAGGTTGCAGGTGCTGCAGAAAATTCATCAGGGCATGCGCGCGGGTGGCGCCCTGGTGTTATCGGAAAAACTGGGTTTTGATGATGAGGCGGAGCAGGCATTGCAGGAAAGCATGCAACTGGCCTTCAAACGCGCCAATGGCTACAGTGAACTGGAGATCAGTCAGAAGCGTTCGGCATTGGAAAAGGTGTTGGTGCCCGATACCCTGCAACAACATCAGCAACGCCTGGCGCAGGCCGGCTTTTCAAGTTCACGGCTATGGTTTCAGGCATTCAATTTCGCCTCCATAGTGGCTTTCAAATAAATCCTGAAGATGTCCGATTTTAATATTGATTTTGATGACCTGTACCGGGCGCTGGCCGATGCCGAGCTGCAGGCGTGGCTGGATATCCTGCCGCAACAACTTCATCACGTCCTTTACGAACGCAAGCATGGTGACTTACAGCGTTGGCAACAGGCCGTGGCCGGTCTGCCGTCGGTGACACCGTCATCCTATGATCTTGATGATGGGCGCGTGCGTATCGGTGAGCCGGGTGATGTGGATGCGGCATTGCGGGCAACCATAAAACAGCAATTAATGCAGCTGTCGCCGTGGCGCAAGGGGCCGTATGAATTTTTCGGTGTGCATGTGGACTGCGAATGGCGATCTGATTGGAAGTGGGATCGTATCAAGGATCATATCCAACCAATGCAGGGTCGTCGTGTGCTCGATGTCGGTGGCGGCAATGGCTATCACTGCTGGCGCATGCAGGCGGCGGGCGCGCGTTTGGTCATCAATGTCGATCCGTCGAAACTGTTTATGATGCAGTACCAGGCCGTGCGTCATTACCTCGGTGATATGGGTGTGTATACCTTGCCATTGGGCATCGATGATGTGCCGCGTAAGCTGCAGGCCTTCGATACCGTATTTTCGATGGGCGTGCTCTATCATCGGCGTTCACCGATCGATCATATCCTGCACCTGCGCGAATGCCTGCGACCCGGCGGTCAGCTGGTGTTGGAGACATTGGTTATTGAAGGTGATGAAAATAGCGTGTTGCTGCCCGAACAACGCTATGCACAAATGAACAATGTCTGGTTCATCCCGTCCTGTCAGATGTTACATCGCTGGTTAAGGCGCGCAGGCTTGAAAGACATCCATATCATCGATGTCAGTGTAACCACGACAGAAGAGCAGCGCTCCACCGAGTGGATGCAATTTCAGTCGCTCGGTGATTTCCTTAACCCGCTCAACCCAGAACAGACCATCGAGGGCTATCCGGCGCCCAGACGTGCCGTGATTACCGCGGTCAAGTCGGACTAGCTTTCGTATTAAGCTGATTTTAATGGAATAATTGCATGCGCTGGCACGTCTATACTATCAAACAGCAGGTGGTATCCAGAAGATTCTGCCTGCATTGGATTCGTGCGTGCCTGGTCGGCACGCTAAGCGTGGAGGCAGCCCAATGAAATTATCCTGTATTCGAGCATCCATACGCCGCTTCGGACTGGCAGGCATTGTCATAACACTCGGTTTGCATGCCGCTATCGTCAGTGCGGTTGAAATCAGTAGCCAGGAGCAGGGTGACAAGCTACTCAAACAATATAGCCAGCAGATAAAAAAGGAACCCGCTAATGCCCAGCATTACATAGCGCGCGCCGACATCCATTTTAAACTGCATAATTTCGAGCAAGCGGTTAAAGACTATACACAGGCCTTGAATATCGATAACAAACTGGACCAGGCCTGGTTTGGACGCGGCATGGCCAAGGGCAGATTGGGTTTGATCGATGAAGGTATTGCCGACCTGTCTGTTTTTATTCGCCATAATCCTGAAAGCACGGTGGCCTACACCAAAAGGGGAGTGCGCTATCTATGGAAAGGCGATCGCGATAATGCCGCCAAGGACCTGCGCAAGGCGATCGAGCTTGATCCGCGTAATGCCGAGGCCCATGATGATCTGGGTGTGGTGCTGGCCCAGCAAGGTGACTATAAAACGGCCCTTGAACATTTTACAAAGACAGTAAGCATTGATCCGACCTATCAAAAAGGCTATCACAATCAGGCCATGGCCTTTTATGTGCTTGAACGAGACGCCGATGCCTTGGCAACCGTCAATGTCGCGATAAAGCTGGACCCCGAAGCGCGCAATTCAATGTTATTGAAAAGTGAGATATTGAACTCTCTGGGGCGCAAGGACGAGGCGCAAGCGATACATGATGAGGCCATGTTTTTACCGCAGGGTAACTGGTCCGAGCGCGCCCCGGTTAAGTAATAGTGGCGCAAATAGTTATATTTACTGGATAAATTGCATGTTGTAGCTGTTGCTGGGCGCAACTGTTATGTAAGTGGAAAAAAAGTACAGAATCGTTATAATAAGCTTCAGGTATAGGTCTTTTATTTGCGCTATTAGCTTGCATAGACCCGCCAGAAAAAATAAAAATAGACATAACAATAATAAGATTCGTACCGCCAGACATGGAATAGTCCTGACAGTACACCTCCTTGAGCAACCAGGTGATGAGGAAAACTGCTATCAGTTTTTTGTGTGTACTTGTGTGTGAATGGCGAAAATAGTGAAAACATATAACTCAAATACTTTGATGATCATCCTGGCGTCGGTCTTTATACTGGCTTCGTTCGCGCTGATTTCATTTATTGGTACGTCGCAAATCCAGAAATCGAACGAAGAGTTTGCACGTGTTATCAATGAGCATAACCGTCAGGCTGAATTGGTCACGAAAATGCGTGATGCTGCACGTGAGCGCATGATGGAGCTATGGCGGATTTCACTGACTAAAGAGCCATTTTCCAAGAATGCCTCCTATGAGGATTTTCTCGGCCATGCCACCTCTTACCTGGTTGCGCGTGAGGCATTCCTTGAAACCAAGCTCAGCGAGCACGAGATGGAGCTGTACAAGCAGCTCAATCAGGCCGCCGGAAAGTCATCTGCCTATCACCGCAAGGTGGCGGACCAGCTGATGAACAATGATCCGGTATCGGCCGATGAAATGCTGAGTAAAACCCTGCCCTCGCAGAAAGAATCGCTGAATGCACTGAACAGAATTATCGATTTTCAGGCCGTTGAAAACCAGCTGGCATTCAGCAAAGCCACAAGTCAGGTGGAAAAGACGGTCAGCCTGATGATTGCATTGACCGCCTCGGCAGTGTTCATTGGTGCCATACTGGCCATCATTATCTATCGTAATAACTCAGGTATGTGGCGCGCCTTGCAGCGCAGTAATGAGCAATTATTGCAAAGCAATCATAACCTGGAAAGAAACGTGACCGAACGCACCCGGCAGTTGTGGCAAGCCAACTCAAAGTTACAGTTATTGGCACACTATGATGCTCTGACAGGACTGTCGAACCGCGCCTTGTTAAATGAGCAAATGCATATCCTGCTGAACCTGGCCAATCGTGAAAACAAAAAGATGGCGGTATTGTTTCTGGACCTGGATGGCTTCAAGCCGATCAATGATGATTATGGCCATACAATCGGTGATCGCATGCTAAAAGTATTTGCCGAACGCATATCTGCAAATATAAGAAGTAGCGACCTGGCCGCACGCATAGGTGGTGATGAGTTTGTTATCGTGTTGTCGGATATCCAGGAAGCAAGCCATGCCGGCGACTATGCCGCAATGATCAATGCCACTCTGCGTGAGCCTGTATTAATTGATGGCCATGAGCTGACGGCCGGTGTCAGTATTGGTATTAGTGTATTCCCCGATCACGGCGCGGAGCCGGACATACTGATCAATGCCGCTGATGCGGCCATGTACCAGGCCAAGCGCGATGGCAAGAACCAGTTCAAGGTGTTTAATGTGGAAATGCTAAAACAGACTCAGGGCCCGCATTTTATTAAAGAGTTGCAAAAGAGCTATAACATATGAGCATAAAAAAGTGGCTCATGCCTCAGCAGCTAGAATGGATTAAATCAGTAGCATTCAGCGCAAAGCCTGTCCATGACGGGCTTAAGGAGGCGTCCTCTTCATAACAGCAGATGTCTGTCATCGCGAGATGCGGGTTTGGCGTCGTGGCGATCTGCTACGCGTATTATTCAACTATGTGTTAGTGGGGCTGGATACGGGCTGTGGAAGATTGCCGCGCTGCGTCGCTCTCGGCCTTCCGTGGCCTCCGCGACATAAGGCCGTCCTGGCCAAAGCTCGCAATGACAGATACAGTCGTGGGTCGGATCAAGTCAGGCATTTGAAATTTTGCGAATAAAGTCGCTGAGTGCGCAAATATTTTCGCTTGGAGGTACTTTTTAGGCGTGAAAAAAGTGCTGCTAAAGATGCCATGTTGATGGCCAATGCCTGGAGATGCTATTTATCTACTTCACTCTGGGTGCCTTGCTTCTATTAGTACGGCATTGTTTTGTTTGTAAATGTCTTCGATACTGATATAACGCACGCCGCCTCTTATGGTGGCGGCGAGAATGGGGTTCGGCTGACTGACCTCGCCGCTGACACGCCAGATGAACTCGGTGCAGTAAAGCGCCTGCTGGGTATTCAGGTTGAATTGTGAATCAAAGGGTATCTTTCTGTGCGCGTAATGTATCGCGGTGGATGCCAGTTTCTGTTGCTGTGCCTGTTTCAGTTTAAGTCGGTATACGGCCCAGTCTGAGGCGTGTTTGAGGAAGTCAGATAAGGTCTCCATGACGACGCCGTCGAAGCCCTTGGCGTCTTCATGCACGGAATGAACGACATGCGTCTGTTGTTTGTAATCGACAAGAATGCCGATATGGGAGAAGCGTTTTTCTGTTGCGGCGAAATTACGGGCGATATCGGAAATTATGCCTACGCCACGCCTGAGAATCAGATCGCCTGCCTGAAAGGTGGAGGGTAAGCTTACTGCGGCAGTTTGATTGGCCGCCCCAGCATTAGCCGCCAGACCCCATGCAAGCATCAGGCCGGCGGAGGTTAACAGGCCTAAGCTTATTTTTTCTCTTCGTGGACTTTCCAATCACCATCAACCTTTATAAGATTAACCGTCTGGATATTTGAATCTTTACTTTTACGGAATTTTACCGCAGCCTTGTCGCCGTCGATTTTTTCTTCTTCCAGTATGAAGTTAAAGTCCTTTTCTTTTTCCATTTTGCCGCCCATTGCAGCGCCCATTTTGCCCATCATCTCTACCAGTTCGCCGGTGGAGGGTGAGGCGTATTGCTTGGCATCTGTGAATTCATGGTTCGCCAGATGGGTCATGAATTTTTCTGCCGTGTCTCCCGGGCTGGTGCTGCTGCAAGCGATCAGGAAGTAGCTGAAGACCAGGATGGTCAGCGAGCGTAAGCAGGTTTTTGTCTTTTGCATGGCAGTATCCTTTGATGTTTTATTTTGCTTATCGATATCCATGGTAATGGAAAATGCCGGTCAGCTACAGTCTTTGCGGGCATTTATTTTGTTTGATGTCTCAATATCGGTTATCTTTTTCGTAACATTAGCCAGAGACCAAATAAAATCAACGGGATACTAAGCCACTGGCCGACGCTCAGTTCCATTGATTGGGCAAATTTGGCCTGACGAATTTTGAAGAATTCAAGGAAAAAACGGGATGAGAACAGCATCACCAGAAACAGTCCAAACAGGCGGCCGTCTTTCAAAGTGCTGGCCGTTTTGCGGTATATCGTCAGCATGATGATGAAGATGAGTAAGTAGGTAAAGGATTCATACAGTTGTACCGGGTGCCGGGGCAGGGAGTCGAATTTTGTGAAGACGACGCCGCCGTTGACGGGCGTGCCGATAATCTCCGAATTAAAGAAGTTGCCAATACGGATCAAGGCGCCACCCAATGCCGCAGTCATGCAAAAGCGATCGAGGATCCAGAGCGCACTGGGGTGTTGCGGTTTGCGTGAATAGAGATAGACAGCAATGATGATGCCCAGTGTGCCGCCATGGCTGGCCAGGCCGCCTTTCCATATTTTCAGTATTTCCAGCGGATTAGATAAATAGAAGGCGGGGTCATAAAAAAGCGTATGACCCAGGCGTGCACCGATGATGGTACCGGCCAGTATGTACAGGAACAGGCTGTCCAGCTCGCTATCCTTGCGCTGCTCACGATGGTAGATCCAGCGCATGATCTGTAGGCCAATAATGAAGGCCAGTGCGAACAGCAGTCCGTACCAGTGAATACTGATCGGGCCGAGTTCAAAGAGTACTGGCTTGAAGTTCCAGTGGAACAGGGCGTTTTCCGGGTTCAATCCTAATCCTTCATTATTGATGGTGTTTGCAAGGACTGATAATACAAGCTGGTCGGCAATGCTGCCAGTGATACAGTAAAATTACCTGGTGCTTTTCTGCAGTGATTGACGAAATCCGAGGTTTTGTCTGTTGCCTGCTGGCTATTTGGTTTATATTGATTCAGGTCCTTACCAAGCAGGTGCCACCCCATGCTTTGTGTTGTTTTAATCATGTCGGATATTAATACAGATGCTTGAGCGTTCTACACATTATCGCTTTCCATGGCGTCACGGGCAGCAATTTGAGCTTTTAGTCGATGGTGAGCGTTTTTTTACCTCGATGCTGGACAGTATCGATAGCGCTGAGCAGTTTATTTATCTGGAAATGTACCTGTTCGAGTCCGGGCAAGTGGCGACACGTTTTATCGATGCGTTACTGGCCGCCAGTGAACGCGGTGTCAGGGTCTATTTGTTGCTGGATGATTATGGTTCGCGTGGTCTTAGCAAGTCCGATCGAGCCAGGCTCGCAAGCGAAAATGTGACCTTGGCTTTATATAATCCGCTGCATTATGGTCGTTGGCGGCGTAACCTGTTTCGCGATCATCGTAAATTGTTGTTGGTTGATGGCCGTATTGCGTATACCGGTGGCGCGGGGATTATCGATGAATTTGATGCGAGCTGTGTCGAGGAAGATTATTGGCATGATGCCATGATCTGTGTGCGGGGCAGCTGTGTGGCTGATTGGCAAATGTTGTTTGAAAGTAACTGGAATCGTAATGCCAACGCATTGGAGAACCCAGCGTTTGAATTTTCTGCCGAAGATCAATCTACACCGTCGGGGCGTGTCGTCGAAAGCAGGTCGATGACGCACTCAGAAGTCATTCGTTCCTTCATAAAACAAATCAGGGTGGCTAGAAAAAATATCTGGCTGGCGAGCGCCTATTTTGTGCCTTCACGGAAAATCAGGCGTGAGCTATGCAAGCAGGCAGCCAAAGGCGTTGATGTCAGATTGTTATTGCCGGGCTCGCATAGTGATCATCCCTGGGTGCGGCACATGGGTAGACGCTATTATGATAAGTTACTGCGCAATGGCGTGCGCATCTTTGAGTACCAGCCGCGCTTTATGCACATGAAAGTACTGACATGCGATCACTGGAGCAGTATCGGATCCAGTAATATTGATCGCTGGAACTTCAGGTGGAATCTGGAGGCGAACCAGGAAGTGGATGACAACGAATTCGCGCAAACGGTGCAGGCGTTGTTTGAGAAGGATTTTGCAGATTCAACGGAGATCGATATTCAGGAATGGCGCAACAGACCGTTGTGGGTCAGACTGAATATTTGGTACTGGTCAATGATGATGAGTCTGCTGTCCTGGTTCAGCTTTAATCGTAAACCTTAAATTGTTGAGTCAGGCGTGGATTTGTCAGCGTTGGTATAAGGCAAGCATATCTTTGATCTTGCCCGGCAGTCCCTTCGGTACCTGTTGCCAGTCAAAACGCCATTGCCAGTTTCCTTCTGTGGTGCCGGGCGTGTTCATGCGATGACCATCCGCCAGTGACAGGAAGTCCTGCATGGGTATGATACACAGGCGCGATACCGAGCTTACCGCTGCGCGGATCAGTGGCCATGGCATTGGATTACGGCTGTTGCCGAGGTAGTTGGTCACTCGGTGTCGATCGTGATTGTTCAGGGACTGATACCATGCCAGGCTGGTATCGTTATCATGGGTGCCGGTATAGACAACACAGTTGCGCTCGTGTCGGTGTGGCAGGTATGGGTTGCTGGCGTCATCCGAAAATGCGAACTGTAATATTTTCATGCCAGGTATGTTGAATTCTTCGCGCAATGCATCGACTTCCGGAGTGATGATACCGAGGTCTTCGGCAATGATGGGTAGCGGGTCGAATTGTTCATGTAGCGCGTGTAGTAACTCCTTGCCCGGGGCCTTAATCCAGTGTCCATTGATGGCAGTTTCTTCATTGGAGGGTATTGACCAATAGGCTTCGAAACCACGAAAATGGTCAATGCGGATAAGGTCGAACATTGTTAGCTGGGTGCGCATGCGATTTATCCACCATTTAAAATCGTCAGCTTGCATACGTTCCCAGTCGTATAAGGGATTGCCCCAGCGTTGCCCGGTCTCCGAGAAATAATCAGGCGGGACACCGGCGACATTGATGGCATGACCATGCTTGTCAACGCTGAAGTATTCCCGATGTGCCCAGACCTCGGCACTGTCGTGGGCGACAAATATCGGCATATCACCAAATAAACTGATATTGTGCTTATGCGCGTAGCGTTTCAGTTCCAGCCATTGTTGAAAAAAAACGAACTGCTCAAACTGTATTTTCCCGATGCTATCTTTCAGGCTCAGGACTGCGTGTTGCAGGGCCTTGTCATCGCGTTCTCGAAGCGGTTGCGGCCAGTCTGTCCAGCTGATATTCCCCTGTTGTTGGCGGATAGCAATGAACAGAGAGTAGTCAGTCAGCCAGTAGGATTGCTGTTCGATGAAATCCAGGTAACGCTGATAGTACTCATCCTTGGTATCGAGAAATTTTTGGTAGGCCGTGTTAATGCAATTCAGTCGCACCTGGTCATTCGTTATGTCATCGGCTGTGGGACAAGTGTCGAGCCAGCCGCGATCAAACATCCAGTCCAAACTAATGAGTAATGGATTACCGGCATGCACAGACAGGCATTGGTATGGTGAGCCATCTTCATGGGTAGGCCCTAGTGGCAGCATTTGCCAAACAGTGATGCCGGCTGAATGCAGGAATTCTATAAAACGATAGGCTTGATGGCCAATATCGCCACGGTCCTTGGCGCCTGGCAATGACGTTGGGTGTAGCAGTATGCCTGCGCGTCGCTGCTCAAGGACCTGGTGCGGATTCATTTGCTCTGTTGACCAGGCCGCATGACACCGCCCATTGCAGGTGCGCCACTGCCGTGTGTGAAGGTCTGCGACAGATACTCTGGTGCTTCCTGATTGATCAGGGTATACAGGATAGACAGGTTCAGGCGAAACAGGTGTTCGAAGTCACTGACCGTGTCGGCCGGGTTGTAGTCTCCAAACCACCAGAACCAGTCTGAGCCCTCACAAACGGCCAGTTGTTTTTCGGCCTTTAAGAGGCGCTCACCCTGAATGATTTTTTGGCTGACGGCATGATCGAATGCATGCTTGGCATCACCGAGCATATCCCATGCGCGGTTTTTATCGGCGTCGCCGATCCAGGTGGAGAAGGTGCCGTAGACCCAGCTACCGGCAACCAGGGTATCCAGATTGGATATTTGTGGCTTTTTACTCAGGTAGTCTTTGTAAGTGGTCAGGTTGAGTTTGGGATGGGCGCTGATTTTTTCATACAGGGCATCGAGGAAGTAGTAACCGTTTTCAGGATAATACTCCCAGGCGTTTTCGCCATCAAGAATGATGGAAACAATACTGCCGGGATTGTCCTGGCAAGCGTCAGCAATATTTTCCAGGTGATGAACGAGGTTGGCGATGGCGTCGTCGGCATGCCAGTTCGAATACTCGAAACCGATAAGGTCGGAGAGCCCGTCATCACGGAAAAAACAGGCCAATGGGTTAGTGCCTATCTGGTAGGCCTGGTGAATGCATTGGAGGTCTTCGGGATCGGACTGGTTGATACTGTTGTGCAGTACAGTACCGCCGCTGGCCGCCCACTTGAAGCCGGCCTCATGTAACAGCCCGATAGTTTCAGTGCTGACGCTGCCTTCGGATGGCCAAAAGTTTTAATGCCTTCGTCTATATGCCATTGCGAACGCCTTTTGCCGTCTGGGTAGTGCTCAAGTACCGGTAATTGCACGTCGGGTATCGCTTCACTGGCGCTGTTGATGTCGAGCAGTAGTGGCAGGATAGGGTGTGCATACGGTGACATGGCTAATTCAATACGCCCTTGATGGGCCAACTCGCGATAACGCGGAATGATCGAGCCCATTAATTCGCCAATGATGGTGAGCAGTTTGTGGCGGTCTGCTAGTGTGTAGTTACTGGCTTTTTCGATCAGCTGTATGACTGTTGGGTTGCTGCGTCTGACTGAGGCCCCGGTCCAGCCAAGATGGTGCCAGACCAGCAGGTCGAAAAAGAACTGATCATCAAGATAGGGTAGTAACTCGTCCTGTTCCAGGGCTATGCGACCGATGTCCGCCAGACGCCGATAGGGTTCGAAATAATCAATGATGCGTTCATGGTTGGCGCGCAGGCAGTCGCCTATCAGTTTTCCGCGTTCCTCCTTGCTGACAGGTAATACAGATTCTGCGAGGATAGACAGCAATGTGCACCTGATCGGTGTTCCGGAACTGAGGAATTCAGTGATCTGATCGTTATAGTCCTGGATCTGGTCGAGTAAGACCGGGGCGAAATTGACTACCGCCCGTGCTTTTACATTACGTTCCAGATGCGCGGCCATGTCGACATAGTC
>CAMYJO010000033.1 GCA_947258755.1 uncultured Gammaproteobacteria bacterium
ACTCGTATCGATTGATACAACTAACGGTAAACGGCATGAGCTGAAACTATCACCGACACCATATCATCTGAATACCATACCGGGGACTGGCAAGGTTTATGTTTCAAGTCGTAAAAAGCCGATTATTTGGGTAGTAGACCAGCATTCAATGAAATTAATCGGCACTATTAAACTACCTGCAGGTGAGGCCCATCAGATGGCAATTATGCAGTAAACAGGTCTATAGCATCATTGCTAACGGGTTATATATCGGGAAGCACTGATTAATTTGTCATTGCGAGGAGAGTAGCGACGAGGCAATCTGTAACTACGCGATTCTATTTGTGAGATTGCCGTGCTCCGCTCGCAATGACACAAATTATTGAATTAACCAGAATCTTGTCATGACGAAATAACAACCGTTGCCATGGACTGTGTCGGATCCATAGATCAACAGGAGCGTATCGATGAGTGAAGATTTTGCATATGGTATGTGGGTAATCGTAGCATTCAATATTGGTTTGTTTCTGTTTTTTATAATCAGTTTCATCAAACCAAAGCTTCGTATCGAATGGCGCAATATGGGTATTGTGACAGCTTTTTTAGTCGCCTTATTTACAGAAATGTATGGTTTTCCACTCACTATTTACCTTTTAACGGGTTGGTTGGGCGACGCTTACCCGGTGTTACAGCCATACTCACATAAATATGGTCACTTATGGGTGGTCGTTTTTGGTGGATCTACTATAGCCTGGCTAGTGGTCATGGGTATCAGCCTTCTGTTTATTCTGGCGGGTTATAGTTTGATGTCGAAAGGCTGGAAGGCTGTTCATGGTGCCCATGGTCAGCTGGTAACAAATGGTGTCTACGAATATGTGCGTCACCCACAATATACAGGTCTGTTTCTGGTTATATCGGGGTTTTTGATACAGTGGCCAACGTTCTTGACAGTGTTGATGGCGCCGATTTTGGTCTTTGCATACATTCATCTTTCCCGAAAAGAAGAGCAGGCGATGTATAAACGTTATACTAATGATTATATCGCATACAGTGATCAGAAACCCATGTATTTCCCATCTTTTGGCCAGTGGTGGAAATTCCTTACTGCGACCGTGAACTCAGGCCATTACAACATCGATTCAAAGCACTGATGTCAATGTGTATCGCAACGGAGAAGCCAATGAATTACGCTATTTGCGGAAAGCATAGATGTAATGTAATCATTCTGATACTGGTTGGATTATTTTGGTATCAAAGTCCTGTTTATGGCGAATCGAAGATGCCTGCCGGGACAAATCAATTCAAGCTGGTCAATGGCATGGCTATCTATATAGGCGTTGTTCCTGCTGAAATGCTTGCGGGACATAATGCCAGTAACATGCATGGCGGAGTTCCGATTGGCAATATCAGATTACATTTAACTGCGGCCATTTTCGATGAGAAAACAGGGAAGCGGATCAGCAATGCAAAAATAAAGGCGCAAATATTCTCCGTTCCTGAAAAGACAGGTTTTAGGGAATTGGAGCCAATGGAGTACGGGAAGGTCCTGGTTTATGGCAACTATTTCTCATTAGATGCATTAGGGCCCTATATGATACGACTACATATAGAGCATAAAAGCCTTCAAGTTCCCATAGAAGTGGAATTTCAATATCAGTCGGCATATGCCCGGCTATCATCAACGTTAGTGAAGTAAGGCCGTCACATAGAAATACATTTGGCAGCCAAACAGGAGGCGAAAGATGGAGGGATTACTTTCTTTTCTTATCTTTGCAGGGTTATTTTACTTCATGATGCGCTTTGGCTGTGGTGCTCACATGATTCATGGTCATCATGGAAAACATCAGGATAATGAAATCAACAAACATACAGACCCTGTTTGTGGCATGGAAGTCGATACTGACAAGGGATACAGGAAGATGTATGCAGGGAATTTATATCGATTTTGTTCGCGAAATTGTCTGGACAAATTTGAAGCACAACCTGAGCGATATATAGAGCAGGAAAAACATCATGGAGACTCCATATGAGTTCACGTATGTCACTATATGCGGTTGGTCATGCTACCAGTTTACTATTTCTGCTTAGTTTCGTTTTATGTGTCGGGTTTGATTATTTTTTTCCAGAGCATGCAATGTATGAAAGTTGGCAAAAGCTATTGCCAGGATTTGAATGGTTAAGCTGGAAAAGCTTCGTGCTAGGTATGCTGGAAAGCTATGCGTATGGGTGGTTCATCGCCCTGGTGTGGACCCCGCTCTATAACGTTTTTTCAGCGCGTAGTGACGAGGTATTAGATAGTCATGGCAGATAGCAATAATCGTAAAGTACTTGACCCGGTATGTCTGATGGAAGTGCAGTCTGGAGAACTGGATATTAAATATATGGGGCTAACATATTCATTTTGTTCACAACAGTGCCGGCAACGCTTTACTGACCATCCGCATTTATATATTGGCAAACCAGGGAAGCCATCGACAAAACAGCAAGGTAAATCGATTCTTCGTAAAAGAGTATTAAAACTTGATACACCAGTACCTGATGAATTTAGTACCGAGATCAAGACTGTTCTGGAGGCAATGATGGGGATTATTAATGTTTCAGTTGAATATAATACCGTCACTGTCATTTATGACCTGCTGCAAGCGACTTTGAAACAGATTGAAGACAGCATTGAACAATCGGGCGGCAGGCTCAGTACGGTATGGCGTGACAGGATAAAGCGTGCTTTTATTCATTATCATGAAGATACTGAGCTAGAAAACCTTGCAGATCAACATGAAACACATGGGTGTCACCATTGATATATGTCACTGGGACACAGGTATGAATATATTATCTGGAATTATTCTATGAAGACTATAAATATACAGATAAACGATAATCAGGATATCGATTGTACTGTGTTGAAACGACCGATAGAGAATACTGCAAATGGCGAGACACATAGTCCGATGTTAATCGCCAGGTACGATGGTGTAAAAGGTGAAGGGCATGCAAGTATTCCAGAATGTCAGCACAAACCAGGCTGCTTGGTGTATACAGAAGGCCATCAGGGTCGTCTCCGTGTTGATATTAATCTGTATATGTGCAGTTTTATTTTTGCCGAAGCAGATATACCCTGAAATGGATGTTATGGCATATGTTTTTTCTGGCCTGGCGACAAATACTACTTGAACCTTTGAGAATGGCATTAACTGCGATTGCGTTAGGGACGGTTATTGCAGTGATACTTTTACTGGATGGGTTTGAACAGGGGCAATATCATCAATTAGGGGAAATTGTGCAAAATCGCAAGGCAGATCTTGTTGTTACCCAATCCGGAATCAGTAATTTCATTGCCGTACGATCCTCAATACCGCAACTTGCACGCGCGGAAGTTGAGTCTGTTGCTGGTGTTATCAATGCACATCCAGTGACCGCAATACCAATTATATATAATAAAAATAATACCAGAACACCCGTCTATGTGATTGTATACGATACATGGGGAGGCCCTTTATCTATCATTCAGGGGGATAATATAAAACGGGGAAGAGATATTGTAATAGATCTGTCATTGGCGAAAAAATATAACTTGCAGATTGGCGATAACTTCTATGTCACTGATTTCGAATTCAGAATTGCAGGTATAACTCAAGAAGCAGCATTCATGATGCCTTTTGCCTTTATAAATTACGATGGCATGATTGACTTGTTTATTGAATCGCAAATAGCGCCTGATCTAAGTACGTTTCCATTACTCAGTTATATGCTGGTGGAACTCGCACCATATGCTAATCGTGAAAACGTCGCCAGGGACATAGAACAGCATGTAGCATCAGTGGATGTGATGATACCAGAGAAGCTGGCTCAAAATGATGTCAATATGGGTAAGGTATTTTTTAAACCGATCATGGGATTGTTGGTTACAATCGGCTATATCATCGGTATCCTGGTGGTCGGACTGATCATGTATGCAGATATCCGCGCTCGCAAAAGGAGTTTTGCTGTTCTAAAAGCATTGGGCTTCTCATTCAGCAGGCTTTTTTGTGCTGTCTTGGCACAGGCATTACTATTGCTGCTCATCGCTGTCCCTGTCGGTATTATGCTGGCGCTGGGTGTAGCCGTATTTATACAGACGATGTATCCGCTATATTTGATCCGGTTGTTTGAACCAGTTGTATTTTTGCAGACACTATTTATCTGTTTTGGCTTTTCGATAATCGGCGCGATTATACCGGTTCGTAGCATCCAGCGTACCGATCCAATGCTGGCATTTCAGGATGCATGATATATGTTGAAATGGACCTGGAAATCAGTATTCAGCCAACGGGGTACTTTGATCGGCAGTGTATTGGGCATCGCCTGTACTTTTATTCTGGTTATATTTTTTGATGCGGTGTGGCGAGGAGAGTCTGAGCAGGTTGTCTCGTACCCGGCGCATATGAAGCCAGATGTGTGGGTTATGCAAAGTGGTGTCGGTAACATGCATATGGCAATGTCGTTTGTGTGGGACTGGAAGGCGGATAAAATTGCCAAGTTACCTGGAGTCAAACAAGTTACTCCAATCCTTTACCTGAATAGTATTGTGACATCCGAGCAGAACCAAATATTCGCATTTATCGTTGGTTTGTTACCGGATAATAAACGTGCTGGCCCCTGGAAATTATCGGCTGGACGACACATTGAGAACCCACTGGAAACGGTCATCCCGGATGTATTAGCAAAAATATCCAATTTGAACATTGCCGATAAAATTCATATTGCTGATAAATTATTCACTATTGTAGGTATGTCTAGTGGAACATATTCATCTGCCAATCCTGTGCTCTTTGTGCCTTTCTCTGACCTGGAAGATCTGCTGGCATCGACTGGAACTTATAGCTATTTGTTGGTTGATGCCGATGAAGGAACCAGGCCTGAAGTCCTTGTACAACGTATTCGAGATGAAGTGGACAAGGTTAATGTCCTGACGCACGAGGAATTTATCAATAATGATTACTCAATGGCTATACAAATGGGCGTCGAAATCATTGTCATCATGACCATTATCTGTTCTGTGCTGGCTGCCCTGATTGTTGGTTTTACGTCATATTCACTGGTGATCAGAAGACGCAGGGAGTTGGCGATTATAAAAGCTCTGGGTGTGCGTAGTATAAATATACTGACCAGTGTCATTTTGCAGGCAATCATAGTCACATCCATCGGTTTCGGTATTGCCGTATTTTTCGCCTTATTTATTCTGCCTTATACTACTTTATTGCAACCTCAATTGACATTAAGTCTATCACTGTCCTCGCTCACCCACATAGGCATGATCGCATTTATCGTGGCTGTGCTTGGTGCATTGCTTCCTGCCTGGCATGTCTCACGTATGGAAGCAGCAAGCGCGTATCATGTGTGAGAGAATAAAGTGTCAATAATCAAGGCCAGTAACCTGACAAAAAGTTTTGGTCATGACCATACAGCTATCAAGGCAGTAGACAATGTCTCGATTTCTATTCAGGCTGCCGAAATTATTCTGATTATGGGGCCATCAGGATCGGGTAAAACAACACTGCTGTCGTTGTTGGGAGGATTGTTAACACCATCGCAAGGGAATATAGAGATTGACGGTGTCAATATTACAGCATTAAAGGAAACGGCGCTTCCTGCAATCAGGGCATTGAAAATTGGATTTATATTCCAGTCTTTTAATCTACTCGATGCATTATCAGTCGAAGACAATATACTGTTTCCAGCCCGTTTGCGACCAGGCGGTATTAACAAGGCACGTTCCAGAGCCAGTAAATTAATCGAGCAACTTGGATTACAAAAGCGTAGCAAAGCATTACCGCAATCATTGTCCGGCGGAGAAAAACAACGTGTAGCGATAGCCAGGGCGCTGATCAACGAACCTAAGGTAATACTGGCCGATGAACCAACAGGTAATCTGGACTCACAAACAGGACAGGATGTGATGATGCTGTTACACGATATCGCACATGAACAGGGTTGTTCAGTTGTTGTCGTCACACATGATCCACGTATTGAAGATATCGCCGATCGTATATTATGGTTGGAAGACGGTAAGTTGTCTGATCGCAAGCATGATCAACATAAATGGTGCAGGGATCCTGTTTGTGGCATGCGTATTGATGAATGGACGGCTGAATATACGCTGCAATATTCAGGTATAAAGTATAGCTTCTGCTCGCAGAAGTGCCTGGATAAATTTAATGATCATCCGGGGCAGTATCTATCTAATCCTTAACCTTAGTGTTAGCTATATGTTAAGTATCTTATATGATCGGATAAAGTATATAGTATGTAATTTCGTGGCTGCAGGTTATATCATTCTATCTATAGATCAAAGATCTCATATCATAAGGAGTCATACGATGAAACATTTAAGATTGAATATAAACAGATGCTTGCTGGTATCCGGGTTATTGATATTGTCCAGTGTCGTCTATGCCAGCCAGGCAGATAACAACATCATTGAAAAGCTGGAGAATCATTGGCAACTGGTCATTAATGAGAAAAATGAAAAGACCAGAGAAAAAATGATTCTGGAGCATCGGAAAATGATGCAGGAAGCCAGAAGCAGTATGGGTATAGCGAGCCATCATGGTTCTCATGATAGTGGTCATCACGATATGTTGCATACCTTTGAAATGCACGAATCAATGATGGATATGATGGAGTAATTGAGTGCTATCTAGACTGTTAACTATATGAATATAAGGAAAAAATATGAAAATGCCTAACTATATGTCTTCTGTGATCCTGGCAGTGATTACACTTTTTGCTGTATCAAATTTGCATGCAACAGATTCCAGCTGGAATGCAGAATCAAAATCTTACAAGGTCTACCTTGGCGCAGTCTCTGCCAATTTGCTTAAAAAGAAACCCTACCTGATTGATCGTGACAAAGCCTTACATGGTGGTATTGGTAAGCAAGGGTCAGCCAGTAAGCACATAATGGTTTCTGTGTTTAGAAAGGGTGACCATGAAAGGGTACTGGATGCTACTGTTATCGGTGAAATCAAACATAAAAAACTGATCGGTGGCGCTAAAATTCGCAAACCACTGGAAAAAATGGTTACCAGTGGAGCAATTACCTATGGTAATTTTTTTAATATGACAGAAAAAGGCGTCTATAAGATCAGTATTGAAATATTCGAGTCGGACAAAAACGGTTCAGAAGAGGTTGTGTTTATTCAGAAGAATTAATTACATAGAAGTGCTCCCATGAAATATTCGATTACCAAACTGATATTGTTATTTCTGAATGATATCGGTTTGGCGATTTAATTTCATAGTCATGAAACCATTCATTGCCTTTGTCCTCATTATTTTCTTTTCAGTTTTATACCTTTATTTGTATAGCACTGGCACACTAGGGGTGATTGTTAACCAGCAAAGCCTTCAGGAATTCGTCTTGCGTCTGGATGGTTGGGGTCCTCTGTTAGTGATCCTGATAATGAGTGGCGCTATAGTCATGAGTCCGATACCCAGCGCTCCAATTGCGCTGGTATCCGGTGCAGCTTATGGCCATACGTGGGGTACAATCTATGTACTGATAGGTGCAGAGATAGGCGCTATTATGGCATTCACCATCGCTCGTATGCTTGGACATGAAGTCATGCATCGACGATTTGGGGACAAGATACACATAAAATGGCTGCAATCCGAAAATAATATGATGCTGGTAGTTGGGTTATCCCGGCTTTTACCGTTTATTTCATTTGATGTCGTCAGTTATGCCGCTGGCCTAACTTCCCTGAGCTACTGGCGTTTTGCATTGGCGACATTATTAGGTATTATCCCGGCCAGCTTTGTTTTAGCACATTATGGGAGTGAAGTGGTATCAAGTGACCTGCCTAACATGATAGTAACTATATTAATCCTCGGCGGTATAACAGGCATACCGTTATTAATTGGTATAGTAGTTAAAAAGTATGTTAAATAATATCGCGGATTCAAGTTGCTAGTGCAACCTGATGGTTTTTGCCAATAACGGTATCCAGCTCCCAATCACCGTAGCGTGTACGGGCATCTACGATAGCAGGGCGTTGCTTAATGGAAGCCTGATCAGGTATCTGGCCCCGGTAGGAATAGATACCATTGCGCTTCTTACGTTGCTTCTGGCAGCGTAGATGCTTATACAGGGTACCGCCGGCGCCCTGACAATCAGTATGTCTGCTTATGCATAAGAACCTGTATTAATAATTAGCACTTTACAATTTTAATGTGCCTGTACGCACATGGTGTACTTTTAATACGGATGCCAACGCAGCTGACCATTTTATAGCGAAACCCTGTTCCATCCTTTGTCATAAAAGTGTCATATATATACGCTTGCGCATATATACGGATCAACATATACTTAATGCATGATCGAGACCGAGTTTTTCAAACAACTGAGTGACGAAACCCGCATGCGATGTCTGATGTTGATGCTGACAGAAGGGGAGTTATGTGTATGTGAATTGACTCATGCGTTAAAGCTGTCACAACCGAAGATATCACGGCATCTAGCTCATTTACGTCAGAGTGGCGTGGTACAGGACCGACGACAAGGACAGTGGATCCATTACCGCCTACACGATGCTTTGCCTCAATGGGCATATGATGTACTGAGTGCTGCATCTTCAAGTACCCGTAAGGTTGAACCCTACAAGCATGATATGCAAATGTTAAAAGATATGCCCAACCGTCCCGGCGCATCTTGTTGCGCCTGATCACCCGGCTCAAATCTTAACAAAAAACTTTTAATTTAGGAGTAGCAAATGTCTGTTCGTGTCGGAATTAATGGAATGGGCCGTATGGGTCGTCTTGGATTTCGTGCCGGCTGGAATAAAGACGAAATCTCCATTATCAAGGTCAATGAAATCGCTTCCGATGCCAGGGGTAGTGCACATTTGCTGAAATTCGACTCGGTACACGGCACCTGGGACCATGACCCTGTCAGTCAGGGTGATGAAATTATCATCGATGACAGGATCATCGACCATTCATCGAAGAGCGCCATTGCCGATGTGGACTGGTCTGAATGTGATATTGTCATCGAGGCGACCGGTAAACATCACAAGAAACCGGAATCACTCAATGCCTATTTTAATCAAGGCGTAAAGAAAGTAATTGTCGCAGCACCAACGGAAGGTGCATTAAATATCGTCTATGGCATCAATGATGACCGTTACAAGCCTGACGAACATCATCTACTGACAGCCGCTTCCTGTACCACTAATTGCCTGGCGCCGGTGGTCAAGGTCATGCATGAAAAAGTAGGGATCGTGCATGGCTGTATGACGACTATTCATGATATCACCAATACCCAGACTATCGTCGACAAAGGCCACAAGGATTTGCGACGTGCCCGCGCCTGTAATCAGTCACTGATACCGACGACTACCGGTTCAGCCAAGGCCATCACCAAAATATTCCCGGAACTGGATGGCAAACTGAATGGACATGCCGTGCGTGTGCCACTCTTAAATGCTTCGCTGACAGACTTTGTCTTTGAAGCCGAACGCCCGGTAACGCGCGAAGAAATTAATGGCTATTTCAAGGCGGCTTCCGAGCATGAATTGCAAGGTATCCTCGGTTATGAGGAACGACCGTTGGTATCCATTGACTATGTCAATGACCCACGCTCTTCTATCGTTGATGCATTATCCACAATGGTCATCGATGATACCCAGGTCAAGATCTATGCCTGGTACGATAACGAGTGGGGCTATGTCAATCGTATGATGGAACTGGCGGCAAAAGTGGCCAGGAGTCTGTGATGGATCTTAACGTCCTGGGTATTGTTTTAGCTATGGTGTTTTGCCGGTTTATCCAGATCGGTATGTGGACCTTACGGCATTAATTGCCGATGGACATAAACCTGCGCAATTACCTGATCGTGACCGGTGGCTATTGGGCGTTTACAGTCACCGATGGCGCCATCCGCATGCTGGTGGTCCTGTTTTTCCATCAGCTGGGCTATTCTCCGTTCGAGGTGGCCATGCTGTTCCTGTTCTATGAGTTCTTTGGCATCGTCACCAATCTTGTCGGTGGCTGGTTGGGTGCACGCATCGGCCTGAATCTGACCATGCACATTGGCATGGGCTTACAGGTTTTTGCGTTGGCCATGTTGATGGTACCCGAGACCTGGTTAACGGTAGCCTATGTCATGCTGGCACAAGCACTGTCCGGTATCGCCAAGGACCTGAACAAAATGTCGGCCAAGGCCAGTGTGAAAACGCTGTTACCGGAGCAGGGAAGTGAAACCAGACTGTTCAAATGGATAGCTGTACTGACCGGTTCAAAGAACACACTGAAAGGTGCGGGTTTTTTCATCGGTGCAATGTTATTGCAAACGCTGGAATTCAGGGGTGCATTGGCCGTGTTATCGGGCTCACTGTTGATGGTCCTGCTAGCATCCATCGTCGTCTTACCTGCTGGATTAGGGAAGTCTGCAAGCAAACCTGCTTTCAGCAGTGTTTTTTCTAAATCTGCCGCTATCAATTTGTTATCTGCAGCGCGTTTCTTTTTGTTCGGCGCAAGAGATGTTTGGTTTGTCGTCGCACTGCCGGTTTATCTCTACACCGTATTTCAATGGAGTTTTATGCAAGTCGGTGGATTTCTGGCTTTGTGGATAATTGCTTACGGTATTGTACAGGCAAGTGCACCCAGACTGATTCGTCGTAGTCACCATGGCAGGGGGCCGGGAGGGGATACTGCCAGACTATGGGCATTCATTCTTGCTTTGTTACCAGCACTGATTGCCATATCCCTGTATTATGATCTGCAATCACGTTATATGTTGATTGCAGGCTTGTGTATTTTCGGCATTGTGTTTGCCATCAATTCTGCCGTGCACTCCTATTTAATCGTAGCCTGGTCAGATCGTGACAAGGTTTCGATGAATGTCGGCTTTTACTACATGGCTAATGCCGGTGGTCGTCTTACTGGTACCGTGCTTTCCGGCCTGGTTTATCAAACCCAGGGGTTGATCGGTTGTTTGCTGTGGTCGTCGGCCTTCGTACTAGCGGCAGCGATACTTTCTAGGCAGCTGCCAGAAACAATGCGGTCAGCAGATCTATAATGTTGGACGAGCAGTGTAATGAATCCCTATCTTTTAATGCAGGGTCTATCGACAGTGATACTTAATATAACAGTATACCCAAACCACTAAAATACAACAGGATAACTAAAAAGCTTTCCCAGCCTATATTGGCGATACCGTGGCGTTGGCGATGTAACAGACCCATCAATAGCACTCCGGTCATCAGTATAGTCATTGCCAGCCAGAAGATTTCATTATCTGATATATCCTTATATATAGAGCCTTGACGATAGGCAATATCCGAGGCAGATATAAACAGCGTGTCAAATGTGTTACCGCCTATAATATCACCCACAGCCAAGGTTAACGCCTTCATGCGTACCGCAGTAATAGCAATGACTAATTCAGGAAGCGAGGTTGATATGGCGGTAAAAACACCACCGACAATACCTTCGGAAAGCCCGGTAGTGCTCGCGATTTTTATGCCGGTTTTGCCTAGTAGCCAGCCGGAAAAACCAACAACGATGGAGTAAAATACAAACCTTATCCATAGGCCACTTTTATTGGATCCTATCAACTTAGCCTTATGATTATTTTCAGGGTGCGTATCCAGGGTGCTTTTCGGGAACCACATCGGCATTTTATGCGTGCGGGTTAAAATACGGACACTCAAAACATAGGCGATGATTGCGATGAATGAGGCAGGGTGCACATTGGCTATTGCCATTTCAGGCATCGCAATAGCCGTTAGCGGGATGGCCAATAGGACAATCAAAATGGCCGTCATCATAAGATTCTCAGCAGAGGCGGCCGCATGCTCAAGATTTGCTTTGCGGTAAAACATATCAGCGACGGCCAGAAACAATGTTTGCGCGGCAATCCCGCCCAATGAATTGCTGACCGCCAGTTGCGCATGTCCCTGATAGGCCACGGTGATAGATGCAGTGATACCCGACAATGATGTCGATGCACCGACGAAGACAGCACCCATCACGGCTTCACCCATACCGGTATCATGGGCAAGTTGACGTGCTACCTTGGTCATTAGTACGCCAAAGTACGCGATAATTCCTGCCGCTAACAGGAAAATAAAAATAATAACAGTCAGGTTCTGGTCATTCATACCACTTGAAAATGATAGATTCCGAACAAGGATCTAGTATAACAAGAGATACTCACTCAGTATGCGTTTATAGCATCGACTGGAGAATTATTTTTACTGACGCGAATGCAGTCTATTCAAGAAGCATTTAGGGAAGGGGATTATCAACGAGCAGCGAACTATAGGGCAGCAGAGTTGATCTGTAGATTAAATTAATCGTTTGGAAAATTGATGACTTTGGCGCTTACACCCTGGAAACTCTCATTCACAGCCATTCGGACCTTCTCCAAACCATCGTCAACACAGGGTGTCTGTTCGACACTTTCTGAACTGCTAGTGATACCGGCACTGGCCTTGATCAGGTCAAGCGCATGGATAGGGTAAATCCTGGTGGATTCCCATTTCTTGTATGTCTGTTCGGACGTGTTACAAATTTCGGCTGCCTTTTTGGTCGACATGCCAGTAATGACAAATCTCAGTGTGAATAGTCCGGCTTCCATATAGGGTTCCTGCAGTTCATGAATATATACAACTATATACGGTAATATAGACAGAAACTTTAGACAACTCTTTTATCACTTAACACCATTAAATGTTGTTTAGGAATCGGCTAGAAACTCATCCATACCAAAATAATCACTGACTACTCATAGTGTCTACGAACTCATTTTATTAGACAAGCCTCCTATAAACCTCAAGCCAAGGCACATACCCCTTACTCAGATGAAAATAGTCATACCGCAGGCAATTAATATAGCCAGTGGACATGGTGCCAACAGGGTTGTCTAAAATCGCTGAAAAAGTAGGGTGTAGAGTATTTATCGATATAGACCATTATTTCAATCGATTCGATGGGTAACAGTAGATCTGCTATAAGATAAATATATGGATATCATTAGTATATTTAATGATATATTAGCTGGTGATGGAGCTCAGCTTCTCCATACAAGCCACCATGCATTCCAATATGTTGTAACGAAACCGCAACTGTTAACCACGTACCGTGAAATTATCACAACTATTCATCCCCAAACGACACAGACGTAAATTATCCGCAAAGTTATCTTATATGTGAGATCGGGAGAACACTGGCTCCCTGACTTACAGAGGAGGTAAGCATCATGACATTTACAAATCTCATTACCATTTTGGTTGCGCTTGCAATATTACTACTTGCCTTTACTGTCCTTGGCCTAATAATTTGGCGTTTTGTAAAAGAGTTTCGTGACACAAAAAAGGTAATAGTACAGCTTCTTGAACAAGCTTAATTTATAAATTAATAAAAATCGGAATCAGATGTGATCTGTTTCAACCATATAACGGTTACATCATTGGAGGGCAATAGTCATGACTAACAATATACAAAATCGAATTCCGAGCCTGCTTGTTGTCGCAGTTATCTATCTAAATGCAGAATTCGCTGATATCAACATGGCATATGCTGATAACCACCTTCTTGAAAGACAAGCCAACGAAGACAATGCAGGAGTTGCCGGCGAACGCGCGGGATATGATTTGCCTGAAAAAGATACCGTTCCGAATAATGCGGGAATAAAAGAACGACACTACCTTTCGGCTCATTTATCTACTATTGGCTACTAGTGCTTTTAAAATCCATTTATCCAAATAGAAATGAATAAGTAGGGTATTTCTGAACTTTTCGTCGTATTGGCTGCCGAAAGTAGCATAATAATTCCCTTTTCCTATCAGAAAGGAGTCACTATGCCTAAGATATTGGCTATGATGCTGTTAGTCTTTAGCGGTTTATCTGCCCATGCAGCCGATAAAGACAATGCGCCCTGGGGTGTAGGTAATGTCAATGACATTAAATACAAACCACAACGCGTGGTCTATGATGTTGCGTCGGGTAGTCTGGCGCATTTTGAGCTGGTGCTTGATCGTGCCAGCTACCTAAGCAAGGTCTACAAGGCAGATCCTTTTTCTGCTTCCATCGTGATTGTTCTGCATGGTAATGAGATCCCATTTTTCGCTACGGAAAACTACGCCAAGTACAAAGAGTTGATGATACGGGCGCAAAGCCTAACCTATGATGAAGTGATAAAGTTTCGGATGTGTCGCATAGCCGCCAAGGGACATGGCTATGACCCGAAAGATATTCATGCTTTCGTCGAGATCGTGCCAATGGCCGATGCTGAAATCATTCGCTTACAACAAGAAGAAAACCATGCCTATATGCGATGAACACAGATATATCGCTCATGAGAACAAATAGAGGACATATGCATAATTTTCGTTTTTATTTCATTTTTGTTTTATTTGGGGCATTCGTCCTCGGTGCTTGTACGGATAAAAAGCAGGACAAGCCTAATCCTTATGGTGCATCAGAGATCGCATTTGAGATCCACAAGGTTAAAGACGCACCGGTATATTATGTTCTTGGGCATTCCGGCGTCCCCGGTGCGGCCAATGAGGGGTTGACCTCGAATGCCGGCTTCGTCGTTACCGATAAAGGCGTGGTGGTTTACGATGCCTTAGGTACACCCACATTGGGATACCGGCTGCTTCAGGAAATCAGGAAGGTAACAGACAAGCCGGTTGCTATGGTCGTGGCCGGTCATTACCATGCCGACCATATTTATGGTTTACAGGCATTCAGAGAACATAGCAAAGCCACTATCTGGGCAGAAAAAAGTGCCTATCAATACATTGATAGTAATGATTCACAACTCAGGCTGGAACAGCGTCGTGATTCTCTGTTCCCCTGGGTGGATGAAAATACCTATCTGGTCAAGCCGGATCAGACTTTTGTCGGTAATAAAACCTTTGATATGGGCGATACCAGCATTGAATTGATTTATGCAGGCCCCGCACATTCGCCCGATGACCTGATTATGGTGGTCAGCAAGTACGGCGTTGTGTTTTCCGGTGATCTTATTTTTGGTGGCCGGCTGCCCTTTCTGGGCGGTGGCGAAGTCAATACCAAAAAATGGCTGGCTGGCCTGAAATATCTGCAGTCACTCAAGCCCGCGCCCAAGTTTGTCATACCTGGTCATGGAACCGCCAGCGATAATCCGGTCAAGGATATTGCGTTTACGCGCGAATATATCGAGTTTTTACGCACCCGTATGGCCGCAGAGATAGAAGAACTGAACACATTTGATGAGGCATATGAGACCATCGACTGGTCAAAGTACGAAGCTGTGCCTACCTTTGATGCTGCGAACCGCCGCAATGCCTATCAGGTATTTCTTGAAGTGGAGGGGGAACTACTTCAATAGAATGGGGGAGGGCCATTAAAAACAGGCAAAAAACCCGGCACAACAACTAGTGGTTTTTCAGGTAACGATTATCATCAAATGTGCTTACCCAGTGCGGGAAATACAACACAAATATCGTCATCAACATACCGGTAAGGAATGCTTCCGGAAACAGCAGTAACGGGTAGTAAGCCAGATAGTTATAGATCAGATAGTCCATAGTATAGGCATCCGCCATGGCCAATACCCAGGTGGATGCCAGGCCGACAGCACCGAGTGCAATGGCAGAACCAAAAAAGGCATTGATGAATATATAAATAAAAAAATTATTCGGTAGACGGCTATCAACCAGCCGGAATATGCCATGACTGATCAGCACAGGAATGACTATGAGAATGGTGGCATTCAACGCATAGGCTTGCCAACCGGCATCGCCCATTAAACTGATGCCAATCAGCACCAGTGAAAGGCTGATCACAGCGAAGGCCCAGCCAAACATCAATGTTAACATCGTAGCGCCTACTAGGTGTAGCGAAAGTCCTTCAGCAAACCCCGCCTTTACGCTCCAGAAAAACAACGTGGCCACGGTCATACCCAGGAAGACATTAAAATCGGTGTTTAAACGCGCATGCCACCACGGTGCACGGCGTATGGCCAGCAGCAGTACAGGTATATAGACTAGATAGCCGAGGAAAATCCAGAATGTATTTATGATGTCGTCGGAATAATTCATTAATCATCACCTCATATAAACATTACTCCATACTTTTAGGGCTGGCAAGCATAGTAAATGTTAACACCGATAAAGGATGTCTATAACTGTTTATTCTTTGTGTTCCAGTGGTGTGACAAATATGCGCATGATTTTGGCAGACAGTTCTCCATCAGCTGTGATGGCTGCGGTCCACTTGGGTATGGCCTGTGCTAACCATATTATGAATACAATTAAAATTACTTTTTTACTGGTGGGCAGTGTTTTATAGCGTTGGTAAAAACCAGGTGATTTAGGTCTGTGTTGGCTCTCTACCATGATATTGGCCCATGTAAACTAATGTCTTTTTATCATGTCAGACTGTAGTTCAGAAAAAACATCAACCCAGCAGCCTGGATACAGTCAATTCATACACAACTGATAAATAACGGGGTCAGACAATAATTAATTCTATTGTTCCACTCTGCTAATATTAGTAGAAAATTGCTGTCTTGATAGAATTTTATGATGTTTTTTTATGCTTCACATTGTTAATGCACAATGCTATAACAAGATCTGTTTAATTAAAGGATGACAAGCTACGGGGTTTCACCCGTTGAATATTTATGTTTACGCAGTCGCGGTCAAAATGAGTTATCGCCATGCCCTACTATGAAGGTTTGGCAGAATGGATTCGCGAACACTTTCAGGATCGACTGGATGTCGAAGAAAAGAGAATGTTCGGCGGGCTTTGCTTTATGGTCTCCAGACATATGTGTTGTGGCATTGTCAAAGACACGCTCATGGCCAGGGTAAGGCCTGACAATTATTAGAAATGCCTTGCCAGGAAACATGCACGTGAAATGGATTTTACCGGAAAAGCAATGATAAGCATGGTATATGTTTCACCACAGGGTATAGAATCTGGCGCAGACCAGGCAGAGTGGTTAAATTTTTGCACGGGGTTTGTTGAGTCGCTGCCTGCGAAGAAATCTAAGGAAATAAGATGACCCAAACGAATGTACAAGGCAGCTGCCTTTGTGGCGCTGTCAAATATGAAGTCTCTGGCGAAGCCGTGCGTTTTTCTCATTGCCATTGCCAACGTTGCCGCAAGGCAACTGGTACGGGACATGCGACTAACTTGTTGGTAGCACCTGTAACCAGTATCCAATGGCTTCAGGGTGAAGACATGCTGCTCAAGTACAAGGTACCAGAGGCTGAACGCTTTTATAATTGTTTCTGCAAACAATGTGGCAGTCCAATGCCCAGAACGGTACCCGAAATTGATGCCGTGTTGATACCTGCAGGATCACTGGACACTGAGCCGCCAATTAAGCCACAGCATCATATATTCTGGGATTCCAGGGCAGACTGGTCCTGTGAGGCCGGTGATTTGCCACGATATTCAGAATACCCGTAAGTCTCTTTCATTCAAACAAAGCACTGACTAATTATCATATAGTCTATTGTCACCCCAATTAGTCAGCTAATTGCATTAATCTTTCCTTTTCGCATAAACCAATCGATATAACACGGGTAACACAAGCAGTGTTAGCAGTGTCGACGAAATAATGCCACCGATAACCACGGTAGCCAATGGACGTTGGACCTCGGCACCAGTACCTACATTCAACGCCATCGGCACAAAGCCGAGACTGGCCACCAGGGCGGTCATCAGCACCGGTCGCAGGCGGGTCAGGGCACCCTCGACAATGGCTTGTTCAAGTTCTAGCCCCTTGGCCAGCAGCGTCTTGATAAAAGACAACATGACGACACCGTTCAGGACTGCCACACCAGACAAGGCAATGAAGCCAATTGCTGCAGAAATCGATAACGGTAAGTCGCGAAGCGCCAGGGCGGCGATACCGCCAGTCAATGCCAAAGGTACGCCTGTAAAGACCAGGGCAGCATCCTTGACAGAATTGAAGGCCATAAACAATAAACCAAAGATAATCACCAACGTTAACGGTACAACAATAGACAGACGCTTGGATGCCGAGATAAGTTGTTCAAACGTTCCACCGTAGCTCAACCAGTAGCCAGCTGGCAAATCGATATTATTCGCGATTGCGGATTGAACGTCTGTCACAAAACTGCCCAGGTCCCGACCACGGACATTGGCGGTTATTACGACACGACGTTTTCCATTTTCGCGACTGATCTGATTTGGACCTAGTGTTAACTCAATACTTGCCACTTCCCCCAATGGAATGGTTTGTGGTGGATTGCGGACTGTACCCAGGCTATCGGCATCGCCAGCAACCTCCCGATGCTGACCCATAGGTAACTTAACCGGTAATTTAACCAATGCGTCCATATTGGTACGCAGGTGTTCCGGTAAACGTACAACTACATCAAAGCGACGGTCACCTTCAAATATTTGTCCGGCAACCTCTCCGCCGATCGCCATGCGTAAGGTGTCCTGTACCCGGCTGACATCCAGTCCATAGTAAGCCAGGCGGTCACGGTCCGGGATGATCGATACTATCGGCAGGCCGGTTACTTGCTCGGTACGGGCATCCGCAGCACCCGGTACTTTGGCAATCACTGCTTCGATTTGCTCGGCGACTTCTACCAGTGTATCCATATCATCGCCATAGACCTTGACCGCGAGGTCCGAGCGCACGCCAGATATAAGCTCATTAAATCGCATCTGGATGGGCTGGGTAAATTCATAGCGGTTACCGGGTATGGCCTTGGCGACTTCTTCCATCTCTGCTATCAAGTCTGCTTTGGCCCTGCGTGGATTCGGCCACTCCTGACGTGGCTTGATCATCACAAAGGTGTCTGCCACGCTTGGGGGCATCGGGTCCGTTGCTACTTCAGCGGTGCCTATTTTGGTAAAGATATGCGAGACCTCAGGAAATTCACTCAGTCGCGCCTCCAGTGTTGCTTGCATTTCGACGGCCTGTGTCAGGCTGGTGCCGGGAATCCTCAATGCATGCAGGGCGATATCGCCCTCATCAAGACTGGGCACAAATTCCGTCCCCATACGTGTGCCCTGAATGCCTGACAACAAGATCAATGCAATGGCCGCTGTCACGACCGGCCATTGATGTGCAAGGACCCAGCGTAGTGCCGGCTCATATACTCTGCGTAACCCGCCCATGAGTATATTTTCTTTTTCCGAGACCTTGCCGCGCACGAATATAGCGACCGCAGCGGGTACAGCGGTCACCGACAGGATCAACGCAGCGAGCAGGGCAGTGACGACTGTAAACGCCATGGGGTGGAACATCTTGCCTTCCACACCACTCAATGAAAATATAGGTACATACACAATCATAATAATGAAGACGCCGAAGACACTGGGGCGTATCACTTCAATAGTTGCTTCCCGCACCAGCCTTAAACGCTCAGCCAGGCCAGGTACGCTACCATGCATACGCTGATAACCTGCCAGGTGACGCAGACAGTTTTCCACAATGATAACAGCACCATCGACTATCAACCCGAAATCAAGTGCCCCGAGACTCATCAGGTTACCTGAAACGCGCGATTGAACCATGCCGGTAACGGTCATCAACATAGCAACAGGGATAACGGCAGCCGTGACCAGGGCGGCACGCCAGTTACCCAGTAACAACAACAAGACGACAATCACCAGCAATGCACCCTCAATCAGATTCTTCTGCACCGTGGCAATCGTCTTGTCGACCAGCGAGGTCCTGTCATACAGCGGATTTAATTCCACCCCTTCCGGTAAAGACGGTTTGATGCTTTCCAGGCGCTCCGCCGCCGCCCGTGCAACATGACGACTATTTTCACCCATCAGCATGAATACCGTTCCCAGTACGACTTCCTTGCCGTCCTGGGTTGCAGCACCCGTGCGCAGCTCACTACCCAGGGTCACTTCGGCAATTGCACCCAGCTGGATCGGCACACCATCACGTTTGGCGACAGTAACGGCACGGATATCCTCGAGGTTTGCCAGCTGGCCCGGCGAGCGAATCAGGTATTGTCCACCAAAACGTTCGATGTAACCGGCCCCGGTATTGATATTATTTCGTGCCAATGCAGCCATGATGTCCTGCATACTCAGGTGATAGGCCAGTAACTTGTCGGGATCCGGCAGTACATGAAATTGTTTGCTATAGCCTCCAATGGTATTGACTTCAACGACCCCTGGGGTCTGTCGTAGTTGTGGACGAACAATCCAGTCCTGTACCGTACGCAATTCCATCGGGTCAAAATTCGATCCTTCTTTTGCCGTAACCGTATACATGAAAATCTCACCCAGACCGGTTGCAATCGGACCCATAGCAGGCTCGATACCTTCGGGCAGGCGTTCCTTGACTTCAGACAAGCGTTCATTGACCAGTTGTCTGGCCAGGTAAATATCGGTACCTTCCTTGAACACGACAGTCACCTGGGATAAGCCATAACGCGAGATCGAGCGAGTATAATCCAGGCGCGGAATACCCGCCATGGCGGTTTCCACCGGAAAGGTGATTCGTTGCTCAGATTCTAATGGTGAGTATCCACTTGCCTCGGTATTAATTTGTACCTGCACATTGGTAATGTCAGGCACCGCATCAATCGGCAATTGCTGATAGTTATAGACCCCCAGCGCCGACAGGCTGATGACTGCAACCAGTACCAGCCAGCGATGTGTGAGGGAATGAGTAATAAGTCGATTAAGCATAATATTCCCCTCAGTGGTCGTGACTGGCGCCTGACTTTTCAATGTCGGCCTTGATCAGATAACTGTTTTCACTGACATACTCGGTGGCCGGTTTCAGTCCTTCCAGAACCTCGACCCATTCTTGGTCACGTCGCCCCAGGGTCAGCATACGGACCTCATAGCTATCTTCGAATTTGGCAAACACAACCTGAAAATCACGAAAGCGCTGGATCGCTGACAGACGAACGGCCAATGGAACCGCATGTTCAGCAATCGTCACCTGACCCCGGACAAATTGCCCGGAACGAAACTGTCCCTCTCAAATACATCAAATTCCGCCCAAACCTGGGACAGGTCTGTGATGATGAACAGCGGTTCTTCGCCGGTAGCCTCACCGACCTGGATATCCCGACGCACGATCATGCCGCCGATAGGCGCTTTGATGGCATAGGTTTGCAGACTTTCATTACTCTGCACAGTCGCCAGCACCTGGCCGGCACGCACGGTATCACCTAGTTTTTTCTTGACACTTTTAACGATACCGGGATAACGGGCGCGGACTCGCGACAGACGATCGGGGTCAGTGTGTACCCGGCCTGTTAGGGTCAATGTTTCCCTGATAGTCTGTGGGCCTGCTTTTTCGGTCTGAATGCCAGACTCATCAGCCATCGATGCGGCGATTTTAGTACGGCCTTCATAATTTTCATATTGCCATTGATGTGATTTACCCTGATAGCTGGCCTTGATGCTCACGTCAAAGGAGTGTGGCTCAGTCACCACACCCTTACCACGCAGAAAGTCCTGTTGGGGTTTAAATTCAAAACGGTCTACCTGACCATCGATACGAGCAAGCTCGATCGTGACAGACACCTCATCAAGCGCTGCGGGTTGGTTGTTGATATACGGGTATAGACGAAATTCAGGCGGTACGCCGGTTTCATAAATAGTCATTTCCAGTGAAAAGTCACCACTAACCAGCAAGCGCCCACCATGAGGCCCTTTGGCGACTTCTTCCTCGTGTGACGCTTGATCACCATGACCGTTACCATCATCCGAATTGTGATGATCGGCCGGCTTATTCAATAAGTACCAGGCTGAGGCAAGCATGGCGACAATGACGATCAAAGTCATCAACGGTGAAAATCGGCTATTAGTCTGGCTCATTGTTTTACTCCAGCTTGCATTTGGGTTCCGGTTAAACGTTCAATTTCTACGCGACCATAATGATATTTGGCAGCTGCATCAGTCATTTCGAGGCGTGCATCCAACAGCGATTGTTGTGCCGTGGTCAGTTCAAGCAATGAATACCGACCGGCACGATAACCATTTTCATAGTCACGCAGGGCCAGCTCGGCTTCAGGAATAATCTTTTGCCGTAATGTTTCTACGGCAGTTTGTGCATGCTTCAGTTCCTGATATACCTCAAACAGACTCGCATATAATTCAAGGCGACGCTGTTCATAGCGGAAAGGCTCACGGCTACTCATCAATTCTGATGCTTCAATGGAGGGAAGGGCACGAGTTTGTGTACCGAGTGGTATTCTGGCAGACAAAACAAATGCACCATCATCACTGCCACTGAGATGGCGAATGCCGCCTGACAACTCTATATCGGGTCGTCGTTTGGCACGTGAAAGATTGAGTCGCGCTTCTGCCAGACGTTTTGCCGATGCGTATTTGACCAGATCTGGATTATTCTCAAGTAGTAATTCCAGCTGCTCGAATGTATCTATTTCGTCTAACACGAATAGTGATGCCTGCACCGATAGTTGACCTGTCCTGGTTTCACCCCACATCATGGCTAATTTCAGTTGCGAGGTCAGCAGTTCGTGTTCAGCATGTTCGACTTCGATCGCGGCCCGGGCTTTCGCAATCGCGAGCCTGCGTCTTTCTGCCACCGGACTCCTGCCAGCCTTAATCCTTTGATCAACAATCGATGCTGTACGCCTTAGCAGCGTGCGCTTTTTAATGGCGATATCCAGACGTTGTTGATCAACAGCCACATGGATAAAACGCCTGACACTTTCAGACAGCAAGTCGAGTCGCTTTGCATCCAGTTCATTATGCAAAAGACTGGCCTCCTGACGTGAGACCTGTCCACGTAGCTGTGGTTTCTTCCCTGATTCAAGCACCTTGGCCAGGCTCAGCGTGGTTTCAATCCCATCCAGTCCCTTATATTTACCAGTACCCGCAAAATTTTCCATTTCAAGGTGAAGATTTAGCGGTGTCTGCAGTGTTGATTGCCTGATCCTGGCTGCCGCAGCACGGGCCTCGTAATCGCTTGCTTTTAACATCGGACTCTTTTCCAGCACGTTGACAATCACCTGACTCATTGTCAGTGGATTATCGTTGACTGTTCCGGCAGTCGTTATCATCGGAATACACAGGAACAAGATTCCCAGCTTCAAACATGTACGCATTTTCTCTATCTCCAGGCGAATTCAACGCCCAAAAGTTCTGAAAAAGTTTAGTGACACGGCAATAGTCACAACATCATCGTCGTGTTTACAAAAATGGTGGATCAATAAGGATTAGAGCAGGGGTGGTGCGCGTAGCGGTGGCGTGAATGCCTGAAAGTGAGCAAAGAAATGAACGATTTTCAGGCGCAAATAGGATCGCACCTGCCGGGTAGTGGTAAATGCCCATATGAAAATGAACAAGATGTAGGGCGTTAACGGGTTATCTTGCAGCTTTTTGACCAAAACATTCGCGACAGTATCGATAACGGTCGCGTCCTCATGGTGCTCCTCATCAAGCTGGGCAGTTGCCATATGGACATCCAGCACATGCTCATGGGTCGAGGAGTTTGAATGCAAATCCTGGTCATGGTGTAAATGCAGATGGGCAGGAAATAATGTCAATGAAAGCACGGCACAAACCAGCAACCAGCTGATTTTTCTGTACTTGTGTATCATTGCCCGCCAAACTGCCATCGTCTGTCATCCACCAAGAGTGTACTTTAGAATCCAATAATAATATTAACGTCAGACATTATAAAGCCTTGAATATAATATGCCATCTATTACGACCATTTTATGTGCATTGCGTTCGTTTTATGAATAAATTAGTCATCATCCCTAAATATTGATTGGCGATTCCGCTCTTTCATTACTGTTATTGGTGTGGCCTTGCAAGACCTGACCACGTAATTTCTATCGATCTCCATTCTTCTCTGCCACCGATTTTGGTAAATACAACACAAACATCCAGTGCGATAAATTACTGTTTAATTTCTGTCCAAGCGTTTAAATATACCTAACTATTAGGATCTTATGCTCACTGATTATCCAATGGATCGCTTTATCAATAATTGAAGAGGCAACGTCTAATGACTAATTTAAAAATAACTATTTATGTCGTTTTTATTATCTTTTCCATCGGCGCATTGAGCTCATGTGTACGTGATACATCAACCGCAACCAATAGTAACACTGTGGTAGACGAAAAAGAGTCGAACAAAAAAGTCATGATGCGCTTAAGTCTAACCACCACAAGAGAGAAATGTCTAGCTTGTGGTTGCAAAGTCAGTTTTTTTAATTGCCAATGTCCAACGAAGAAACGATACGCTTGTTTAACAAAAGATACCCAGAAATTTCTGATCTATGAGCCGTCTGAGTTATTCAAATAGCCATTAGTTATTGGTAACGATAGCACTCTAGGAGATACAAAGGATGTCCCGCGAGATAACAGGAATATACGGAGTACGTTATGCCAATATGCCGTTTACAAACTAAACAGGATATTGAATCCTTAATCCAAAAAATCCGGTTCTTCGATCGGCCCGCATCCTTTCGGGTCGAATTATTGTGTACAAGCACACTGTCACCTGTCCGCAAACATCAATTGGAAAAACGTCTCGCGTTTGCGTTATTGGATTGTGGATGTGCCCTGGCATCATTCAGCATAATCCTGACTACATTAATTCTGTACTATATTTTTGATTTTCCCTTCTTACCTATCTCGCCGAATCTTACAACGTATCTCGTCAGCGTAATAACGATTGCCATAATAGCCAAATTAGTCAGTCTTTATTTGTCCTACCGTATGGCACATAACATTATTCAGGAAATACTTTCATCATTAATGCCCGGCCGTCAATCGCTTGTCGGTCTGCAGTGAGTAAGTGAACTATAAGGAGAGCCGCCATGTCAGCCTGTACCGAAGTCAGAAAATGGATCACCGAAAACGTTACCGTCCCGGTCGAACGCTGGGTTGAGCGCGCTGAGGAAAAATGTGAAGAAGCGAGACGGTGGGTCGAACGGGAGATTCGTGAACCCATTGAGCGTCGACGGGAGCGGACGGAACGAAAATGTAAAAAACGAAAATGTAAATGGTGGTGTGCCTGCTGTAACAAATGGTTTTGCTGGCTGGAAACCATCATTGAAGTATTCATTGAATGGGTAGTTCGCGTTGTAGGTGAATGGCTGGTAGAAACGGTGTGCAAGATCGTGGTCAAGCTGATCAAGATCGTTGTCGAAGTCGTCGTGACTGTCGTTAAACTGGTAGTCGTTGGCGTCACCTGCTTGTTCACTGATCTGCGTGGCTTACTGGATACATTGATCGATTTCTGGTACGACCTGGTTAACATTATCGAAGATGTACTGGGCCTAGTGGATTTTATACTCGGTCAAATAGTCGATCTGCTCGATATCACCAAGGACTTACTGGACAAACTCGCAGATCTATTCGGTTGGTTGGGCTGGATCTTTGGTATCCTGGCGGGTGTGCTGGATGGAATACGCCGCATTATCGAAGGTATCCGCGGAATCGTGGTCGGCATTATCCAGGCCATTATCGATATATTACGGCTTGATTTCTGTGCGTTTGTCGAAGACCTGGTATATGGCCTGTCCGGGCTGGGTAATGTCATCACCGGTGCGCTCGGCGCAGTACTGGTTGGCTCGGGTGGTATTCGTGACTGGGTAAAACATGGCAAAGTGCGTGATGTCATCGAGGCGGTGCTGGAAGAGTCCTTTGACGGTGACGAACTGGAACAGATTAAAGCCGGCATTGCGTTGGAATCCTCCAGTTACGGTGCACCCTGGAACATATTACCATTCAGGTTACAGGTTCATTCAAAGGGCGAACTCACATTGAAAACCCTACATGAAGAGGGCCTGCTTAACCTATACGGTGCAGCGGGGATTGGCCCGACCTGTAAACGCAAGTTCTTCAACCACGGCAGGCTGGATGTCGTCTACGAAGGTACTGGTCGCCCGGTAGCCTATTCTGATATTCGTTTATATCTAGCTGGTGAGGACGTTCCTGACTTTGTAGCGATCTCCGTTAAGCGCTCTGTTTTCAACAGGCAAATGCAAATGGCGCGTAAAAAGGCACGCCAACTGGGTCTGAAATTCCAGTGGGATAGTTATCAGTTGTTTACCATCAGCTCGACGTCCCAGTTTCTGTTACCGGATCTCGGCGATGATACCGCCAAGGCGATCGTGTCTGATGTCATGGGTGGGGGTGTTCCGGAAAATTATTGTCAACTGCCGATGATCTGCGTCTTTGGATACGCGGCCGGTAATTTTGGTTATGCCGAGGCAGACTGGTTAAGCAGCAACAATACCACCCGTTTTCATATCGGCGCAACCTGGCGCGATTTCCAGCCAGACCTGGTATTCCTGACGGTACCAATCCATGAGGCGGGTCATTGCTTTGATCTGAAACATGACGGCCATGACGGTGCTCATAACATCATGTTTACCGCGGCAGGTAGTGCCGACCTGGATTTTGTCACACTACAGACCTTTGCCGAGTATATTGCACTTGGTGGTGAACCACAGTTTACTATTGCCGATGCCAGTAATGCGTGGAAGTGGATCGTGGCCAAGGCAGCAGATTGTCTTCCACGTGGCGATAGATAACAGTGGCATTTTACTATGTTAAAGTCCTATAATAATATTTAGGGTCCAGGAAATAGAGCGGTTATCTGGCAGGAGAGTGCTTAGCTATAAGAGAGGGCCAAAACAAAAGTCAAGAAGAGGGCAGAGGAAGAGTTTTTACTCTGACCCCAAATACTGTTAGCCTGACCCTAAATATTCAATGAAACTCGCCCACATAAAACTGCAAAAAACATCGGATTCGCTTTCAGTTCTTGCCGACCATCTCGGGTATCAATCAGAAACGGCATTCAAGAGGGTATTCGGCATGACTCCTGGTAGCATCCGATGAAAAAGCAGGATCGTATGCAGAGCCCTGTCATCATCTGGTTACGCTTTGTAATTCGTATGACTCTGTTTGCTGTTGCCTTACTCTGGCCTGCGGGCTCTTTATACTGGTGGGAAGCATGGGTAATGGTTGCCCTCTGGGCAGTCTTTGGTTTGGTGTTAACATTTTATTTAATGAAACATGATCCAGAATTACTCGCTGAACGCATGAGACTTGTACCGATACATAAAGATCAAAAGGCCTGGGATAAGGTCATCATGTTTCTATTCTTCATTGCCGGTATCGCACTCTATATTATTCCCGGTTTCGATGTGGTGAGATACGCATGGAGTGAGTCCTTGCCGTTGTGGATGAAACTAATTGCTATTGCTATCCACTTCCCTTGCTTTATCATGCTTGGATGGGTAATGCGCGAAAATACCTATCTGGCGCAAGTCGTCAAAATAGATAGTGAGCGTGGTCACAAGGTGGTCACCACAGGACCCTACGCCTGGGTGCGCCATCCCATGTATAGCGTCGTTATTGTATTACTATTTGCTGTGCCCATAGCACTGGGGTCGCGATATGCATTATTTCTTTCACTATTTTTAACCCTGTTACTGATCGTGCGCACTTATCTTGAAGACCGTACCTTACACGATGAGCTTGAAGGGTATACAGAGTACGCCAAACAAACTTCTTACCGATTGATTCCTGGTATTTGGTAAAAAATTGGAGTCAGAGCAAAAAGGCACTTACTTAAGCAATAAATATTATAAAATTCGGTCATTGCGAGCGATAGCGTGGAAATCTCTGCTTGAATAAAATAATTGGGATCAGAGCACAGTTTTCACTAATATTAGAAACAATTATGATCTGACCATTCAATATAGCGTGTCACCGGGTTGCATTCGATGAAAACTGTGTGTAGCAACAAGTCGTTTGACTACAAGAGGTTACTTCCTTAGTAGCCATGGTATTTATTGACTATTGACCAAGGCGGTCGAATGGGCGACCCTAGACCTACGTGTCTGACACCCAGTATTTCCAGTTTCTTAATTTTCACCAGGCAATTTAAGTTATGACTATACTAACAACATGAAAATTATATTGACGACATTGTTTATTACCTTAACGCAGCCCTGTTTCGCGGAATCGAAACAGTCAAGCCAAATCAATCCAGATACCGGTGCCAAAACATGGGAGATATCCAGTCATGGAGTTTTCTTTTCCCTTACCCAGATCCTGCCTGAACAACTGCAGGCATTTTATGTCAATCGTGGCTTCACTCTGAAACAAATTGAACCGTATTCGTCATGTGTATTTATGACAGTTTTACGCAACGACAGCGCACCTGCAGAAATCCATTTTGTCAGCAACGAATGGAGTGTTATGTCAGAAGGAAAGTCTCACCGACTAACATCAGTGGATGAATGGGTCAGGCGCTGGGAAAAAGAGGGTATCAAAAAACCTGCGATTATTGCCTTTCGCTGGGCCCAGTTTCCAATCGAGCAGACCTACCAACCCGGAGGCGACTGGAACCAGGGTATGTTATCAATAGGCCTGGCACCTGGCTCTCATTTTGATGTGATAGCCCGCTGGGATATCAAGGGCAAGGCCTATGAGTCAAAACTTAACGGAGTACAGTGTGCGAAATAAGAAGTTAGACTATTTACTGGCGATATTGCTAGCTGCCACGTTGACCATTTCAGGCGTCAGCCATGCAGAACAGCTTCCCCCGTTGACTCACAAACTGACGGCTATCAAAGGCGGAGTGCATGCCCCACCGCTTTCCTTGAAAAACCTGGATGGAGAAATCGATAACATCAAGGATTTCAAAGGCAAGGTTGTGATTGTCAATTTCTGGGCCACCTGGTGCCCGCCATGCCGACGTGAAATGGGGTCGATTGAACGTTTGTATCAGGCAACGAAAGATAAAGGGGTAGAGATACTGGCGGTTAATATCGGTGAGGATGAAGATACAGTTTTCTCTTTCATGGGAACTGTAGAGCCAACACCGAATTTTCGCATGCTGCTTGATCCTGAGGCTTCCTCGATGCAAAACTGGAAAGTACAGGGGCTACCAACAACCTTCATCATCGATAGCAAAGGTCAGATCGTCTATCGAGCTGTCGGTGGGCGTGAGTTCGACCACCCAGATATTAAAAGTATCGTGTTAAAATTAACCCAGTAATACTGACCACCAAAACACAAGGTCAGAGAACAATTGTTAATAATATTTTAAAATTTGTTCTCTGACCCAGCTCTAGCCTATAGACAGCCGTTAAAACAGTACGGCTTCATTCTCACTGCTTGTATTCGTCACCCTCATTAAAGAGTTAGCTGTATCAGCATTTATAAAGAATACATCATTCTGAAATGGCAACGCTGGAAGTGGTGGTGTCGGTGATATTGTGATAAGAGAAGAACACAAGGTATCTGGACCAAAGCCATTACACTGGAAACTAGTAATATTGTCTGTCGTAGGCAGTGTACCAATCGTTACGCCGATCACAGCTGTCACAGCATTAACTTCCTTGATTGTTGCGCCAGCAAGCCCACCACTGGTACCTGCAATATCGTAGCCTTCAATCAAGAATGTTTTTTCAAGTAATTCGCTGATTCGAAATGCCGAATCGAAATCATAAGTCGTTTTAAAGATGCCTCCACTCCAGGATGCATCCGCGTGCTCAACCAGACCCGCACCATTTTCATTAATGACAGCAGCAAGTACCGGCTGAATCGAAAAGGTAGGTGTAACCGTCAGTATGCGTTTATTGTAAAAAACTTTATCATCTTTCACATAAAGTAATAATAGGTCTTCACCTGTACCTGCTGCTGCAAGGCTAACAGGAGTACCGCCTGTCTTTGGTATTGACTTGATTTCTATACCGAGTCCCATATCAACCACTTGATATACGACTGAATTATTCGTGGTGAGGACACGCTGTATATCATTGGACTCTGTCCGTAATACCGTTGCATCTGCCGATCCATCCGCAGGCATTTGATACAAAATATTTCCATTAGCGAAATACACAGTCGTTCCATCGCTATCCGGAACCCAAACAATCGTCCCTGCAGGAACGCTAAAACGTGAGGGAGACAGCGTGTTGGCTGATTCCGAATAAATATGAAATTCTCCATCTATATCCAACAGTATTTCGTCAAATGTTGTTTGTACGCGCCAATCTGCGGAATTGGCAACAGTTGTTACCGTTGTACAGCCAGTGAAGTTGACATCACATCTCTGTAATTCCCCAGCGTCATGAACCAACCAACCAGACAGGGCGGCTGTAGTCGTATCATGTATATCTTCGATGACCTTCTTCGCCAGGACAGGAGCTTCAGCTGCACCCATCCCCAGCCTGACCATTTTCCAGACATCATCATTTGTGCCGCAGTTAGCATCCGTACCTGGTAGTACATAGAGATAAACTGAGTTCTCAGCATTGGCTAAATCTGTATGAACGGCAGTGCCCCCAATCACATTTGTGCAAATTTGATCGGCCTGGCTTTCATTAGAAACCTGCACAGGAGTTAGAGAACCGCTAATAAGCGCACTGACTTTGTAAATTCTACCGTCAGTACTTGGATAGATAACGGCATAGCTATGCTCATTCGTTATTACCCTTGTTGAAGTATCTATTGTGCCAAAACGTACTATTTCTGCTGTGGCTGAAAAACCCCCAAATGTTTGTACCAGGTTTGCAGTTGGTTCAATCAGTGCAGGTGCGGTCGGATTTGCCGGGTTGACCGCATTGAGGCTGTTTGAATAAAACAGATAACTCAAAGGTGCTGCAGGTGGAGGTGCCGCTGTATCACTAACCGTAATTGACACGTCATCAAATACGACTGCTGATGTATTGTCGGTTACCGTCAATCTGAATGTCAGTACCTCATCAACACTCACCGCGGGTGCAGTAAACACAGGATTGGTAATGGAGTTATCTGATAAAGTCACAGTCGTGCCGGATATTTGTGACCAGCTCAGTGTGACAGCCCCTTCGGCATCGCTACCAGAACCTGCAAGAGTAACCACATCACCTTCGTCAACAGTTTGATCAGGACCAGCATTCGCTACGGGCAGGGTGTTGTCAAGATTAATTACCGTGATTGCGACACTATCTGCTTCACTATTGCCGCCATTATCTGTAACCGTTAATGTGAAGCTAAGGACTTCGTCAGCAGGGACATTTGGCGCTGTAAAATCAGGATTACTGATGGTTGTATCCGACAAGGTAACCGTGGTTCCTGCTGTTTGTGTCCAGCTAAAAGTGACCGGGCCTTCAGTATCAGAACCACTACCGGCGAGTGATACGGAGACACCTTCATCAACAGTTTGATCCGGCCCTGCATTGACCGTTGGGGGAGAATCGAAGTCTAATATGGTAATAATCACCGTATCAATTACGCTATTACCTGAATTATCGGTGACAGTTAACTCAAAAGTCAGCATGACTGTACCGGTGACGGCAGGTGCGATAAAAGTCGGGCTGCTGACAGTACTGTCCGATAATGTGACAGGTATTCCAGCCGTTTGCGTCCAGCTGAAGGTTACACTGCCTTGCGCATCAGAACCTGACCCTGAAAGTGATACCGTTATGCCTTCATTAACGGATTGATTTGTACCGGCATTGACGGTGGGTGATGTATCGCCCGAGGAATCACCACTGCCGCCACAGGCTGTGATGGTTAAACTAAAGACGATAGAAAATAGTAAATATTTGAGATGTTCCATTTCTCTCCCCAAAATCCATTAAATATTAACAATTGTTTGTTGTTGTGTTGTAAGCGCTGACTTACTGGTAATTTTATATCATAAATATATTTAAAAGTCATTACAGCTAAACTATGCAGACTAAACAGATACTTATACGCTAAGCAAAGTAAAAAATACACTATAACAAAAGGGCTCTGACTCCTTCTTACACGTGAACCGCCTTCAAGCACTTCTATGTATAACATCGCTTCGTTGTCAGCATGTTGTAATCATTTCGAGTAAAGATGAAGAAGAGGGCAGTGTACAAGCTTTAGATACAAATGTAACAATGCAAGAATGGCCCTGACAAATACGAAAAGTTAATAGTAGGGAGTAATGATAATGAGGATGTACACTTCTAAAATCAGCTTGACGTTTCTTTTACTTGCTTGTTTTACTAAAGCACCATTGGCAGCGGATATTGTTAGTGCCAAGAGTATAGGAATGGAATTGGCTCGTGATATAGCGAATGAATCTGTAATGGCTTGTCGCAAGGATGGGTATCATGTTAGTGCCGTAGTCGTTGATCGTTATGGATTAGTACGTGCTTCATTGCGTGATGATTTGGCTGCACGTTTCACTCTGGAAATAGCTGAGCGTAAAGCAAACATGACAGTAATGGCATGGGCGAATAGCGGTCAGTTTAAAAAATCGCGACCGGATATTCGCCAAGAACTCAATCATATTGATGGTCTTATTGTTATGGAAGGTGGCATTAAAATCGTTGCTGGTGGATATAACTTAGGCGCTGTAGGTGTTAGTGGTGCGCCTGGCGGAGAGAAAGATGCGGTCTGTGCTACCAAGGCGCTGGCAAAACTTCAAGAAAGGATTGAATTTTCTGTAGACTGACCCATCGAGTACAAATATCTGAGCATGGACCACCCTGGTACGTAAAATGGGGTCAGAGAACAATTGTTTCCAATACTAAGGAATATGTTCTCTGATCCCGTTTTTGCTCTTTTGATTATAATACGACACAGTGCAAGACCTGACCCCGATACTTGTGACCCCGATACTTGCTATTCTAATGTTCTCTGTCCCGGTTTTTCTCAGTTCGACGCGTTATCCTGTTTTGCATTAGCAAGTACTTCTTCGAGTGCCAGACCGGTCATACCTTGAATGGTGCGCCACAGGTAGTAAAGAATCGCCATCATCATCAAAGTGGAGGGGATGGCGATGACCGGGTAACTGAGCAGGGTCATTTTACCGAGTTCTTCGTTAAACGCGGCACTACCCGCAGGACTGGTCACAATCCACTTGGCGAGTACGTAGTTCATGATCGCTGAAAAGAAAAAAGTAGCACCGAGGAGGTAAGTGGCCTTCATCAGGCGAGTCTCGAACACATCACTGGCATCACGTTCGTCCAGTTTACGTTTGATTTTATCGACATTCATAACCTTGGGATTATACAGCAGGGTCCTTATCAAAGGATATCGGGTGCGGGTCGATACCAGTACCGCTATACCAATCAGTGCGGGTATAGCCGCTTCCTTGATCGCCAGCCATTGTGTATCGAGCTGCAGCAGACCGATACCACCGGTCAGCAGCACGCTGATCAAACCCAACAATGCAATAAAGTTGAATTTCCTGTATTTGATCAATTCGAATAAACCCCAGCCGATCGGAAAGGCAAGGGCGACGATCAGGGCGTTTGTTGCGCCAAGATGCTCATCCGTACTGAGCTTCATCAGGATGATTGAAGGAATGACAAGGCTCAGTAGTAAGTCTAGCAGTGGCCTTGGTTTATGCTGTGCAGGTTGTTGTGTCATCATGTCTGGTGTATTGCTGAATCAATTAGTAACTCTGTTCGGGTTATTTCGAGTTGGTTTGTCCATAAGACAATCCGGCTATTCATATTATATAACTATGCGCAATTAAGACAAAGTACAAAGTTGGAAAGAAACAAACAGGGTGACATATCTAACTTATTGTAATAACTAATAAAATTATACATTCTTCAACAACCCATCGTATAATACATGTTTTAGATGCCAGGATGGCTATTTTTATATAAGATATTAGTCAACATAAAAATGAATGGATTCAACGTGGATAATAATAAGCATGATCAAAGGTCTATTTTTCACACTTGTCTCATGAGTCTCTCTGGTAGGTGGGCATATCATCAGAAAAAGGCTCGCCGCCTTAAACCATTTAATTCGTAAAAATAAGGCACCAGCTTCAAAGACTTATAGTAAGAATAATCGGAGGAACTATGAGTAAAGAAAAAGGATTTTATAAAATCAGAAACTTTATTTTATGCAGCATTATGCTGTTTATGCACACGTTTGCCCACGCAGGTTTTGACAAAAAATCGTATTATTATAAAGATTCCGCTCCTTTGGTTGGGGCTTGGGCAGGCGAGCTATTGGGTAAACCATTTGAAATATCACTTTGGCCTAGCCCGGAATTTCGACGTTTAACTGGTGCAATGATTTGGGGTGAGTGCAAAGCCGCTTTAAACTTTACACATATGCATCGTGGCAATTATAAATCACGTGGGCTATCTCTTCCCAAACAGGGCATATATAAACGTCTATTCAAATTTGGCGGTTTACCAGAAAGCTTTATAAGAAAGAGAGAGAAAATAGATTTCAAATTTACCAACAATAATTGCCCAAAATATTTTCCAGGCTATGCAAAAAAATACTGCCTGTATTTTATCAGTGACCCAAACTTTTCAACATTGACTCCTTATATTCAAAAAAGGAATCAACCAACTCTGGAAAAGCAAGCCGGTACATTATCTCGTGTCAAACCGACAGTACAAATGAAAGACTCAATTCAAAAACTGGATCGTGTAAAAATATACAAACTGGATTCTAATGCTAAAATTACCATTTTAGACCCTGGTAAAAAATACCTTGATGTAGTCGAGAGTAATAAATTTAAACCTGGTCTAGCTCAACAAAAACCTATACAAGGACAGGCAGGCAAGTCAAGCCGATCATTAGATAACAAATCAGCGAAAACGATAATGATTAAATCACCAGCTGGTTTTTATGTGGTATCGAAAAAAGGAATCAATAAAGTAAAAATTCTTCGGCACGAAAAAAACAATAATAAATATGTACTGGATTTGTATAAGGTGACCGGGAATGAACCACTGTTCAAGGTTGGCGAAAGAACGGGACGTGCGTCCTGGTACTACAAAACACAACAATTGCGTCATACTGGTATTGCTAAAGTACCAGGACTTCGACGCTGTAATTTCTGGACTAAACCTGCATGGTCATTTTCTTTCAAAATAATAAAACCTAATGTATGGAAGGAAACTAACAATTTTGTGACTGGAAGAAGGCCAAAAAGTGTCTGCGAACAAATAAGAATTGAAGAGGATACTTGTAAGTGGTGGTGCAAGCGCACACCACCGCCACGGAAGCCAGGGTATTATTTGGTAAGTGACTTGACGTTGGCAAAAAACCTATATAAAAAAATAGCCCAACCCTTAAAGCGCAAACGTGCCAACCAAGGAAAGAATGCGCCAAGCCGTCAGCAAAAAGACCCTTGGGGAAAATATTGGGATCAGAAAGTACGCGATTCTCGGGACAATGTGCTCGATAACTGGTAATAGTAAACGGCAATAAGGAGAAAAGGGTGGCGATGACAAATGGTAATACAAACATTAAAAGGGCTCTGACCCGAATGGCACTTACTTAAGCTTCTTGGGATGGCCATTTTTCCTTACCTGTTCTCGCGCCTCATCGCGCGGACTGGTTAATAACGAGAAAGCCTTGGGCCTTCGTTTAACAGCTCTGGGCTCAATACGTCCCGGTCGATTTCCAACCCGTTGCTGCGCCATCATCCGAAACAGTAACCCAAGCTTAGCATCGTCCAATCCTTGTGCATAATGCATGTAGTGCAACCATAATTGCAAACAATGCTTAAAGCTAATCTGTCTCGGGCTAATGTCTGCCAGTAAAGCTGATTGTGCCATCATCAATCGAATCAAGTTATACGCCAGCAGATACGTCCATATCTCTTTCAAGGCCATCTCAGGGGTCTTGCAACTAAGAGCATTCATGCCCATCGTCTCTTTAATATGACGAATATCCAACTCGATATGCCAACGGCGTTGGTACAATGCCTTTAACCTGTTTTTCGGGTAACTTTTGTGACAGGTCATGGTGGTTACCATCACCTTTCCACCCGCTTTTAATTCGCGAACGGTAATGCTATCCGGTGCTGTGTGATAGTCTGCTTCACTCATCCAATACGGACGCACTTTGGGTTTATCGATCACGATAAGATGATCACGTTCCCCCAGCTTATGACCGCATCGAAAATCGGTAGTACGCTTTCTTGCACCTTGTTGTTCCATTAATATATCGATGCCACGTGCCTGCATGGCAGCCATAAAAAA
>CAMYJO010000034.1:0-694 GCA_947258755.1 uncultured Gammaproteobacteria bacterium
TGCTCGAACACTTTAATGATATCAAGCAGTGGGATGTTAAGATCCTGGCGACGGACCTGGATACCAATGTTGTAGCCAAGGCAAAAGCAGGAATATATAGCCGTGATCGAATCGAAGGTTTACCAGGTGGCTTAGTAAAAAAATGGTTCAAAAAGGGGAAGGGTCAACAAGATGGAATGATCAGGGTTTCCTCAGCCTTACAGGAACTCATTACTTTTAAGCAGTTAAACTTATTGGAAAGTTGGCCTTTCAACGGTGGTTTCGATGTTATTTTCTGCCGGAATGTCATTATTTATTTCAATAAGGACACGCAAAGGGAATTGGCCGAACGCTATTCAAATATTTTGCAGGATGATGGTACTCTTTTTCTCGGGCATGCAGAAAGTATGTTTAAGGTTAGTGAGCGTTTTAAATTGTTAGGCAATACAATTTATAACAAGGTCAGATAATGACGCGACTATTTGAAAAACGTTATGATATACCTGCTCTCTCGATAAAGGGCTTCTCTCATATCAATCGTTTTTATGACCGCACTCGTCAATGTATTGCTGCCAAAATATTACCCGGGGAGTATTATGTAACGGTTGCAGATGAGCATATTGTGACCGTATTAGGATCGTGTGTGTCTGCCTGTATCAGAGACAAAGTCTTCGGTATCGGTGGTATGAATCATTTTATGTTACCCAGAAATTAC
>CAMYJO010000034.1:895-21128 GCA_947258755.1 uncultured Gammaproteobacteria bacterium
GTCGATTACTATCCATTGACGGGTAAGGTCAAGGTCAAGAAGTTACGTACTATGCACAATGATACTGTTATGGCTCGTGAAGAAGAATATGCCAGTGCCATCGGCCAGAAGCCTGTAGTCGGCGATATTGAACTTTTTTAGTGAAGGCTAGTTAATGTCTCGTATACGTGTATTGATAATCGATGACTCTGCATTAGTGCGGCAACTGCTGACGGAAATACTATCTTCAGACCGAGCAATCGAGGTGATCGGCACTGCCGCTGATCCATACGTGGCCAGAGATAAAATTAAGAAGTTGAAGCCAGATGTACTGACACTCGATGTGGAAATGCCAAAAATGGATGGCATCACTTTCCTTGGTAACCTGATGCGCCTTCGTCCGATGCCTGTTGTTATGGTCTCAACCCTGACAGAGGAAGGGGCCGAGGTTACTATGCGTGCCCTGGAATTAGGTGCGATAGATTTTGTTTCCAAACCAAAATTGGATTTAGCCAATACACTGCCGGACTATACTGATGAAATAATCAGCAAGGTCAAAAATGCGGCAGAAGCCAATGTACGCGCATTAGAATCGAGCATTGTTGATAAAGTATCTCCCAAGCTTTCTGCAGACGCCATTCTGGCAAAGGAAACTGCGAATTCATACAGCACTACCGATAAAATTATCGCCATCGGTGCATCGACTGGTGGCACTGAAGCCATCAAGGATGTTTTATATAAACTCCCTACAGATTGTCCTGGTATCGTTATTACTCAACATATTCCGGGTAATTTCAGTAGCTCCTTTGCTAATCGTATGAACTTAATCTGTGATATGGTGGTCTGTGAAGCGACGGATGGGCAGCAGATAATGACAGGTCATGCCTATATCGCCCCGGGAAATCAACATTTACTGGTTGAGCGCGTAGGTAAGAAATATGTATGCAGATTAAATGATGGGCCTCCAGTCAACCGTCACAAACCCTCAGTCGATGTTCTGTTTCGGTCTGTTGCTCAATGTGCGGGACATAATGCCATTGGCGTTATCATGACTGGCATGGGGGATGATGGCGCGCGTGGCATGCTGGAAATGCACGGGGCTGGCTCAAAGACAATCGCACAGGATAAAATGTCCAGTGTGATCTGGGGCATGCCAGGTCAGGCAGTTGAAATGGGTGGTGTTGACCATGTTGTGCCGCTAAAAGGCATCTCGGATAAAATATTAACGTTATTTCCAAAGTCTTAACGTGCGATGTCTATCTAGGAACTAGTTATATTTTGTACACTCAATCAATAGCCTTTCTTCAGAACCCCGCAAAAATCGTAATCATACCAACACAATTTGTGCACAGTGCTCTAGTCGATATGTAAAACAGGATAATTTGCATCTTTTTATTCTTAACTACTCACTACTTTTACTACAGTTTCTATTGTCACTGGATTCTCTTTAATATATAAAGTCATTTATACAGAGATTTAATAGCGATAAAATTATAATCACCCGGACATATATACTGGCTAATTTACTGCTGAACTTTGCCTTTTGTTCAAACAATCGGAATTAACATTGAAAAATAAAATTATTGTTATTACAACAGGCGGCACAATAGGCTCTGTTTTACAATCTGGGACATTCTCGGTAGAGAAATCAGCACATTATATTTCTAAAGAAATAGAGCGCGTTAACGAGCAGCTTGACTATGATATTGAGATCCTCTCACCTTTAAATAAGAATTCCGAGTCCTTTCAACCAACGGACTGGGTAAGCATTCTCAATTGCTTATCTGAAATTAATAACAGTGATGCAGATGGCATAGTCATCACACATGGTACCGACACCATGGCCTACACTGTGGCAGCATTGGCCAGCTATAACAAACTGTGGAATAAGCGAATTTGCTTTACGGGTGCATTTTATTCTCCACAACATCCTGATTCTGATGCCTCGTTCAATCTTATATCAGCATTCTCTGTTGCTGCCAATGCACAATTGAAAAATGGCGTGTATGTCGTTTTCCGCTCAAATAATTCAAACATTGAGGCCTGCATACTACGTGGTTATGATACCAAGCCTATGGATTTTGATGATCAATATTTCCGCGCGACTTACGCTAACGCGTTTTCACTATCGATCCAAAACCTGGCATCCGTTTCTGACATACCAGGCTCAGCCGCTCATCCGGGCTTCAGCGATTTAAACATCCCTACAGAATCCGCCATTACTAAATCACAACAACATATCGCCTGCATCTCACTTTATCCTGGCATTAATAAGGCGCTGCTTGAACGTATTTCATCGGGATGTCGACTTCTGGTTGTACAGCTGTATCACAGTGGAACTGGTCCAGTAGAGCATGACTACTCTGATTTAATAGACTTCATAAGCGAGAATAAAGACAACATTACTATTCTGATGGGCACATTTCCGGGTCAGTATATTGAACGCATGTATGATAGTACAAAGGAACTGATATCCGCTGGAGGGCATATCTATGCGGATTTACAGCAACATACTCTGTATACGTACTCACTACTGGCATTAAGTATTGGATTGAGTTCTAACGATATTCTTCATCAGCTTAGCAAATGGGAGGTTCGCTAATTCCAATTTTTTCTACTGTCAGCTAAATTGTAGTAAATCGACCCATTCTTTTCGAAATTTTGTTTGAATAATTAACGCAACACTATTACGCTTATTTACGCACATCTTAAAGTTGCACTGGACTACCAATGAAAAAAACAGCACTGTTATGGGTTGGACTGTCATTTACTCTATTTGCTTCTCTATCCTGCTTTATTTGGGCCATTCAATCGGTGATGATTGAGGTTACGCCAAACTATTCTACACAAGACAAAAGCACTACAATCTATATCGCTCTCATGTTTGCTGTTTTATCACTAGCGATAGCTTTCATATTAACTAAATATCTGATTAATGAAACGAGGAAGCGAAAACTCACTAATAATAACAACAAATAATAATCGCTATAATTATCTAGGCTCAATCGATGAACCAGGTTCACGCTTTAATTTTTTCGCCCTGTTCCAGCTACCCACCTGCCAGAAATAATAGACGCCATGACGATTCAGCAATCTTTCCAGTTTTGGCCCTAACCATGAAATACGTTTCAGGTTATCTTTTTTACCATATATAGCTGATTTCAATAACTGTGGTGCGCCATCTTTCCTGGCAGATTTGGTTTTTGATGTACTGCGCCTGGTTTTACTGTTATTTTTCGTTGCACTGGGCTTGCGTTTCAGTAACTCATCAAGATGATTTTGATCACTGTCAGTCTTGTACTCACAGGCTTCAGGTTAGGTGAGACAGAAATATTTTTTATCCCTGCTCCAGATCTCCTATCCTGTGCTCTATCGGCGACATCTCGTCTGCTTTCAAGCTCACTTGCGTTGGCGTGCTCTTTAGCACATACCCCAGACTTACCGGTTTGGCTTGCTCGGATCTTGGGATTGCCTTAAGCAATTGCTCCAGTTGCTGCAATCTGTCATTAATGGGCCTTAGATCAACAGGCGGCGGTAGTTCATGCCTGGCTTGCGCATTCACCGACTCCTGCAGACGACCCAGTTGCTCATGTATGGGCGTCAGGTTGGTTGCTTCCGGGCTAGGGCGTAACTGTATAAGCTGCTCGATACCATCAATACGATGCTCCAACTTACTCATATCAGTCCTTTGCGGCAGCGGTATCGATTTTACCGCTTTCTCAATATCTGCAAGCCGTGTGTTGACTACATTTATATCCACTGATTTAGGCACAGGAATGGCGCGTACGGATGCATCAATTCTTTTGATGTCCTCTTGAATGGGCGTCAGATCGATTTCCGTCGCGACCGGTATGTTGGCCAGCTTGCGTTCAACTACATTTATTTGCGAGGCCAGACCAGACAACTCTACCTTAACTTCCTTATCCAGCTCCTATGGACTGGGCTCGTCTATTAATTTCATCCATAATTAATGCAGAAGGCACTTCGCCTTTAATCGTCATCCTGCCATCATTTTTGTGCAACATAAAATAGTGTCTTTTTGTCTCTACTACTGGCGGCATCTTTTCCATGGCTGGCCTGGCTAGTACAACTCTGACACTGAATGGGCATGTTTGCTTCCCTGCCCATCAACAGATACCGATGCATTTTTATAATCGCCGGCATTTAATGAAGCAATGATGCTTTCTTTTGTTTGTGCTTCAATATCAGGAGCGATCACAAACAGTCCGTAAAGGAAAAGCTATAACCAGGGAAAGATGAGCAACCAGCCTAGCGGCCAGAATGTATTTATTTCAATTGCCCTTAACCAGTACTGTTTCTTATGGGTAGTAACTGTTGAATTATTATATGAAGCCTTCATAGCAGTAAACATCCATTAACAGTTAGATGAAGTGAATTTGAATATTACACCTTCTTTTATGTTCTCTAACAATATTAAATTAGTATTTACATTTATTAAACATCAACTTTTGTTCAGTTTATTATAATATTAATAAACACTATTCTCCCTGCTATAAACCCGGCGTACTATTGCATTCAACAGTAGTAGCTAGTCCTTTAACGATTTCTTAGGGAGGCTCTTCTAACAATGCTGTCATATTCATATGCCTGCCAGCTCGCGAGGGCGCATGCTAATGGCTCAATCTACAACTCCTTAATAAATACGTGCGTAAGTAAATCGTGAGGCATCATGATACTTTTCACTGCTGTGAATACACATAGCTAACCAGGTGTAGGTGAAATACGCGCACAACTTAATAAATTTTTATTACATCTAGACCCACCTGGAATAGCAACTGTCTACATATCTACACTTGCTACAACGACAAAACTTACACAATATACGACACATGCACAGCCCTATGCTTATCCGTCGGATTTTATAAACTTTCCTATAATACATTCATCATACTGGACATTGTTAATGATTTTACTTAACTTAAAGGTATGCATTTTGATACCTTTCTGACATCCGCCTTACTAATCCTATTAGTTACCTCGATTGCTGTCGCCTTATTCAAGCACCTGGGCCTGGGCTCTGTTCTTGGCTTATTGGTGTCAGGCATCATCGTTGGCCCTTATTCACCAGGCCCCTATGTCACCCGGCATGTAGAGGACGTCCGCCATTTCACCGAACTCGGCGTTGTCATGTTGTTGTTTGTCATCGGATTAGGCATGAAACCCAGCAGACTATGGGCCATGCGCCGTGAAGTCCTGGGGTTAGGCTCACTACAGATTATTATCACCGGCATATGCATTGGCGCCTATTTTTATTTTTATCAGCCCTCTTTGAGCGTTGCCTTGCTAGTTGGATTTACATTTGCACTATCTTCTACGGCCTTTGTTTTACAACTACTGCAAGAACGCGGAGAAATAGCCAGTAAACATGGAAACACCGCCTTTTCCATTTTACTGATGCAGGACATGGCCATTGTACCACTGCTGGCTATCGTGCCTATATTATCAACAACCGGTACTCTATCTTCTGATATACCGCTATGGGAACAGTTTAGCATCGTCATTGGTATGCTGATCATGATTACCTTATTTGGTAAATATATGGTGCCCTTAGCCTTAAACTATTTGGCAACCAAGGCCAACAAGGAAGCTTTTATCCTGGTGGTAATGCTGTCGGTATTTTTCGCTGCATGGTCGATGCATATAGTTGGCATGTCGATGGCCTTGGGTGCATTCATTATGGGCATGCTATTATCCGGCTCGCGCTTCCGCTTACAAATCCAGGCCTCTATAGAACCTTACAAGGGCCTACTGATGAGCCTTTTTTTCGTTGCTGTCGGCATGTCGATTGACTTTCAGTCGCTCGCTCAACAACCTTGGTTATTTCTACAACACACCACTGTAATCATTTTTATCAAACTATTTGTATTGTTCATACTTATCCTGCTGTTTGGCTATAGCACCTCGATTGCCAGCAGAATTTCTTTTTTGTTATCACAGGGAGGTGAATTCGGCTTTGTGCTTTTCGGCTCCGCTAAAGCATTACAGGTTATCGATGACCATACTTTTATATACGCCATTGGCGTGATCTCTATTTCCATGCTACTGACGCCTTTATTGGTGCAGATTGGCAATACACTTGCAACACGTATGGCACCCGTCGATAGTGGCGAGGCTGAAGGCTTTTGCTTATTTGAGCGTGAACATAATGAAAAGACCGTCGTCATCGGTGGCTATGGTCGCGTCGGTCACGCTGTCGCTATGCTATTGCATAGCAGCAAGATTCCGTTTATCGCCTTTGATACCGACCCGGATAAAGTAGCTCAGGGGAAAATAGATGGATTACCGGTTTTTTTCGGTGATATTGGCGACCCACAACTATTGACTACGACGCATATCGAACACGCAGCGCTGGTTGTATTAACAATCAACCAGGCCGCCACTGCGGAACGTGCCGTTAGCCATATCCGCAATAGTTTTCCGAATGTGCCGGTTATAGCTCGCGCATATGATCTGGAATCATGTGGTAGGCTAGTTGAGGCTGGTGCTACCTATGCCTATCCGGAAACCCTGGAAAGCAGCCTGCGCCTGGGTGGACTGGCACTGGAAATGTTAAATGTACCTCAGGAAAATGTGGACCTGCTGGTACGCGGCGTACGTTCAGATAATTATCAGTTGATCGCAGAAGATGAGGACTAAACCCTTGCCGATGAATTGCCTTTTAATTATTTAATCCAGTTTTAGCGAAGATAACCACTCGATCATGTCATTGCCAATCATGGCTGCAGCTTTGTTCAAGGCACCGACAGCACCCATAGCATCGGTGCTATCTGCATTTTGTGCAGAGCTATATTCTTTCGTCTCGATCACTTTACCGGTACGCGTTTCTATCAGATAAAAACCGATGCGTACATTCGCCCGCGATGTACCACCAGGCTGTAATTGTTGATGGAAGTTCTGCACAGCACTTTCCAAAATATAATCGCTATTGCCGCTTGAGTCCGCTGGTATTACTGCCTTGAACATGGCGCTATCGTCAATCATGGTCATAAATAAATTGGCCAGCATTCGATTGGGTGTATCACTCCACTTGCTGAACGAATAAGCATTCAGCGAGTAACCATCACCCTGATAGAGGATATTACGGCTCATGATCGCCGCTGTGCTTCTTGGAATTGAAACCCTTATTACCTTGCCCGATTTCGGCTTAGCAAGCTCAGTGCCGGTGCTGTTCGGAATATTGATAGTATAGGCTGTAACCGCCGGTAATTTTGTTGTCGTGCAGGCGCTTAGTAGTAAAATTCCGGCTGCAATTATTATATTATTTAGCATCATTCTCATTGAATGCTTTCTCCAGGGCCCAGCTTTTGTTCGGTTTGTTTGAATAACAAATCACCCGGGCTATTTTTAATGGATATGACGGCCTCTTCAATCTCGCCCGTTAATACCTTCAGGCTACCCAGTAAGTCGTCGAATTTTTCCAGGCTTTTCGAGGTAATACCCCTAAGGTCATAATCACCTCTACTAAAGCTTTTCTCAAAGGCCAGTGCTGCCGCCTCAACACTATCCGAGGCATCAGAGACCTTATTGGATGCGGCTATAATTTCCTCTTCCATGATCACGCCATTATCAATCATGGTCTTTATACCACTCTGATATGATTTGAAATCATCAGATATATCTCTAATATTGGCTATAGCCTGCTCGAAGTTATCTATATTCTTTTTGCTTAACAATTTGTCTATGCCGCCAAGCGTCGAATCTAATTTACCCGCCAGGCCAGACAGTGATTCGTCCAGGCGCGCAAACACTGATGGTGCTGCATTGATCACCGGCATTTCATCTCCTTCTGCTGTGACCAAGGCCGCTTCACTACTACCACCGGCTATTTCTATGAACGCCAGTCCTGTTAAACCATAAAATTTCATGGTCACATGCATATCTTCCTTGACCGGCGTCTCTTTTTTTACCTTTAACACCAACAGGATTTGTTCACTGTTTTCCTTATCAATAGCAATTTTATCGACAATGCCGACATCAACGCCTCGATATTTAACGGTCGCTTCACGGCTTAAACCTGACACAGACTCGGTCATGTAGGCCTTATAAAAGACGTATTCACCTTCATCACCATACTTACCGAGCCAAAAAGCAAAGGCAAGCACGCCGATACTAAACAGCACAACGAAAATACCGACAATGATGTAGTTAACCCTGCTTTCCATTTTATACCCTGCTCCTGATCGAGCCTCTGCTACCTTTGAAAAAACTTTCTATAGTTGGATGTGTAGATTGCATGACCTCGTCCAGGCTACCCTCGGCCACAACTTTTTTATCCCCGAGCACGCATAGGCGATCAACTATTGTCCATATAGAATCTAGATCATGCGTGACCATAACAACCGTAAATCCCAGATGCTCTCTGAGATTCAATATCAAGTTATCAAATGCCTCTGCGCCCACCGGGTCGAGCCCCGATGTCGGCTCATCCAGAAACAATATTTGCGGGTCCATGGCTAAGGCCCTGGCCAGAGACGCTCGCTTGACCATACCGCCACTCAGTTCAGCAGGGTACAGGCCTGCTGCTAACTCCGGCAAACCTACCATGCCAATTTTAGCCATGACGATGTTGTCAATCAAATCAAACGGTAAATCAGTATACTCTTTTAAAGTAATAGCTATATTTTCTGCTACGGTCAATGATGTGTACAGCGCACCTGACTGAAATAACACGCCCCATTTCTTACGTAATTCTGCGGCCTCGGCGTGGCGAATGTTGATGACGTCATGGCCTAGCACATCAACAGTGCCGCTCTCGGGTCTAAGCAGCATAATCATTTCCCTAAGCAGGGTCGATTTACCGGAACCACTACCGCCCAACAAGCCATAGATTTCGCCCTGATAGACGGTCAGGTTGACATCATTGTGAACAAGATTACGACCAAACCGAGTAACAATATTACGCATGCTGACAACTGCAGTGCTCATATGCCCAGCTCCGTTAAGACCACGGAAAATGCCGCATCACAGGCGATCACCAGAAAAATGGCGTTGACGACACTAATGGTCGTATAACGGCCGATACTCTCAGTATTATAAGATACCTGAAACCCACGATAACAGCCAACCGCAGCGATGAGACCGGCAAAAAAAGGCCCTTTAACAATCCCAACCCAGACGTGTTTCGTTTCCAACACACTCTGCAAGCGTGACAGAAACTCACTATATGACATATTCAATTGAATATTGGCAATAAACATGCCGCCAAAAATACCGATCAAATCGGCAAAGAAAATCATCAATGGCATGGCGATCATCAATGCTATGATTCGTGGTAACACCAGAAATCGATACGGATCAAAACTCATGGTCCTCATCGCATCAATTTCTTCGGTGATTTTCATAACACCGAGTTGTGCCGTATACGATGAACCACTCCTGCCGGCGACGACTATCGCTGTAATCAACGGCGACAATTCGCGCGTGACTGAAATACCTATCATATCGACAATGAAAATACTGGCGCCGAATTTTTCCAGCTGCACCGCACTTTGATACGCGATCACGACGCCTATCAGGAAGGAGGTTAATGCAATAATAGGCAGGGCGCGAACGCCCGCATCTTCTATATTTCTGATTATGGCTTTAAATCGTATCGACGATGGATGGACAATATAATAAATCAGGGCACTGAAGGTCTCGCCCAGGAATGAAAAAAAATGAGCGCTACCAAGTACATAATCTACTAATTTTTTACCGATACGCTCAAACCTGTCCATGCAACTGGAGGCTTGTTCTTGTTTTCCATCAACATTGGCCAATTGTTTCTTATACATGGCGAGCATGCTTTGCTGTTCATCACTGGCACCCGTTATATGGACCTGATAACCCTTGCCGATATACTTCTCGGAGCAATCCAGTAATAAAATCGCGCCCGCGCTATCAAATACTTCAACCGAAGTAATATCAATATTTACGACGCTGTCTTTAGTAGTGCCAGCGAGGGCTTTTTTCAACTTTGAACTGACTTTTGCAACTTGATTTAAGGTCCACTCACCACTGCAAGTGATTTGACATACATCATTATTGTTATTGACGTTTATACTTGCCATGCCAAATTTTCCAAGCTTGATTGTATCACTACAAACATGATGCTCTCCGTTTCACTCGACGGTGACAGACTTGGCCAGATTTCTTGGCTGGTCAACGTCAGTGCCCTTCAGTACAGCTACATGGTATGCTAGTAACTGTAGCGGTATGGTATAGATCATTGGTGCAATGCTGTCATCAATGGCGGCTACCCTAATGATCTCGATATCGGGTCCCTGCTTCATCGATACCGAGCTATCGGCAAACACAAACAGTTTTCCACCGCGTGCGCTGACCTCTTGTAAATTCGATTTCAGCTTTTCTAACAACTCATTGTTTGATGCCACGGCGACAACCGGCATGTCCTCATCAATCAAGGCCAGAGGGCCATGTTTCAACTCACCTGCCGGGTAGGCCTCGGCGTGGATATAGGAAATCTCTTTCAATTTCAATGCCCCTTCCATGGCCACCGGGTATTGTGCGCCGCGCCCCAGGAACAGGGCATTATGCTTGTCACTGAAGCGCTCTGACATCTCCATTATCGCGTCATCGAGCTGCAAGGCCTCTTCTACTTTTCTAGGCAGACTATGCAATTCCTTGACAATGTCCATCTCAATTTTTTCCGGCATGCCATGCCGGCGGCCCAATACCAGCACCACCAACATCAGACAAACCAGCTGTGTCGTGAACGCCTTGGTAGAGGCGACACCAATTTCGGGCCCTGCCCTGGTCATCATCACCAGATCGGATTCACGTACAATCGAACTCTCGGCGACATTGCAAATCGCCAACGAGTGACCGAAGCCTAATTGTTTCGCTTCCTTTAAGGCCGCCAGTGTATCGGCGGTTTCACCCGACTGCGATAAGGTAATGATCAATGAATTCCTGCGCACCACCGGTTTGCGGTATCTAAATTCACTGGCGACCTCGACATTACAGGGGATGCCCGCAATCGATTCCAGCCAGTACTTGCCGACCAGACCGGCATGAAAACTGGTGCCGCAGGCGACGATCTCCACACTTTTTACCCCATCAAAAATGTCTCCGGCATTGTGGCCGAATGAGGCCTCCAATACATGGTTGGCACTGATGCGGCCTTCCAGGCAATTACTCAGGGCGACGGGTTGCTCATATATTTCTTTGAGCATGTAATGACGGTATTCACCTCGGTCGACAGCATCAACTCTTAATTCAGAGGTGTGGATTTCGCGCTCAACCGTGGCACCACTGTCATCATGGATCTCCACGCCGTCGCGAGTGATCCTGGCGGTATCGCCATCTTCGAGCACAATAAATTGCTGCGTCACCGGGATCAAGGCCGATGCATCCGAGGCAATAAAGTATTCACCAACGCCGACGCCAATCAGTAGCGGGCTGCCTTTACGTGCGGCGATGAGCGAGTCGGGTTCTGTTGGGCTGATAACACCAAGTGCATAGGCACCTTCGAGGTCATTGATCGCTGCTTGCACCGATGAAAACAGATCGCCGCCATTATCCAGGTAATGATGGATTTGGTGGACGATGACTTCGGTATCTGTTTCCGACGTGAAACGGTAACCCTGTTGACTCTGTGACTCCCTGAGCGCTTCGTGGTTTTCAATGATGCCATTATGCACCAGTGCCACCGTGTCGTTGCAGATATGCGGGTGAGCATTGGTCTCTACCGGTTTACCATGTGTTGCCCAGCGTGTATGTGCAATACCGATACGGCCCTGCGCATTACCTTTTAGCTCTTCATCCAGCTCCTTGACCTTACCGATTCTCCTGATGCGGGCGATCAGGTTATCATCGTTGATGAGTGCGAGTCCGGCGGAATCATAGCCGCGGTATTCCAGGCGTTTTAAGCCTTCTACCAGAATCTGGCTGATATCACGCTGACCAATGGCGCCGACTATTCCGCACATAAATTATCCATTATTTCTTTTTCTGTGGTCGCTGCCAGTTTTTGATTGTTTGCTGCTTACTACGACTGAGCGTCAACTCACCTTCGGGTGTATCGCGCGAAATGGTCGAGCCTGCACCAATGGTTGCGCCCTTGCCGATGGTTACCGGTGCGACCAGTTGTGAATCAGAACCTATAAATGCATTATCGCCGATAATCGTCTTATATTTGTAGGCGCCATCATAATTACAGGTGATGGTACCGGCACCGATATTCACCTGCTTGCCTATCTCGGCATCGCCGATATAACTCAGGTGGTTTATTTTACTGCCCGCCCCGATTGTCGATTTCTTGATTTCGACAAAATTACCGATATGGGTATTTTCAGACAACACGGTTTCAGGCCGCACCCTGGCGAAGGGGCCAATGCGTGAACCGGCACCTATTTTGGCATCCTCCAGGACACTGTTGGCAAATACCTGCACATCGTCGCCGATAGCAACATTTTTTAATACCACGTTTGGGCCTATTGAAACCCGGTCACCCAATTCAACGCGCCCTTCCATGACAACATTGACATCGATGCGTACATCCTTGCCGGCCTCACAACTGCCACGCAAATCAAAACGACTGGCATCAGCTAAGGTCACACCCTTGCGCATTAGTTCTTGCGCCTGCCGCATTTGATAGGACCTTTCCATCATCTGTAGTTGAATCTTGTCATTGATGCCGGTGACTTCTATTTCATCGTCGGTGACGGTGGCAACCACGGTAACACCGTCATCGACCGCCATTTCGATAATATCGGTTAGATAATATTCACCCTGGGCATTATCGTTTTGCAATCGATCCAGCCACTGGTGCAATTGTTTCGCCTGTACCGCGAGTATGCCGGTATTGATCTCGTTAATGGCGCGATCCTGTTCGCTGGCATCTTTGTGCTCGACGATCCTGAGGACCTGATCCTGCGCATTACGGACAATACGCCCATAGCCATCGGGCTCTGACAGAATGGTGGTCAGTACACCCATGTGTTGATCATCCACTGTCTTAATCAAGTTATCCAGGGTTTCTTTACGTATCAGTGGCACATCGCCGTATAATACCAATGCGATGCTATCCTGAGCGACTGCAGGCATGGCCTGCTGCACGGCATGCCCGGTACCCAGCTGCTCAGGCTGTTCGATCCAGTCGACACCCAGATGGCCCAGCTGATCCTGCACATGCTCACCGCCATGGCCATAGACGACATGTATGTGGCTGCTTTGAAGTCGCTGCGCCGTGGCAATCACATGGGCCAACATCGGCCTGCCACCCAACTCATGCAGTACCTTTGGCTTGTCGGAATGCATACGGGTACCCTGCCCGGCTGCCAGAATGATAATTTCAGTATCCATCATATCTTTTTCTATATTGAATCTAACAAGAATACTGGATTTAGAGCGAAAATTGCAATGCTAAAACCTGATAAATTCTATCTTTTTCAAGGTTTTGCTGGATTCGTCATATTTGCTCGCGGCGACTAGCGAGTGAGTCTGATTTTTCGCGGCCAAGGGACAGTTTATTATTGCTTCTAATGAGTGGCCTGTAAGCCGCTCACACAGGAAAAATGATCCTGTGCTTGCTGTGCCGAGGTTTAGGCAGTGGTGGGAGCGGCCCTTGGCCGCGATAAAACAGTAGCGAGTGGCTAGTGGCGAGTAGCGAGGTAAAACAGAGCCTAAATCCTGGTCTTTTTCTAGCTACTAGCTACTCGTTACTAGCTGCTTGAATATCGCGGCCAAGGGCGCGCTCCTACAGGTAGTGGCGGTGACCACACCTGGTTGGCGGCCTTTGATCATAACAACGGGATTGAAGTCGGACTGATAGAGGTGATAGCTGGAGCTCTGGACACGTGTATGCACTCAAGCCACTTTCTGCCACGCACGATAGAAATGTATTGGCCTTAAAAATAATAGCAGGCCGCCGGCCAACGTCCCCTTTTATCTTTTACCTTGTATCTTTCCCCTGCCCTAATGCAACACCGGCGGAATATTATCATGAGGACGACCGGCCTGGATCTCCTCCGCTTCGGCATCGCGGATATCGATAATAGTAATGTGAAAGGTGATGTTCTTTCCGGCCAATGGATGGTTGCCATCTACCGTGAGCTTGTCGTCTTCGATTTTGGTGACGACAAATTTTTTCACCTCACCATCGTCGTTCTGCATCTCAACCTCGGCGCCAACTTGTTGAAACTGTGCTGGCACATTCTCCAGCTCATCGGTAAAGGTCAGGGTCGGGTCACAATCACCAAAGCCCTCGGTCGGTGTCAACATCACTTCGACCTTATCCCCGATCGATTTCCCATCCATAGTCGATTCGAGCTTTTCAATAATGTCGCCGTCAACACCATGAACATAACCGATTGGCAAATCACTCCGCTCAACGATCTCATCGGATTCATCGGTTATAATATAAGTGAAAAATACGGCCTTGTTTTTTTGAACGACCTGGTTCGACATAATCATACCCGCTTTACTTTGAACAACTGATATTGCAGTCCAGGATCAAAGAGCAATAATACTTTTCTCTTTTCCCTTATAGCTTTGCTATGCTCTTAAAACAAAAACGGCATGGATATACCATGCCGTTTTTACTCAAAGCTTACCAGTCTATTTTGCTGCTTTGCGCAGTTTCTGGATGGTACGTAGTTGAGCTGCAGCCTCGGCCAGATCTGCCTGGGCCTTGGCATACTCAATATCCGAAGTTTTGTCCTTCAGTGCCTGCTCTGCCTTTTCCTTTGCTTTCAGTGCTTGCGCCTCATCCAGGTCATGTGCACGTACTGCAGTATCAGCAAGCACTGTCACAACATGTGGCTGCACTTCCAGAATACCACCCGATACAAAAAAGGTCTTTTCCTCATCACCGGTCTGCAAACGCACTTCGCCTGCCTTGAGGCGAGTAATCATCTGCGTGTGACGGGGTGCGATACCCACTTCACCCATCTCGGCCGGCGCGTAAACCATTTCAGCTGTTCCTGAAAAGATTTCTTCTTCTGCGCTGACGATGTCAACATGTGTAGTCATTGCCATTCTGGTTACCTATCGGTTATTACAGAGTCTTGGCTTTTTCAACGGCTTCTTCAATACCGCCAACCATGTAGAAGGCCTGCTCTGGCAGTTCATCATATTCACCATCAACAATTCCCTTGAACGCACGAATGGTGTCTTTCAGGGAAACGTATTTACCTGGCGTACCGGTGAATGTTTCGGCAACGAAGAACGGCTGTGACAGGAAGCGCTGGATCTTACGGGCGCGAGCCACAACTTGCTTGTCATCCTCAGACAGTTCGTCCATACCAAGGATGGCGATGATATCTTTCAGTTCTTTATAACGCTGCAAAGTACCCTGTACGGCACGTGCAGTATCATAATGCTCGTTACCGATAACCAGCGGGTCCAGCAGACGTGAAGTCGAGTCCAGTGGATCAACCGCGGGGTAGATACCGAGCTCGGCGATCTGTCGAGACAATACCAGGGTCGCATCCAGATGCGCGAACGTCGTTGCAGGTGACGGGTCAGTCAAGTCATCCGCAGGTACGTAGACGGCCTGGAAGGATGTGATCGACCCAGTCTTGGTCGATGTAATACGCTCCTGCAGAGCACCCATTTCTTCCGCCAGGGTTGGCTGGTAACCTACCGCAGAAGGCATACGTCCGAGCAGTGCTGATACCTCAGTACCGGCCAGTGTGTAACGGTAGATGTTATCGACAAACAACAGTACGTCACGACCTTCATCACGGAAGAATTCGGCCATGGTCAGGCCTGTTAATGCTACGCGTAATCTGGCTCCCGGTGGCTCGTTCATCTGGCCGTAAACCAGCGACACCTTATCGAGTACGTTACCTTCAGCCATTTCATGGTAGAAGTCATTACCCTCACGAGTACGCTCACCAACACCGGCGAATACCGAGAAACCACTGTGCTCAACGGCGATGTTACGAATCAGCTCCATCAGGGTTACGGTCTTACCAACACCGGCACCACCGAACAGTCCGATTTTACCACCCTTGGCGATCGGCATGATCAGGTCGATAACCTTGATACCTGTTTCCAGGATCTCAACAGTAGCAGATTGCTCATCATAAGCAGGTGGCTTACGATGGATCGGCATACGCGACTCTTCACCGATCGGGCCCGCATCATCCACCGGGTTACCGAGTACATCCATGATGCGACCCAGTGTTTTCTGACCAACCGGTACAGAAATAGGTGCGCCGGTACTGCTAACGTCGGATGCACGCTTGAGTCCATCAGTGGAGCCCATGGCAATGGTACGTACGACACCGTCGCCCAGCTGCTGCTGAACTTCCAGGGTCAGACCTGAATCGCCTACGATCAGTGCATCAAACACTTTAGGCATACTGCTACGGTCAAACTCTACGTCTACAACCGCGCCGATGATTTGAACAATCTTTCCAGAACTCATCATTCGTTCCTCTTGAAGATACTTAAAAATATTAAATTAAAATTCTTTACCTTGCTACTCGCTTCTCGCAACTAGCAAAATGTATTTATACAGCCGCTGCGCCACTGACGATTTCGGAAATCTCCTGAGTAATCGCAGCCTGACGCGCCTTGTTATAGACCAGCTCGAGTCCATCGATCAGCTCACCGGCATTGTCGGTGGCGGACTTCATTGCGATCATGCGCGCGGCCATTTCACAAGCAATATTTTCTACCACGCCCTGATAGACCAGTGATTCGATATAACGCATCATCAAACCTTCCAGTACTGTTTTCGAATCAGGCTCGTAGATATAGTCCCAGTGATGTTTGATCTCTTCTTCCATCTCGTTGGCTGCAATCGGTAATAACTGCTCGATCTGCGGACTCTGGGTCATGGTGTTAACGAATTCGTTATAGACCACAAACAGCTGGTCGATCTCACCATTCTCGTAGGCATCCAGCATGACCTTGACCGGACCGATAATATCTTCCAGACGTGGGCGGTCACCGAGATCAGAGGTTTCAGCACGCAGGTTGCCTTTCAGGCGCTTGAAGAACTGCGTGGATTTTTTACCAATCGTACACAGGTCAATCTCAATACCTTGCTTGTCCATTTCCGCCATCTTGCGAACCGTGGCACGGAACTCATTCGAGTTCAGGCCGCCACACAGACCGCGGTCAGATGAAATAATGATAAAACCAGCTCGCTTGACTTCACGCTCGATCATGAAACTGTGCTTGTATTCAGGATGCGCGTGCGCCAGATGGCCAATCACGTTTCTGATCTTGCTTGCATACGGACGCGTGGCTCTCATGTATTCCTGCGCACGACGCATCTTACTGGCTGCCACCATTTCCATCGCACTGGTGATCTTCTGAGTATTCTTAATACTCTTGATCTGTGTACGTATTTCTTTTCCGACTGCCATGATCTAGCCCCTTACCAGGTTCCGGTTTCCTTGAATTTTTCAAGCGCTGACTTGATAGCAGCCTCGATTTCATCATTGTAGTCGCCGGACTCGTTGATCTTGTCGAGCAGGTCTGCATTGTTTGAAGCGATACCTGACTGCATGGCCGCTTCAAAATCAACAATCTTGGTAACCGGGACGTCATCCAGGAAACCTTCGTTGGCGGCATAAAGCGAGATCGCCAACTCTGCAACCGACATCGGTGCATACTGTTTCTGTTTCATCAATTCGGTCACACGCTGTCCACGTTCCAGCTGTGCACGTGTGGCATCATCGAGGTCAGAAGCGAACTGCGAGAAGGCCGCCAATTCACGATACTGGGCCAGTGCCAAACGCACACTACCACCGAGCTTCTTGATGATCTTGGTCTGCGCCGCGCCACCTACACGTGATACCGACAGACCCGCATTGATCGCTGGACGAATACCGGCGTTGAACAGGTCGGACTCGAGGAAGATCTGACCATCAGTAATGGAGATAACGTTGGTCGGTACGAACGCCGATACGTCACCTGCCTGGGTTTCGATGATCGGCAGAGCGGTCAGTGAACCGGTCTTGCCTTTGACTTCACCGTTGGTCGCTTTTTCAACGAAATCGGCATTTACACGAGCCGAACGTTCAAGCAGACGGGAATGCAGATAGAAGACGTCACCTGGATAGGCTTCACGACCTGGCGGACGACGCAGCAACAGAGATACCTGGCGGTATGCCCATGCCTGTTTGGTCAGGTCATCATAGACGATCAGTGCGTCTTCGCCACGATCACGGAAATACTCACCCATCGCACAACCAGAGTACGGGGCGATGAATTGCAGGGCTGCCGCTTCGGCCGCAGTTGCTGCGACGACAATGGTGTGATCCATAGCGCCATGCTCTTCAAGCTTGCGTACCACGCCGCCAACAGAAGAAGCCTTTTGGCCAACCGCAACGTAGATACACTTAACGCCTGTACCTTTCTGGTTGATAATGGCGTCGATGGCCACGGCGGTCTTGCCCGTCTGGCGGTCACCGATGATCAACTCACGCTGACCACGACCGATAGGCACCATGGTGTCGATGGATTTCAGACCGGTTTGCACGGGCTCATCAACAGACTTACGCGTGATAACGCCTGGCGCTACCTGCTCGATAGGTGCTGTCAGGTCTGTATCAATCGGGCCTTTGCCATCGATTGGATTACCGAGTGCGTCGACAACGCGACCCAGCATGGCCGGTCCAACTGGAACCTCAAGGATACGACCTGTGCATTTTACCGTGTCGCCTTCTGTCAGATGCTCATAGGCACCGAGTACTACCGCACCGACCGAGTCACGCTCGAGGTTAAGTGCCATGCCGAATGTATTACCTGGAAACTCCAGCATCTCACTGGACATAACGTCATTCAGGCCATGGATACGGACGATACCGTCGGTGATGCCGACGATGGTACCTATGTTTTTTGCTTCTGCTGCAGAATCAAAATTCTCGATTCGCTTCTTGATGATTTCGCTGATTTCAGATGGATTCAGTTGCATATCCATTATCCCCTATTAGTTCACGGTGCTGGCAAGCTTTTCCAGCTTACCGCGTACTGAACCGTCAATGACCATATCGCCAGCGCGGATGATAGCTCCGCCGACCAACGATTCATCGATGGTTACACTTAGTTTGATGTCACGACCCAAACGCTGCTTGAGTGATTCGGCTACCTTGCTGCGTTGTGCATCGGAGACGGCAAAAGCTGAAACAATTTCAGCTTCAATACTGCCTTCGGCTTCTGCACGCTGCACTTCATACTGCTCGGCAATTTCAGGTAACAATGCCAGGCGGCCGTTTTCGGCCAGAAGTTTGACCAGGTTTTTGGCTTCCTGATCAATCTTGTCGCCTGCGACCTCGTTAAAAAGGTCGGCCAACTCAGCCTTTGAGAACTGTGCGCCTGCAATCACATTAGCCATGCTCTCGTCCGTGGCAATGGCAGCCATCAGCTGCAATGCTTCGGACCATGCCGGGAAACAACTGGTTTCGGCGGCACGTTTAAAAACGGCTTCTGCGTAAGGACGTGCAATTGTGATTAATTCGGCCATTGACGCCTCGTTTAAATTTCAGCCACTAGTTTGTCAAGGATGTCGCCGTGCGTGCTTTCATTAACTTCACGCTCCAACACCTTTGACGCTCCCGCGACTGCAATGCTTGCGACCTGCTGACGCAGTGCTTCCTTAGCCCGATTGACTTCTTGTTCAATCTCGGACTGGGCAGCAGCGACCAGGCGCTCACCTTCAGTACGCGCATCATCTTTTGCCTCGTCAACGATTTCGCCGGCACGCTTCTGAGCCTGGGCAATAATTTCACCTGCCTGCTCTTTGGCTTCGTGCAGCTTATCAGCAGCTGCCTTTTGCGCCAGCTCCTGTTCGTGTTGACCGCGTTCTGCGGCGGCGAGACCATCGGCAATCCTTTTTTGACGTTCCTGTAAGGCGCCCATAATCGGTGGCCAAACAAACTTCATGCAGAACCACACGAAGACGATGAACGTAATCGATTGCCCAAATAATGTTAAATTGATATTCATGCTTCAACCTTATTCATAATGTGTTGAACAGGTAATGTATGTGACCCGACCTTAAGCGACCGCGAACAGAACATACATGGCGATACCAACTGCGATCATAGGAACCGCGTCTACCAGACCCATAACGATGAAGAACTGGGTACGTAACATCGGGATCAGTTCAGGTTGACGTGCAGCACCTTCGAGGAAGCGGCCACCGAGAACACCGATACCTACCGCGGCACCGAGGGCACCCAGTCCCATCATCAAAGCACCTGCGATGTATAACAATGCATTTGCGAGTTCCATATGTATCTCCTAATTAGATAGATATAATAGTTAAAGT
>CAMYJO010000035.1:0-15060 GCA_947258755.1 uncultured Gammaproteobacteria bacterium
GATGCTGCTGGAGTCATAGGGTGAATAGTGCGATCCGTTGATAGTGATATCTTCATAGTCACTGTCATCGAGTTCGCTCCAGAACTGCTCACGGGCTGTTAGCCATTGACCAATATCACTATTAGGCAATGATTCGCCAAACTTGATTTTCTTTTCCCAGCGATATAACTCTCTCATTTTTAACAGATAAATACAGAGAGTGTATTCACCGGCGAAGTGGGCATCGGCGATGTTGCAGTTCTGCTGTACGGACCTGGCAATTTCCTGAGCTACCATGATGCCTTACCTGAACGATTAACTACTCTAAAAATACACATAATCATACTAAAATAGTATACTACTAAGCTGTTTGTTGTACATGCCCTTGTAGAAAAGTCTTATAATAGACGTGGGTATAATATGAGGATAGTCGTTTGGCAGTAAGAATCAAAAGTAAGTGGACCGACAAGTCCCGGGCAAAATTATCTGAGGATCTGGTCAGGGAAAATGCCCAGGCATTGGCCTTTATCTATTGGCGGGTAGCGCTTGAAAATGCGAAAAGCCTGCATGGCGAAAAGTATATCTATGACGATGACGAACAACGCGTCAAAGTGATCGCTGAATACCTGGCGATGTTCTTACAGATGTCAGACCGATTAGCCTACGGCAAAATAGATGATGAAAGCCGGCAGGCCTTTATCACCACGCTGGCGATGCGTTTATCTGATCATATGCAGGATAATGCCACCGATTTATTCGGCGAAGGGGATTATCGCAGTTCCTTTATCGATATGTTGAATCGACGTTCTGCCGAGTATGCGGAGTTCGACTACTCTGCAGAAGAGGGACCCAGCTATAGCTTTATGCAATGCTTTGGCAGTAAGGTGCAGGATGTTATGGGCGATGAGCACCATGATAATAAATGGGTCATCGATCAGGTCATGGATATCGACGGCCCGGCAGCGATTGCTAAAACAAGCAAGGCGCTAATGCAGTTGTTTGAATGATCAGAGATCATTAGCTAAACAGACAGGCAATAAAAAAGCGGGAATCTAACCCTAACACTTTGTTAAATCACTGACTTATATTCTATCGCGCGAGACATGTGCGATATTACTATTTTTGAATCATAGGTATTGTGTTGAGAGAGGTCTCATCTTCATCTTAGATCGCATATGAATCGTTTACTAAATGTCGGTGTATGGCCGGTTAATACACAAATCGGCCGTTTGACTATCACATAGTGATAGGCTACAAACGCCCCTACTCGGACATTCAGAATCCATTAATATTATGTTTAATAAAAACAGCTCAAAGAAGTCATTCATAGTTCATCTAAAGAAATTATTGTATTTTGTTTAGTCCATATAATATGAATATAATTCATTTTTGGCAACCTGTACCTTTATGTATTAAATAGCTGTCGAAGTAATGACACAATATACACACTGGTATATTTATTCCTGTTTGGGATATAGCCCGACGAAATTCGTTTAGAGATATGACTACTGAACAATGGATGAAATTCAAAACTGGCATAACCAACCATCTGAAGATACGCTAGCAGCTCTTGACGCGACCCTTGATGGTTTAAGTGAAGATGACGCAAAGCAGCGGTTACAGACTTTTGGTCCAAACAAACTTCCTGAACCTGCACAGCGAAGTATTTTGCTGCGCTTCTTAGCACATTTCCATAATATCTTAATATACGTCCTTATTGGTGCGGCTGTCATTACGGCGCTATTAGGTCATGTAGTCGATACGTTTGTTATTATTGCAGTAGTAATTATTAATGCCGTTATCGGTTTTTATCAGGAAGGTAAAGCAGAGAAAGCAATGGAGGCGATTCGGCACATGTTAGCCTTGCATGCTTCTGTCATGCGAGATGGTAAACGCCAGGTTCTACCGAGTGATGAATTAGTGCCAGGTGACATTGTGTTTTTTGAAGCCGGAGACAAGTTGCCCGCTGATCTTCGTTTACTTAAGTCCCATGGTTTACAAATTCAGGAATCCATATTGACTGGCGAATCAGTTGCCGTTGAAAAACTGACGAAACCCGTTGCTATAGATGCGTCTCTTGGAGATCGTTTCTGTATCGGTTTTAGTGGAACGACCGTCACCAGTGGGCAAGGCATGGGTGTCGTTGTTGCCACAGGTGCCAAGACTGAAATCGGGCGCATCGGTGGTTTGCTCTCAGAAGTGCAGACCCTGGATACACCTTTAGTATCGCAAATGGCTGTATTCGCACGATGGCTTACCTTATTTATTCTTGCCATTGCTTTATTAATGTTGCTATTCGGTTATTTTGTATTACATCACGATTTTTCCAGTTTGTTTATGGCTGTTGTAGGAATTGCAGTCGCTGCAATTCCTGAAGGGTTACCTGCAGTGTTGACCATAACGCTGGCCGTGGGCGTGAAGGTGATGGCGCATCAAAAAGCTATTGTTCGACGACTCCCCGCGATTGAAACCCTGGGCTCAGTCTCCGTTATCTGTTCTGACAAGACAGGTACTCTCACGCGCAATGAAATGATGGTCGTTTCCATTGTAACGAGCCACAACTGTTTTGATATAAAAGGGGCTGGTTACGATCCATCGGGTGATATTGAACTAGATAACAGTGTTATTTCAGCACAGGTCTACTCATCACTGCGCGAATTAGGCAAGGTAACAGCACTTTGCAATGATGCGGAACTGATTCGAAAAAATGACTCCTGGACGGGGTACGGCGATCCGATGGAAATAGCACTATTAGCCTTTGCTTCAAAAACCGGTGCTGATAGCAGTGAGTTAAGGGACCAATGGATACGCACCGATGTTATCCCATTTGATAGCAAGCACAAATACATGGCCACGCTTAACCATGACCATGAAAATCATGCATTTATTTTTGTTAAGGGGGCGCCAGAGACGATTCTTTCGATGTGTCATGAACAGCGTGATGGTGACAATAAATCTCAAACTCTTAATAATGAATACTGGGAAAAACAGGCCGCTTCCATTGCCAGACAGGGACGGCGCGTCCTTGCTTTTGCTGCTAAAGCCGTGAAACCCGAGCATACCGTGCTTGAACATGAGGATGTGCAAGATTCGTTAATATTTCTGGGCTTGGCGGGTTTGATCGATCCACCGCGCCAGGAAGCTATCGAGTCTATAATCAAGTGCCATCAGGCGGGTATCGATGTAAAAATGATTACGGGTGATCATGCTGTTACTGCATCCGCAATTGGAAAACAGCTGGGTTTGCGATGCAGTGACAAAGTATTATCCGGTCATGAACTTGATAAGCTCGATGATGTACAACTGAAGACTATCGTCTGCAATACCGGCATCTTCGCACGCACCAGCCCCGAACATAAATTACGCCTAGTGATGGCATTACAGGCGAATGGCATGACCGTTGCCATGACGGGAGATGGTGTTAATGATGCACCCGCACTCAAACGCGCCGGGGTTGGAGTTGCGATGGGTAAAACGGGAAGTGAAGCTGCAAAGGAAGCGTCTGAAATCGTACTGGCTGACGACAATTTTTCTACTATCGTTGCTGCTGTAAGAGAAGGTCGAACCGTCTATGACAATATCAAGAAAGTAATCAGCTGGACATTACCAACCAATGCAGGCGAGGCATTGACTATAATCCTTGCCTTACTACTAGGATTGAGCCTGCCTATCACACCCATCCAGATCTTATGGATCAATATGATAACTGCCGTCACACTCGGTATTGCGCTGGCCTTTGAGCCGACAGAAGAAAACACCATGCAAAGGCCGCCCAGGTCGCGCAATGAGGCCCTGCTAAGTGGTGGCCTTATGTGGCATATCGTACTAGTCGCTGGCCTGTTTCTTGCTGGTGTATTTGGTATGTATGAATACGCCATTATTAAGGGTTATTCCGAAGATTTAGCTCGAACGATAGCCATGAATACACTGGTCGTACTGGAAATATTTCATCTTTTCTTTATAAGAAATATGTATGGGACATCGTTAAACCGGAAAGCCGTTCTTGGCACCCGCGTTGTATGGGCGGCTGTTATCGCAGTGACACTAGGACAGTTTGCTATTACTTATGTACCATGGTTTCAAACTATATTTGAAACCCAGGCAATAAGTGTATTAGATGGCGCATTGATTATAATAGTTGGTGTGATTATGTTTTGCATAATAGAGATCGAAAAGCAAATACGACTAAAGTTATTGAGAAAAACCTTTTAACAAGTCGCGCCACTTGGATACTTTACATCAGTACGCTTAATCGTTCGTTGAATGTCTGCATTTCTATGGTTTAGGTAATGCCTGGATGACCGCTTCTGGCCGAACTCAGCCTAATTGAATTACTTTACAAACGGCTGCTTCCGCTGATAAGCAGACCTAAGAGTCATATAGCCGTAAACAAGTGCTTAACGGATCTCAGAAGGGATGGTGAACAAGTTCTCGATGATATGAACCTTGTTTAGGTAAAGCGGCAATAACGGTGATATTCGATTCTTGTATTTCGCACGAAGACATATTTGTGCGAATCCTGAGACCAAAGTAGATTTGGTCAGACACATGCAGAAATGAATAACGGCCCCGATGGAGCCGTTAACATATTGAAAAACAATTGGTTTTTGTTGGTTTGGGTGAGTTACGGCTGGTTGCTGTAACCCATTGATTTGGTGGAGGCGGCGGGAATATTTCCCGCTTTTTTATTTCAGAATACTCAACTCAGGATTTGAACTTATCTGCGTTGTCAGTATTCTTGTTAGCACCATCGTCATAACCGGCAGAGTAAGCATCGGTAACACGTTGCTCTTCACGTTGCGGGTTGTGTAAGAAGCCACTGGCCCAACCGTTGACATATTCCGGGTTAGCACCCATTTCTTCAAGTTTAGTGATGGTCTCGTAGTACATGGGATCCATTGTCTTCTCCTGCATGTAGGTTTATCAGTACGCCTGCGAACAATGTACAGGCGCTGTTTGAAATCGTTAAATTACCATTATCGCACATTCTGAAATCGTCTATCAACATTTGCTTATAAAGATTTTCAGAATGCGAAGATATTCGGGCTTCCACAAAAATATGTAATAAAAACAATAATATAAGTAAATATCAATGTTTATGTGGAGGGTCAATTTACCCAATTGGAGCGGAATTTTAGTATTTTCTGAGGGTTTTGCCTAGTCTTTTTTATTATTTTGTTCATTTCATGCTGCCAGTTGCTGGTAAACAAGATAATTCGGGAAATGAAGTGAATAGTTAAGTTATAATATTCGTGGTTTGAAAATAGATGAAGAGGAAGTGTTCATGGCAAAAGTAGTGATGTACTCAACGGCCGTATGTCCATATTGTATACGGGCGGAGCAATTACTGACCAAAAAAGGCGTTCAGGAAATTGAAAAGGTACGTATAGATCTAGAGCCGGATCGATTCCAGGAGATGCTGACACTGAGCGAAGGTCGTCGCACGGTACCGCAGATTTTTATTGGTGAAACCCATGTCGGTGGCTATGATGATCTGGTTGATCTGGACATGGATGGCGAGCTGATGCCATTGTTGGTAATGTGAAGCGAGACCGTTCTGTTTTTTTTATTAGTTAACCCTGCAACATGGATTTAAGCCCCGAAGACTCCCTCAGACTCAATGTCATGCTGGCCAATGCCGTGGCCGTATGCATCGACGAGGGTATTAATGTCGTTAAATGTCTTTCCGAATCCGGCAGCGAAGCAAAAGTTCAACTGAATCCCAATTGCCGTTCTGATCAGTACATCCGTCATGTCCGGGAACTGCTGTCCAGTCATGTTATGGGATCGCCGGGCGGCTACCCGGTCTATCTCAAACGCTGGACACGGATGGGCCAGGCTAGTGATGCCCGTCTCGATGACTTGTTGATGCTGGGTGAAAGTGAGGCCGTGGTTGCAGTCAGTGGGGCTAGTGGACTGACCGATGAACTGGCCAGGCGCGCGTGGTGGGCGATGCCGGATTCAGGTAATGCCCGGCGTATGCTCGCCCGTCAATGTGTCGTCGAAGGGCAGATGGGCAGGGTGCTTACAGAATTCCTGCTGGAGTTCTTGCCATTCGAAGAATCACCCAGAGATATCATCGACAGCGTCAAACTGATTCTGCAGCCGGATCTGCTCAGTGATGAGGAAAGAATGGACATCTGGCAGCGGGGCAAGAAAAAGAACGTGTTCCAGGTGGGCTTTTTACATGCAACGCCCGACGATTTACCTGAACAAGTGCCCCCGCGTCAGGATCTGGAGACGCACTTGCCACACCTGCGTGAATTGCAATCGGCCGACAACCCTTTTGCAGCTTTGTTGTTACGCCTGTTGTCTGCACAAGGACAAAGTTTTATCAGCACCAGCCTGCATATTCTGAAACGCCCTGCGAACCAGGATGTTGTCGTCTCCTTCCTGGAGTCCATAGAAAGCTATTTCGCTCCCGGCAGGCTGACAGATTTTCATTACCGTAATGTCACTGACATTATTGCCGAGGTTGATAGCTACCTCGATGGTCAATCCGACGAAATGCAGGCCAATGCCGCGCTTGATCAGTTAATACAGGCACTGCCGTCTCTACGAGATGAGATCAGATCGATGTTGATCCTGACACATACCGGCGTGCCGGTGATCAATCCGATTTTTGCCATCACCGATGCGGTAGGCAGTGTCATGCGCAAGAAAATAGAGCCCGTCAGCGCGCCGCTGGTGCAATGCTTCAACACGCTGAGTCGGTCATAAGGAATGGCTGGTATGCTAGTGCCGGTGTTTATCCCCAATGTAGGAGCGGCCCCCGGCCGCGAAGTAAAAGTAGCTAGGGCAGGGTAGCTAGAAAAAATAAGCTACCTTCTTCTCTTTACCTCGCTACTGCTTATTCGTAGCCGTGGGGACCGTTATCTTAATTAGTGTAATGATTGACGCGATGACCACTCCTACAGTCCCTTTGTTCGCCTTACGGCATACTTTAAAATTGCCCTCACTGACAGCACTTTGTCTACCAAGTAAGTAAGCAATTGATTGCAAAACTAAGCAATCGTTTACGACTGGTTTGATTGCTGATTGATTGCACATAATCTGTGCGTAGCAGTGAAGATGAATTTGCATGTAATGGAAAAACAAGGTGCATTTGTTTATTAATGATGCAGCGATAGCAGCTGTCATCGTGCTTAAACTGCAGACTCAGCATCAGTCATTCAAACTCTTCGAATAATGAGTTAAAAAGAAGCAAGTTATATATGGAATTGCACCATTATAGAGCAATTAAGTCGGTGTGCATACATGTCCTTCGTAACGCCTATTAAAAAAATATAATAATTACAATTATATAGCCAATTTCCATCAATGACGCCAATCTGGCATATTGCTTGCAATATAAGCAGGCAATTATATTTATAGAATCGCCGTTGTGTGTTTACCAGGAGTCAGGAATGAAAGAAAAGTTGGTATTGGTGGGAAATGGAATGGCCGGCGTGCGTACGCTGGAAGAGCTGCTAAAGCTGGGCCCGGATGATTATGAAATTACCGTTTTCGGTGAAGAGCCGTATGGTAACTACAACCGCATTATGCTTTCGCCGGTACTGGCCGGTGACAAGACCATCGATGAGATCATGCTTAATGACGAGCAATGGTATACAGATAACAATATCAAATTGCACAAGGGCAAAAAGATAACCGAGATCGATCGCGTTAATCGCAAGGTCATCGCCGACGACGGTACGGTCGAGGACTATGACCGTCTGTTACTGGCGACCGGCTCCCAACCTTTCATTATTCCTATTCCTGGTAATGATCTCGACGGGGTGATCAGTTTCCGTGATATCCATGATGTTGATCTGATGCTGGATGCGGCAAAAGAGAAAAAACATGCGGTCGTTATCGGTGGTGGTCTGCTGGGGCTGGAAGCGGCCAATGGACTGTTGCTGCAGGGCATGAGTGTGACCGTGGTCCACCTGATGGATACCTTGATGGAACGTCAGTTGGACAAGCCTGCCGCAGCAATGTTGAAGAAATCGCTGGAAGAGAAGGGACTGCACTTCCTGATGGAAGCGCAGACCGAGGCGATTATCGGTAAGGACCAGGTCGAGAAGGTACGCTTTAAGGATGGTACCGAGATCTATGCCGACCTGGTGGTCATGGCCGTGGGTATTCGTCCCAACTTTGAACTGGCAGAAAAGGCCGGCATCCATTGTGAGCGCGGTATCGTGGTCAATGACACCATGCAGACCTTTGACCCACGCGTTTATGCAGTGGGCGAATGCGTACAGCACCGTGGCCAGACTTATGGTCTGGTAGCCCCCTTGTTCGAGATGGGTAAGGTCTGTGCTAACCACTTCGCCAAGATGGGGATTGGTTCCTACGAAGGTTCGGTGACTTCCACAAAACTCAAGGTTACGGGTATCGATCTGTTTTCTGCAGGCGATTTTACCGGTGATGAGAATTGCGAAGAACTGGTGTTTCAGGATGCCGCACGTGGCGTCTATCGCAAATTGGTTGTAAAGGACAACAAGATCCAGGGTACGGTCATGTATGGCGATACCATCGATGGCACCTGGTACTTTGACCTGATGCGTGATGAAACTGATATTACTGATTTCCGTGAAAACATACTGTTTGGTCAGGCGCATCTGGGCGACTCGGGGCATGGTGATGATAATCGTATAGCGATGATGTCAGATACGACTGAAATCTGTGGATGTAATGGCGTCTGTAAGGGCGATATCGTCAAGGCCATCACCGAAAAGAAACTGTTTACCCTCGATGACGTACGTGCACATACCAAGGCGTCTAGCTCCTGTGGTTCCTGTACCGGTCTGGTCGAGAGTCTGCTGGCGCATACCGTAGGCGGTGACTACTCGGTCGCTCCGCATTTAAAACCAATGTGTGCTTGTACCGAGCATACCCATGATGAAGTGCGTGCAAGTATCAAGAAGAATGAATTGAAATCGATACCCGCCGTGATGGACTTGATGAGCTGGAAGACGGCCGGTTGTTCCAAGTGCCGACCGGCCTTGAACTATTACCTGTTATGCCAATGGCCGGGTGAGTTCAAAGACGACTCGCAATCGCGATTTATTAATGAGCGTGCACACGCCAATATTCAGAAAGATGCCACTTTTTCGGTTATCCCGCGTATGTGGGGGGGTGGTACCACGCCGGAGGAATTGCGCAAGATTGCCGATGTCGCCGAGAAGTACAAGGTCAAGACCGTACATGTCACCGGTGGTCAACGTATTGCCCTGTACGGCCTGAAGAAAGATGAGTTGCCCGGAATATGGGGCGAACTGAATGAGGCCGGTCTGGTATCCGGGCATGCCTACGGCAAGGCCCTGCGAACCGTCAAAACCTGTGTCGGCAAGGAATGGTGTCGATTCGGCACCCAGGACTCGACCCACCTGGGTATCGAACTGGAAAAAATGACCTGGGGTTCATGGACGCCGCATAAATACAAGATGGCTGCATCCGGTTGCCCTCGTAACTGTGCCGAGGCGACTATTAAAGATTTTGGTGTCGTCTGTGTCGATTCCGGTTATGAACTACATGTCGGTGGTAACGGCGGTATCAAGGTACGTGTAACCGATCTGCTGTGTACGGTCAAAACCGAAGAGGAGGTGCTCGAATATGCAGCGGCCTTTATGCAGATCTATCGTGAAGAAGCCCATTACATGGAACGTACCGCACCCTGGATTGAGCGTGTTGGCCTGACCTATGTGAAAGAAAAAATGCTGGATGATCCGGAAGGGCGTAAGGCCGCCGCTGAGCGTTTCCTGTTTGCACAGAAATTTGCCCAGGATGATCCATGGGAGGAGCGCGCCAAGGGTGGCGAGGCGCATGAATTTACGCCTATCAAGAAGATAAGCTGATCAGCCTCAACGCATAAACAGATTAAAGGTAACAAGACATGAGTGAAAACTGGATTGAAGTAGGCAAGCTGGATGATATCCCGGCGCAGGGTGCAAGGATTGTAGAAACAAAAGGTGGCAATATTGCCGTGTTTCGCACACAGGATGACGAGATATTCGCGGTACTTGATAAATGTCCGCACAAGGGCGGGCCATTGTCACAGGGTATTGTCTCCGGTAAACGCGTTGCCTGTCCATTACATGACTGGAAAATCAATCTGGATTCAGGTGAGGCCGTTGCACCGGATGAAGGTTGCGCCGCCACCTATCCGGTTAAAATGGAAGGCGACATGATCATGATGTCACTGACAGCGAATGAAGGGTGCCCAAATAGTTAGTAGTATCAACTGTAGCGGCAGTGCCAAAGCGGTCAGGTGAATAACTGCCGTTGCAGCGTTTTCAAAATAGACAATCTGCGTAGCCAGAACGCCTCCTGCAGGAACTTGTGACCGATGCGATCGGCATTATACGCATGAATAGCCATGACCCAGATGACCGCGGCTATTTCGAAGTAGGGGATCGCCTTCAGTTCGTCAGCCGACAGTGTGCGTTTATCCTGATAGCCTTTTAGGAACGCCTTGGTGATGGCCTGCTTGGCGCTTGCCGTATGCACGGATGAGTTGAATTTCCCGATCTCGAAGGCCCTGAAGCCGTATCCGCATTGGTCAAAGTCGAACAGGGTGATGTCCTTGTTGGCATTGATATGGAAATTACTTGAGTTGACATCGCCAAGGCAGATGCCGTACACCGGTGCTTGATTGTTCAACGACGGTATCTCGTTTTCAATCTTCTGTTGTAGTGCATTGAGGTAGGCTGTTGCGTTGGCGTCGAGAAACGGTGCTATCGCCTGAATCGAGTCATCCAGCAGGTAAGATAGATCAAGGGCCTGTTTCGGATACGGGTTCTGGAATCCATCGGCAAGGCCGTGCACTTCGGCGACAGTCGTTCCCAGCTTGAAGGCCACAGCCGTCGATAGCTCGCCCTCAGGTGTAAAACCATCGGCGTAATGAAACAGGGCGGCAAAGCGTTCTCCCTCTGGACTTGGAATGCTGAAGCACAACTCTTCCTGTCGCGTGCGCAGTGCCGTGGCCACCGGGGCTTTCTTTTCCGCGAGGTAATCAAGCAGTGCGAGTTCAAAGCGGATATCATTACCGCTACGCCAATTGTTGCGATAGATGCGCAGAATATATTTGGTTTGTCCGCTATTCACCAGATAATTGTCATGTAAGCCGAGCTGGTAATACAGGCAGTTATCCACCTTACCAAGGTTATAGTGCTCGTCTACCAGCTGTGCTGCGGCAGCAGATGATAATTGAGAATAGGTATAGTCCAGTTGTTCCGTTGTCATATCTTTTTTGTTCGTTGTCATGTCCCGTCGCTCATTCTACTAACTATTTTCTATTCCAGCAGATGCTGTGGGCTTATGTCTTAATGGGTCAATAACGTTTCATTGAATCCACGACGATCTGCCCATCGGGCACACCGGATGAGACAAAGGCCTTGTGCATGCCATAGAATAGCCAGGTTGTCAGTTGATATAGATATCGTAGTTGTTTAAATCATTGTGTTCCTTGATAATCATTCCCGCGGTGCTTTTTAACGCCTGCTTTAGATGGTAGATGTCGATGTGATATTCATCCTGATAATTAATTTTTAGCGGCCGATAACTGAAATTATCCAGCCCATCTCCCCAGCTACGACAATAATTGTGCTGGTAATGGCTGCTGAATTCGTCCATTAGCCAGTATAGGAGCAGGGGCTGGCTTTGTTCCAGCGCAATGTTGTGTTAGATCAGGCTTTGATCGGTGCCATGCCGGGGTGTCAAAGGCTATAAAGATAATGGATCTGGAGGATGATTCATTTAACAGAAATTCCCATAAGGACTGGCGATGCTCAAGTTCCTTCAGTCGACGTTTAGGTTTGATCTTGGGATTCAGCTCTAATTGCCTGTAAGTAGTGTATAAATGCTTGTAGTTGCACGGCTGGCCTTTCACATTGTGCAGGTATAAAAACACAGTCAGAAGCCCCTGGTGATATTGCTGTAGGTCAGTCGCAGTAGCCAGTCTGTCATCAGGGCAGCAACTCCTGAAGTCTTTGCCTGCTAACGGAAACAAGTCTCGTTGATCAAAAAAGTCTTACAGACTGATCGAATGGATATCCTGTTCTCCTGGATGACATTCTATTTAAGTCGTTATTTTATATGTATATTTATTAAAAGGCGTCAGTTTTGTTCTTCAAGTTCATTCATGCGCTTGATCATCGACACATCCATACCGCCGTATTCGGTAGCCTAAACGTTATCTTAAATCTTATATTTAGATTAATAAACCACAACTTTATGTTATTTTAAACTGTAATTTACCTTGGGCTGTCTATATAATTGCGTACGAGAATAATAAGGTGTTATTTTAATTGTGAATATTACTAACATCTGATATCCACTGTTTCATAAAAATAATTAAACCATATTTGTTTATCATAGTTTTGAGACCACGTTTAGATCCGGCTGGACTGATAGTTTATTCAAATACCTTGAGTGAACGACAGCGCCGGGAGTCTGTTATTGTGGCTGCTAACAGGAATGGGGCGGGAAATGAAATTAAAAACAAAATTTAACTTGGTATTATCGGCTGTTTTCATTGTCGGTTTTGCGGTTGTGGGTTTTATCTCTCACACTGTTTTGCATAACAATGCCAAAGAAGACGTCATCAAACATGCTGGAATGATGATGGAGGCGGCATTGGCGATACGTGGATATACCGTTAAGGAAATAAGACCGCTACTTGTAAGTCAACTCAAAGAAAAATTTCTACCGCAGTCGGTTCCATCCTATGCGGCAACACAGAATTTCAATGAGCTGCGTAAAAATAATCCTGAATATCACTATAAAGAGGCTACTTTAAATCCAACCAATCCACGAGACCGGGCGACAGACTGGGAAACGGATATTATTCAAGAATTTAGAGATAATCAGGAAAGACAGACGATAGTGGGGGAGCGTGAAACGCCAACCGGTCGAATGTTGTATTTTGCCAGACCGATCAAGATTAAGAATAAAGATTGTCTGGTTTGTCATAGCACTGTAGATGCGGCTCCTCAAACAATGATTAAGCTTTATGGTGATGCCAATGGATTTGGTTGGAAGTACAATGAAGTCGTTGGCAGTCAGATCGTTTCTGTTCCACTCAATGTTCCCATTGAAAAGGCAAACTATGCATTCATGATTATCATGGGTTCACTGATTGTTGCCAGTTTAATTATGTTCATTTTGCTGAATATCATGCTGAATAAAATCATCATTAAGCCTGTACGGGTAATGTCGAACATTGCAGATGAAATCAGCAAAGGCAATACTAGTGTTGATCAATTCAAGCATAAAGGTGATGATGAAATTTCTGAGTTAAGTGAGTCATTTAACCGTATGCGCATTAGCCTGGAAAAGGCAATGAAAATGATAGATGACGACTGATATAAGGGCTGTTTAAATTATGGAACGTAATAACCGTACCTGGATATGCAGTGTTTTATTTCTCGACATTGTAGGCTATACAAAGCTGTCTGTTTCACATCAAATGGAAGTGAAAAATCACTTCTGTTCACTGGTTTCTGAAGCATTAAGTGATGTTCGAAATGATGATTGCATTAACCTGGATACAGGTGATGGAATGGCTATCTGTTATCTGGGTGATCCCGAAGATATTTTATTTATAGGAATTGGCCTCAAAGATGCTTTCGCGGAATTGGAGAATACCTGCGAAATTGTTTATAAAGTAAGGTTAGGTATAAACTTAGGTCCGGTAAAAATTGTAGAAGATATCAACGGTCAGAGAAATACTATAGGAGATGGTATTAACGTAGCACAGCGGATTATGAATTTCGCAGGTGAAAATCAATTACTTGTTTCAAGATCTTTTTATGATGTTGTTAGTTGCATGTCAGATGAATGTAAAAACATGTTTCATTATCTAGGGCTTCGTGCAGACAAGCATGTGAGAAAGCATGATGTTTATGAAGTAATGTCACATGAAGAGGCTGAAGATCACAACAATAATATGGATGCTGGTTCAGAGAAAATAGAACAGGAGGCAGTGTTTGTTCAGCAATCAGATGTTAGCAGTATATTTGATGAGGCGACCCTGAAAAAAGTTGAGAAAGATCTTGTCGATTATGTTGGGCCAATGGCAAAAATCATGGTAAAGAAGGCATCAAAAAAAGCGCAGTCACTGGTCGAACTTCGTCGAATTCTCGCTGATGAAATTCCAACTGAAGACAACAGGCGTCAGTTCCTGACAATGTAAATGAATGGATATTTAGTGATATTGCTCTATCAGTATTCAATGCCCAGTGCATGAAGAAGTTCATGCGGTGGTGAAATCTGTCAGTTACTTGCTGAAAGCAATGACTTTCGAATCCTCCGATCCAAACTCAGTCTGAACGACTTTCATTCTATTCCTGAGCTATTCTGGGATTGTAGTCATCTCTTCTATCTGTTAACCGCCGTGATACATTTCTTCTTTCAGGGCCTTTGTATTTACTCGTTGACTTTATGGCTTCGTAGGTATGGTATTTGTTTTCATGAGCAATTCCATGACCAGTGCGTCAGTATAGGCCCTGACATCTTGTGCGAGCTGGCGTGCGATCATATATTGGAAGTGGTACCCAAGAAAAGTATGTGACTGATATAACATTTGATCGGACGAGCCAGGTTTTCATTCTGGGCAAAGGACATTTGTTGAGCTATCTGTACTGGTTTTATACGCGTTATTCATCAAAGTAAGTCTTACACCGATGGATGAGAGTGTTTTCCATTGGTTTGTCTTCATCAGGCTTTTACATCTAACGCTATAAGCGATCTGTCGCTGGCTACTGAATGGAAAATTCGATCGTATCACTCAGAGACCCGTGGTTGAAATCACCCAGTAAGGCATTTTCATTGACGTCTCGTGCGTGTATTAACCAGTTATATATGCCACCTTTCTGCAATAATCCTTTGGGTATAATGAGTTCGGGCTTACTGAGTATTTTCGAGGAATGTATCGTGCGTTGTTCCCATACATCCTTGATAATTACCATGTAGTTTTTTGCGCCGGGGATCGGCTTCCAGGTCAATTTTTCGGGTATTTCTGTGAGTGTCGCATTCGCTTTCGGTTGCATTATTTTTGCCATTCCCATGTTGGCAAGAATGACATAATCTTTTGCTTCG
>CAMYJO010000035.1:15071-49295 GCA_947258755.1 uncultured Gammaproteobacteria bacterium
TTTTTTAGGTATTTTCAGTTGTGAGATAAATACGCGTTTTTCCGGTTTTCCCTTTTGCATAACTAATCTATATTTTATCGTGTTAATTTCACCCAGTTTTTTGTTTTCGGGGGAGAATATTTCGATCTTGTTAATATTTTTGTACTGGTATGTTGAAAACAATGACATGAAAAAGAGTTCTCGATTAGGCCAATTGCACACATGTATGTCGAAGAAACCTACTTTGGTATAGTGTGGGTCCGCTTCAGGGGCCGGAATGATATCATTCGCACTAAGAAGGGAGACATGAAAGCTCATTAAAAAAATAAGAGTAATTATTGTTAAATACCGCATACTATAATTCCTGAAGCTTATTTCTTCATCCTATATTAATAAAAAATTAGAGATTTTTGTGATCAAAAATTCGTGCCATTATTATTTTTATATGGACATAGTGACCATATTCTTGGCTAGCATAACATAGTATTTATATGGAGTTCTTACTTTTTGTAGCGTTTTGGCTATCAGTAGCAATGGCGATTAATGCTGTGTTTTCTGCAAACTATATTATCTATGGAAAATCACCTTCAATAGCGCTTCATCGAATCAATAGTCATTTGTTCGCTGGGAACCCCGGCTGCGGTAAAGACCTCCTGCATATCAGAAAATAACCATGCCGGGCCATTGATATAGATATCATACTCTTGTAGCTGCGGATGTTCAGTCACGATCATCTCGGCGGTTTTTTTTAATCCGTCCTGTAGGCGATCGATATCCACGCTTTTATTATTCTGGTACTGGATATCGAGTGGTATGTAGTGAAAATTATCCAGCGCATCTACCCAGCTTCGACAGTAATTGCCTTGATAGTGTGAACTGTATTCGTCCACCAGCCAGTAGAGGAATGTCGGCTGGGTTTTATCCAGGGCAATGGCATGCTCGATCAGGCTCTTGATCGGTGCCATGCCGGTATCAAAGGCGATAAAGATAATAGGCCGGGTCGAGGCTTCATTGAGGAGGAAATCGCCATAGGGGCCGGAGACGTTTACTTTTTGACGGGTCTTGAGGTGTTTGAATGCATATTCAGAAAATTCATCACCCGGTACCTCGCGCACATGGAATTGCAGGTACATACCATTGCAGGGGCAACTGGCAATGGATTTATTTCTGGGGGCCAGTCCATCAATCGACAGGCAGACATGCTGACCGGCGAGGAATTGCAGGGTCTGACTCCTGGGGGTGCGTAACTGCAATATGCGGATATCATCGGCGACCGCATCAATTTTGTGCACAATCGTATCGATGGATTGCTCCGCTATCTGGTTGGAGGCATTGGCCTCGGTCGCCTCGATCACCAGGTCGGTGCTCGGCTTGGCCCGACACAGCAGGATACGTTGTTGGGCCTTTTCATGTTCCTTGAAGACATGGTCATGTGGCAGGATCTCGCCCAGTTCACCGGAGAGCAGGCGTGCACTGCATTTACCGCAACTGCCATTATTACAATTGTAATTGAATGAAATCCCGTGTCGCAGCGCCGACTCCAGCAGTGTCTCGGTCGGTTCCGCCGTGAATGTACGGCCGCTGGGCTGGATGGTGATGGTCACTGACATGGGGATAGGCCGCCTTATTAATTATTATCGTTGTCCTGGTAATCATAGACGATATTTGCCATTAGTGTCGGCCGCTCAATCGCTAGCCTGCCCCAGTTTATGCACACAAATAATGCATCATTATGAACACGAATACCTGAGAGGAAAATGGTTATTTTAATCACAGATTATTAAAAACATGATGGCGTGATTTGTGTATAATAAATGCAACCTTGTCATCATGAATCAGTTAAATGCCGGATAAATCAATCAATACAACCTGTCCCTACTGCGGCGTGGGCTGTGGCGTGCGCGTCACACTGGACGAGCAGGGCGGTATCAGCGTCAGCGGGGACCCCGAGCACCCGTCCAACTACGGGCGCCTGTGCTCCAAGGGCGCTGCTCTCGGCGACACACTGAGCATGGATGACAGACTGCTTTACCCGGAGGTCCTGGGCACAACCACAGCCTGGGATGATGCATTGAATTTTGTCAGTGACCAACTACAGTCCATTATTAATGAGCATGGCGCCGACAGTGTCGCCTTCTATGTGTCTGGGCAATTGTTGACCGAAGATTATTATGTCGCCAACAAGTTGATGAAAGGCTATATCGGCAGCGCCAATATCGATACCAACTCACGCCTGTGTATGTCTTCGGTTGTGGCCGCACAAAAGCGTGCCTTCGGTACCGATACGGTACCCGGTTGTTACGAAGACCTGGAACGCGCCAAACTGATCGTCATCACCGGCTCGAATACGGCCTGGTGTCATCCGGTGTTGTACCAACGCATCGTCAAGGCAAAGAAAGACAACCCCGATTTGATGATCGTGGTCATCGATCCGCGCAGGACCTCGACTGCTGATATTGCCGACATCTTCCTGCCGCTGAAACCGACCACCGATGCGATCCTGTTCAATGGCCTGTTGCATTATCTTGCCGACAACGGCGAACAGAATAGCCTGTTTACCAGTCATTGTACCGAAGGGCTGGACGATGCCCTGAATGCTGCAGCGAGCGCGGACATTGCCAGCGTCGCCGCACATTGTGAACTGGACGCGAGTGATGTCGAAGCCTTTTACCGTTTGTTCGCACGCACCGAACGCGTCGTCAGCGTATTTTCTCAGGGCATTAATCAAACTTCGAGTGGCACCGACAAGGTCAACAGCATCATCAACTGTCATCTGCTCACCGGCAGGATAGGGCGCCCGGGTATGGGCCCGTTTTCACTGACCGGTCAACCGAATGCCATGGGTGGACGTGAGGTAGGCGGCCTTGCCAATCAGCTGGCCGCACACATGGACATCGCCAACCCCGAACATCGCGCGACCGTACAAACCTTCTGGCAATCACCGCATATCCCGGACCAGGATGGCCTGAAGGCGGTCGAGCTGTTTAAGGCCATCAAGGCCGGGCAAGTCAAGGCGGTCTGGATCATGGCGACCAACCCGGCCGTCAGCATGCCCGATAACCAACAGGTGCGTGAGGCCCTGTCCGAATGCGAGCTGGTCATCGTTTCGGACTGTGTTCGCAATACCGATACCAGTCAGTATGCCCATGTATTATTACCGGCGCAGACCTGGGGTGAAAAGGACGGCACCGTCACCAGCTCCGAGCGCCGTATCTCTCGACAACGTTCGTTATTACCGTTTCCCGGCGAATCCAAACCCGACTGGTGGATTATCGCCGAAGTCGCCAAACGCATGGGACATGCAGAGGCCTTTGACTATAGCGAGGCCGCCGATATATTCATCGAGTTTGCACGCCTGTCCGGTTATAACAACAACGGCCAACGCGACTTCGATATCAGCGCCTATGCCGATCTGAGCTACGAACAATACGATAACCTGCAACCGACCCAATGGCCGATCACGAGCGCACAACCACAAGGCACTGCACGCCTGTTTGCCGATGGCCGTTTTTTTAAGCCGGGTGGCAAGGCACAGTTTGTTACCATCACTCCACGCCCGGCCGCCGTGCCAACCGATGATCAATACCCGTTGGTACTGAACAGTGGACGCGTGCGCGATCACTGGCATACATTGACCCGCACCGGACATTCATCACGGCTATCTGCGCATATCAGTGAACCATTTGTCGAGGTACATCCACAGGACGCCACACAGTTCGGACTAACAGCTTCTGCACTGGCCAGGGTCAGTAGTCGCTGGGGGGAGGTCATTGTGCGTGTTAATGTCAGTGATCATCAACGTCCTGGTTCAGTGTTCATACCGATGCACTGGAACGATCAGTTTACCAGCCGTGCCTGTGTCGATAGCCTGATTAATGATGCCACCGACCCTTACTCCGGACAACCCGAGTTCAAACACACACCAGTCAGCATCGAGGTCTATGAACCCGAATGGTATGGCTTCATCTTGTCGCGCCGGCGATTGGCGCTAAAAAATGTCACCTACTGGGCCAGCTCGAAAGGTAATGACTACTGGAAATACGAAATCGCCGGTAGCGAATTACCGCAGGATTGGGCCAGTTGTGCCCGCAGCCTGTTATGTTCGGCCGAGCAGGATGTCGGTTGGGTCGAGTATTTCGATAACGCCTTCAAACGCTACCGTGCCGCGCGTATTGTCAATGGCCGCCTGGAGAGTTGTTTATTTATTGGTCCGGATATTAACCTGCCAGCGCGCGACTACCTGGCGGATATTTTCGTCAAGGAAGAACTATCAGATAAGGACCGCGCCAGCTTGTTAACCGGAAAGCCGCCGGGCGATGTCGAAGACCGTGGCAAGATCGTTTGTGCGTGTTTTAATGTAGGCTTGAATGAGATCACCAAAGCGATCAAGGAGCAGCAACTGGTAACGGCAGAAGCGATCGGTAAAGTACTAAAGGCGGGCACGAACTGTGGCTCATGTGTACCTGAATTGAAAGCGATCCTGAAGGGCAGCAGTTAACCCAATCAGTAAAATTTCTATACCGAAAAAAATAATACCCGTGTAATCCTATGCGTGAATTAACCACTAGCACAGGATGTTAGCCGTGAGCTGGATATTATTTCAAGCAGTAGTGCTTTATGTTGGGGTACTGAAATAGCCTTGCCAGAGTTACAAAGTAAGTCAGTAACTATTCAGGACATCCCACTATTTTACATGATCCCTTATTCGCAGCCGGCATCGCTTTTATTTCCAGCAAGCTTTTCTGAATATTAAGATCATTGGGTGCAATTTTATTCGCACAGTGAATGGCCTTGATCGCTTCTTTTGTGCAGTTTTTGGCTGCCAGCGCATAAGCCAGGTTATTCCATGCACTTGCATTCAGCGCCCTGATTTCCAGTTCACGATTAAATGCAGTAGTGGCTTGTGTATAATTTCCTGCTGCATATTCTGCATTACCCAACGCCATTAACACGATAGAATCTCCAGGCCATTTTTTTGCGCCTTGTCTAAAAGCGGTTAATGCACTTGCTGTAAATCCAGATTGTTGTAATTCACTACTGGCTTGTGTGTAGTTGAGTGGCGTCGCAGTTAATGGGATTTGCCCGGGGGATACAAAAATATAAGCCCAATGGCCAGCTCTCTGCCAGGTGCGCTCAAAAGTCGAAAAGCTGATTTTGTAATGACTAATAGTGCCAGTTCGTAATATGAGCTCAGACCGGTTCAGATCATAACCAATGACAACGGCATAGTGCCATTGCGGCCACAACTCCAGTGATAAATTCTGAAAAACAAGCACAGGATTGCCAGCATTAATTTCTTTTAGTAGTGTGCCAAGATCAGGGTTTATTTTATAGCTGAGTAAACCATGACTGCGTGCAGTCGCTATCATTTCGATCTGTAAGCTACCTTTACGTTCGGGTAAATAGACCCTTCTAGTCAAGTCATCGATATTGACTGAAATACCCTGATAATCTAAAACAGTGGCTAATGCTGCCGGTCCACATTGGTATTTTGTTTGTGGAAAGAATGGAACATTATTCAGCACTACCCGAGGTTGGATCTGTGCTGGAGGATGCCGAGTCAGCTCCAGGGTTTGTGGCGTGCTGGCACAAGCGGAGAGTAAAGCCAATGTAAAAATACCAACTAAAAATTTGGCATTTTTACACACAAACATTACTGGCAATAAATTTATTTATTGATACTTTTTACAAAGGGAAATACATCGGTAGCTCCCAGCATGTCGGTGATGACCAGTACAATAAAGACAGTTAAGATAACACCCAACACATCACTGCCAGCCGGTAACTCATCAAGACGATGATTCAGCTCGGCGAGCTCAGCCTCATTCATTTGACCAACGCGCACTTTCGCAGCGACCGGATCTACGCCCATGGCGTGCAATTGCGCTTGAATATCCTCACGATCGAGCATGCTGGTTATTTGATTAACAGACACATCATGTTGAGCTTGCTTTAGTAGTGCCTCGCTGCTGACCATAGCCGCCTGGAGAGGCGCAAACTGCATAGAAAGCAGGGTGAAAATAGACAGATAGCTAATCCATTTTGTTATATGCCTGGATAATTTCATTAGCATTGCCTCAATAGTTGGAATAGCCTGAATTATTTCGTTTTTTACCAGTGAAAGCAACAGAAATAGCGGCAATAGTTCATGTTTTAACATGATAGCAAGGCCGCATCTACTCACTACTCAATAGCCGGGACATGCCATGCATTAGAATATTAATAGGCGCTCTTCTTAAAAGTTCTAGATTGTCATTGCGAGCTTTGGCCAGGACGGCCTTATGTCGCGAAGGCCACGGAAGGCCGAGAGCGACGCAGCGCGGCAATCTTTATAAACTTGCAATGAGACAAGCAGGGAAGAGTAGCTAAAAATACAAACAGATCGCCACGGCACAAACAACGTGCCTCGCGATGACAGGGTTATGCGAGGGCTATCAGCTACAGGGTTAGTATTACTACCTGACCATCATAATCAACAAAATAACAAAGCCAACCACCGCGCCCAATGCAATAATGGCTGTCTGCCAATCCTTCTTACTACCTTTTGGCCCGTTCTTCATCCAGTGTCTGGTCACAGGCCACAGCTTCCATAGCATAAAAGCCAAAATGGCGGCGGTACCGACTTTCATCCAGATATCCATAAGTTTTCCTCAGGCAATAAAAAAGCAAGCCACGGTAACCGTGGCTTGCTTTAGGGTCAGTGCTTAATCGTCACCGCCAGCAAATACACTCAGCAAGTGCAGCAGGTGAACGAAAATGTTGTGTATGTTTAGATACAGTCCCACCGTCGCACGGATGTAGTTGGTTTCACCACCATTAATGATACGGCTGGTATCAAACAGGATAAGACCACTCATGACCAGGATAACACCACTGGAAACGGCCAGAGACAGGGCAGGGATGTTCAGGAAGATGTTCAGCAGTGCTGCACCGAATACAACCATCAGGCCGACAAACAGGAAGCCACCCATGAAGCTGAAGTCTTTCTTGGTTGTCAGCGCGTAGCCCGACAGACCGAGGAAGATAACACCAGTACCACCGAGTGCTGTCATGACGATATTGCTACCGCCCGGAATGGCCAGGTAGTAGGCCAGCATAGGCCCGATACTCAGCCCCATCAGTCCGGTAAACGCGAACACAACAGCGATTCCGCCAACCGAGTTCTCAAACTTAGGTAATACAAACCAGACCAGCACAATGGCTGCGATCATTGAAACCAGCGCCATGCCCTGCGAGATACCCACAGCCATAGACACAGCAGCCATCACCGCACTGAAGATCAGTGACATCGACAGCAGAATATAGGTATTACGCAAGACTTTGTTGGTAGCAAGTGCAGATTCGCGACCTGTTACTACTAGGGTTAAATCACCAGAATTCAAGCCCTTAATTTAAATTTTGCTACTGGTAATTAACAAATATTCTGGTATCCTATCCGCTTCGTTTTCAGGGGATCTACGCACTGAAATCGAGCATACAGAGAGTAGACAGGCGCAGCAGAAAATAGTTGCACTAATATCTCTAACCGTATGATATTAAAGAGTAATAGTTTTCTGGAGGGCTGGCAGAGCGGTTGAATGCACTGGTCTTGAAAACCAGCGTGGGTTTGTAGCCCACCGTGAGTTCGAATCTCACGCCCTCCGCCAAACAAAGTAAAGGCCTTCCAATTTGGAAGGCCTTTTTTATTATGGGGGCTTGAAGTTGGGGTCGTTCCCGCACGTCCTGTGCTCCTCCACGATATAAGCACATCCTTGTGCAAAGACTCACGGTTATATAGGGTCGGTGACAAATAGTAATACGAGTGATTATCAATTTTCATCGACTCCTACAATAACCCCTTTTTTTAGTGTGCAAAAGGGCCGCGAAGCTTTGATTAAATCTCACGCTCTTTTTCTTACGTTTATCTATATAGGCTAACTAATTTATTTTTATGGTGTTTTTTTCGTTCCGAAGGGATGGAAGAACTAGCTAAATATGTGAAGTTTGGTGTAATGATGCCGTTATATAAGTATTAGTTATTTGCATAGCGACCTGATCAAAATAAATACCATGAATTATTTAATGATGCCCTTCTAGTGATGAGCGAAATATTTTGCAACAGACGACTTTAACAACGCCATTTTTCAGTTTTGGAATTCGCCAAAAACTGTCTTTGATTTTGCTCGTTGTTTTATTGACTGCATTGACGGTGAGTGGGTGGATGGCATTAGAGCAAGAAAAAGTGAATACCTTGCAAGAGATCAATCAACGAGGATCTGACATCAGTCGATTTGTCGCTAAATCGCTCAGCTATAGTGTGGTGGGGTATGACTACCATACGATTCAGTTACTGGTTGATGAAATAACACTGTCAGAAGATATCAGTTATGCCAGGGTAACCAATCAAAAGGGAAGCCTGATGGCCGAGTCAGGAGTGAAGGAGACAGATTTTGCATCTACCCAGGTATTGTTCACCGAGGATATAAAGCTGAATTCCGAGGTTGTAGGAAAACTGGAGCTAGGTCTGAGTACGGCTAAAACCATTAAAAACCTGGAAGAGAAAAAATACACTGTCTTGCAGCGTGAAGTGTTAATCGTTTTCCTGATTGCCTTGGGAGAATTACTTGCATTGTCTTTTTTTATTATTCGCCCTGTACGGATGATGTCGAAAACATTGGTTGCAGGAGTTGATGAAAATGGTCACATAGTCAATAAAATCCCTATTGTATCACGAGATGAATTTGGTCAGTTGGCTGAAAGCTTTAATATTTTGAGCGATCGTTTGAATGATGTAAATTTAAAGTTGCAATCGAAAATTGAGTTGGCAGACAAGCAGCTTGTAGCAACTAATCAGCAATTACGTATTCAGTCTGAAGAGTTGAAAGTGATCAATGATAATTTCAAAAAATTATCTAACACTGACGATTTAACGGGCTTGTGTAATCGTCGGCATTTTGAAGAACTAATGTACAATGAATTGGAAACAGCACGTCGGCATGGTGATTCTAATAGCGTGATTATTTTCGATATTGATTATTTCAAGAATGTCAACGATACCTATGGCCATCCCTGTGGAGATAGTGTTTTGCGTGATGTCTCAACACTGTTAAAGGAACGCATGCGTAAGACTGATTTCCTTTGTCGTCTCGGAGGCGAGGAATTTGTTGTTTTGTGCAAGCGAGCAGAAAAAGAGTCAGCGATGAAGATTGCAGAAGATATGCGTAAAACCGTTGAAGGTACCCAGTTCACATTTGCTGAGAGTGTGATCAATATTACTATCAGCCTCGGCGTGGCAACCATGGGCCCAGATGATAAATTCAATGATCCGGATTTAGCTTACCGGCAGGCGGATCAGGCGGTGTATTTCAGCAAGAAGAATGGTCGGAATTGCAGTACTCATTTTAATGATATAAAAAGCGACATAAGATAAAGGAGTTGTAAATGTTTAAGTCCAGTGAGTTGGTTGTGAAAAATACGCTAATGTTTATGCTGGCGTTTATTTTACTATCGTCGTTCATATGTTCGGCAAGAGCAGATAATGAGCTTGAGTTTGGTTCGGTTGCGATGGATATACCGGCTGTTATGCATGAACGTTTGAGTCCGTTAACGCGTTACCTAAGTCAGTCGCTGAATCGTAAGGTCAGTTTAAAGTTGTCTCCTAATATGGGAGGCGCTATAAAAGAAGTAGCCACTGGAAAAGTGGATATCGCGTATCTGACGCCGGTTGCCTACCTCAAGGCACATGAGCAAGGCGACGCCAGGTTGGTCGCTAAAACGGTCACCAAAGGCAAGGCATCATTCCAGCTGATGATTGTGGTGAAGGAAGATAGCCCTATCCAGGACGTCAGTGATCTTGTCGGTAAAAGCTTTGCGTTTGGTGATAAGCGCGCCTTGTTGCAGCGGGCGACTGTCGTTGACGCCGGCGTGACTCTTGATCAGTTTTCTGAATATCGATTTCTTGGGCACTATGACAATATAGCTCGCGCAGTAGCTAATGGTGATTTTGCAGCAGGCATCCTTAAGGATACGATGGCATTTAAATGGCAATTTAAAGGCCTGCGGATACTCCATCAATCGCCAGCTCTGCCACCCTATAACATTGCTGTAGCTAAACATGTCGATGATAAAACCGTGAATGATTTACGACGTCTATTCCTGTCACTGGATAAAAAAAATCCGGAGCATCTTAAAATTATCAAGGCACTGGATAAGAAATATGATGGTTTCGCTGCGACTGACGACACGGAATATGATGTCGTTCGTAAAATGATCAAGCCTTTTGTTGTAAAAAATAAATAAGACACCCATCTTTAAAAGATGAAAATATTGCATCCATTTGATGACGAATATCAGATAATAGCGATCTAATGTATTTAAGACGACTGATTTCTACTCTCGAATAACTATTTGCAAGCTTTCTAAACAAAGAAGCAAAAATGCCCAGCCTTGATCCTCAGTCTATGCTGATTTTTCGGTATTGAGAGCATGAAAGACTTTTATTTAAGGAAAATACAACGCGCAGCTTTTTAGCCCAGGCATGCGCTGATAGCCCAATAGCTCAAATTCTAGGATGGGTGTCTAAATTAGTCTGCTCTCCGCGACTATAGCGTTGAGAGAACAGGTTGCCAGTGAATGGCTGATGCCAATGATAAATGACTTCATCCATGTCTCAATGGGCTGCTTTATCTTGGTCAATATACAACACCATATAGTAATGATTGGACATTACAGCAAAGGCACAGACATCAAGCGCAAAGATCTGTCCGAGTTCCAGTAACTTGTCCTCAATCCATTGGCGCCGGTGTTCATAGTCCTGACCGGTTGTATGATTTGTGCCACAGAGAAAGGCACGACGGACACAACGAGAGATGCAGTGGTAGTAGGGCGTGGCTTCAAGTGAAACCTGGCTGAAGCGAGGCTTGGGCGTGGTTAACTCCTTATAACCGTTGAGAATCGTCCTTATTTAATAGTATTAATAATGGTATTGATATGGGGGTTTGTCAATATTAATATGGGTGTTCATATAGTCTTTTAATAATGGAATTGATATGGGGGTTTGTCAATATTATGATGAATGTCCATATAGTCTTCTGGGGAGTAAAGAATATCGAGCAAACAAGTCATTTTACCATCTGCATAAATAGCATCATTCACAATTATGACTGAGCCACTTTCGATTTTTATAGTAGATGATGACCCGGCTGTTACAGAGCTTGTGACAATGTTGCTGGTCGATGCTGGTCATGATGTGCAGAGCAGTTATTCCAGTCGCGATGCGCTTTCCTTGATCCAGGCGGCAGTGCCTGATGTTGTATTGCTGGACATAATGATGCCGGGTATGGATGGTCAGGAATTGTGTGCGCGGCTTCGTGCATGCCCGCAGCTGAGTAAGATGTGTATCATTATGTTGTCATCCAAATCCTATGAATGGGATCGTAGTCGAGCGTTTAAGTCCGGTGCCAATGGTTATATGCAGAAGCCGGTGAATGCCGGGACCTTTGTTGAGGATTTGCAGAAAATCTTCAATAGGCAGGTTACGCTTACATTCTGGGGTGCGCGCGGCACACTACCTAGGCCTGAACCCGATTGTATGCGTTATGGCGGTAATACAGTTTGCGTAACGCTGTCCTTACCGCAAGACCGCTTGTTTATTTTCGATGCAGGTACCGGGATACGCAGCCTGTCCGATGAATTGCTGAAAGAAAATAAGAAAAGCCTTATGGCAAAGATCTTTATATCCCACTCGCACTGGGATCATATAAATGCGCTGCCTTTCTTCGTGCCTTTATATATGCAGGGGAATGAGTTCGAGATATGCGGGCCCGCGCAGGGAAGCCTGACCATGCGCGAAGTCATTGCGGCGCAGATGGATGATGTTTATTTTCCGGTGACAATGAAGCAGTTCGCCGCGCGGGTATATTTCAGGGATCTGGTCGAGGGTGTCTATGATATGGATGGTGTTGAGGTGCGCACCATGTTACTGAACCACCCCGGTTATTGTTTGGGATATCGCATCAATTATGATGGTCGATCAATTTGCTATATCACCGATCAGGAACTCCATCCCGATACATCACCGTCCTATAACAGCCGTTACCGCGCTATGCTGGAAGACTTTATCCGAGGGGCTGATGCACTAATCATTGATAGCACCTATTTCGATGATGAGTATACTGAGCATGAAGACTGGGGGCATTCCAGTGTCAGTGAGGTGGTGCATACGGCACATCGCGCAAATGTTAGGCGTCTTTTTCTCTATCATCATGACCCTAGCCAGAATGATGACGATGTCGATAAAAAATTGAATCAGGCGCGCGCACTACTCGATGCGCTTGGTTCGAAGACTATCTGCCTGGCACCACAAGAGCGCGAATCTGTTGTGTTATGAGATATTGCGATACATAATATTTAATATCGTACGAAGTAGTAATCTTGCCGACGTATAATTTTAGGTAGAAAAGCATATAAAACAAAGAGGACACCTATCATAATGTACATCAGAATGCCCATCATAGTGAATACGACTAAATACATAAAAACATTGGGTTAATTATTGTCCTGTTGTTTATATGTTAGGCGTTAGCTAATTAAGATAATGTGCAGTTAATTTGTCGAGAGACCTAAGTCTCAGATTAAAAAAGTCCATTAAACTGAGGCAGGTTCAATCTGACCTCAATTATTTCTGTTTTACAATAAACCGGCCTGCAAGTCGGTTTATCATGGCGGGAACCGATAATCCTGATATTCTCCATTACTTTCATAGAGATATATTTCGGACCGACTATTTTCACATGCATTTTTCAGGAAAAAGCGAGAAAAACATGATGGATTTTCTGCCAAACCATGGCAACCTGAACTACTGCACCGCAGCAGTAACAGAAAAAAAACATGAAAATATTTCTGACTCTGTCTATTATTAACGAGTATAAAATAACAAGAACCAACGGGGTCAAGCGTCATTTTTCCAGCCACGTCTACGGCTTTTAACGAATAATGGTCGCCATTGGTCCTCTATTTTTACAAGATAGGTGAAATGATTAAACGGATAAGCATTTTGTTTGTTGTTCCACTGGTAGTGTTAACCATATTCTACCCCAGCTGGCCCAGTGTATTCTGGAAGATATTCCTCGATTATATCCATGCCAACCAATAAATAATGTCAACTTAACCCGGTGCAGAAAAGCGATCAAAAAACAGACCCGGAACAATACTATGAACTGCTCAGGAAAAGCAGGTTCATGGAAAACGCTCCTGAGCAGTTGATTCGCCAGGCGGCTACCATTGGTATCGAGATATCACTACCCTCTGGTCAAACGCTTTTTCACAAGGGTGATTTCGGCGACTCGATGTATGTCATCCTCAATGGCCGAATTCGCGTTCACGACGGGGACTTGTCACTCAACATACTGTCACCCGGCCATGTCATAGGTGAAATTGCATCCCTGGGATCGCTTAAAAGAACTGCATCAATCACTGCCGAGGACGATGCCACCCTGTTTGAAATCAACTGCAAAACCCTTTTCTCCACCCTGGCAAATGAGGAAGGCTTTACCAAATCAATTGTATCTATGCTTTGTAGTCGTGAGAAAAGCATGGCCACCAAGGTCACCGACAGGTCCATGCGAGTTCGTACACTGGAAAGGGAGCTGGAAATCGGCCGTGAAATACAGTCACACTTTCTGCCTGATACACTACCCGTCATTCCGGACTGGAACCTGTCTGCCTATTTTCATGCCGCGCATGAAGTTGCCGGGGATTTTTATGACGCATTTGAAATAAAGTCTATTAACCGCATAGGACTGGTGGTTGGCGATGTCTGCGACAAGGGTGTAGGTGCGGCCCTGTTTATGACTTTATTCAGAAGCCTGATCAGGGCCACTGCGCTTTCAATGGATTTCAATAACTGGTCGACTGCCCCGGATGCATCATATGGTCGCAGGCGTGAAAACCAAGTCCCACGAAACAGGGTAGATGAATGTCTACTTGACAGTATCCAGAGCACGAACAATTACATCGCCCAGACCCATGGCGGCACCAGCATGTTTGCATCGGTATTTTTTGCAATAATCGATCCGTATACCGGAAACCTGAGCTATATCAATGCCGGTCACGAGGAACCCGTTATTTTCGGCAAACAGCAAATCAAACAACGACTGGAAACAACTGGACCCGTTGTCGGTATTTTCCCGGGTGCCAGGCATGAAATAGCCTCAACCAAACTTGATCATGGAGACAGTCTACTGATATTTACTGATGGCATCACAGAAGCCGTTTCAGAAAGTGGTGAACAGTACTCTGAATCACGCCTGATGGATACACTGGCAAGTTACTGCGGCACTGCCGACAGCTTGTTAGACAACATAATACAATCACTGAACAATTTCACAAAAGGAGCCAGGCAGTTCGATGACAATACTATTTTAGCAATCCATAGAAACCTTACACATTAATCCTGATGTTAAATATGAAGCAAGGATAATATTATGAGCGATACACTACACATAGCAATCTCAAATGAAGCAGCATCTGTCACGGTTTTGCAACTGACCGGTCCTCTTGATGCCAACACGCAAAAAGATCTGGAAGAAAAAGCTAACGAAGTTATCGACGGCGGTGCAAAGCACATTGTTCTGGAAATGAGTAAGGTGTCATACATGGGTAGTGCGGGCTTGAGGGCCATTCACGCTATCACAAAAAAACTGGGTGACGATAGCGATAATGCAATCAAGTCTGATGACCTGAAAATAGCCAGCCCATCAGATGAAGTCAGAAAAATATTCAAGACTCTTGGTTTTGACACCTACATCGACATACTGGACGATCTGGATAGTGCGATTGCATCTTTTTGATGCACATGCCTGTCGGCAGTTACACAACACATGTTGTTAAAAGTCAGGGCAGGACTGTCTGAGCTGGAAAAAATAAGGGAATTCGTAGCAAGTGCAGCAAACACTATGGCTGTCGATGAAAAACTTGTTGGTGACCTGAAGTTGGTCGTGGATGAAGCGGCCACCAATATCATCAACCATGGCTATCAGGGCAAACCCGGTGACATAGAAATTGAAATGAGGGCCAGTGGGGCCGACCTGATCATTACATTGCGCGACCACGCCCCTGTTTTTGATCCGACCTCACACCAGGTGCCTCTCCCCAAATCACCCGCCGAGGAAGAAAAACCCGGCGGCTTTGGTTTGCACCTGATCCGGAACATTGCTGATGAGATGAAACACAGGGTTTCAATCGATGGAGGCAATGAACTTTCGCTGATAAAATATAATGCGATAACACTTTAGTTTTACTCATTCGATCTCAATACCGTACAGTAGAATCAAGAATAAGGAATAAATAAGACACCCATCTTAAAAAGATGAAAATATAGCATCCAGCTACTACGAAAATCAGCTCATGAGCTACCTATTGTATTTAAGACGTCTGATTTCTACTATCGAATGACTATTTGCATACTTTTTATTCAAATATCCAATAATGGCCTAACCGTGAACCTCAGCCTATGCTGATTCGTTAATTTTCAGAACATGGAAAGCTTTTATTTAAGGAAAATACAACGCGCAACTATTAAGCCCAGGCATGCGCTGATAACCCAATAGGTCACAAGCCTGCTCCAGCTTGTAGACAGGGCCAACTAACTCCTTGAAGGGTGATTCAAATTTCCTGGATAAATATAGCCAGTGTTGCGGTTCTATATTGAGTCGTTCGAGGGTGCCCTTGGGCATGTCTTGTCTAGGGTCACCCACAAAAGGCATCAATGCCGCGACTTGTTGCCGTATGGCGTTAGGGCTATTGGATTGCTGTGCCTGATGGATGCGTTGTTGAATGCTGGTGTAGTCGGATTGCTCCGGTGTAGTGGCCATGGCTGCTCGAATGGGATTCAATATTTCGATGGAAGCATCTAAGAAAGTACGATAGATAACTGGTATGAACTTGATATTGAGCCAGCTGCCGAGCCAGAAAACTGGAGTGGGGCACTTGATATTGGTGATCGTGATGACCTGGGTACAGAAATTACAGATACCTCAGGACAAGACTGGAACGAGCCACTAACAGAAATTCAACGTAGACGTCGCGGCCTAGAACAACCGGAAACTCCGGATGAATCAGAAGACTGATAATTAAAAAGGATGAATAAATAAGATACCCATTTTAATAATAAGATGGGTGTCCAGGTAATTTGCTAATCAAGCTTAACCAGGATAACCATGTTGCTGGCATCATCTGCTCAGAGTGAACCTATCCACTCTCTCTTGCTCACGGAATCACCGCACTGATCCTCCGGGTCGAAGGCCCGCAATGATTGCAGAGTGAATACCTTGCGTCCAGACAACGGCACGATGGTGATGCGATAGGTAAAGGAGTGCCCCAGTAGTTGATTCATTCGAACCATCTACAGCAACAGACCCATAACAAAGCCAGATTCGGCGGGCTTTGTTATCACTAAGGCCCTACGGAGCATAGTCGAATGCAAGCAACATTTGCACAGGCAACAGCAAACCGTTCACTGGCTCCACTTGTCGCCCTGACTTGCTCAGAGTGATAAGCTGCTCCGAACCACAGCATGTCGTACGCAATATCCTCATTCGATTTACCCTTCCTGTTAACTTACAACGCAAGATGATCGTATCCTTACCAGTGGTCGTTGATTGTCAGTCTGTCAGGTACAGCGGTGATTGAATAGCTGGAACACCCGCTATCGGGCAAGTATCTATCCTCTTTCAGGAATACTAATTTCCTTACTCCGCACGAGCGATGTCCGGCCGTCCCTGCGAATATATCATTTTAAAACCATCAAACATTGCTGGATTTACCATTCACCGACAGGTGCTGTTACAATATATGCATAAACAACAGGGTACAAAACCGATATGACGGCGCATGAACTGACAACCGATAATGACAAGTCCTGTGAACAACTCGAGCTGTTGACCAAGGTATTGCAGGAATTTTCAACCTCACTGGATATCGATATTACGTTGCAGCATGTCACCAACCTGGTTAAACAGTACCTCGATGCAGAAGGCGTATCACTATTCCTGTTGGAGAATGACGACAAGGAACTGGTGTGCCGGGTATGTGCATCGATCCCCGATATCAGTGGCGTCCGCCTCGGTGCCGAAGAGGGCATTGTTGGGCGTGCCTTGCGTGAAAAAAAGACCCAGATCGTTCGTGATGTCAACAAGGACCCCGATTTCTACAAGGGTGTGGATGAACGCAGTGGCATCAAGACACGATCAATCCTGTGTGCACCATTGATGCTGAAAGACCAGCGCATCGGTGCACTGGAGGCAATCAATAAAAATTCTGATGACGGCCTGTTCGAAGAAGCTGATCGCAACCTGCTGACGATTCTGGCCAATACCTCGGCGATGGCCATTCATAACTCGCGCATGGCAGAGGAACTGGTATTCCAGGAGCGCACACGCAGGGAGCTGGAGCTGGCAAGGGAAATCCAGGCTGCCTTGCTGCCTGATCACTGTGAGGACTATCCGGTATACGGAATCAACATGCCGGCGCGCATGGTCTCTGGTGACTTTTATGACCACTTCGAACTGGATGATGGACGAATCTGTTTCGGGCTGGGTGATGTATCCGGCAAGGGGATCAATGCATCATTACTGATGGCCAAGACGGCTTCGATTTTCAGGTGCCTCGGTAAACGCATCCAGTCGCCATCCGAGCTGCTGTCCATACTCAACAACGAACTGCATGCTAATGCCACGCGCGGCATGTTTGTAACCATGGTGTCCGGTATTTACGACCCGGTCGGGCAAACGCTGACGATGGTCAACGCCGGGCACCATCCGCCACTGCTGCGCAAGGCCAATGGCGAGATCGAGGCATATGAGATCGCATCACCGCCACTGGGCATCCTGCCGGATATCAGTTTCGAGGAATACCCGATTTCGATCGATAGCGGCGACCTGTACCTGTTTACCGATGGCTTGACCGAGTGTTGGCTCCAACGCGGACAGCAGCTCGGTGTCGATGGCGTCATCGACATGATTATGCGCTTCTCCGATATCAAGGCCACCGACCGCCTGCAGGCCATCGTGCAAAGTGTCACGCGCTGGAAACGCGAACAAACTGGCTACCTCTTTGACGATATCACCATGATGCTGATCTCAGCCAGCAAAAGATAAGATGGAGTTATGGTGAAATGTCTGAATTCGCAACCCAAAGAACACATGCATCAATTATTCAGTTATTTGTTCTCCAGTTCCTCCGGCTTCTGCTGGAAGATCTTTAAATTTGGGTAATCCATCTTTCATGGGATGTACTGATTCCTGATAATGTACATGGAAACCCGGCCTAAAAATAAAGTCCTTGATTACAGCGGATGGTACATCGACCAAGCCCATTGTTGGATGTTCCGTATAAAGGTGACCACCACATTTTTTACACCATACACGATTACTTACGATAGCTTGATTATCTGAGAGTGGGTTACCGGTAAAACCGTCTATATTCTCTTTACCTTTTATAATCTGGAGGTTTTCAGGTTTCCATAAGGTAAATCCACTAACAGGACCTGCAGACCATTGCCGACAAGAGTCACAATGACAATAAGCCATTACTTCGGGATTTCCAATCAAGGTAAATTCAACCTCTCCGCAAAAACAATGAGCTTTATATTGAGAATTGCTATTCATGCTTATCTCCTTATGTTTTGTGTTCATCCACTATTTTTCAAATACTGCCGGTGATTGTGCTTTAGTATTAACATGTAATTGAAAAATATCTGGACGTGAATAGTGGCCAACGACATCAAAGGCTCTTTTGGCAATGGCGACTTTTTCCAGGTCTATGTCGTGGTACAAAATACCGGCTTGTTTATTCATGGGGCCGGCGACAATTTCACCTCCCGGTGCAATAACGACTGAATCACCCGGGTTTATCCATTCATCCTCATCGGGATATAAAGTTTCTTTTTCCGGAAAATCTTCAGGAATATCGCTGCCTCTCATGAGATTGCCGCAGCCCACAACCCAGCAGCAGCCTTCGCGCGCAATGTGCTGCAAACTACCCAGCCAGTTATCGCCACTATCATACGTCGGTGCAATATAGATCTCGACACCTTGTGCATACATGGCATAGCGCGCCAGCGGCATGTTATTTTCCCAACACAATAGGGCGCCGATACGACCCACCGGACTATTAACGACTTTTAACCCTGTCGCATCACCAAATCCCCACACCATGCGTTCAGGATTGGTTGGCATAAGCTTGCGATGCTTATTTAAAAGTGCGCCATCCGGACCAATTGTTACGACAGTGTTATATAGTGTTGCCTGGCTAAGTGCTCCATCACGTTCTTCAATACCGCAAACGATAGTGACGTTGTGTTTTTTAGCGGCTGCATATAATGGCGCCAGATCATTGGCATCGACATTAACGGCATTATCCAGCAGGCGATGATGCAAGGCTTCGGACGTGTTCCAGTCAGCGCCTGGTCGGAGTCGCCATACCCAGGCGGGATAACCGGGGATAAATGCTTCGGTAAAAACCACCATTTGAGCGCCATTACTTGCGGCCTCATCAACCATGGCAACGGCAGATTCGATGGTTTTTACCTTATCCAGAAATACCGGTGCTTTCTGCACGATGCCTATTTTTTTCATGTCTGTGCTCCGTTTAATGTTGTTATTTAGCTTGAATTTAAGTGTAGACTGATTATTTTTACTTACAATTAGCAAAAAAAAGAAACATAATATGCATAAATGCACAAAAAGGTGCTGGTATGAACTGGGATGATCTAAGATTCTTTCTGGCCGTGGCCCGCAGCGGCTCGATTAGTGGTGCTGCGAAACAGCTGGGTGTTCAGCACTCAACCATCTCCCGACGTATGAGGCAATTCGAGCTGGATCTGGGTGCGCGTTTGATCGAACGAAAGAAAAGGGGCTATGAACTCACCCAGGCAGGTGAACACGTCAAGGAAGCGGCGACGAATATTGAACGCGAAATACTTGGAGTGGATGGTTCACTAACAGGAAAAGATTCTCACCTGATCGGACCATTACGTGTCACTGCCATTAACAATATGGCCTCATCGATTTTAATGCCCATGTTTGCTGACTTCAGCAATCAGCATCCACTGGTAAAACTGCATATTGTCGTTTCCAATCTGGATGCCAGTCTTGCCCAGCGTGATGCGGATGTTGCCATACGGCTGACTAACACACCGCCTGATACCTTGATCGGTAAGCGGATTGTTACCGTTGCATCAACGATCTATGGCAGCCGTCCATATCTTGAAAAACTCCAACAAGAAAATAGGGAGCCTAAATGGATCGGAGTGGATTGTTGCGGGTTCCATAAAACCTGGACAAAACAGGCATGTGGTGAACAACCACATAACTTTATTAGCGATGATACCTTATTAACACTTGCGGCAATAAAAGAAGACCTGGGGGTTTCCATACTTCCTTGTTTCATGGGTGATGCCGATCCAGCACTGGAACGCTATTGCGAACCGGATCCAGCTTTCAACTTGGGGCTCTGGGTTTTACTGCATCCGGATTTAAAGCGTACTGCGAGAGTACTGACCTTTCGTGATCACATGACAGATGCAATCAATGAAAAAAAAGATTTGTTTGAAGGCAAGTGCCTACCACCCCAGTAATTAAAATTTCGATATTGAGTCGCTAAAAGGTCAGGAAACCGATTTCCTGGTCTGCCATTCGCAATTTCTTTGATAGGTCCAACGCAATAGCGGACAGTAATTTCAGCTGCAAGACCTGTATATCGCGCTCATCTTTATGTTCTGCAAATTTTTCATAGTCCAGCATCAGGCACTTGCTGTCGGTGATCGCAACGACGTCGGCAGAGCGTTTTCTTTGTTCGAGCATGGCCTGTTCACCGAATGAACCGCCGGCGCAGATCGTCGCGATATGCTGATGACGATCATGGTTCAGCGGCAGATAAATGCCGATTTCGCCAGCGATGAGAAAATACAGGCTGCTGTCCTGATCGCCGGCATGACAGACATATTCGCCTGCTGGAAAACTGCGTTCAACTAGGAAGGTAGTGAGTTGGCCCAGTTCATCAGGTGTCAGGCTTTCACATAAGGGTTGTTTTTCCAGTGGCACCGGTTCAGTCAGGAACGGTGAGATTCCGGCATCCTCAAGCAAGATATTCTCATAATGGACCAGTGCCTGCTCCAGATCATCGATCGCAAATAATTGTTTGACCTTTTCTTTGCCAATGATTTGCTTGATATATTTTGTCAGTCCGCTTTTATCTGCCGTACCTGTCAATATCAAGGTTTTGTTCTGTGATTGTAATAACTCATCCAGCCAGATAATCAATTGCGCGGCCGCCTTGTCACAGGAAGAAGCGCGGCGTAAATCGATAACAATATGCCTGGCGTCCGTGGTATGTGTGCATACGTATGAGGTCAGGATTTCAGAGGTGGTAAACATCAACTCGCCGCTTGCTTCAATGATGGCGACCTTGTGTCCGTCTCGGGAAAGAACCTCCAGCATCTCTGTATTTCTGGCTTTTTTCGAGCGCATTTGTGTCAGGTTGTAAGCGGTGCGTATGACATCGACAGAGCTGTAGCGTTCATTGGAAAAAGCATGCAGGTTCAGGTCCTGAGACAAGGCACGACAGACGGCAATACCGCGTGCGCTGTTACCCTTGGCGTCCAGGCGGGGTGAAAATACCGCAATACCCAGCCTGTCTGGCAGGACCGCGATGATGCCGCCACCAACACCGCTTTTGGCGGGCAGGCCGATCTGATACAGCCATTCACCGGAACCGTCGTACATCCCACAGGTTGCCATGGCGCTCAGCACCCTCGGTACGTGTTCAGACGACAGGGCCCTGACTCCTGTCACCGGGTTGACCCCCTCGTTGGCCAACGTGGCGGCCATATTGGCCAGATCACGACAGGTCACATTGATCGAGCATTGTTGGAAGTAGACATCCAGGACTTCATCAATGTCCTGGTCCAGTATATTGGCATTGCGCAGCATATGGCCTATGGCGCGATTGCGATGACCGGTCGATTTCTCCGAACGAAAAACATCATAGTCGATGATGAGACCATGTCCGGCATATTTGCTATAAACATCGAGAATGCGCTGTATTTTTTCAGCGGGAGTATCACCGCTGACAAGGGCAGACGCGGCAATCGCACCTGCATTGATCATCGGATTACGAGGTCGCCCCGTCGCATGCTCAAGGCTGATGCGGTTGAATGCCTCGCCCGAAGGCTCAACATTGATTTTCGAGAATATATCCTCTACACCGTTATCCTCGAGAGCAATGCCATAGGTCAACGGTTTGGAGATGGATTGGATCGTAAATGGCAGGCGTGTGTCACCGGTCTGATAGACATGACCGTCGACAGTCACAATCGCAATACCGAATGCATCTGCATCGACTTTGGTTAATTCCGGAATGTAGTCGGCAACCTCACCTTCCTGGAGACTTGCATACGTTTGGTGCAAATCATCAAGGTACTTATGCAAAAATGGTGCATACTCGACCATCAGATTGAATCCTTGGAATTGATTAACTGTTTGATCTGGATACTGTTATCCATATCACTGTAAAGATATTATCGTTGAAAATGCATTTTATATGCCATGTCCTGTCAGGCATGCACCTGACAACACTACCGTGACAGGGTGATGTGTATCCGAATGGTATGGTGAAGGGACGAGCAGGCAGGACAAATAGCGAAACCGGAACAGGACTATCCCTGATGTTTCAGCCCCGATCCGCTTATACGATTCGCTATTCAGGTGTGATGCGGCGCTCGTCGTTTTGTCTTCTATCGATTCCCTGACGCCGGTCATGGCGGCGATACTGCCATAGCATACTTTCCAGATTTTCAGTCGTGACGTTTTCGAGTTTTGAAAAGATGACGCTTTTCAGAAGCTGGATGATGTTGCGGTAATTGCGTGTCAGTTGCCTGGCAATGATATGCTGAAAATGGTGAGCCAGTGTAGACTTGCTATCGTACAGCATGATAAATGCTGACTTGGGTAACGAGGCGGTGGTCACCTCACCATCAGCCACATAGGAAACCAGACTTTTTTCTTTCGTGACAAAACTCAATACGCCGAACAGGTCACCCGGATACAGTGTCTCCAGAGTCTGATGTTCATCGGTGTCCAGGTCCTGGTGATACAGATTGACCTTGCCTTCAATAATCAGATGCATGTCCTTGCCGGTTTTACCCTTGTGGATAAAGACATGCCCATCCGGATGCCGTGTAACGGCCATCGCTTTTTCAAGCACTTCAAGGTCCTTGCTTGAGATGGCTGAAAAATCAGGTACGGTTTTCAAGTAACTGACAAGGTTCATTAGTGTACCTCCCTGATTGTATGTAGTTTCTGATAGATTTTCTTGGCCCATTCGACCGGATTGAGGTCATCTTCGGGTGCCGAACCTGGCTGATCAGGCAATAATTTTTCATATAACAATGCTTCACCATTCTGGATTCGCGAACCCAGATGTTGGGATATGATATGTAACAGGTGTCCGGTAATATTCGGATAACTTTTATCCAGTTTAAAGAATTCATCCCTGGATAACATCAGCAAAATTGCATCTGTATCGGCTATCACCGATGCGCTGGATGTGTCTGCATCCAGCATCGATACTTCACCGGCCAGCTGACCGGGTTTTATTGGCCCCAGAGTGATTTTTTCTTCGCCGGCCATTATGTAACTTGTGAGCGTGCCCTTGATGAGCAGGTAGAGCTTGTCATTGGGCTTGTCGTAATCCAGGATGATGCTCCCATTGTCGACTTGCACTGTCTCCATTGCATCCAGCAGATGATCGATTTCATCCTTGCTCAAACCACGGGTGATGGCTGGAAACAGTTTTTTCAGATCGCTGATATTAATTTTATCCATAACAAACTCCGGTCTTGCTTTAGATGATTGCATAATGGGCAAAGGCAAGATATAGGTATTATTAAGTATTACTCTATTACTCTTTGTAGTATGCATTGATTTAGTTTTGTTGTAATCAGTTAATACTCCAATAGAACAGGGCTGTTGTCTATAGATGCCAGTGAAATGTTCTCTCGGTTGATCATCCGCATCGCTGGTGACCAGGCCCATGGATATAATCTAGATTTTATATGAATCTGGATATTTTGCCCGAAAACATGGCTCAGGTATGTATCAGGATACATTGCCGTTATTCTGGCCTGGATTGATGCTCATGAGTTACTGAATTCATCAATGTAATTATGATCTTAGCCATGTATGCAAAAGCGGCGTGTAAACTGGACTGTGCTGTAAACCAATCTATATATAAGGTCTGTTATTTTTGGAGAGGCTGGGTCATGTAATCGAAAACTTTATCGCTATTTGCTGATGGCAGGTCATCAGGAACAATTTGACAAACCGTGTCAGGCCAATTAGTTTAAGCGATAAAATACAGAGTAGGGATCAGGTCAAGCATGGTTGCTGTCTTACCTGGTGAGCAAAGACACTTTTACAGAAGTCTGCAACGGATGCCTGCTGTCCTGTAAGAATAAAAATACACAAGGGTGCTATCGTGGGGAATTCACTCGATCTACTGCCGTTTAGTCAAAAGAGTTTTATCAAACCGTTCATATTGGGTGTTTGTTTGACCCTTACTGCAGATTTCATGTTACCTGGCGCTGTTTACGCGGAAGATACAGCCAAGCTTGGTACTATCGAGGTAACGGGTTATCGCATCAAACGCACCGATGCGGAAGGTCCTTCGCATGTGTTGCAAATAGAACGTGATGCGATAGAAAAATCGGGGGCCAATACCTTAACAGAATTACTTTCTAGTATTACTGTGGGTACAGTGGCCACTGAAAGCTTTGCATTGACTGATGCACCAGGAGCGTCGGGAATCAATTTAAGGAACCTGGGACTTAACCGTACACTGGTACTGATAAATGGCCGACGCAGTGCTCCGAATGCTGCGGCAACTAATACTATCGAATCATTCGTCGATCTTAACGGTATACCACTTGTAGCCGTTGAACGTATTGAAATTCTGAAGGACGGAGCTTCAGCTATTTATGGTGCAGATGCTGTTGCGGGCGTAGTCAATATCATTTTACGTAAAGATTACGAGGGTGCTTCAGTCACTGTCGGTGCTGGGCAAACATCGGATGGTGATGCTGGTGAAAACACATTGAGCCTACTTGCTGGTAAGGCTTTTGGTAAAACTAATGTCACCGTTGGTTTTAACTATTTTACACGTGATGGGATGTTGATATCTGACATCGACGGGGTAAATGCACTCGATGATCCGACTGGATTTCCAGGATCCTATTTCGTTCCCAGTTTGAATGACATAAGTGTAGATCCTGCCTGCGGTGATCCACAATACCCCAGTTCTTCAATTCAGCCTTTGGGGCCATTTGCAACTGTCTGTCATTTAAATCTTAATCCATTTACGACTTCGATACCTGAAACTGATAGATACAGTATTACATTATTGGCCAATCATGAATTGAATGCTGATACAAGTGCCTTCGCAGAAATAAGCTTTAATAATAGTGAAACAAAGACACAGCTTCCTCCTACGCCACTAAATCCGGACAATGGAACATTCTCAAATCCTGTTCCTGATTCTGCATTTAATCCTTTTGGTGAGACAGTCTTTCCGATAATACGTTTTGGCGAAGTTGGAAACCGTGTTTCAGACGCAGATGCAGATAGTTTGAGACTGGTTTTGGGCATCAAGGGCATTTTAGGTGAGCTCGATTGGGAATCATCAATCCTTTATTCGAAAAGTACTATTGATGAGGATATTCTAAACTATATTTCCAGAAGCGCCTTACAAGCAGCATTATCCAATTCTACTTTTAATCCATTTGCTGGGGCTAATAACTCGCAGGCCGTGCTGGATTCTCTCAGGGCTGAAATTTACCGTAAATCTGAAACATCATTAGTAGCAGCAGAATTGTTCGCGACGGGTCCTGCCGGGGAATGGGAAATGGATGGAGGACCTGTCTATGTTGCCGGAGGTGTGCAACTACGGCATGAGGAGTTGGAAGATGCATTCAATGATGTTGTGCAGTCTGGTGACGTGTTAGGTTTTGGTGGTCTTACATCTGCAAGCAAGGGTGATCGAGATGTGTTGTCTGCGTTTGTTGAATACTCAATGCCTGCTACTGAAGACCTTGAACTGCAGGTAGCCGCACGTCTGGAGAATTATGATACCCATGGTAACACCCTGGATCCAAAACTGGGCTTCAGATACCAGGTCAACGACATGTGGATGATCCGCGGATCAACAGGTACTGCTTTCAGGGCACCAAGCCTCGCCGAGAATTATATTGCCGATAATGTAACATTTCAGGGCTTGATTGACACTGAACGTTGCAATGCCGTAGGGCTTTCTTGTACAGCAAATGATACTCAGATCAATGCTGGAGGTAATCCAGAGCTGGATCCGGAAACCGCAAGTTTCTTCAATCTGGGTGCAGCAGCTCAGATTACAGATGATTTAAGTATGACGATTGATTATTGGAGAATAAATCATCGTGACATAATTGCCCAAAGAGATGCCCAGCGAATTCTGGATACTGACGGGCTAAATACAGAATTGGTCGTTCGTGGTGCACCTACAGTTGCGGGAGATCCGGGTCCAATTCAGTTTGTCAATACAGACTATACTAATTTTGCCGCGCAAGAAACCAATGGTATTGATTTGGACATCAAATACGATACCGGCAGCTGGTATGCTGGGACATTTGCATCATATTTAATCGAGTTTAAAAGGAAAACAAACGATATCTTTGAAGGATACGATGGTAAGCGTGTTGGTTTTTATTCATACCCACATCTGAAAACGCAGGCGTATGCAGGGATAAATCAGGGGGACTGGAGTGGTCAGGTTACTGCTAACTATCGCAGTTCAATAGATCATGACTCTTCGGGTAAGTTAGGTAGTCACTCCACTGTAGACCTTCAGGCTAACTATACTGGTTTTAAAGATCTGACTCTGACTGTGGGAGGCGTTAATATCTTTGATAAAAATCCCCCAACGTTTCCTACTAATGGTGTAGATCGTTTTGGCTATGAATGGGGCACCATCGATCCACGGGGTGCGTTCTGGTATATGCGCTTAAAGTATGATTTCTAGTATTACGGATTGTCAATTAGTTACATACAGGAATCTGATCAATGGCTGAATATGTAAATATCAATCTATAAAAGTAAAAAAATATATAATGCAGGTTAATGGGCTCATGATAAAAATCAGCACCAATGCAAAGCTATACATCCCTGTCATACTGTTGTTCGGCATCTATGCCATGGGTTTAACTAAAGCTCAGGCCGCCGACAACACATTAAAGAAATCAATATCCGTCCAGAGCAATACCAACAAGGCAGCGGCCAAATCCCAGAAGCGTATCAATCGTATAGCCGATGAAAGCGACAGGCTGTTGGATGAATATCGTTATACACTGAGGAAGACAGAAAGCCTGAAAGTCTATAACGATCATATTGAAAAAATTGTTAATGCGCAGAATGTAGAAACCAGTTCAATTAGTGAGCAAATACGCAGGATCGACGATACCAATCGTGAAATCATTCCGTTGATGCTGAAAATGCTCGATGCCCTTAACAAGTTTGTCGAGCTGGACATACCTTTCCTGCAGCAAGAACGCCAGCAACGTCTGGATACCCTGGCCAGCATGATGGAGCGGGCGGATATTACTACATCGGACAAGTTCAGGCGCATCATGGAGGCCTATCAGATTGAAACGGAATATGGGCGCACGATCGAGGCCTATAAAGCACAATTGCGCAATGGTTCTGCTGAGCAAACGGTCGAATTTCTCAGGGTCGGACGTCTGGCGCTGTTTTATCAAACGCTGGATGCACGGGAATCGGGTATGTGGAACCAGACATCGAGAAATTGGGAAAAGCTGCCTGATAAATACCGTTCGTCGATCAGGCAAGGGGTTCGCATCGCCAGAAAACAGAGCGCACCGGACCTGTTAACCCTGCCTATCAATGCACCTGAGGTCATACAATGAAAATTCTGACTTCGTTCATACTGTGGCTGGCGCTGATCAATTTCCCGTTGCTGGCCCATGCAGCTGCTGCCGATATCAACACGCTGGATCAGTTACTGCAACATGTACGCAAGACCAAAACACTGGATACGGCCGAAAACAGAAAACGCGAAGTACAATTTATCGCGCAGAAGGACCAGCGCAAGCGTCTGCTGGCAGAGGCGCTCAGGGAGTTAAAAACGCAGGAAAAGAAGGAAAAGACACTAAAAGCGCAATTCGATGCCAATGAAAAGCTGCTGACTCAGGAAGAGGAAAAATTGCACATGAGTCTGGGCTCATTGGGTGAATTGTTCGGTGTCGTGCGCCAGGTCGCTGCAGATACCCATGCCATTCTTGAACAATCGCTGGTAACAGCACAAAATCCGGGGCGGCAAGCATCACTGAAACCATTGATGGCCAGCAAATCGACACCCGATATCAATGAGCTCGAGGAGCTGTGGCTGGCGCTGCAGGATGAGATGACCAATTCAGGCAAGGTGGTCAGCTTCCCGGCCGAGGTAATCGGGGTTGATGGCCAGGCCTCGAGGCAGCAGGTTACCCGTGTTGGTGTGTTTAATGTTGTGTCCAATGGCAAGTATCTGCGTCATATAACCGAGACCGGTCAGCTGGTGGAACTGGCACGCCAGCCGGCCAGTCGCTACCTGGATTTGGCTGCCGGTCTGGAATCAGCAAGCCAGGGTGTACATGCAGTGGGTATCGATCCATCCAGGGGTTCGATCATGTCGCTGCTGGTACAGACGCCTGACCTGGGCGAGCGTGTCCAGCAGGGTAAGCTGATTGGCTATATTATTATCGCTATCGCTGCTATCGGCTTATTGATCGCGCTAGAACGGATGATCAGGTTACAAATCATCAAACGACGTATCAATGCACAGATGAAAACAACCGAACCATCGGCCAGCAATCCACTCGGTCAAATCATGTCAGTCTATCAGAGCAACAGCTCACTGGATGCCAACAGTCTGTCGCGAAAGCTCGATGAGGTGGTTCTGAAAAACATACCGCCACTGCAACGTGGTATCTCGACGATCAAGATACTGGCAATGATCGCGCCGTTGCTCGGTTTGCTCGGCACAGTAACCGGCATGATCGAAACCTTCCAGTCGATTACGTTGTTTGGCACCGGTGACCCGAAACTGATGGCCGGTGGTATTTCGCAGGCATTGGTCACCACGGCACTCGGGCTGGTGGCGGCCATTCCGCTGATTCTGTCGCACACCTTTGTCAATAGCCGGAGCAGGCATATCATCGATATTCTCGATGAGCAGAGCGCCGGTTTTCTTGCCTTGCAGACGGAACAGGGCAAGACCTGATGATGTACCTGCTTGAAACACGCGAAGTTTTGGCGGATTTCTTCGAGGCCGGCGGGCCGGTGCTATGGTTTATCCTCGTCGTCGCGATCTTGTTATGGACATTGATCATCGAGCGCTACTGGTTTGTGTATTTTGTGCATCCGGCGCGGGCCACGCTGCTGAAGCAGCAATGGCATGACAGAACGGACAGGCAATCATGGTATGCCGAGCGGATCCGTGAGTGTTATATCTCAACTGCCCGGGGCAACCTGCACAGGTCATTACCCATCATCAATACACTGATTGGACTGTGTCCGCTACTGGGTCTGTTCGGTACTGTTACCGGCATGATTCACGTGTTCGATGTCATGGCAGTGGCCGGTACTGCCAATGCAAGGGCGATGGCATCCGGGGTATCCTATGCCACGATCCCGACCATGGCAGGCATGGTGGTCGCGCTATCGGCGCTGTATTTTCGCATGCATTTGCACAACAAGGTCAAGCATGAAACGCGCAAGTTAACCGATATACTGGATGTATAAACAGGGTCATTATCCATGAGTCGTCGAAGATCTGAACAGGAAGAAGACAGCGAAATCAACATGACACCGATGCTCGACATCGTATTCATCATGCTGATTTTCTTCATTGTCACAACCTCCTTCGTCAAGGAGTCCGGCATCGATGTCAATCGCCCCAGTGCCAATACCGCCGAGCGCAAGGAACGTGGCAATATCCTGATCGCCATCAACCAGAACAACGAAGTGTGGATGGACCGGCGTAATATCGATATCCGCGCCGTGCGCGCCAATGTCGAGCGTTTTCGCGCCGAGAATCCCGAAGGTTCGGTAGTGATACAGGCCGACACGGATGCGCGGACAGGTATTCTGATCCAGGTCATGGACCAGACCCGGCTGGCTGGTGTGACTAATATCTCCATCGCCGCGGATCCAGACGCGCGTTAGATCAGGTCAATGCGTTATTCCTTGTCATTATTGTCCGCCTTGCTGGTTTCAGGATTGCTTTTCCTGTTAATGCATTTCATGGTCTCGGGCGGGCAGGGACGGATAGCCGATACCCGCACTTATTCGGTCGTCGATTTTGTCAGAGTTAAGGCGGACGAGCGCGTTGACAGTCGCCGCAGAAGCCTGCCAAAGAAAACTACTGTACCCGAGCCTGTGCCAAACAAGCCGCAACGTACAGCGCGGGTCACATCCAATACACCGGTCAACATGGCGCAGTTGACCATCGAGGCTCCACCAATAGATGGTATCAAGGTGCAAAGCGGCCTGTTCCTCGGCTCGTTCATCAAACAGGGCCAGGATAGCCAGGATTTGGCCGGTCTACCTGATGGTGATGTTCAGCCACTGTTGAGGATCGCTCCGCAATATCCACGCCGCGCGGCGATCAAAGGGGTGGAAGGCTGGGTAAAGATTGCTTTTACGATTCAGGGTGACGGTACCGTCAGCGATCCGCAGGTCATCAATGCCAAGCCATCGAGGATATTCAATCGCGCAGCATTGACTGCGATCAAGAAATGGAAATTCAGGCCGCGTATGGTCGATGGTAAAGCGGTGCCAAGGAAAGCGGAACAGGTCATCGAGTTTTCACTGGCGAAATAACAGATATGAACAAGACTATTGAAAACAAATTGATCAAATGGCTGTCGATAGGGCTGCTGTGCAGCTGTTTTGCTCATAGCGCTGTCGCCGTTGGGCTGTTGACGGAAAGAACCTACAAGAAACTGTCCAGGATTCACGAGCTGATTGGCGATAACAAATACAGGGATGCATTGACCAGGCTGGATGCGCTGTCAAAGCGAATAAGAAACAACAAGTATGAAATAGCGCTGGTCAACCAGACCTATGGTTACATACACGCCACCAGAGAAAATTATCCAAAAGCCATTGCCTACTATAAAAAGAGCCTGGACAGCGGCACACTGGACAAGCGCCTGATCAGTGATATCCGCTTCGCCCTGGGACAGCTCTACATCCTCAGTGGAGAATATCGCCAGGGCATTACGATCCTCGCTCCGATGCTGGATTCCGCTGAGCGCTCAACGGCACAGGTACAGGCGCTGGCCGCCAGTGCCTATGTCGAATTAAAACAATATAACAAGGCGGCCGGGCTACTCGAGTCAGCTATAGGCAAGTCGGCACGGCCACGCGACAGCTGGCTGCAATTGTTACTGTCCGTGTATTACCAGCTGAAACAGTACACAAAAGCGGCCCAGCTGCTGGAAACCCTGGTGGCCCGCTATCCACAAAAGAAACTGTACTGGGATCAGCTGACCAGCGTGTATTACCGGGCCAAAAAACCGCTTCAGTCACTGGCGACACTCGAGCTGGCCTACACTCGTGGCCTGCTCAAAAACGCTAAGGATCTGAATAACCTGATCAGTCTGTACCTGCTCAATAATATCCCGCTCAAGGCTGCGCAGGTACTCGAACAGGGGATGGAGCAGGATGTGATCAAGGCCAATGAAAAAAATCTGCTCAAACTGGCGGACATCTGGTTAATGGCCAGGGAAGTGGACAAGGCATTGCGGGCCTACCGCAAGGTCTCTGCACTGAGGCCCAATAACGATATTGATTTCAAGCGCGCCCAGCTGCTGATGGCCGAGCAACGCTGGGGCGATGTCATTCAACTGACCGGGCAAATCATCAAGCGCAAGCCGGGCACGCAACAGCTGGCACGGGCCTACTGGTTGCAGGGCATGGCGCATTTCGAAGACAGGGATTATCAGCAGGCGCTGGCGGCATTCAGGAAGATCGATTCGACGAGCAAATATGCTGTAGAATCAAGACGGTGGATCGAGCAGATCAACACGGTTGTGTCATTGCTGGACTGACAATTGTGTCCATAACGTGATCTACAGCATGACTCTCCAGGCCATACACATCAGCAGCAATAGCTGTGTCAAGATAATTATTCACATAAAAACAGTGACTTATTTCACTAAATTTCGAGGTGATTATATCTTGACACCATCATTTGCATGTTCAATACTACAGCTATTACTAAGAACTGATTAACAACAGGGTTGTTGTTGCAGGTAGAAATAAGAAGAAATCAATAAAGTAAAGTTTAACGAATAAACTTTCAGAGTTGCACCGAGTATCCGCTGTTTCATGCAACCGCTTGACCCAGGTGACATTCAATGGACTGCATAGCTGTGCATGCAGGTTCAGTACACAGTCAGTACGCAAATGGATGTTGCACACAATGAAGATTTTGTAACTGGATTAGTGCCTGGATTCGTTTGATTCCGTTTCGGAATCAACATGTCTGTACAGGTATTAGTGAATTGTAAAAATTCAAATTAGCTTATGGGGAGCTAATTACTGTTGGGGGTACAATCATGTCTGCTGACCGTAGTCGTTCAAGGTCGTTTGGTTCAATCTGTACACGCATAGGCTCATTCGTTTGCCTGATGTGCGCGGCACTCATTACTCCAGTCTACGCACAGGCGGGACTGCAGAATCCCGGATTTGAAGACGGACTGGACAATTGGTCAGTCACAGAACCGTTGGCCGGGTCGGTCGTTGCGGTCGGCGACGAAGACGGTTCATCATCACCAACCTATGCTGATATGGGTATCACCATCTCACCGTTCAGCGGTGAGCTGATGGCGCGTACTGCAGAGCCGAAGAAGAATTCTGAGAGCCAGGAGCAAGGTACCTATGCAGTCTCGCAGACATTCGTTGCCAATAGTGATTCGGTAAATTTCACGTTCTGGCTGTTGTCATGGGAGCATAGGGGCGATGACAAATTCATGCTCGACCTGTCATCCAATGGCCAATCCGGTTACGACGTAACTTTTGGTGGGATTGCTACCGGTGGCTCTTTGAAGATCAACAGAAAAGGAAAGGTGTCTACTTCAGGTACGGTAGTGACAAATTGTACTACCCCGTGTGAATATGAAATTGACGCCGGCAAACGTGGTAAGTTTGTCAATACCGGCTGGGTCTCTGCCTCAATCAGTGGCTTGACTGTTGGCCAGACCTACACGATCGAATATGCAGTCATTGCCGATAACAATTCAGCGCATCCTACCTGGGCCTATTTCGATAATGCGAATACCCCGCCTGTTGCGAAATTTGATGTTGCTCCCAACCCTGGTGCTGAAGGTGATTTCACTACATTTGTAGATCTGTCCTATGACCTTGATCCTGGAGACCAGATTGTTTCCTGGAAATGGAGAATATTGAATGTAGGAGATGAAAGCGACCAAAATACTTTTATAGAAAAACAGAACCTATCCATTCCATTTCCTGATAATGTCACCACTCAAATTGAATTAACTGTCACAGATTCTTTTGGTGCAAGCACGACTATAAAATCCGGTCAAATACCTATAGGTCCAGATGAAACCGAGCCTGTTCCAACAGTAACGATTAACAACATTGCACCATTCGTCAATGCAATCAATCATGAGGTCGTTGCGGGCTCTGATGTTCCTATGAAAGCCCTGTTTGCGGATCCAGGTTTTGAGGATACACATACAGCTACATGGCTAGGCAATGGAGATGCATGTAACGTCCTGGGAAGTGATACTAGCTTATTATGTTTAGAAGAAAATGAACCATCATTTGCAACCGGCATCATTACCGATGTTCATACTGTAGACAGCGCAGATGAAACTCATACTGTTACTGTAACCGATAAAGATGGAGGGGTTGGTTCAGATACCGCCCATCTTAAGATTGTCAATTATTCAGATAATGAGTCGGGTTGGCACGAACCTGGCAGTAATGATATTGCTACCGCACCTGTATTAATAAGCGACTGGTCATATCTTGGAAAGATTCATAAGACGGATGATATCGATGTATACCAATTAAAACCTGATTTTGACAATAACGGGGTTGCTGATGCCGCAATACCGGCGGGCACCGAGGTCTTGGTAGAGCTCAGTCAGTT
>CAMYJO010000036.1 GCA_947258755.1 uncultured Gammaproteobacteria bacterium
AGCGAATGAGATTGCGCTCGCCTCTCAACGACAGTATTCGGCTCTTCAGTCAACATAATATCCCCTTTCAGATAGAAGCTCTTAGCTTCCGAAAAAACACGGCTGTTGTCAATATTTCCTGGCAAAGCATGGTGAAATATAACCGAATCCGACGATAAAGTCCTGTTTCGGGGTAGTTATGGCGGCCAGGGCCCGCCGAAAGTGGTATTTCTGTGTATAACCCCGCTCAAGACAGGGCATATTTAGCGATTTTGCTCATTCGTTTAAGTGTTCAGCCTGTGTTCAGTTACCTGGGCGTATTCTGTGTTCAAGCTCAACAAAGCTATAGCACTGGAGAAAGAGATGAACATAAATAAGATAGCAATCGTCGCCCTCGCCGGCGCCATGGGTATGAGTACAATGGCCTATGCGGGCCATAAGGGCAAACATGCGCAGCGTTTTCATGATTATGCCAAGGTGACCTACGTTGAGCCCGTGTACAGAACGGTACGCATTAATCGGCCTGAGCAGGAATGCTGGGATGAAGAGCGTGTCGTCGAGCGTGATTATCGACGCTCAGACCGAACCGCAGGCGGTATTGTCGGTGGTATACTGGGTGGCGTTGCCGGTCATCAGGTGGGTAATGGACGTGGCAAGACAGCAGCGACGATTGTCGGTACCATATTAGGGAGTGCCATTGGTCGTGATGTTGCCGCCGAGGGTGCGCGCCGACCGAGCAGTCATGTTGAAACCGAGACGGTCTGCAAAACGGTTAATCGCTATCAGGAAGAGGAAAGGTTGCAGGGCTATCGGGTAGGTTATCGCTACCGTGGTCATGAATATGATACCTTCATGGATAGACATCCCGGCAAACGATTAAAAGTGCGTGTCAGGCTTGATGTTATCGAATAATATTTCAGGTGCTTTATATGAGGATAGACATCCCGGCAAACGATTAAAAGTGCGTGTCAGGCTTGATGTTATCGAATAATATTTCAGGTGCTTTATATGAAACAATCAAACACATTGCTTCCAGGTATCCTGATGTCTCTGTGCCTGTTGCTCGCCGGTAGCTTACTGCCGGTTGCAGACAGTTACGCCGACTGGAGTGCGAATCAGTACAGCAATGATTACAAAAAAAGTAATGAGCGTCGCAACGGCAATGATTATAAGGCATCGCAGTCCGGTCTGGATGATGCAGTTGCCAGGATCCAGGAGCAGACCGGTGGGCGGGTATTACGCGCGCGGCAGAAGGGCTCTGTTTATAAAATCAAGGTTTTGATGCCCTCTGGTGTAGTCAAAACCTTCCGTGTACCGGCCAGGTAATCAAGCGGATAGAGTCGCTATGCGTATACTGTTAATCGAAGATGAGGATACACTGAGAAGCCAATTGGCCAAGACCATGACCGAGGCTGGCTTTGTGGTAGAAATGGCTGTTGACGGTGAAGAAGGCCTGTACCAGGGACAGGAATACCCATTTGACCTGGCCGTTGTCGATCTTGGTCTGCCGAAGCTGTCTGGTATCGACGTGATTCAAACCTGGCGCAGCGAGGGTCGGGACATTCCGGTGCTTATTCTAACCGCACGCGGGCGTTGGCAGGAAAAAGTGGAAGGCCTTGAGGCCGGCGCCGATGATTATATGGTCAAGCCCTTCAGTCCCGAAGAATTGTTGGCCAGAATCAGGGCGCTGTTGCGGCGATCGAGCGGATGGGCGCAGTCGCAATTGCAATGCGGGCCCGTGCAACTCGACATGACCGAACAATCGGTCTGTGTTGATGGAAACAAGGTCGATATGACCGCCTATGAATACCGCATACTCGAATTTCTGATGCTGCATGCCGGTGAGGTGATCTCGAAGGTTAAACTGACCGAACATATCTATCATCAGGACTTTGATCGCGACAGTAATGTGATCGAGGTGCTGGTCGGACGCCTGCGTAAAAAAATCGATCCTGAAAGCCGTTATAAACCGATAGAGACACTGCGCGGACGCGGTTATCGTTTCGCTATCGCCCGCAATACAGAGCCAAGCGTATGACGCTAAGTCGGCGCTTATTACTGGCGGCGAGTATCATCTTGTTTGTTTTCCTTGGTCTCACCGGTGTGGTGCTGGATCGTGCCTACAAGCATAGTGCGGAACAGGCCGTGCATGAGCGCCTGCGAGGGCAGGTGTTTATTATGCTTGCCGCAGCCAACTTTGATGAGCAGCAAAAACGCCTGCAGGTCGATGAACCACTCCCGGACCCGCGCCTGTCGTCACCACAATCCGGTTTGTATGCAGGCATCTATTCTTCGCAAGGTTCTCTAATATGGAAATCTCCCTCGGCTTTGGGCCTGGATCTACCGCTTTATACCAATGATGAGATTGCCCAGTGGCATTTTCAACAACTGCCTGATAAGCGCGGCGTAAGCTTTTTCAGTCTCAGTTTTGCTGTAGCCTGGGAAGCGGCACGTGGGCAGCAGTTTCGTTATATCTTTCAGGTACTGGAAGACCGTGATCAGTTTGATCGCCAGGTCTCCCTGTACCGCAACGAGCTTTGGGGCTGGCTGCTCGGCGTCACCGTCTTGTTGTTATTGGCACAGGTCGTGATTCTTGGCTGGAGTCTGAAACCGCTGAGGCAAGTGGCAAATGACCTGGATCGCGTCAAGGCGGGTGAGGCCGACCGTCTGCAGGAGGACTACCCGGGAGAGATCCGTGCACTAACGGCCAGCATTAATACCTTCATTGATTCCGAACGTAGTCAGCGTGATCGCTACCGCAATACCCTGGCCGATCTGGCCCATAGCCTGAAGACCCCGTTGGCTGTGTTAAAGGCTGGCATCAATGATAAAGATTCCACTAACGATCAATCTTTGCACGAACCCATTGATCGTATGACGCAAATCGTTGACTATCAATTGCAGCGCGCCTCCGCTGCCGGCAGGACCAGTCTCGGGGCAACGGTACCCCTACGGCAAAATATCGAGCGTTTGGTGAATACCCTGGACAAGGTGCATACCGGCAAGGGTATTCGTTGTGATATTAATATTGCCGATGACCTCGAGTTTCCGGGTGAGGCCGGTGATCTGCTTGAGTTGGCTGGAAACCTGCTTGAGAATGCCTATAAGTGGTCGCAAGGACGTGTTCGCGTTACTGCAAGCATGGCGGGGGGAATGTTACAGATAGAAGTCGAAGATGATGGCAAGGGTATCGACGCAACGCAACGCACGGCTGTACTGCAACGCGGCAGGCGCGCCGATGAGAGTGTATCCGGCCATGGCATCGGTCTATCGGTCGTACAAGAAATCGTCACAGTCTATGGCGGTAGCTTTAGCGTCGGCGACAGTGCGGATCTGGGTGGTGCGCGCATGTGTATACGCATACCTTTTGCCTGAACGCTGCACGATAATACCGGCGTTGGTCTTCCTGTTTGTTGCAATTATTTTTGCTATGGGTAATGAATGATGAGCATGAAGCGTTTACTTGAGGTTATGCAGCAGCTGCGCGATCCGGATCATGGTTGCCCGTGGGATCAGCAGCAGGATTTTGCCAGCCTGGTGCCGTATACCATCGAAGAGGCCTATGAGGTTGCCGATGCCATTGCCCAGCAGGACTTTCAGGAGTTACGTGATGAGTTGGGTGACCTGCTGTTTCAAGTGGTGTTCTACGCGCAAATCGCCCGTGAGCAGCAGCTGTTTGACTTTAATGATGTGGCCGCCGCCATTGCTGATAAATTAATCAGACGTCACCCGCATGTGTTTGCAGGTGAACGTATCGACACTGCCGAACAGCAAACGCAGGCATGGGAGGAGCACAAGCGCCGCGAACGCGCACACAAAGCGACCGCCGAGCCGGTTACCCCCAGCGAGCTGGATGGCATCGCCAAGGCCCTGCCTGCGCTGGTACGCGCACAAAAGCTGCAACGACGTGCCGCACGGGCCGGCTTTGATTGGGATTCGATTGAGCCGGTCTATGCCAAATTGAATGAGGAAGTGGATGAGTTACGCGCCGCCGCGCAATCAGCGCACAAGGATAGTATCGAAGACGAACTGGGTGACCTGTTATTTGCCGGCGTTAACCTGGCGCGCTTTCTGGATATCGATGCCGAGCAGGCCTTGCGCCGAGCCACTGCTAAATTTGAGCGCCGTTTTCGTGATGTTGAAAAACGGGTTGCCGCCGAGGCGGGTGATATGCAGGCCATGTCGGTCAACGAACTCGATGACATCTGGGAAGCAGTCAAGCGCGAACATCAACAGGCGCTGGACGAAGATTAATAGCTGCCATTGTTTTTATGATGTTGCTGTTGCGGTTTAATGCAATCTGATAGGGATAGTAATATGTTTTTTCCTGACGCCGAATTACGTTTTCATTGCACTGGTTGTGGCCAATGCTGTCTCGGGCATGCGGACGCGCATTACATTGAACTGGCCGCGGGCGAGGCCGCGAATATCAGGCACTATCTGGGCTTTGATAAGAAAAAATTCCAGCGTGACATCCTCGTCACCCTGGATGACAAGGGCAAGGGCATCAAGATCAATGCGCACGGACGCTGTGTGTTGTTGGATGAAAATAATCGTTGCTCAGTCTACCCGGTCAGGCCGCGGCAATGTATGACCTACCCCTTCTGGCCGGAGTTGCTGCAATCAGAACAAGACTGGCACGCCGAGGCTGCTCGCTGTGAAGGCATCAATCAGGGCGCTGTTGTCGCTGCCGCGCATATTAAGAAACAATTGAAGCTGTTGGGTTCCTGAAATGGCGATACTTATCATCGAAGCAGGCCGCACTCGATTTTTGCAGAATGTTGGCTATCCTTAAGGAAGCCCGGTATTGCTGTTTTAGATAACACAATGCTATGAACTTTATGTAACCCTGAGGTATAGGCCGATGCCGGATATCATGAAATTTATTCTTAATGAAGCATCCATTGAGTCGGACCCTAATGGCTATCTGCTCAACCTGGACGACTGGTCCGAGGATGTCGCAGCGGCTCTGGCGGCCGATGAGGACATCGAGCTGACCGAGCAGCATTGGGAGATTATTCATTTTCTGCGCAATTATTATCTCGAATACGGTAATTCGCCCAACGTGCGCTCATTAATCAAAATGGTTGCGAAAAAGCTCGGTGCCGAAAAAGGCACGCGCAAATACCTGTATGACCTGTTCCCTTTAGGGCCTTCCCGCCAGGGTTGTCGGATTGCCGGACTGCCGCGACCGAATGATTGCATCGATCTGTCTTAAAGGCAGGGGAAAGGTACAAGGGGAAAGATAAAAGGGAAGGAATGGCCGGCTTTGCCGGCCATGATTTTATAGGCGTTTGTGTAAGTCCTTGTACTTGTTTACGAGTTTCTGGCGCAAGTACTTGCGCCAATGATTTTGTGGGAGCGGCCCTTGGCCGCGATAAACATAGTAGCGGGTTGCTAGTGGCTAGTAGCAAGGTAAAACAGAACCCAGATCCTAGTCTTTTTCTAGCCACTAGCTACTCGCCCCTAGCTACTCGATTATCGCGGCCAAGGGCCGCTCCCACCAATAATTTGGACCTCTGGATCCATTTAAGTCAGGCGATAGCCTGCACCATCCCTTGTATCTTTTACCTTTTACTTTGTACCATGTACCTTCAATCTAGTACCTTGTATCTTGTATCTCCTTTCTAGTAATATCTTTGCTCTCTTTATAAATAATAATAAAGGATGCCGCTATGGAATCTCTTCGATCCGGAAATGACGTTCTATTTGTCTTGTTGGGCGCGATCATGGTATTGGCCATGCATGCTGGTTTTGCCTTCCTCGAAGTAGGGACGGTACGTCGTAAGAATCAGGTCAATGCCCTGGTCAAGATTATTACCGATTTTGCCATGTCCACAATTGCCTACTTTTTTATTGGTTATGGCCTGGCCTATGGGGTTGATTTCTTTTCCGCAGCCAGCACCCTGACTGAAAAGAACGGTTACGAACTGGTCAAGTTTTTCTTCCTGTTGACCTTTGCCGCGGCCATTCCGGCGATCGTCTCCGGCGGTATTGCCGAGCGCGCCCGCTTCTACCCGCAGCTGATCGCCACTGCATTCCTGGTGGCCTTTATCTACCCCTTGTTCGAGGGCATGGTCTGGGGACAGATTTCGGTGCTACAAGACTGGCTGCAGGCTCGCTATGAGTTTGGTTTTCATGATTTTGCCGGTTCCATCGTTGTCCATGCCATGGGCGGCTGGATAGCGCTTACGGCCGTACTACTGCTCGGGTCACGCCATGGCCGCTACGGTAAAAATGGTGAGATTTTTGCGCACCCACCTTCCAACATTCCGTTTCTGGCCCTGGGCGCCTGGATTCTGACTGTAGGCTGGTTTGGTTTTAATGTCATGTCGGCACAGGCCGTTGAGGGTATCAGTGGTCTGGTCGCGGTCAACTCGCTGATGGCCATGGTCGGCGGTATATTGACTGCCCTGATAGTCGGCAGGAACGACCCTGGATTCATTCATAACGGCCCACTGGCCGGGCTGGTGGCGGTGTGTGCCGGATCAGACGTTATGCATCCCCTGGGTGCCCTGGTCACCGGTTCGGTCGCCGGTGCGTTATTCGTTATCACCTTTACCCTGACCCAGAACCGTTGGAAGATCGATGATGTGCTCGGCGTCTGGCCCTTGCATGGCCTCTGCGGTGCCTGGGGTGGCATCGCTGCCGGTATCTTTGGTATGACCTCGCTTGGTGGTATGGGCGGTGTGGCCTTCATGCCACAACTGATCGGCACCCTGGCCGGTATCGCAATCGCCCTATTGGGTGGGTTTATTGTCTATGGATTACTGAAAATGCTGATGGGACTGCGCCTGAGCCAGGAGCAGGAATACCAGGGCGCTGACCTGACGATTCATAAGATCGCATCGATGACGGATGACTAACCAGTTGCTAGTAGCTAGTGGCGAGTAGCTAGAAAAAATCTATTTTAGTTCTTCAAATAACCTCGCCACTAGCCACTATACGGTCTACGACGCGTGTTTTGTAAGGAATATAATAGTTGTTAGGGGGCAATCTTTTCCTAGCTACCAGCCATTCGCAACTAGCTACTAAACATTGGTCGGGGTGAGAGGATTCGAACCTCCGACCTTACCGTCCCGAACGGCACGCGCTACCAGGCTGCGCCACACCCCGAATACCTGTAATTGCAGAGTATCTTGGAATTAATAACTTCTTTCAACCGAAAAATCGGCCAGCGACAGCATCGCTTCGATATGCGGCGATGATGGGAAAATGCTTAAGGCCTCGCGTGCCTTTTGTGCTTCATCGCGGGCCAGTTGTGCGGTGTAATTGATGGCGTCGGTTGCCTGGATGGCGGCCATGACCGCATCGATATTGTCCAGCCCGCCTTTTTCAATTGCCTCACGAACGACCGCAGCCTGTTCGCTGTTGCCATGCTGGATGGTATAAATCAGTGGCAGGGTAGGTTTGCCTTCGGCCAGGTCATCACCGATATTCTTACCCAGCTCAACGGCATTCGAGCTGTAATCAAGCACATCATCGACCAGTTGAAATGCGGTCCCCAGATGCATGCCATAGGTTGCCATTGCCTTGACCTGTGCGTCTGTTGAGCCGGCCAATATGGCGCCGAGCTCGGAACCGGCCTCAAACAGCTTGGCGGTCTTGCAATGAATCACATCGAGGTAACTCTCGATGGTGGTGTCAGCATTATGCACATTCAGCAGTTGCATGACCTCGCCTTCGGCGATGGTGTTGGTGGCATGCGCGAGGATTTCCATGACCCGCATGCTGTCGACCTTGACCATCATCTCAAAGGCGCGTGAATAGACAAAATCGCCGACCAGGACGCTGGCCTCGTTGCCCCAGATCGCATTCGCGGTCTGTTTGCCGCGGCGCATATTGGAGGCGTCAACGACATCATCGTGCAGCAGGGTGGCGGTATGGATAAACTCGATAATTGCGGCGACCTGGTGGTGGCCGTTGCCCTGATAACCGCAGGCGCGCGCACTCAACAGGACCAGGATAGGACGGACCCTTTTTCCACCACTATCTATAAGGTAATTACCCAGTTCGCCTATCAGGGCGACCTCAGAGTAAAGCGACCGGCGAATCAGATCATTGACGGCATCCATATCATCATTGATGAGGTCACGGATGTCCTTCAGGTCCATATGGTCCCTTTTTTCGACTGTTTTTGTTTGCATATAGATGAATTTACTATGTTTACCAGCTATCAGACTGCGTAGTGTACCTATCTCGTCCTGATCCTGCCAGAAAATTGTCAAATTGATTGACGGCCTGCTCGTAAATAGCTAGAATTGCCAGCTCTTTCAGATTTGGTCATAAAGTACAGGGTGATCTATTATGTACGCCGTAATACAAACAGGTGGCAAGCAATACCGCTTAACTGCGGGCGATACAGTACGCGTCGAGACACTGGATGCGGAAGAAGGCGCCTCTGTTGAATTTGACAATATTTTGATGGTTGCTGATGGCGACAACATCAAACTGGGCACGCCTTTTGTTGAAGGTGGCAAGGTAGTCGCCAAGGTAAAGGCCCATGGCCGACACAAGAAAATCGAGATCATCAAGTTCAATCGCCGTAAGCACTACGACAAACGAACGGGTCATCGACAGAATTATACTGAACTGGAAATCACCGATATCCAGGGTTAATGGAAATAAGAGGCGCAAGCAATGGCACATAAGAAAGCAGGCGGTAGTACTCGCAACGGACGTGACTCGGAGTCGAAACGTCTAGGTATCAAACGTTACGGTGGTGAAGAAGTTCTGGCTGGAAACATCATCGTACGTCAGCGTGGAACGCGTTTTCATGCCGGTAATAATGTCGGTTGTGGCAAGGACCACACCCTGTTCGCGAAGGAAAGTGGCAAGGTTGTGTTCGAGGTCAAAGGCCCTAAAAACCGCAAATTTGTCAGCGTGGTTGCAGCTGAAGCCTGAGCTTATTCAAGCGGACAGATTGCTTAGAGACCCCGCCTGAAGGCGGGGTTTTTTGTTTATAAGGATTGATGCCAGGAACAGAGTGACAGTCGAGAGCTAAATACTGTCACTACTGTCCTGGTTCTTGTATCGTAACGATTATGAAATTTGTAGATGAAGCGACAATTCGGGTAGAGGCCGGCAACGGCGGTAACGGTGTGATCGGCTTTCGCCGTGAAAAATACATACCCTTCGGCGGCCCCGATGGTGGTGATGGCGGTGACGGCGGCAGTGTCTTTCTGGTGGCCGACGACGAACTCAATACCCTGGTCGATTTTCGCTTTCAGAAGGCCTTTCGCGCCGAGCACGGCAAGAAAGGTGCGGGTGCGCAATGCACCGGTAAGAGCGGCGCGGATCTGGTGATACCGGTACCGGTCGGCACCATTATTACCGACCAGGACACTGGCGAGCAGATCGGTGATCTGATCAAGGTTGGGCAGCAGGTCAAGGTCGCTCAGGGCGGCTTTCATGGGCTCGGTAACACACGTTTCAAGAGCAGTACCAATCGCGCCCCACGCAAGGCTACCGCGGGTACGCCAGGTGAACACCGCTTGCTCAACCTGGAGTTGAAGCTGCTGGCCGATGTCGGCTTGCTGGGGATGCCGAATGCCGGTAAATCGACGCTGATCCGGGCCTTGTCCTCGGCCCGGCCCAAGGTGGCTGACTATCCGTTCACGACGCTCTATCCCAACCTCGGGGTGGTCAGTATCGAGGCCTATCGCAGTTTCGTCATGGCCGATATCCCGGGTTTGATCGAAGGTGCCGCCGAAGGTGCGGGTCTGGGCATTCAGTTCCTGAAGCATCTGTCGCGCACCGGCCTGTTATTGCATATCGTCGATATCTCACCGTTCGGTGGTTCCGGTGATCCGGTCGAGGATGTCAAAAAGATCGAGCAGGAGCTGGAGAAATTTAGTGGCGAGTTGGCCGATCAGGAACGCTGGCTGGTATTGAACAAACTCGACCTGCTGGATGCGGATGAAGCGGACACGCGTTGCGATGAAATCATTCAGGGACTGCAATGGGCGGGCCCGGTATACAAGATCTCCGCGATGCAGAAACAGGGTACCCGCGAACTCAGTTACCGCATCATGGAATATATTGAAGAAGGCAGGGAAAAGATAAAAGATACAAGGGAAAAGGGTGTGGAAGAATAAGGAGTGGTTAGAGCGATAGAGGTTTTGTTTTTTCTTGTATCTTTCTTTCCTTGTACCTTTACTCTTTTACCTTGTAGGTTTGTTAACATATCCGCCCACCGCCTGTGGGAGCGGCCCTTGGCCGCGATAAACAGTAACGAGTGGCTAGTAGCTAGTAGCGAGGTAAAACAGAGCCAAAATACTGGTCTTTTTCTAGCCACTAGCTACTCGTCACTAGCTACACGAATTTCGCGGTCAAGGACCGCTCCTACAGATAAATATGACACGAGGTCATTGAAATCAGGCATGACTGTATTCACGAAGTCACACATTCTCTTGTATCTTTAACCTTGTACCTTTACTCTTTCTTGTATCTTTCCCCTTGTACCTTTAACCTGTATTTATAATGCAAACACGACAACAAATAACCAGGGCCAAACGTTGGGTCGTCAAGATTGGCAGCGCGCTATTGACCGATGAAGGCCGTGGCCTGAATAAAGAATTGATCGGCCAGTGGGTCGATCAGCTAGCCGAGCTGCGCAGGAACGGGCATGAGATCGTGCTGGTGTCGTCGGGTTCGGTGGCCGAAGGCATGACCCGCCTTGGTTGGAGTCAGCGTCCGCATGCCCTGCATGAGCTGCAAGCCGCCGCTGCTGTCGGTCAGATGGGCCTGGTTCAGGTCTATGAATCACATTTTCAACGCCATGGATTACATACCGCGCAAATCCTGTTGACCCATGAAGACCTGGCGGACCGGCAACGGTATCTGAACGCGCGTTCTACCCTGCGTTCGTTGCTGGCATTGGGCGTGGTTCCGGTGATCAATGAGAATGATACCGTGGTCACCGATGAAATCCGCTTTGGTGACAACGATACCCTGGCGGCGCTGGTGGCTAATTTCACCGAAGCGGATGTGTTAGTGATCCTGACCGATCAACAAGGCTTGTTCGATAAGGACCCGAGAACACATGCCGATGCCCGTCTGATTTCAAGCGGTTGTGCCGGTGATAGCAATCTTGAAGACATTGCTGGCGGTGCCGGTAAACTGGGTATGGGCGGCATGTTGACCAAGGTCAGGGCGGCGGCACGCGCGGCACGCTCCGGTGCTGCGACCGTGATTGCATCCGGTAACGAGACGGATATATTGCTGCGCCTGAGTTGCGGCGAGGACTTGGGTACCTTGTTATTACCCGAGGAAGAACCACTGCTGGCGCGCAAGCAATGGTTGGCCGGTCAGTTAAAGGCCAAGGGTCGTTTGCTAATCGACCAGGGTGCGGTCAAGGTATTACGCGATCAGGGCAGGAGTTTACTCCCCGTCGGCCTGACTGCCGTTGAAGGTCATTTTAGCCGCGGTGAATTGGTCGCCTGCATCGGCCCGGATGGTGCTGAGGTCGCACGCGGACTGGTTAATTACAATAACGATGAATGCCGACGACTGATCGGTAAATCGTCGGACCAGATTGAGTCTATTCTAGGTTATGTCGATGAGGCTGAATTAATCCATCGCGATGATATGGTGATAACGGCAGATAAAAGATGAAAGGGGAAAGATAAAAGGGGTTGTGTGGCCGTATTCATACGGCCAAGCCTGATTTCAATGGCCTCGTGCCTTTTTCATCTGTAGGAGCGGTCCTTGACCGCGATATCAGAGTAGCGAGGGCCGAGTAGCTAGTGGCTAGAAAAAGACCAGGGTTTTGGCTCTGTTTTACCTCGCTACTAGCTACTAGCCACTCGTTACTGTTTTATCGCGGCCAAGGGCCGCTCCCACAGGCTGGACATGAATATATTAATAAGTCTGAGCATATTCATATGCTCACTCATTCCCTTGTATCTTTCCCCTTTTATCTTTTACCTGCCCACAAAAAAGGCCGGTCAATGACCGGCCTTTTTTGTGGGCGCCTAAACCTACATCGCGCGGATGGTCTGGTTCAGACGGCTTTTATGACGTGCAGCCTTGTTTTTATGGATCAGGCCTTTGCCTGCCATCTGGTCAAGAGCGGGAATGGCGGCCTTATAGGCGGCCTCTGCTGCAGTTTTATCACCGGATTCGATAGCCTTGACTACATTTTTCAGATAGGTACGCATCATCGAACGCTGACCGGCGTTACGCTTACGATGTGTTTCGGCCTGACGGGCCCTTTTTCTAGCTTGTGCTGAGTTAGCCAAGGTAATACTCCTGCAAAAAATTCGCTTTCAAAGACCGCGCATATTGCGGATTTTTTGCCTGTTTGTCAAGTATGGCGGGGCTGTTTTTAGCGCTGTATGGACTGTAGGGTAGTAATATAGTGTGTCGGGCCGGAAAGCCGGGTATTATGGCTCGTGATGTTTGTTGGGGAAACAGGCGAAATAGTGTATTTTTGAGCGAAATGGCCATAAAAACCATAAAAAATGAGTAAAAAACTAATAAAATCCACTGCCATTGTCAGTGCCATGACCATCCTGTCGCGGGTACTGGGATTTATACGTGATATCGTCCTGGCCCAGGTATTTGGCGCCAAGGCGGCGACCGACGCCTTTTTTGTAGCCTTTAAAATCCCTAATTTCATGCGCCGCCTGTTTGCCGAGGGGGCCTTTGCGCAGTCCTTCGTGCCGGTGCTGAGCGAGACCAAGGCCGCCGGGGATGAGCAGGCCACCAAGGACCTGGTCGACCATGTGAGCGGCACGCTGGGCCTATTGTTGCTGGTGATTACCGTGATCGGGATTGTGCTGGCACCGGTATTGATCATGCTGTTTGCGCCGGGCTTTATACTCAGCCAAGGCGAAGAGCAGGCGGTCTTGGCCAGTACCATGCTGCGCATCACTTTTCCTTATCTGTTATTTATTTCACTGACGGCCTTGGCCGGCGGTATCCTGAATACCTATGGCCGATTTGCGGTGCCGGCGTTTACCCCGGTGTTGTTGAATGTGTGTATGATCAGTGCTGCGGTGCTACTGGCACCCCGCATGGACAATCCGGTCATGGCCTTGGCCTGGGGTGTATTGGCTGCAGGTATCGCGCAGTTATTATTCCAGTTACCGTTTCTGCGGCAAATTGGCATGTTGCCCCGTCCGCGTTTGCGACGCTCGCATGCCGGTGTCAGCAAGATTATGAAGTTGATGTTACCGGCGATTTTCGGCTCATCGGTGGCGCAGATTAATTTATTGCTGGATACCGTCATCGCCTCTTTTCTGGCTGCTGGTAGCGTCAGCTGGTTGTATTATTCCGACCGCCTGGTCGAGTTCCCATTGGGTGTCTTTGGCATCGCCCTGGCCACTGTTATTCTGCCCAGTCTGTCCAGCCGGCATGCAGAGCGCTCGCCGGAAATGTTCAGTATGACGCTCGACTGGGCCCTGCGTTGGGGTTTGCTGATTGGTCTGCCGGCCACGGTCGGTCTGTTTCTACTGGCGGCACCAATGATTGTGACCCTGTTCCAATACGGCGAGTTTAATGCCGATGCCGTGGCGATGACTTCACTGAGCCTGATGGCTTATAGCCTCGGGCTGACCGGTTTTATCCTGGTCAAGGTGCTGGTGCCCGGGTTTTTTGCGCGTCAGGATACACGCACACCGGTGCGGATAGGTATCGTCGCGGTGGCGGCGAACATGCTGTTGAATATTGTTATCGTGGTGCCGATGGCGATGAGCGGGGCAACAGCGCCGCACGCCGGCCTGGCATTGGCAACGTCATGTTCATCGATTATCAATGCCTCGCTGTTGTTTCATACGCTAAAGAAGAAAGGCATCTTCCAGGCGCGTAAAGGCTGGCCGCTACTGCTCATGCAGATGGGCATGGCCTGTACCGCCATGGCGTTATTCATACTGTGGGCGAAGGCCGATATTGGGCAATGGCTGGAGTGGAAGGCCATGGATCGTGTCTGGAACCTGTCCTGGCTTATCGCTATGGCCGCGGTTATTTATATTATGACTTTACTGATCTCCGGCGCACGCCCATGGCGTTGGCGCGTTAGCCTAAGTGATAGTTGCTAAAGCAGTTGTGAGAGGCTAGTAGCTGGTAGCGAGGTAACACAAAACCAGAATTCTGGTCTTTTTCTAGCCACTCGCTACTCGCCACTAGCGACACGAATATCGCGGCCGAAGGGCCGCTCCTACAGAAAGACTCTCCTTGCTTACCATTCGTCGCCAGCTCCTGATGTTAAATTAGGGTTTGTCACACAAGTTCAGTATACTTTGGGCGCATCATTATTCGATTCAGGACAGCATGGAACTCATTCGCGGCTTACATAATCTTCGTCCCCGTCATCGTGGCTGTGTCGCCACGATCGGTAATTTTGATGGCGTCCATCTGGGTCATCAGGCGGTCCTCGGGCAACTGGCAGAAAAGGCCGAGGCCATGGGTCTGCCGACCGTGGTGATCACCTTTGAGCCACAGCCGCAGGAGTACTTTGCACCACAGCAGGCCCGTTCCCGGTTGACGCGCCTGCGCGAAAAGTTTCAGGCCCTGAAGCGTTATTCCGTCGACCGTATATTATGTCTGCGTTTTGACAAATCACTGGCTGAGCTCGAAGCACAGGACTTTATCGACAAGGTATTGTTACAGGGCCTGGATATTAAATACCTGGTAGTCGGCGATGACTTCCGTTTTGGCAAGGGTCGTAGCGGTGACTTTGATCTGTTGTATCAAACCGGACAGCAGCATGGCTTCCCGGTTGTTAATATGCATACCTTTGGCATCGATGGTGAGCGTGTCAGCAGTACTCGTATTCGCCAGGCCCTGGAGGAGGGTGACCTGACCCTGGCCGAGAAATTGCTCGGGCGTCCCTATCGTATGTGCGGGCGTGTCGCCCATGGCGATAAGCGTGGACGCACAATAGGCTTTCCTACCGCCAATATTCATTTGCATCGCAAGACCTCGCCGGTGCAGGGGGTTTATGCCGTCGAGATGTTCGGTATCGACGGCGAACCGGTGGCGGGTGTCGCCAATGTCGGAAACCGACCGACCGTCGATGGCACGCGTAGCCTGCTTGAAGTGCATCTGTTTGACTTCAATGCCGAGATCTATGGCAGCTATGTACATGTGAATTTCCTGCATAAAATACGCGAGGAAATGAAATTTGAAAGTTTTGAGCAATTGCAGCAGCAGATCATGGAAGATGCCGGCAAGGCCAGGCAATGGTTCATCGACAGAGTCTAATCTCTGATAACAAGTCGCAGATTAGTTAGGCCTTTTTTCCCCTACCTTGAATTATAAGGTATGATATCCAGCCAAAATAACGATTAGCAAGTAAGTAAAAGAGGACTCATGGCGGATTACAAGCATACCTTGAATCTACCCAAAACAGATTTCCCGATGCGCGGCAACCTGGCCCAGCGCGAACCGGACATGCTCAAGCATTGGCAGGACATGGATCTGTACGGAAAAATACGCGCGGCAGCGGCAGGTAAACCCCGGTTTATTCTGCATGACGGCCCGCCGTATGCGAATGGTGAGATCCATATCGGCCATGCGGTCAACAAGATTCTCAAGGATATCGTGATTAAATCGCGCGGCATGATGGGTCAGGATGCGCCCTATGTACCCGGTTGGGATTGTCACGGTCTGCCGATCGAGTTAAATGTCGAGAAAAAGGTCGGCAAGCCTGGACACAAGGTGGATGCACGTAGCTTTCGCAAGGCCTGTCGTGAGTATGCCGGTAAACAGGTCAACAAACAGCGCGATGATTTCAAGCGCCTGGGTATACTCGGTCAATGGGATCAGCCCTATCTGACCATGGACTACCAGTTTGAAGCGGACATCGTGCGCTCACTGGCAAAAATTATCGATAACGGCCATTTGCATAAGGGTTCCAAGCCGGTGCACTGGTGTACTGACTGCGGCTCGGCCCTGGCCGAGGCCGAAGTCGAATACGAAGACCGCAATTCGCCGGCCATCGATGTGCGTTTTAATGTGCTCGATGAAGAGAGCCTGTTGGCCCGTTGCCAGGATGTCAGTGAAGGCCAGGGACCGATCTCGGTTGTCATCTGGACCACGACTCCGTGGACCCTGCCGGCCAATCAGGCCGTGTCGCTGAACCCGGGACTGGACTACGAGCTGAGCGACTATCAGATTGTTGGACGTTGCCAGGGACAGGAGCTTGAAGGCCTGAAGCTCGGGCATCCGTTTTATCAGCGTGAAGTGCCTATCATTCTTGGCGATCATGTCACTACCGAGGCCGGTACCGGCGCCGTGCATACTGCACCGGGGCATGGCCAGGAAGACTATGTGGTCGGCAGTCGTTACCATCTCAAGGTTGATAATCCTGTCGCTGCCAACGGCTGTTTCCTGCCCGACACCGAATTGTTTGCCGGCGAGCATGTGTTCTCGGCCAACGACCATGTCATCGAGGTGCTCAAGGCGCGTGGTAAACTGGTCCATCATCAGTCCCTGCGCCACAGTTACCCGCATTGCTGGCGCCACAAGACGCCGATCATTTTTCGCGCCACGCCGCAATGGTTTATCAGTATGGATCAAGGCGGATTGCGGCAGGCGGCCATGACCGAGATTGGCAAGACCGAATGGATGCCGGACTGGGGTCAGGCGCGCATCGAGAGCATGGTGGAAAATCGCCCGGACTGGTGTATCTCGCGGCAGCGTACCTGGGGTGTGCCGATCCCGTTGTTTGTGCATAAACAAACAGCGGAACTGCATCCGGCTACCGACACCTTACTGGAAGCGGTTGCCACGCAGATCGAAAGCGACGGTATCGATGCCTGGTTTGAATTAAAGGCAGAGAGCCTGATCGGTGATGATGCCGAGCATTATGACAAGGTCACCGATACGCTGGATGTCTGGTTCGATTCCGGTGTCAGTCATAACGCCGTGCTCAACAGAAGGGATGCATTGTCATTTCCGGCCGACCTGTACCTGGAGGGTTCTGACCAGCATCGTGGCTGGTTCCAGTCATCCTTGTTGACCTCCATCTGCATGCATGAGCAGGCGCCCTATAAGTCGGTGTTAACGCATGGGTTTACCGTTGATGCCAAGGGCCAGAAAATGTCCAAGTCCAAGGGCAATGTGGTCGCGCCGCAGAAAGTGGTTAACCGCCTGGGTGCCGATATCCTGCGTCTGTGGGTAGCGGCGACCGACTACCGTAATGAAATCACGGTGTCGGATGAAATCCTGAACCGGGTGGCCGATTCCTACCGCCGTATCCGTAATACCGCGCGTTATCTGTTATCCAATCTGAATGGCTTTGATCCAGCGCGCGATCTGCTCAGTGCAGAACAGATGTTGCCACTGGATCGTTGGGCGGTGGACAGGGCGGCATCGATGCAGGCCGAGATTATCAAGGCCTATGAAGATTACCAGTTCCATGTGATCTATCAGAAGCTGCATAACTTTTGTAATGTCGATATGGGTAGCTTCTATCTTGATATCACCAAGGACCGACAATACACCACGCAGAAGGACAGTATCGCGCGGCGTTCCGGGCAATCGGCGATGTTTCATATCTGCGAGGCGATGACGCGCTGGTTGGCGCCGATCCTGAGCTTTAGCGCCGACGAGATCTGGAAATACATGCCGGGCGAACGCAAAGAATCGGTATTCCTGGAAGAATGGTATCAGGGCTTGTTCGAATTGCAGGCCGATGAGCAATTCAATCGAGCCTACTGGGACAGGGTCATCGAGACCCGTGAAGCGGTCAGCAAGGAATTAGAGCGCCTGCGAGTGGCGGGTGGCATCGGTTCATCATTAGATGCCGAGGTCGATCTGTATTGTGGCCAGGAACTGTTCGCGCAATTATCCAGCCTGGAAGACGAGCTGCGCTTTATCCTGATCAGCTCTTATGCGCGCGTACACCGGGATACAGACAAGACCGATGATGCAGTGCATTTTTCCTTGAGTACAAACGATGAGGTCTGGGTGGCAGTGAGCCCATGCGCACATGAAAAATGTGTGCGTTGCTGGCATCATCGCCAAGACGTCGGTACGCATGCTGAACATCCTGAATTGTGTGATCGTTGCATTGACAATGTCGATGGTGATGGTGAGCCAAGGTCATTCGCGTGATCGCGGATTTCAGTGTCATTCAGTTTTAGGGATTAAGTATACAATCATGTTGAAATATCTGTGGATTACATTAGCCGTTATCGTGCTGGATCAAATCAGTAAGCAACTGGCCGAGTATTATCTGGTCTATCATGTGCCAGTGCCGGTCATGCCTTCGTTTAATCTGACCTTGTCCTATAACCCGGGTGCGGCATTCAGTTTTCTCAGCGAAGCCGGTGAATGGAAGCGTTGGTTTTTTATTATCCTTGGGCTCATCGTCAGTGCCGTTATCTTCGTCTGGCTACGCAAATTACCGGCGACCGATAAATGGGTTGCTATAGCGCTAGGCTTCATTTTAGGTGGTGCACTGGGTAATATGATTGACCGGATGTTTAACGAAGGCCTGGTTATCGATTTTATCCAGGTCTACTACGGTGAATGGAGCTGGCCGATATTCAATATCGCCGACTCGGCCATCAGCATCGGCGTGGCCATATTGTTATTCGATGCTGTTTTTGATGGCAACAAAAAAGTAAAACAAGACGCCTGATGGTAAACACATGAGTGAAACAGCGACTATTCAATCCGGCGATGAAGTTGTGCTGCATTGTTCGATTACACTCGAAGACGGCACCGTCGCCGAGAGCACCTTTGGTGATGAACCGATTCGGATCACTATGGGTGATGAAAGCGTGTTGATCAACGGCCTGCAACTGGCGCTGTATGGCCTCAAGGTCGGTGACCGCGAAAGCATTAGCATTGATCCCGACAATGCCTTTGGTATGCCGGACGATGAAGCCATTCAGCAAATGCCGCGTTCTGATTTCCCCGCCGATATGCAGCTGGAAGAGGGGCAGATAATCGCGTTTTCAACGCCGGATGGCGATGAGATACCGGGCGCGGTCAAACAGCTTGACGAAAACACCGTGACCGTGGATTTTAATCACCCGTTGGCCGGGCATGAGTTGAAGTTTGAGGCGGAGATTCTTGAAGTAATAGCTAAAGGGCAGGGGAAAGATTAAAGATACTTAAGTTCAGGTTAAAGGGAAAAGATACAAGATAAAAGGGAAAGGTGGTTTGCTTTTAGTTTAATTTTTTATCCATCGATAACGTATTTACTTTTTTCTTTTAATCTTTTTGTAGGAGCGGCCCTTGGCCGCGAAGCAAGAGTAGCGAGGGCCGTGTAGCTAGTGGCTAGAAAAAAACCAATCAGCTGATTCTCTTTACCTCGCTACCAGCCACTAGCCTACTAGCTACTGTTTTATCGCGGCCAAGGGCCGCTCCCACAGGTGCGGCTGAGATTGTTTGATTATTCTTTCTACGGAAGGAGGGATAAGCGGAAAATAGTCAATATTTCCTTGTGATTGTCTGCTCTAGAGTAATGTCAGTTCAAGACCCTATTATCTTGTATCTTTCATCTTTCATCTTTCATCTTTCATCTTTAACCTTTTACCTGCCTTTAACCTACCAACAATCTGCCGTGTCGTCCCCTGCGCCATTGGATTCTTTTTTGCCAGCTTGGTCGAGCTCAAAGGATGCACATTGGGTATCCTGGTCCTGGCCACCTTCGCTTCTCGCTGTCGCTTGAAGGGTGAAGGTTGTGGCAGTTAGCACGGTATCTGTTATGGCGTAGTAACCCTCTCCATCGAATGGCGTATCATCCGAATTAGAATCGATAAAGGCGTTGCTGCCGTCTATCAGTTCACAGCTGGAGTTGGTGTAACTATTAAATTCGGTGAAACAGCGTTCCAGTATTTGTGCTGCTTGCAGCAGCACTGACTGGGCTTCGGTCCTGCGCGATTTACGCACACTGTCCTGGTAGGCAGGGAAGGCAATTGCTGCCAGGACGGCGATGACGACGACGACGATCAATACTTCGATCAGGGTAAAGCCTTTGGTTTTTTGCATAACATGTTTCCTGTTAAGTCTTGGCAGGCCACGCAGGACCAATTCATTAATGAGTAAAATATCAATCCATGGGTATTATAGTGAACGCGGTATTGCATACCGATGGCAATAGCAACTCTCTATCCAGTAATCAAACCTGCAGCCGGTGAGCATGACTCACGGGCTGCAGGTCCAAACTAGCGCAGCTGGCGCCAGGATTGACGTCCGGCATCAGTACTGCCGGATTCTGTGGTGACTTCCAATCCGCCAGTGGTGCCGCTGCTGTACTTGTATTCCTTGTCGCCGGTGGAAACTACAACCGGTGTCTTGGTAATACCGACCGTGGATTTCTTGCCAGAGACAACAAGCTTGTCATCATCGGCATCAATATCACCATCATTATCGGTATCCAGGATCTTCACCAGATCAGCCTCGGTAAACAAGCCATCGCCGGTAAGGTCAAACGGTGTTTCTGGCAGGCGGGCGCCGGTAATGCCATCCAGTTCCATCAGCCAACTGGTGCCGCCATTATTACAGGGTTCGGATTCCGGGATCAGCGTGGTAAACACGATACGATCACCGCGCAGTAATGATGGGCTAATAACACGTTCGCCCTCGACGCCATTCACCGGTGATTGCAGGTTCATATACCATCCCTGCTTGATCGGTTGGGTGTTGTCGGTGTAGTTAACTGTATTGTCCGTGGTAACTCTGACGCCAAAGCCCAGGGCCGTGGCCTCTGCCAGGATCGATTGTTGCTGCAGCGCGCTGCGACCACTGATTACGGAGCCATTATCGCGGAGGCCATAATAAGTATGCAGCTGGGGTGAAGCGACATTGTTGTCGCCGGTCTCAAAGTACTTGCCAGTGCCGAAATAGATCATGACGTCGCCATCCGGGTGTCGGCCGACCTGAGGTTTGGCCGTAATCGGCTGGGGATTGGAAGAGGCATCCAGCGCAGTAAAGATCGGTGCCGGATTGCCCATAGCACTGAAGGCAGACCCCCAGCTGTTGGAATTGGTGTTACTGACATCAAATTTCCACATCTTACCCTTGAGATCACCGGCATAGATGGAATCCACAATTTTATCACCATTGACATCGACGGCGACAGGGGTGCTGAGACCGTTGCCAGTCGCACTACCGACATCAAAGGTTTCGATAATACTGCCATCCGCGATATCAATGATAAACAGGGTCGCTGTTTGACTGGCGCTATCGTAGCCATTGCCGATGATAGCGGCCCATTTACCATTGGCCATACGGGCAATGGTCGGGTCCGGGATGGTGTAACCCAATTTGTTGATGATGTCGGTATTCGTCGTAGAACTGGCGGAGAACTCCCACAGTACCTTGCTGGCGTCAAAGTTATCCGGGTCGGTGACATCCAGGGCAAATATACCCTTGCCACCCGCACCGGTGCTGCCGACCAGCACGGTACGCCAGGCATCGGCGGTGCCATCGTTATCTGTATCGATATAGACATCACCGGCACGCGGTGAGCCATCGACAACGTACTGGTGAGCCAGGTTGAGACCGTAGTCCTTGTTACTCAGATTTGGCAGGTCGGGAATAACCGTCGCTGGCACATAGGCAAATTTTTCAACGCCGGTGTTGGCATCCAGCGCATGTAACATACCGTCATTGGCACCAAAATAGATAGTGTCATTCCTGCTGGCCGTAGCGGTCAGGAAGGCGGGATAAGAGCTGCCTTCGGTACCCAGGGTGGCATAACCGAAATTATCGGTACCGACATACCAGGGGCTGGAATTGATGACATCGCCCAACAGGCGTCGGTGCGAGGTCGTTGCTTTTGTGATCGGGTCTTTGGTAACAACAGTGCGCTCGCGATAGGTTGTGCCTTCATTGGTGCCGTCGCCGCGCAGGTAGTTGATATGTGCCTGCGTACCGAGGATAGTCTGTTGGTCGGCGCTGAAGTCAGCCAATGTATTAAAGGCGATGCCAGTGCCGCTAGGCGCCGTTGTCGCCGAGGCAGGCGGCTTATAGGTGAATATTTTACGGGCCGTGTGATCATTAGGGATCTTGTTCAATGTATCGGTATGCCAGTGTGGTGTAGAGATAACCGCCCCGGTGGTCTGATTCAGTTTAAAGGCCTGAACTTGACCGGACCAGTCGGTAGCATCAAAACTGGCCTGATAGATCAGCGTATTGGTATCCAGCCGCGTCGAGTTGGCGGCGACACCCGAGGCCGAAGCGAGGCCAATGGTATTCTGAACGGACTTGACCAGGGAATCGGCCAGGTCCGCGCCGCCGGTTGCTGCATAGGCTGTGCCGCCGGCATTATTCGCTGTATCCTGTAGTACGTCACGGATACCGCTGGCGAAACTGATGGTATCGACAGTCAGGTACTGCTTGCCGGTCATGCCGGTATCGGTACGTAGATCACGCAGGCTGGTTCTTAGCTCATCGGTGGCGGGGTCTATAATAGTAGCCTTTTTGGGGGTGTCACTATTATAGCATGAGGCAACGGATTTATCGCAAAATGCCCAGTAAGCCACATCATCGAGATTGTCTGCGCCATTGCCAGTAGTAATATCATCTGCATCACTGTCGCTATCGTAGTCCAGCAGGGCAGCAGGGATAGTGGCGTCTTCGAAGGGCTCGCCGTCGGTGATGATCAGCACCTTGCTCGCGAAGCAACTGAGGTTCTTGTTATAATCGGCGTCATAGAACGGGTCGTTGGCAGCGCCTAATGACTTGGTGAAATTGCTGGCATCATAATGCGGGTTATCCTGCTCAAAATACTGGACAACCTCCCACAGGTTCTCGGCCAGCGGTGTGGTACCCCATATCAATGGGTAATGCTCTATTACATCGACGATATCGGTAATAGAGGTGGTGCCGATGTAGCCCTCCAGCGTGGTACGATAGCCGCCCGCATCACTTGGTTTACTCACGAACGGGTTCTTTGGAATCATGAATCTCATGGTGCCGCCATCGGTGGTGACGCCGGAATAAATATTGTTACTATCCGGGTCATAGTTATAAAAGGAAATGCCCAGGCGTACATCGTCTTTTATGGTATGCAAAATGCCGGTGGGTTCATCCTTGACAACGACGGCCAGGTTATAACTGGTACTGTTGGCGTTGAGTTTGGCATAGGGATCATAGGTGGTATGCGTCGCCCCATCTTCAGCCGGAGACGTGACCGTGAAGCTTGTACTATTCGCTATAGGTGAGTAACTGGCGCTACTGCCGTGGCTGCGACTGGGGAAGACACTGGAGAATTGGTCGTCTCCAGGTTCATTGTTGGCGACAATCTTGTAATTCAGGTTGGTGCCATAGTTAAAAGCGGTGCGACTTTCCAGCTTGCCACCCACCAGCACGACACGGCTGGCGTCGGCACGTCGGCTCGTCGCCCAGTTCAGCCAGTTGCCACTCCAGCAGTTGCTGCCGGCGCCAAAAGTGGTGCAGGTTGATTCCTTGAACGCGCCGGTAGCCGTGGTGTCAACCGCTACATTGTAGCCGCTTAAATAGGCGGCGCTATTCACCGGTATCGTTGTGTCATATTCATAATTGTTTAGGCCATCATCCGGGGTTCGATCATCGAAGATGCCGGTATAGGTCGTGCCGGCATTGAAACCGCTGGGGTATAAACGAATTTTCATACTGCCGGAGTTATCCAGCATCAGCATCACATTGGGTTTGGGCTGGGTCGCCATAAAGAGGGGTGTCTGAGCTATGGCTGCTGCTGCATTACCCGTCGACAGACTGAGTGCCAGGGCCGCTATGAATGCGTGCAATGATGATCTTTTCATAATATTCATAATATTCATGATATACCTCTACACTCGCGTATAGTCTATCGTTTAAAGGTGGATTGGAGCATGACAATAGCATTACCGCTATCGCCTATGCCTCGAGCGGTCACTCGAAAATATTTGGATGTACCGACTGTTCCGACTTCAAGGCTGCCGCTACTCGTGGCGGTCGCTAATTCTTCGACGATATATTGTGAATTGCCGACGTTGCCTGCCCTGGAGCCAGAGCCATCGCTGGCCCAGGTTGCCGAATCATCCCACCAATCAGTACCTGATGACTTGGCAAGGTACAGGCCGGTATTGGTCTTTGTTGTCGAAAATGGGCCCACCGATACAGCTGTCAGGTATGTTTCACCATCCCTGAGGGCGGCTTCAGCATACTGGAATGCGGTATCGCGGTCGCGGGCATTACCTGCCATACGTTCCTGCATGGTGGTTGATTGCATTGCAGTGACGCCGATGATGGTCAATAGCAGTAGCATGATCAAACTGATTGCCAACGCAGCACCGGTTTGTGTGCGCATGCCAGTTTTTGGTTGAATAATATGTGTTCGTAACATATCTGTAGTTCCTGTGCTAAATGCGGTTCCTGATCTTGATGGTTTCAGTAAACGTGTGGCGTAGTTTTCGATCAGCATTCGTTGTGCTCTGCACGACATTCTGTGCCAGTGAGCGCACCTCGATGGTGATGCGGGCGCTGTTGACATTGGGCCATCTGTCCTCCGTCGTCACGGTATCGGCGTTTACATAGTAATTGACGGAGCCGTCGGCATCGGTATCAATACCGTAGAGGATGGTCATGCTCTCGACGCCTTCGACCAGTTCTTCATTGACAATGGCGGCAGCCGCACTTGAATAACGGCGACGAAACAACGCCGGCTCATCTGACGCGCCATTGCCAATATAGTAGATAGTTGATGCAAGTCCAAAGACCTCAGCGTCTTCTCCATAGGCCTTGCTCAATGTATTTTTAGTGTTCAGACTACTGCCTACGGTATGGGCGAGCGTATCCTTGAGTGCTCCTGAAACAGGATTGTTGTTAACCCTGAAAAGATCGGCGTTTGTACAGTCCGATATCATCACAACACTTTGTTGGGAGATACCACAGGCTGCGGCATCGGCGATCTTGATATTGGCGGATGTCGAGTTCATGTAAGGCGTTACAACAGCTCCGCCATCACAGCTTGTCCCCAAGGTAACGATAAAGGCATCGGTGCCGGCAATGGCCTCACCTTCGGCTGTGCCAGTGCGCAGGCCGCTCTCGTATAAGTCATGGCCACTGGCAAGCCCAGCACCGGGTATCGTATAACCCAGCATGGAATTGGTGCCATCGAAAGCGTCAACAACAAACTTGATCTGAGCTTCGGCAGTTACAGAGGAATCGAATCCATCTGGATCAACGTTGTTGGTGTAGCTGGATGCGGCGTTCTTGCTCAAACAGCCGACAAAACCGGCCATGCGTACATCGGGGCGCATAAAATCAAAGGCGAAGCGGCCGTTCTCCTGCACCCTGGATGAGGCCTCATTGAGACGGTAGGCCTGCTTGTTGGATGCGAAGATCGTGATCGTGCCGGCGATCAACAGCAGGCTGATGACCATCGCCACCATCAGTTCGACCAGGGTCAGGCCAGATTGTTGCTTCAGTGTCTGTTTGTTCAGGTTTTGTCTGTTCATGGTGCGTAGCTCGTTATAAAGCGTTTCAGGTTGCCGGTGCGGTCATCGGTCCACCAGATTTTTACCGCATAGACGCTGCCTGTGCCATCACATCCATGGGTGGTGGGATCGGTGCCCAAATCTGTGTCTGCAGCTCTGTCATCATCGATGCAGATGACACCTACCCCACTGGGCAAAGACGTCGCCAGATCAACGCGCCACTGGTTGATATCGGTATTGGCCATTTCTGATGTGGAGCAACCCGTGGTAGTTTTGCAGTTCGCTGTCGCTGCTGGTGCGCTAACCGTATAAGGCGTGGAACTGGTTGTGATGGTATAGGCACCTTTGACTTCGTACTGACCGGCCGCCACCGAGTTTGGATTGGCACGCATGCGGTCAATAATATCGTAAGCCAGCAAGGTCGCCTGCGTGCGCAGGTAAGAGCTGTGGTTGTTCTTCATGCTGGTAACTTGCAGGCCGGCCAGGCCGAGCAGGCCGATAGACAGAATCAGCACCGTGATCAGGATCTCGATCAGGGTGAAGCCCTTATCTTTATGTATCGATTTTATGTTCATTCTCGGTTCCATGGTTCGGAAAATGTTTGTTATCAATCAACTAGTCACTGCGCCAATATCAGAAGCAGGGATCTTCACTAATGCGTCCGCGGCCGATTGCTGAAACCGCCAGTATGCGTTCCTGGTTACCTTCACAATCGTTGGGCGTCAATGTCAGGGTGATAGCTGCATTCGCCAGGCCCGTCGGCAGGAACTGCACATTGGCGCTGGTGGCCGTCAGGGCCGGTGACCCAGCGAGAGCATCCCAGACACGTAGCAGGCAGTCTTCCGCCGGAAGGTTGGCGGCATCGACCTCGCAGACAGTGGCATCGCCATCATCCTCAAAGGTGCCATTCGTATTTTGATCTACAAACACGATCCAGCCATTGGCCCAGTCGGTACCGGGTGCGCCATCGCAATCGGTCTGGTCGTTACTGGAGCAGACACTGACCTGGATGCCACGCTTGAGTGCTTCACTGCGTGCCAGCGTCAATGCCGTCAACACGTCGTTGGATTGGGTCGTGACGCGGTTGTTCTGGATGGCAGTACGAAAGCCGGGTACCGCCACGGTCAGCAGGATCGCAGCGACTGCTAACGTGATCATCAATTCGATCAGGGTAAAACCGCGCGTCTGTTGCATATTAGTGTTCATTTTTTTATCTGTATTCATGGCTTAATATTACGGTAAAAATGCACAATTTTGTATGTGACACAGTGCAGGGCTTTAGGTGGATTCTGTTTATTATCTATATATATCATATACTTATAATTTGCACGGGTAGACAAGTGGATTCTTTGTCCTGACAAACGGTAGGACCAATAGGCTGCTTATGTCACTCCCTAACTGCCGTGGGCTTGCCTGTTCCTTCTTATTCATAGCCGTGCGTATGAAGACCTGCTGGTCTTTTTCTGTATAATCGCGTCCATGGAACTGATTCTTGCCAATCCTCGCGGCTTTTGTGCCGGTGTTGATCGCGCCATCGAGATCGTCGAGCGTGCGCTGGAGGTTTTCGGCGCGCCGATCTATGTACGCCATGAGGTCGTGCACAATACCTATGTCGTCAATGACCTGAAGGACAAGGGCGCGGTATTCGTTGATGAGCTTGACGAGATACCGGATGACGCCACCGTTATCTTCAGCGCCCATGGTGTCTCCAGTGCGATTCAGCGTGAGGCCGAACAGCGTTCATTAAAGGTATTCGATGCCACCTGTCCGTTGGTGACCAAGGTCCATCTGGAGGTGGCGCGGCATGCCGACCAGGGCCATGAAGTGATCTTGATCGGACATGAGGGCCATCCTGAGGTCGAAGGGACCATGGGGCGTTATCAAAATACTGCGCCCGATGCCGGCATTTATCTGGTCGAGACGGTAGAGGATGTCGATAGGCTGGTGGTCAATAACCCGGATAAGCTGAGTTATGTGACCCAAACGACCTTGTCGATGGATGATACGCAGGCCATTATCCAGGCCTTACGCCAGCGCTTCCCGAGGATTGAGGGGCCGAAAAAGGACGATATCTGTTATGCGACGCAAAATCGTCAGGATGCGGTTAAGGATCTGGCGCAGAAAAGTGACGTGGTGCTGGTTGTTGGTTCGGTGACTAGTTCGAATTCAAACCGTTTGCGCGAGCTTGCGGAAAAAATGGCGGTGCCGGCCTACCTGATTGACACCGCCGATGATATCCAGCCAGAATGGTTTACCGGCAAACAGGTCATTGGTCTGACCGCGGGGGCATCGGCGCCGGAGATCCTGGTCAATCAGGTACGCACCCGCCTGTCCGGTCTCGGTGTTGATTGCATCAATGAGCATGCCGGAAAAATTGAGAGCATCACCTTTAATCTACCCAAGGAGTTGAAATAAACCTGTTGTCGCACGACCCAGCCCCATTCGGTTTAATCCAGATTATGTATTGTCCCAACCACAGCCCAGCCGCTTGTGCAGTTTCTGCTTCTGTCTCTGTTGGCTACCGCACTGAGAGGTAATTCCTTGTACGATTGTGTTGTTGTCGGCGGTGGCCTGATAGGTATGTTGAGCGCGCGCCAGATGAAGCTGGAAGGCCGCTCGGTGTTGTTGCTCGATCAGGGTAGCCTCGGCGCGGAATCTTCGTGGGCCGGTGGCGGCATCCTGTCGCCGTTGTATCCCTGGCGTTATGCCGATGCGGTATCGCGCCTGGCTGCCTATAGTGCAAGCCATTACCATTCACTGGCACAAACGCTGATGCAAGAGTCCGGCATCGATCCGGAATGGACCCAAAGTGGTTTGCTGATGCTGGATAGCGATGAAAAGACCCAGGCACAGGCCTGGGCACAACAGTTTGCGGTGGAGCTGCAAATTCTGGAGCGCAAATCGATAGAGGCCCTGGAGCCCGCCCTGGCAACCCAAACTAATGAGGCATTATTCTTACCGTCGGTGGCGCAGCTGCGCAATCCGCGATTGGTCAAGGCACTGAAGGCCAGTCTGCAATATCATCAGATTGATGTCAGCGAACATGAAGCCGCCAACACAATAGAACAGAAAAATGGCAGGGTCGTGGCAGTGAATACGGCCAGGCGCAGGATTCCTACCGAGACGGTGATTATCACCGCTGGCGCCTGGAGCGCGGCCCTGTTGGCGCAGGCCGGTATCCAGGTCGAAGTCGAACCGGTGCGCGGGCAGATGTTGATATACAAGGCGGTACCGGAGCTCATTAGACATATCATTCTCGATCAGGGTCATTATCTGATTCCCCGACGTGATGGCCGTATCCTGATCGGCAGTACACTGGAATATGTCGGCTATGACAAATCGACTACGGAGCAGGCCCGCCAACAATTAAGCACCCGTGCCGTGGAGCTACTGCCTGCACTAGTTCAGTATCAGATCGAGAAACATTGGTCTGGTCTGCGCCCCGGCAGTCCCAGTGGTATACCTTATATAGGATGTCATGCCGACACCGAGGGGCTGTATTTCAATTGCGGCCATTTTCGCTATGGCGTCATCCTCGGCCTGGCATCGGTGCAGTTGCTGCATGAGCTGATCCACGGCCGCAAACCGATATTGGATCCCGCGCCATATGCGCTGAACGCCACGCGTTAATGCTGTCGAGTCTATCAGCGACCTTAAAACCATATATAAATAATTGATATTAATTAGACTTTGTCTAATTAATAGGCATATACTTGTGTTCATGGATAACAAGCAACGACAATGGCCATTAGACAGGCGTGCGGTGATCAAGCTGCTCGGGGATTGTGGAATCCAGGCTACCCAGCAACGTATTGATATCGCTCAGATCCTGTTTCATCAGCCGCAGCACTTGTCGGCCGACCAGATCCTGAAGACCGTGAATGAATCGCGCCCGTCTGTATCCAAGGCCACGGTCTATAATACGCTCGGCCTGTTCGCTGACAAAGGGCTGGTACGCCAGGTGATTGTTGATCCCAGTCGTGTCTTTTATGATTCCAACACCTCTGAACATCATCATCTTTATGATATTGATCACGGTACCCTGACGGATATTGCACCCGAGCAATTAACGGTCAGCGGCATGCCGGCATTACCCGACGGCATGGTCACGGAAGGCATCGACGTTATTATTCGCGTGCGTAGCGAGTAATACTCACTGATCCCTTAGCTTTTTCATTCATATCTGCTTTAGCTTCTGCTAATGTATGAAGATTGTTAACAACTGTTTAATTTGCTTTAGACCCTGAATATATAGAGTATGCTGTTATTAATAGTGTCATTTTAAATGATGTTGGAGCTGCTTTGGTATTTAATGGTATCGCTGCGGGCCGTAACATCACGAAATCTGGTATCCATGCTCTATGCGATTGACTAAATCTGCCAAGTTGCCTCGCCTTGCTGCGAGGTATAAGTACCTGGCCACGCTAACCGGTGTTGCCGTACTGCTGATCGCGATTATTTCCACCTGGTATGTGAGCAGTATTCAGAAGAGCAGTGCCATGAGCCTGCAACACCTGGGTGACGTCAAGCAGCTCAGTACCCAGATCAGGTATCAGGTTGTTGATACCGATTTAAAGCTGAAGCAGTTGTTATTATCCAGCTCCATCGATGATGGTTCTGCACCGGTCGCAGCCCTCGAGCGTGCCATTGTCTATAGTAACGAGCTGCAACGACTGAGCGCGTCAGGTAAGGGTGACTTTGAGCAGGAATTGCCAGGGCTCATTACACAGTTACAATCCTATCAGCGCTTACTGATCGATCTTCTCGAACGCCGCAAAGACCTGAACTGGTTATACCCGGCCCTGCCTTTTATCAATGGCTCCATGCTGGAAGCCAATCAACGCTTTGAAACAGCCGTGCTGTCGGCCATCTCTGAGCTCAAGGACGAATCAGAGACCCCGTATTCAATGAAGGCCTTCCAGTATTTCTATGAATCCAATGACCTGTGGCGACGCATTATTCTGAATTTTCGCGCGATGTTGATACGCTTTAGTGGGCTGCAGAACGTCCCCCTGGGGGCCAGTGCGGAAGAACAAAATATCCTGCTTTTGTTTGCAGAACTCGAGACAAGAATCAAGTCCATAGAAGCGCTGAATGCAGCAGGCGATCTCAGTTTTCAGAGTGAAATTGCTCTGGAAGAGATGCGCGCAGGTAGCCTGTCATGGAAGCAGGATTTTGAAAAAATGCGGCAAATGCGCCTGTCAGTCTACTGGCGTGCTGATATTGAATATCTGAATACCAGGATCAAACCTGTGCAGGAGGCTATTCTTGCCCGACTGGGCACCCTGGAAGGCTTGGCAGACACCTTATCAAGGCAGGAAATCAGAGTGGTCGACAAGGTGCTGAACCGCTTGATTGTACAGTTCTGGGTGCTCGCTATCTTCATTATTCTGGGTGTGATCATAGGTTACTCGACTATGCAGAAATTAATTTTGCGACCGGTGGCGCGTGTCGCCGAGGCCTTGTGGGCCGAGTCTCATGGTAAAACACCGGCGCAGCTGTCGACGGCCAGAACGGTGGAGATGAAACAACTGAAAGAAGCGTTCTCGGCGATGCGTAAACAGGTTACTGAACGCCAACAGGCGCTTGAATACCAGGCCTTGCATGATTCACTGACTTCCTTGCCCAACCGTGTGTTGTTGAATGACCGCCTCGAACAACAGATTAACCAGGCCAACCGCGAGGAAAGCACACTGGCCTTACTGATTATGGACCTGAATGGTTTCAAGGAAATCAATGACACCCTGGGGCATCAGGTTGGTGACCGCGTGCTGGTGTCGGTGGCGGAGCGTATCCAGGAACAAATACGTCAGATTGATACGATCGCCAGGATGGGTGGAGACGAATTCGCAGTCTTGTTAGCGGATGTAAATAAGGACGAGACGATTGTGCTGGTCGAGCGCATCGTTAAATCACTTGAGAGCCACCTCGAGATTGCTGGGCATAAGTTACATGTCAGTGCCAGTATCGGCATCACCCTGTTTCCCGATCACGGCCATAATGCCAAGATTCTGGTACAGAGGGGCGATGTTGCGATGTACATGTCGAAGCGCTCTCATACCCCGTATACGTTTTATGATCGCGAGCAGGATACCCACAATATAGGCATGTTGACCCTGCCTGCCGAACTGGAAGTGGCATTAAAGAAAGATCAATTGCAGCTCTATTATCAACCCAAGGTTGAAACCGGATCCGGGCAACTGATGGGAGTTGAGGCATTATTACGTTGGCAGCATCCCCGTCATGGCTGGGTTAATCCGGAAGATATCGTTGAGCTGGCGGAATCCAGTGCGTTGATTTCCGAACTGACTGCCTGGGTCATCGATCAGGCGCTGGATGATTGCGTCAGTTGGTCGCAAAGAGGCCTGCAGTTGAATATAGCGGTCAACTTGTCACCACAAAATTTACATGATCCGGGTTTTGTCGATCAGGTGACTGCCTCCTTGTCTCGCCATGCCATCGATGGCGAAGCATTGACTCTGGAGATAACCGAGAATGCCTTCATCAGTGATCCGGCGCAGGCCGTGACCACCATTCATCAACTTCGGGCCATGGGTATCAAGATTGCGATAGATGACTATGGTACCGGATTTTCATCTTTGTCCTACCTGCGCCAATTGGACGTGCATGAATTAAAAATCGACAAGGTGTTTGTCATGAACATGCATCAGAATGACGATGATGTGACCATTGTGCGGTCGACGATTCATATGGCCCAAAGCCTGGGCTTGCAGGTGGTCGCCGAAGGCGTGGAGACGGTCATGTCACTGCAGTTACTACGTGAATTGGGTTGTAATTTTCTGCAGGGCTATTTGATCAGCGAGCCACTTTCCGCGACACAATTTCTGGCCTGGCTGGATGACTGGGAAGGCTATGAATCGGTTGGTGTAAGCGTGGAAAATTCCGGTAATGAGGCGGGCTAATAGCAGGCAGGCTCGCCTGTATCAGCCTGGCACAATGGTATTGTTGTAAACGCCCGCACTACCCTGTTTATTCTTTGCCTTCAACGTTTAAGGCCCGATCCACCAGTTCAATCCAGTGAAGTACCGGTACCGTCGCGCGTGTTTGCATGTGCATCAGGCAGCCGATGTTGGCCGTGGCGATGCAATCGGGATCCTGTTCGCTCAGATGTGTGAGCTTGTTGTCCAGCAGTTGATTGGATAAGGTCGGTTGCAATACTGAATAGGTGCCGGCAGAACCGCAGCATAGATGGGCATCACGCGGGGTTACGACTTGATAGCCACATTGTTCTAATAGCGGTTCGACCTTGTTCGTGATTTGTTGTCCATGCTGTAAGGTGCAGGGTGAGTGAAAGGCAATCACCTCTGTAATGGCAATTGTTCGATCAGTTCACTGATATCGAGGACCTTGGCACTGATCAGGCGTGCCTTTTCCAGGTATTCCGGATCATCTTCAAAATAGTGATGATATTCCTTCATGTGTACGCCACAGCCGCTGGCTGTGGCGACGATAGCTTCAACGCCTTCATTTAAATAAGGCCACCAGGCATCAATATTGGCGCGCATCTGCAGACGGGCATCATCGCTGGCGGCCAGGTGTTGGTTGACTGCGCCACAGCAGCCGGATTGTGAAGCACGTATGAGCTGGATCTGGAATCGTTCCAGCACTCGGGCGGTAGCGGCATCGATCTGCGGGTGGATGACACTTTGTGCGCAGGTATCCAGGATCAGTATTTTTCGCGACTGTTGTTGCGTAGGCCAGGGTTGGCTTGCCGGCAATGACGGTATTTTCTGTTGCAGTTTTGCCGGCAGCAGCGGTTTACCCAGGCCGGCCAGGCGCAACAGAACGCGCAGACGAAATGGGTGCGGGATAATTTTTCGTAACAATAGGCGTTTGATTTTATCGGTCAGGGGGCGGTCAATTTTTTCTTCGATAAATTCGCGGCCAATATCAACCAGCCGGCCGTATTCAACACCGGAAGGGCAGGTGCTCTCGCAGGCGCGACAGGTCAGGCAGCGGTCGAGGTGCAGCTGGGTTCGTTGGCTGACTGTCTCGCCTTCCAGCATTTGTTTGATCAGGTAGATCCTGCCGCGTGGACCGTCCAGTTCATCGCCGAGGAGTTGATAGGTCGGACAGGTGGCTGTGCAGAACCCACAATGGACACAGTTACGCAGGATGCGATTGGCCTGTTGTCCGCGCTTGGTTGCCAGCAATGCCGCAGGTAGTTCAGTTTGCATTACAGGTCCTTATACAGTCGGCCGGGGTTAAAGAGTCGTTGCGGGTCAAAGGACTGTTTCAAGCGTTGTTGCACTTGTAACATGGCGGCAGGCAATGGCTGGAATGCTTCGATATCCTGCGGCCCGTTCCGATACAAAGTGGCATGACCACCGACTTTGTCTATCATTTTCCGTATCCTGTCGGCGCCTATGTCGCTGACCAGCCAGCGTTGTGCACCACCCCAATCCAGAAAGGTTTTACCGTCCAATGCCAGCATCGGTGTATTCGCCGGTACTGACAGTCGCCATAGTGGTTTGTTGCCATCAAAGAAGGCATGCGACTGTTCGCGCAGGCGTTCCCATAGTTGTGCGTCATTATCGAGTGGCTCACCGCCCATCTTGTTATGCGCGGTTTTCAGGGCCAATTCATTGCCGGATAGGCGGAAATAGAGTTGATCGCCGTCATGACAGGCCGCCGAAATCGGCATCGGCTTCTGGCTCCAGCGGGCGATGGCCTGCAAGGCCTTGGTGCTGTCTACTTCCTTTCTGATCGTGAATTCCTGTTGTGGTCTGGGAATCACCCGGATCGAAATATCGAGCAGGACGCCGAGCGTGCCCATGGCGCCGGCCATCAGTCGGGAGACATCATAACCGGCGACGTTTTTCATCACTTCGCCACCAAAGCGCATCACCTGTCCATGGCCATTGATGATTCGACAGCCGAGGACGAAGTCGCGCGCGGCACCGGCATAAGGTCGGCGTGGGCCGGACAAATTGCAGGCAATGGTACCTCCCAGGGTGGCCTCGTCGCCAAAACCGGGAGGCTCGAAACCGAGCATTTGCCCATGTTCCTGCAGGCACTCTTTGATAGTTTTCAGGGGGGTGCCGGCACGTGCGGTCATTACCAGCTCGGCCGGCTCGTAATGCAGGATGCCGTTATGGCCACTGATTTGCAACGGTTGAGCCTGACAAGGATTGCCATAAAAGGTCTTAGTGTTATTTCCCTGTATGGCCAGTGCTTGCTGACCTTGCAACGCATCTTGCACCTGTGCAAGGATGTCTTGTTCCAGGTCTTGCATCAGAAACGTTCCAATTCGGGGTGGGCTAACTGGCCATTATGCACATGCATGGCACCGAACTCTGCGCAACGATGCAAGGTCGGTACGGCCTTGCCAGGGTTGAGCAGACCGATCGGATCGAAGGCATTTTTAATGGCATGGAATTGCTGTAATTCGTTGGCATCGAACTGAATGCACATCTGGTCTATTTTCTCGATGCCGACGCCGTGTTCGCCGGTAATGGTGCCGCCGGCCTCGATGCATAATTCCAGTATCTTGCCACCCAATGCCTCGGTTTGTTCGAGTTCACCGGCTTTGTTGGCATCGTAGAGTATCAGTGGATGCAGGTTACCATCACCGGCATGGAAGACATTGGCGACCGCTAGTTGGTACTCGGCAGACAGTTCCGCAATGCGTTTCAACACCCAGGCGAGCTTGCTACGCGGAATGGTGCCATCCATGCAATAGTAATCGGGGGCAATTCGTCCAACGGCTGGAAAGGCGGCCTTGCGACCCTTCCATAGTTTTTGTCGTTCCTCTTCGTTTTCAGCGGTTTTAATGGTGCTGGCATGACTGTTCTTCAATAGAGCACGCACGTGCATGACCTGTTCGGATACTTCCTCGTTGGTGCCATCCAGTTCGCACAGCAGAATAGCAGCGGCATCGGTCGGATAGCCGGCATGGACAAAGTCCTCGGCAGCACGAATGGCCGGGTTGTCCATCATTTCCAGCCCGGCGGGTATGATGCCTTCGGCAATGATGTGACCGACCGCATTGCCGGCTTGTTCGACATCATCGAAGGCGGCCATGATCACCTGTGCGCGTTCCGGGATCGGTAGCAGCTTGACTGTGATTTCGACGATAATGCCGAGCATACCTTCCGAGCCGGTCATCAGCGCTAGCAGATCATAGCCGGGACTATCCAGGGCATGACTACCAATGGTCAGTAGCTCGCCGTCAATGGTCACTATTTTCAGGCGACTGATATTGTGTACGGTCAGGCCGTATTTCAGGCAATGCACACCACCTGAATTTTCGGCCACATTGCCACCGATGGTGCAGGCAATCTGTGAGGATGGGTCGGGAGCATAATACAGGCCAAACGGGGCAACGGCCTCGGAAATGGCCAGGTTGCGCACGCCGGGCTGTACTGTCGCCTGGCGTTGTTCCTGGTCGATATCGATAATATGGTTCAGCTTGGCAAGACTGAGTACAACGGCATCTTCGCGCGGTAATGCGCCACCCGACAGGCCGGTGCCGGCGCCGCGGGCAATGACCGGGATTTGCCGGGCATGGCAAAGGCGCACGATCGCCTGCACTTGCTCAACAGTGGAAGGCAGGACGACGAGCAAGGGCAGTTTGCGATAGGCCGAAAGACCATCGCACTCGTAAGGTCTCAAGTCTTCTTGTTCGTGCAGAATCGAATCGGCATCCAGAATGCGCGACAGTTTCTGAATTAATGGTTTTTTATCGGTCGAATTTTGCACAGGACTAATGTAAAGGAATAAGCCGTGATTGCAAGCCTTGTTGTTATTTAGGGACTGTCTATCATTTTATTATTCTGTTCTCAGTGCATCCACGGGGTTCATGTTGGCGGCCTTGCGTGCCGGCAATACTCCGGATAATAGGCCGATGATGATCGCAATACCCTCAGCCAATAGTACATACAGTAGCGGTGTATGCACAGGCAGCGCTGGAATAAACAGATGCAGCAGTTGTGCACCAATGATGCCGATCAGCAGGCCCAGTAGGCCACCTATCGCCGATAGCACCATGGCCTCACCCAGAAATATCCATAACACCTGGAAGCGTCGGGCGCCCAGTGCCCGCAACAGACCAATTTCAGCTGTTCTTTCCTGGATCGCAATCAGCATGATCGTCAGGATACCGACGCTACCGACCAGTAGTGAGATGCTGCCCAGTGCGGCCACGGCAAAGGTTAGTACATTGAGCACATCGCCCATCACGTCGAGCATTTGTTGTTGGGTGGTAATGGTAAAGTCTTCACGCCCATGACGTGCCTTCAGTATTCTTTTGATTGCGGCAACGACTTGTTGCTCATCCTGACCTTCTGCGTACATCAGGTTGATTTCCATCAGGCTGTCGCGGTTATACATACTCATTGCACGCGCTGCGGGTATGTAGACAGTATCATCGAGGTCGAAACCGAGTATTTGCCCCTTGGCTTCCATGACACCGATGACACGGTAATTTTCGCCACCGATGCGAATCTTTTGTCCCAGGGGGCTGCTGCCTGCAAATAACTCCTGACTGAGTTTATGGCCGAGTACGGCAAAGGCGCGTGGCGAATCGATCTGATCCCGCGGCAGGAAGCGCCCGGATAGTACCTGGAATGAGAATGCCTGTGGCATATCCGACCCGACCCCGGAGACCGTGGTACGTCGCTTGCGACCACGGGCCTCTATCTCGGCATTACCTTGCACGGCAGGGACGATGGCCAGGGTATGGGGGACACGTCGCAGCGCTTCACTGTCTTCGATGGTCAATGGGTGATCATTACCAAAAATACCAATGGATGATCCCATCGTCGTAACCTTGCCGGGCTGAATGTTGATCAGGGTTGTGCCGAACTGGGTAAATTCTGCCAGTACGAAACGATGAATGCCTTCACCGATCGAGGTCAGCAGTACCACCGAGGCGATACCAATGGCAATGCCGAGAATAGTTAGCGAGGCGCGCAAGCGTTGTGTATAGATGGCGCTGTAGGTGAGTCGGGTGAAGTCGGTAATATTCATTGTGCTAGCGGTGTGCGAGCGCCTGAATGGGGTCCAGGCGTGCTGCCCGTCGTGCCGGCATGACGGCAAACAACAGGCCGGTGCAAAGCGCGAGTAAGAAGGCGGCAGCAATCGCCCAGCCAGGTGCAACATTGTCGAGGGCGGGGAACAGGGTGTGAATAAACAGGTTGCCACCATAGCCGATGGCGATGCCCAGTAATGCGCCGGTTGCTGTCAGTAGACTGGCTTCGACCAGGAACAGATTCTGAATCTGATGGTGTGAAGCGCCGATGGCTTTTAGTAGGCCTATCTCTGCGGTGCGTTGACTCACGGTTACCAGCATGATGTTCATGATCAATATGCCGGCCACGGTCAGACTGATCGCGGCAATGCCGGTCACGGTCAGTGTTAATGAAGTAAAAATTTGATCGAAGGTGCCGAGCACCGCATCTTGCGAGATTACGGTAACATCCTCTTCACCCTGGTGCCTGGACTTGATTGTGTTAACGATATGTTGCTTGACCTGTTCGAGTGCATCACGTGAATTGACCTCGACCAGGATGCGGAATAGCGAGGGTGTATTAAACAGGCTTTGTGCCGATGCGGTTGGAATAATGACAATGTCCTCTACATCAACACCAATCGAACGGCCTTCTGATGCCATGATGCCGATGATGCGAAACTGTCGGTCACCGATTCGGATTTTTTTTCCAATAGGGTTTTCGTTTTTAAAAAGTTCCTGTTTGAGTTTGCTGCCGAGCACGCAAACAGCGGCGGCGCGAGTGTCGTCAGCGGCAGGCAGAAAACGGCCGCGTGCCATCTTCCAGTTTCTGAGTTTGAGGAGTTCAGCATTTGAACCCATCACCGGGGTTTCACGGCTTAACTGTTGATAGGAGACATAGGCAGCGCCAATGACAACCGGGGCAATGCGGTTCACCTGTGCATGTTGTTTAAGACTGAGTGCGTCTTGCAGGGTCAGATCGCGCGGTGTTTCACCGCTGAATATATTCAGTGCATTGCCGCTGGTTTCAGTTTTCCCGGGTATGACTATCAGCAGGTTGGTGCCGAGGGATGAAAATTCCGAGGTCACGTAACGGCGCGCACCTTCGCCGAGTCCGGTCAGGATGACTATCGAAGCGACGCCAATGGCAATCGCCAGCAACATCAAGCCGGCGCGTAGCGGGTAGCGTACGATGGCGCTGAACGAGAACCTGATGATGTCGGTAATGCCCATCGACATTATTGCTTACCTGTATCCACAGTGATGGCGCCATCGACAAATCTTATTTTCCTGCCGGCGCGTTCGCCCAGTTCCGGATCATGGGTGACGACGATCAGGGTGATCCCCTGTTGGTTCATATTTTCAAGGATATCGATGACTTCCATTCCCGAATGACGGTCGAGGTTGCCGGTGGGTTCATCAGCCAACAGCACCCGTGGTTGCATAATCGTTGCTCTGCCAATGGCCACGCGTTGACGCTGTCCGCCCGAGAGTTGGTCTGGCTTGTGATCGGCGCGATCTGCAATACCGAGCTCATCAAGTATTTTTTTTGTGCGCTGTCGCCGTTCGCTCGCGGCGACTCCGGCCAACATCATCGGCAGGGCGATATTCTCTGCCGCTGTCAGGCGTGGCAGCAGATGGAAAAACTGAAAAACAAAACCGATTTGACTACTGCGTATTACCGCCTGTTGTTCGTCGCTGAGATGAGTAACGATTTCGCCCTCCAGTTCATATTCCCCGGAGCTGGGGTTGTCGAGCAGGCCGAGGATATTCAATAAGGTTGATTTGCCGGAGCCGGATGGCCCCATGATCGACAGGTATTCACCGTTGTCGATGGTCATGTTGATATCTCTTAAGGCATGTACCTGTTGATCACCTACCTGAAAAATGCGGTTTATCTCGGTCAGTTTGATCATGCGGAATTATTCGACAATGGCTTCGACGCCGGCCTCGACTCCTTTACGGTCGATAGAGGTAACAACGCGCTCACCGTCTTGCAGGCCACTCAAAATCTCGGTATGGACCCAGTTGGAGATGCCTTTTTTTATCGTCCGCTGTTGCAGTAGGCCATCTTCCGAGTTGTAGATCAGCACGGTGTTTTCGTCTTTGATGGCCTCGGTCGGTATGCGTAGGGTCTTATCTTTAACCTCGATAATCACCTCGGCATCGGCACTGTAGCCGGGTAGTAGTTGGGCAATATCTGCCTTATCGACAAAGTCGACCTCAATATCAACAGTGCGCGCCTGTTTTTCGACATCGAGTACATACGGTGCAATTCTGCGTAATGATCCGGCAAAAGTTCGTTTACTGAATGCGTCCAGGGAAATACGGGTTTGCATGCCTATTTTCAGGCCCGGCGCATCGACCTCATCGATAGGCGCGGCTATATAGACACATTTTGGGTCAAACAGATCAACAGTCGGCAGTGTCGGTACACCGATAGGTGAGGGTGTTGCAAACTCGCCGATCTCGCCATTGACTTCGGCAATAATGCCAGCGAAGGGTGCATGTAATTGCGTGCGTTGCAACAGTGCCCTGGCCAGTGCTGTCTTAGCTTCACTGACCTTAATGTTCGCTTGCGCTGCACGACAGGCGGCGCGTTTTGCCAGAGCGGCACCGACGGCACGGTCAGTGGTTTCATCAGAGGCGAGCTTTTTCTTGCGCAGGGACTTGAGGCGGCCGGCCTCTTTTTCGGCCACTTCAGCAGTCACACAAGCCTCTCTGGCGCGTGATTTTGTCGCCTGGGTTTCCTTTTCAGACAGCAACAATTCGGCCTTGATGTCTTCGTTCCAGATCTCCAGTAGCAGGGCACCGGCTTCAACCGTATCTCCTTCGGTGACCAACAGGCGTGAGATCTGACCGGCAATCGCAGGGGCCAGGCGTGCATGTTTGCAGCTGCGCACGGTGCCGGCGCGGGTGTTGGTGACGGTATTTTCGACTTTGCCACTGCTGACCGCAACGACCGTTACCTTTATCGGATCGGGCCGCGTAGCCTGCCAAATCAGCAGGGCGATGATGGTGATAACAATGATGAGCAGAATGAGCTTGCCGTGTTTCCTGTTCATATTGTCCTGATATGGGAGTGTGTTAAGTGGCTAATCGAGTATGCGTACGGCGAGTACATCGCAGGGAGCGTTATGCAGTACCGGGTAGGCCGTTGAGCCTAATATTCGTTGTATACCATGACGTCCATGTGAGCCAATGACGATCAGATCTGCCTGTTTTTCAGTGGCAAATTGTATGATCTCGTGTTTAGGGTTGCCTGAGAGTACGATGCTGTGTTCGGGGTCTATGTCGTGTTCCAGCACCAGTTGTTTGAGGCTTTTCTGTGCCTGCTTGAGGATATCTTTTTCGTTACTGTACCAGTCCGGTGCAATGATGGGTTCATAGCCAAAGTCGAGAGGAGGCATGTATTCAACGACGTGTACAATGGAGAGTTTGGCCTGGTGTTGCCTGCCAATGTCCATGCCGCGTGCCAGTACCTGTTTATTCGCCGGGGAAAAGTCGATGGCAATGACGACATTATTATAGACAGACATCTAATCTACTCCATAGAGCCCATGCTTATGATTGCTTGAGTCGTGACTATCATGATCCTTGCCCGCGCGTTAGAGTGGGCAAGGTATTCCTAGAGCTGTATTACTGACAGCATGACATGAACACTTTAATCAGCGTTCATTGGTGCACCTGCTAAAGCGCATTAATTTAATGAACTTATGTCAGAATGCGAATGAGATCCGAGATACGTTTCTCGTCAGGTTCGGATCCTCTTAATTCTTCGGTGTACAGATAGGCTGCCAGGCGGGCCTGTTGATCCTGGTTGAGATCTACGTCCAGTTTTTTAGACATGTGCTCGGTTTTGATCAGGCATTCCTTGAGCATTTCAACATCGACTTCAGGGCGGGCGCTGACATCGTATTGCAGCCATTCCGGTGTCACCTTGAGGATATTGGCCAGTTTGATGATATTGTCTTGCGAGACATTGCCGCCGGATTCCCAGATGGAAACACTGGCACGTGAAATGTCCATGCGGCGAGCCAATTCAGCCTGGCTGATGCCAGCCTTGATTCTCGCTTTTTTTATTCGACTACTGAGACTTTCGCTGCGTCCTTTGAATGTATCAACTGCGGTATTTGTTTCCATGTTAATATCTCATAGCTATGAAGGGTTTATGATCAATTCACAAAGACTAAATCTCTTTGTCTTTGTTATAATGTTAAATATACGTCCAAATTCACTTATGTTCAATATTATTTGTTTAATTCGGTAGAAAAAACTGCGACATTTTCACAGTTGGCTTGTCAACTTTGTCGGCTAACAAGTTGATTTACAGTCCCGTGTTCGCCCTTATCCATGATCTGGCTGCTGGACTTCGACCCGCATCGACAGATCGATGGCCTTGATGTCCTTGGTCAACGAGCCGATTGAGATAAAATCCACGCCACTTTCCGCTACTTTTCTAATGGTTTTAAGGGTAATGCCCCCGGATGCCTCGAGTTCGGCGCGGCCGGCATTGATGTTCACCGCTTCTTTTAGCATATCGGGGTTCATATTGTCGAGCAGCACGCGGTCGGCGCCGGCCTCGATGGCCTCACGCAATTGAGGCAGATCTTCGACCTCGACCTCGAGCATTTTATCGGCAGCAAGGGCACGGGCATTATTAACGGCCTGGCTAATGGAGCCGGCCGTGGCGATATGGTTTTCCTTGATCAGCACGGCGTCAAACAGGCCGATACGGTGATTGCTGCAACCGCCGCAAGTGACCGCATATTTTTGTGCCAGGCGCAGACCTGGCAGGGTTTTGCGGGTATCCAGCACCCTGGTTTTCAGGTCTTCGAGCAATCTGGCGTATTGCCTGGCCCGGGTTGCCGTGGCCGACAGGGTTTGCAAAAAATTCAGGGCAGTGCGTTCGGCCGTCAGCAGCACACGGGCATTGCCGCTGATATGACAGAGTGTTTGACCGGGTTCGACCTCGTCCGCGTCATTGATAAGCCAGTCGATACGGGTCGCCGGATCCAGTTGTAGAAAGGCGGCATCGAACCAGGCCTGCCCGCACAGGGTCGCCGAATCTCGGCAGATGACTGTGGCGGTTGCCGTTTGCCCGGCTGGAATCAGGGCGGCGGTGATATCACCGTCACCGATATCTTCTTTGAGCGCCTGCGCCACCTGTTGAGCCAGGTCCCTTTTATAGTCTATCAATGGCATGTCACCTTTATTCGCTGACTTCAAGCAGTTCGACCTCGAAGCGTAGTTTGAATTGTCATAATTAATACCTCATGGCGGTACTGGCTATTCAGGGGAATTGGCGCAAGGTCAAAGACTCACCGCGCTGGATCATTTCCAACTTTTTCAGTACATTCATGCCTAGCAAGATGCCTTCACCGTCCATATAAGGATTGATGTTGGCGACGATATCATGCAGGACAATATCGGCTATGCGTAATTCTTTGAGGCGCGTTGAATAGACCTGGATCGTACCATTGGCCGTACTCACGTTCAGCGGGTAGCCCTTTTTCAGGCCAATGCGATTAGCGATGTTTTCCGGAATCGATACGTTGGTGGCACCCGTGTCGAGCAGGAAAACGACCTTATTCTGGTTGATTTCTCCGGGCGTGACATAGTGACCGGCGCGGTTACGAATCAGTTGTACTTCCCTGACCCCTGAATCGAGTACGCGGCCCTGTAGATCCTGGTTCGGATTATGTTGTTTTTCCAATAGATTACTGAAAAACAGGGTCATGAGTCCGAGGGCTAAGAGCCAGGCAAGGATAATCATGCCCTTGCCGATGGATTTGCTGTTATCTGCTGACATTCAGGCAGTATAACGAATACCAGCGCAACTGCGAAGCAGATCAAAACGCCCAGATGGTGTAGAATCCGCGCATGCAAGCACAGCACAGTAACAATAATCAGGATGGCGAGCGTTTACGCATCACTGAAATCTTCCATTCCTTACAGGGTGAGGCCAACAGTGTCGGCTACCCGACGGTCTTTATCCGTTTGACCGGCTGTCCCTTGCGTTGTGGTTACTGCGATACCAGTTATGCCTTTACTGGTGGTGAATGGGTGAGTCTGGACACGATCATAGCCAGAGTGCAGGCTTATGGTGCGCGCCATGTGACCGTGACCGGCGGCGAGCCACTGGCGCAGAAGGCGTGTTTGGCGCTGCTCGAGCGCTTATGTGATCTCGGGCTGGCGGTGTCGTTGGAGACCAGCGGGGCCGTCGATATCGCTGATGTCGACACGCGCGTCAGCCGGGTCATGGACCTGAAAACGCCGGGTTCGGGGGAGCAGGATAAAAACCGTTTGCAGAATATTGCGCAATTAACGGCACATGACCAACTCAAGTTTGTTATCTGTGATCGGCAGGACTTCGATTGGGCCTGCGAGCAAATCAGGGTCCATCACTTGACGGATCGCTGTGAGGTATTGATGTCGCCGGTGTTTGCGCAAATGGATTCGGCGGAGTTGGCCGCCTGGATTCTGGAATCCGGCCTGCAGGTCCGATTTCAGCTGCAATTGCATAAATTGTTGTGGGGTGATGAGCCCGGGCGCTAGCATCCGGCTAGCATAGATCAAGGTTAATGACGATGAATGAACAGAACAAGGCCGTGGTGCTCGTTTCCGGGGGGCTGGATTCAGCCACCACGTTGGCCATGGCACGCGAACAGGGTTTTGCCTGTTATGCACTCAGTTTTCGTTACGGCCAACGGCATGTCGCTGAGTTGGATGCAGCCGAGCGAGTGGCGCAATCACTCGGTGCAGTTATGCATAAGACGATCGATATAGATCTGGGCGGCATTGGTGGTTCGGCGTTGACCGATCACAGCATCGACGTGCCCGACCAGGCCGGCAAAGGCATCCCTGTAACCTATGTACCGGCGCGCAACACGGTGTTCCTGTCGCTGGCACTGGCATGGGCCGAGGTGATGCAGGCGCGTAATATCTTTATCGGCGTCAATGCCGTCGATTATTCGGGTTATCCCGATTGCCGCCCGGAATATATCAGCGCCTATGAAGGCATGGCCAATTTGGCCACCCGTGCTGGTGTCGAAGGCCATCATACCCATATCCAGACACCGCTGATTGCCATGAGCAAGGCCGAGATCATCCAGACAGGTATGCGCCTGGGTGTTGACTATGGCCTGACAGTCTCCTGTTATGCCGCTGACGACCAGGGCCGGGCCTGCGGTCGCTGTGATTCCTGCCGTATCCGCCGTGAGGGTTTTCAGTCAGCGGCCGTCAGAGACCCGACGATTTACATCTAAGCTATTGAATTTTAAACAAAGCAAACGATAGGGGCTGGATATCTAACCACCTACAAGGTAGAATGGCCGAGTTTTTTTATACAGGTATGGTGCCAGCAGCTGGCGGCATACACTCGATTTTAGTTTGTTTATTGAGGATATACAGATGGTTTTTGAGGATTTTGCCAGCGCACAATCTTTTTTCCTGTGGGCAACATTTTTCGTCGCCCTGGTGATGGGTGCTGTGGTTAACAAAACAAATTTTTGCACCATGGGTGCGGTGTCCGATGCGGTTAACATGGGTGATACCAGTCGCATGCGTGCCTGGTTCCTGGCGATCGCGGTGGCCATGCTCGGGGTAGTGGTTCTGGAAACGGCAGGTATTGTTGATGTTACTGCCTCTTTCCCCCCCTATCGCAGCAGTGAACTTATCTGGGTAGAGAACCTGCTCGGCGGGATCCTGTTTGGTATCGGTATGACCCTGGCTAGTGGCTGTGGAAATAAGACCCTGATCCGTATCGGCGCAGGCAATATCAAATCCATCATGGTACTGCTGATTATCGGTGTGATTGCCTATTTTATGGTTAACCCATTCCCAGGCAGTGACCAGACCCTGATGTCGGTATTGTTTTTCGACTGGATTCGACCATTGTCGGTATCGCTGAAGTCACCCCAGGACCTCGGCGCCTTGATCGATCCTGAGCATGTGCAGCGTACGCGCATGGCCGTCGGTGGGTTTATCGCCGCGGTCATCCTGTTCATCGTCTTCATCTCCAAGGAGTTTCGCAGCAGCTTTGACAATATCCTCGGCGGTCTTGTGGTTGGTTTATCGGTATTGGCGGGCTGGTATATCAGTGGTGCGTTAATCAATATCGACACCGGTGAGTCCACGCTGAATCTCGCCGGTTACTGGAATGAATGGGATATGTTGGTCGATACTGAGGAAGGCAAGCCTGCCGAGTTGCGTTCGCTGAGCACTCAGTCATTCACCTTCATTAACCCGATGGGTCAGACCTATGGCTATGCCATGAATGGATTTGCATCCACCTACCTGACCTTTGGCCTGATGGCCCTGTTTGGTGTCATTGCCGGTTCTTTCCTATGGTCTGTCATCACACGCAGCTTCCGCATTGAATGGTTTGCGTCTTTCAAGGACTTTTTCAACCATGTGATCGGCGCAGTGCTGATGGGTTTCGGCGGTGTACTAGCCGTTGGTTGCACCATTGGTCAGGGGATTACCGGGGTATCGACACTGGCACTGGGATCCATGATCGCGTTGGCGGGAATTATCTTTGGTAGTGCGATGACAATGAAAATTCAGCTCTACAAGATGATGTATGAAGATGCCAGTTTCATGGCGGCCTTTATCACCGGTCTCGTCGACCTGCGTTTATTACCGAAAGGTATGCGTAAGCTGGAAGGAATTTAAAAAAATGCCATCGGGGGTCTTGCGATTCCCGGTGGTTCCAGTATTATGCGCTTTCAACTTTCCGGGCCGTTAGCTCAGTTGGTAGAGCAGTGGACTTTTAATCCATTGGTCGAGCGTTCAAGTCGCTCACGGCCCACCATATTCCTGTCATCAGCCGGTTTCATTGCTTAGAGGCTTGAGCCGATGGCGCAGGACAAAAAAAGGCCCCGCATTGCGGGGCCTTTTTTTGTCCTGCTGATTAGTCTATATCTCCAGGCCCGGGTTTGCGCCCAGCCCCTTGATCTTGGGTTCATTGAACTCGGAGATCTTGACCACGGTCTTCTGGTTGCGCAGGTACTCGGAAACGACATCCCAGATCGGGCGACCTTCAAGCGGTTGGGCGACGCTGGCCCAGCCTGCGACCATGTAGCTCTTGCCCGGCATGATCTTGTCGCCATTCAGTTCCATATCGGTGATACGCTTGCCAATGGTCTCGGTCGGGTCGATCGCAAATTTGAGTCCGCCAACACGCACCATGTCACCGCCCTGCTGGTAGTAAGGGTCGGTGTTAAAGATATTGTCAGCGACATCTTCGAGGACCGTCTTGATGAATTCACCGGTCATTTCATTGCGGGTAACGACGGGGTAGGTCAGACCGGTCTGGGTCATGACGTGATCGAAGGTGATGTCCTGACCTGGAAGTACGCTGACACCCCAGCGGAAGCCCGGGGAGAAGGCGATTTCGGCATCCTGCACTTCCATCAAGGCATCACAGATCAGCTGGTCAAAAGTACCGTTGAAGTTGCCGCGTCGATATAACAGGTCGCCGGCAACGGCCAGTTTCTCATCCAGTTTTTTCTTCATGTTGAAGGTCTTGCCTTCGAAGGTAACATCCTGGTCGCGGACCTGAGTAATATAGTTGGCCATCGTGGTGTCCGGTTCGATCAGGTTCGAGAATACCGGCAACATCTTGAAGCGGAAATCACGGACCTTGCCGTTTTTGACATCAAAGTCCAGTACCGACAAGAATTTACCATTCGATCCGGAGTTGATGACCAGGGTCTTGCCACCGGGATTGCTGACTTCAACCGGTGCCGGGATGGCGTCATGGGTATGTCCACCCATGATAGCGTCAACACCGGTGACCCGACTGGCCATCTTCAGATCGACATCCATGCCGTTGTGAGACAGGACGACAACGACCTGGGCGCCTTCGCCACGGGCTTTGTCGACCATTTCCTGCATGTTTTCATCACGGATACCGAAGCTCCAGTTGGGAACCATGTAGCTGGGATTGGCGATCGGTGTATACGGGAATGCCTGGCCGATAATGGCAACCGGGATACCATTGATCTCCTTGATGGTATAGGGCTTGAACACGGCCTCTTCGAACTCACGATCGACGATGTTCTGCGCTACGAAATCAATATGCCCTTCAAAATCGTTCTCGATGACTTCCTTGACGCGGTTGGCGCCGTAGGTGAATTCCCAGTGGCCGGTCATGACATCGACGCCGAGCAGCTTCTGGGCGTCGATCATATCTTGTGCGTTGGTCCACACCGCCGTGCCGGAACCGCCACCCCAGGTGTCACCACCATCCAGTAATAGAGAGCCGGGTCGTGATGCGCGTACGCTCTTGACCAGAGTCGCCAAATGGGCAAAACCACCGACAGCGCCATATTGCTGCGCGGCTTCGGTGAAATTCAGGTAGGTGAAGGCATGGGCGTCTATGCTGTTTTTATCGATGCCGAAATGTTTCAGGAAGGCATCGCCAACTAGGTGCGGAGGGTTGCCTTTCATACCGGCAATGCCGATATTGACGTTGGGCTCACGGAAATAGATCGGTAACAGCTGACCGTGGCAATCGGTGTAATGCATCAGTGATACATTACCGAAGGCAGGTATTTCATACATATCGCTCGGGGCAGTTGCGGCCTTGATGCCACCTGGTGTGCTAACGCCACCCTGGCCGCTTTCAGAACCTGAATCACATGCAGCCAGATTGAAGCCTGCCGCACTGGCGACTGCTAGCATTTGCATAAACTCACGACGGGACATATTCATTATTCAAGCTCCTCAAAAAAAATCTGTGATCCGGCATGCCTAATCCTGTTCAATCCGGAAGATCGGGGGTGGATAGTTTACTGTCAGGTTTTTTAAATTCCTGGCATGCGGGTCTTTAATTGTGAAAAATTCAGTATCGCAAATATACCTTTTGTACCCGGCGATTTCTACTAAAAATCGTCAATAAACCTGTTTTTATTGGGGCGGCATAGCGGGCTGCTTTGATTTCAGGGCTGATTTGATGGTGTGGGTAACTATGCCGGCGTTTTTAGTCAGTGTCAGAACCAGGACGGTGGCGTGTTGGGTGATATGAACAGGGGGGCATAAAAAAACCCGGCCTAAGGCCGGGTTTTGCTGTCAATGAAGCCCTAGTGATTACTGACGCAGGGCAGGTCCATTAACTTCAAGCCCATTACTCATGTAAGTATGGAAATACTCAAGAGCATTGTACTCGTCTTTCTGTGCCTTGAACGGCTTGGCACGGACCTGCTTGTTACAACCACCGTAACGGCGTTGGATTGTACCAAAACCGCGTGTAGGTCCGCGTTTGCCTTTGGCTTCACTCTTCTTCGCCCATTTTTTACGCCAGACAGGGAAGTGAGTGATATGACCAATCGCAGGGCTCAGCAGGTTACCACGCGCCATATTACCTGATTGATATACATGGCAATCGGCACAGGAGAAGTTCAGCTGACCGCGTTTGGCATAAAAGTGGCGTTTGCCTCTTTCGTAAATAGCCAGAGCACGTGGGTCATTCGGTACCTTGATGTCGACTTTGTTACCGCGTGACGTGAAAGACATGTAGGCTGAAATAGCTGCTATCTTGCCTTTCTTCCAACCCAGTTTCTCCTCACCGTTGTCGATGCGACATTTATTGATGGCCCCTTCCAGAGTAACGATCTTGCCGGATTTTGCATCAAAGCGAGGGTAGTTTTGACGAATGCCGATGCCGTTGTTTTCGAAGCAGCTTGCATAGGTTTTGCCGTTCTTGAAAGGCTTGTTAAACAGCTCCTTACCAAGGGCAACACCGTCCTCATACGCAGGTGCAAAGTCTTCAAACTCTAACCACGCATCACGACGAGCCGTATCAATGGAATAGATGCCATCTTTGAAGTCAGCCATTTTGACATTGGGGAATCGCTTTTGAAAGTAAGACCTGAACGCTTGTAAATCTCCGCTAGGACTCGCCATTGCCAATAAAGGCGCGCCGGCAGCAATGCTGAAAGCGGTAGCGATTAGTAGGATTTTTTTCATTTTTTCCTCCAGTATTCTCTTTGGATTTTGCCTGCTTAAAGGCGCCTTATTTGACTGTGACGGTATGTGAATCGCTGGCACCGGTATTATCGTTCCAGCTGATCTTCACACTGTCGCCAGCAGCAGCGCCCTTGAACTTCATCGACAGGTAAGGATTGGCAGAAATCGCCGCGCCCCAGTCTGCATCCAGAACGTTCTTGCCATTGTGCTCGACAGTC
>CAMYJO010000037.1 GCA_947258755.1 uncultured Gammaproteobacteria bacterium
TGCACTATATACATTAAAAATTGTGACTGATTTTGCCTCGGCGCATACCCTACGTGATTACCCGGGGGATTGCAGCCGCATGCATGGTCATAACTGGAAGGTTGAGGTTGAAGTCAAGGCGCGAAAACTGGATGCCGTCGGCATGGGCGTGGATTTCAAGAACATCAAAAAAACCACCCGTGACATTTGCGCCAGGCTGGATCATCGCTATCTGAATGAGCTTGAACCTTTTACAAGCATAAACCCCACCGCAGAAAACATCTCGGCCTACCTGTATAAAGAACTGGGCAATGAGTTAAATGACCAGGCTGTTCAGGTCAGCGCGGTCACACTATGGGAAACGGAAAGAGCCTGTGTACGTTACACAGAGGAACCAGCATGACTGAAACAACATCAAAGCCCCGTGAGATAGCCGACGTCCAGAACAGTAAGGACACGCGCCAGATTGCCATTAACAAGGTCGGCATCAAAGACATCAGGCACCCTGTCATTGTCAAGGATCGCTCTGATGGCGAACAACACACTATCGCCAACTTTAATATGTATGTGAACCTGCCACACAATTTCAAGGGTACACATATGTCACGATTCGTTGAAATTTTGAATCAACATGAAAAAGAAATTAGTGTTGAATCGTTCCGCGAAATGATGGCAGAAATGACCGAACGCCTGGAAGCGGAATCAGGGCATATTGAAATGAACTTCCCTTATTTCGTCAACAAGACCGCGCCGGTCTCTGGCGTTCAGAGTCTACTCGACTATGATGTCACCCTGATCGGTGAAATAAACGGCAACAAGATTGACACCTATATCAAGGTCGTCGTGCCGGTCACCAGTCTGTGTCCTTGCTCGAAAAAAATCTCCGATCGTGGCGCTCATAACCAACGCTCGCATGTCACTGTCAATATTCGCACCTGTGACTTTATCTGGATTGAAGAGATTATCGATATGGTCGAAGAGGAAGCTTCTTGTGAACTGTATGGCCTGTTGAAACGCCCGGATGAAAAATTTGTCACCGAACGCGCCTATGATAATCCCAAATTTGTCGAGGATATGGTTCGTGATGTCGCTGTACGCCTGAACCAGGATGACAGGATATGTGCCTATGTGGTCGAATCGGAAAACTTTGAATCCATTCATAACCACTCCGCCTACGCCCTGATCGAAGTAGACAAAGAAAAAGAAGGCTGGGTTTCAGCTAGTAAATAGCCTGAACTCATCAGTGCGAACGCTGCGCAAAACAGCATTCATTGATGATCTTTGCCGCCATCCTTACCTTGCACCTGATAGCGATCACCGCTACGTTGATCAAGATCCACCTTGATACGATCCTGGCTCCAGCCATGCACGCTATCACGGGCCTCGATAAAAACGATACGGGTCTGCGCCGGAATCTTGGCAAAATGAATACTGCGTGTAAACGGTTGTTCATCAACATGCGGGTGTGCTAACACGCGCCTGGCCAGTACCGTGCCTTTTGCATCGACAATACGCCATTCATTGGCGTAATGATCCCAACCACTATCCGCATGCCTGAGTGTGACATCAACTTTCCAAGCTCCATCGCGCTGTTTAAACTGGGCATGCTCAATGGTCACTTCAGCTGCCGAAACCATCGTAGTAATACCTATCATACACACAAACAGTAAAATTCTATTCATAGCCTTTACCTGCTTCTTAAACGACATTAAATACTTCAGAATACACCAGTATCTGCAAACAAAGAGCGGCATACACCCCAGCCAGCACATCATCAATCATAATACCGAAACCACCACCAAGCTGCTTGTCCAGTAACCTGATCGGCCAGGGTTTCCAGATATCGAACAGCCTGAACAACAAAAAGCCACATAGCCACCAGATCCAACCGGCTGGCGCGAAGCTCATAGTCACCAGGAAGCCAACCACTTCATCCCAGACAATGCCACCATGATCATGCACACCGAGGGCGTCTGCCGTGCGCCCGCATATCCACACACCGAACACGAATAATATTAGTGTAGCAGCTAGATACACGCTCAAGCTGCTGGCCTGCATAACCCAGTAGATCGGCAGGGCTGCCAGGGTACCGAATGTACCCGGCGCATAGGGTGCCGCACCGGTACCGAAACCACAGGCGATAAAACTGTCCGCGCGTCGCCAGACCCAGGAAGGTAAAGAATTTCTGCTTGCCATTATTCCTCCACGGGCAAATCGGCAAAATGATCGTAACCGGCGACATCCAGGCTCACTTCCCGGCCGTTCAGCAGGTAACGGATTCCCTCGCCATCCACTATCTCACCTATCCAGGTGCATGTCACATCGAGCATGGACAAGCGCTGTTGCAACGGCTCCAATTTATCCTTGGTAACCGTGAAGCAGAGCTCATAATCGTCACCCCCGCCCAATTGGCACTGCATGCGTTGCCTATCTTGCAGCAGCGCCTTGACTGCTGCCGAGGCCGGTAAGGCATCGATATGCACGTTGGCAGCCATGCCGCTTTCGCTAAGGATATGACCCAGATCAGCGGCCAGGCCATCAGAAATATCAATCGCTGCACTGGCCAGATCGACAATCGCCAAACCAACATCCAACCTGGGTTCAGGGCAATTAAAACGTTGTTGTAAAAAATCCAGATAAGGTTCCGGCAGGCTTTTTCCATTCAGGTAGTAAGGCAACGCACAGGCCGCATCACCGAGAGTGCCAGTAACAAATACCTGCTCGCCAAGGCTGGCCTTCGATCTCAGTAACGCAGTTTCTGCCTGCACCCGACCATGGGCCTGCACGGTAACAGACAGCGGACCCTCGCACACATCGCAGGCTATCAATTGCAGATCCCATGTCTGGTAGAGCGCCGACAGGCCGCTGCTAAAGGCCTGCAACCAGCTGCTGTCCCATTGCGGTAAAACCAGGCCGAGGGTAATACTAACGGGGCGTGCGCCCATAGCGGCGAGATCACTAAGATTCACGGCCAGGGCCTTGTGTGCCAACCATGCCGGAGGCGTTTGTGGCGGGAAATGAACACCGGCGACCAGTGTATCAACTGTCACCGCCGTTAACATTTGGGCATCATTGCCTGAAAGTGGACTGAGCGATTTGACAGGATCCTTGCTCTGCCTGGATAACTGGCGGCGCAAATAATCCAGCAACTGTGTGGCGTCGTATGCTTTCACCAGTCAGGCAATACTAATCAGGCACCTGCCTGTATTTCTATTTGTCGGCTTTGCTGGGCGACCTTGTCGAGTACGCCATTGACATACTTATGCCCGTCGAGGGCACCAAACTGTTTGGCCAACTGCACGGATTCGCTCAATACCACCCGATAAGGAATATCGAGACGGTGTTCCAGTTCAAACACACCAATCCTGAGGATGGCGCGCTCGACCGGATCGATCTCATCAATCGGTCGATCGACAAAACTCTGCAAGGATTGGTCAAGCGCATCTAGGCAGGCAGGGATTTTATGCAACAACTCATGAAAATAGTCCAGGTCGACCTTGCTCATATCCTGATCGACAAGGAATTGCTCCTCAATGTCCTTCAGGTTAAGCTGTGAAACCTGCCATTGATACAGGGCCTGCATGGCACTGCGCCGTGCCCTGCGCCGTGCATGTTGCGGATTACGTGTCGACGGTTGCTGCATTCCCTAACTGCCCATCTGCTTAAACAGACTCACCATCTCAATGGCTGACAATGCGGCTTCGCCGCCCTTGTTACCTGCCTTGGTACCGGCACGTTCAATCGCCTGCTCGATACTATCAACCGTCAGCACACCAAAGGCCATCGGGATATCATGCTGCATCGACACACTGGCCAGCCCCTTGGTACATTCACCAGCGACGTATTCAAAATGCGGTGTACCACCACGAATAACCGCACCCAATGCAATGATCGCATCATAATCGCCACTAGCAGCCAATCGCTGTGCCGCCAAGGGCATTTCGAAGGCCCCGGGCACACGGATGATATGCAGGTTCTTTTCCTCGGCGCCGTGACGTTTCAAGGTATCGATCGCACCGTCCAGCAAGCTCTCGACCACAAAGCTGTTAAAGCGCGCCACCAGTAATGCAAAACGCGAATCACGGACAATCATGTCACCTTCAATAGTTTTAATCTGACTCATATTATCTCCAACACTGGTCAATAGTTTCTAATAACCCTTAGTCTGCCGGAATGTATTCTACTACTTCCAGCCCGAATCCTGACAAGCCATGCATAATGATCGGCGAGCTTAACACGCGCATCTGGTGCACGCCCAGATCCGACAGGATTTGTGCACCAAGACCATAGGTACGTAACTCGGTGGCGCCCTCGGCATTCTTTTTATATTTTTTACTATCCTGATCGTTTGTCTGGATTTTTCTGACCAGATCCTGATTGTGTTCCTGACCACGTAGAATCACCACGATCCCCGAGCCAACATCATCCATATGCTGCATCGCGTCCTGCAGGCTCCAACTACAACCATGACCCAGAGAACCGACCAGGTCGCACAGGGTATTTTGCATATGCACGCGAACATCGACAGGTTCATCGCTATTAATCTCGCCCTTGACCAGGGCGAAGTGTAGCTCCTCGTCTATTGTGTCGTGGTAAGCGACCAGATGAAAGTCTCCCTGGCGGGTATCAATCTTGCGCTCGGCAACGCGTTCGATCGTTTTTTCATTGGCGACCCGGTAATGTATCAGGTCGGCGATAGTACCCATTTTCAGGCCATGTTTTTTCGCAAACTTTTCCAGGTCCGGACGCCTGGCCATGGTACCGTCTTCATTGAGTATCTCGACGATAACGGCCGCCGGCTCTACTCCGGCCAAACGGGCAAAGTCACAACCGGCCTCGGTATGTCCGGCACGTGTTAGTACACCACCCGGCTGTGCCATCAACGGAAAGATATGCCCAGGCTGCACAACGTCTTCCGGCTGGGCATCCGCCGCTACGGCGGCTTGAATGGTAACGGCGCGATCAGCAGCGGATATGCCGGTAGTCACGCCTTGCGCGGCTTCGATAGACACAGTAAAGGGAGTCGAATGTGCGGCATTGTTATCATTGACCATCAACGGCAAACGTAATTGTTGGCAGCGTTCACGTGACAGGGTCAGACAGACCAGGCCACGACCATAGGTGGCCATAAAGTTGATATCTTCGGCGCGTACTTTTTCCGCGGCAATGATCAGATCGCCTTCATTTTCACGGTCTTCATCATCCATAATGACAACCATTTTACCCTGGCGGATATCTTCTATAATTTCTTCCGTTGTGTTCAAGGACATACTCTTAACCTTAACGCTTTACAAAACCATGTTCATGCAAAAATGCCATATCTATCCCTGCACCCACGTTCGCCGCCTGCTCACCCAGCATCAATCGCTCCAGATAACGAGCCAGCAAATCCACTTCAATATTCACTTCAACACCCGACTGATAGGAATCCATAATGGTTTCCTGCAGCGTATGCGGCACAATATTCAGCTCAAACCGGGCACCTTGTACGGCATTGACCGTGAGACTGGTGCCGTCAACACAAACCGAACCCTTGTGCGCAATATAGCGTGCCAGGCCATCGGCCACCTGAATTGTAAACCTGACTGAACGCGCATCCTGGCTGCGCTCGACAACGGTACCGATACCATCCACATGACCGCTGACAAGATGGCCACCCAGGCGTGTCGTCGGCGTCAATGCCTTTTCTAGATTAACCTGTTGTCCCTGCTGCCACTGACCGACACAGGTGTTTGCCAATGTCTCACCGGAAACGTCGGCCCAGAAACCGTCACCCGGCAGTTCTACTGCCGTCAGGCATACGCCATTGACGGCAATGCTGTCGCCCAGCTTCACATCCGACAGATCAAGCTTACCGCTGCGGATGCGCAAACGCAGGTCACCCGCACTTGGCTGCAGATCAGCAATCTCTCCGATGGACTCTATAATACCTGTAAACATATCATGCCTAGAAAAGTTATAAGGGACTAGTGACAAACCCTTTCCTCTTTACTCTTTACCCTTTTCCCTTTACCTCTGCCGTTATACACCAATCATCACCGATGGCCCGTATATCACGGATTTGCAAATCGATGCGTTGTTCCATTGTCTGCAGCCCTGGCAAATCAAACAACCCCCGGGCCGCATTGCCCATCAGGCGTGGCGCCATAAAAATTATCAGCTCATCCACCAGCCCGGCATTCAACATGGCACCACTCAATGTCGCCCCAGTCTCTAGCAACACCTCGTTGATCTGCTCATTGGCCAGATAGGTCAGCAATTCGGGCAGATCAATTCTGCCGCCAGGCGAAGGCAAATAGACCAGCTCTGCCCCGGCCTGCTGTAACTCGGTCTCACGTTCCTTATCCTTAGTGGCCGTGACAATAATACTACGACCTGGCAGTTGCAATAAACGCGCATCCAGCGGTGTATTCAGGTTTGGGTCCAGCATCACCCTGACAGGTTGTATCCAGCCCCCTTGCGGCACCTTGTCTTGCAGGCGCACATTCAGTGCAGGGTTATCGGCCAGCACGGTACCAATGCCGGTAACGATAGCACCACTTCGGGCCCGTAACTGTTGCACTTGTTGGCGCGCGGCAGGCCCGGTGATCCACTTACTTTCACCAGAGGCCATCGCTGTACGGCCATCCAGGCTCATGGCCATCTTGCAACGTACCAGCGGTCGACCCTGGCGCATACGCATATTAAATCCGGCGTTCAACTGCTCGGCCTGTGCCTGCATCAGACCACTGCTGACTTCGATGCCCGCTTGCTGCAGTTGCGCCAAACCCTTACCGGCCACCTCCGGGTTCGGATCCTGCATGGCCACGACCACACGGCGAACGCCAGCAGAGATCAAGGCCTCGGTACAGGGCGGTGTGCGTCCATGATGACAACAAGGTTCAAGACTGACATAGGCCGTGGCGCCACGTGCCTTGTCGCCGGCCTGTTGCAAGGCATACACTTCGGCATGAGCCTCACCTGCGCGTTGATGCCAGCCCTCGCCAACAACGGTGCCATCCTGCACCAGTACGCAACCAACGCGCGGGTTAGGCGCAGTTGTATACAGCCCACGTTCAGCCAGTTGCAATGCCCTGGCCATATGCAGGCTATCGGTTTGCTCGTTCATCGTGCCCCAGGCTGCCAATTCACTCTTCCTTACTTTCAGCGGACAGTAAATCGAGTTGATGTTTCTTCAGCTCCGGACTGGGCTCGCGTTCGAGACGTTCAATCTCTTCGCGAAATTCATTGATGTCCTCAAAACTTCGATAAACAGAAGCAAAACGCACATAGGCAACCTGATCGAGTTCACGCAATTCATTGATGACCCATTCTCCCAAGGCACGCGAAGGCACCTCACGATCACCAGTGGCACGAATCTCATGCTTGATGCGATTAATGGCCGCCTCGATGGCTTCGGTATCAACCGGGCGTTTTTCCAAAGCCCGAACAATGCCACTACGTAATTTTTCTTCCTGGAAAGATTCGCGCACACCACTGCTTTTGACAATCTTGGGCATGTGCAACTCGGCCGATTCATAGGTCGTGAATCGCTCACTACAGGTCAGACACTCACGTCGGCGACGCACCTGATCGCCTTCATTGGCCAGACGTGAATCGATGACCTTGGTGTCTTCAGCACTACAAAATGGACATCGCATGGATTCAGACCCTGGAGTTTAGAACGGCGTAATACTATTTAGCCGTACACCGGCAGGCGTTTGCATACTTCACTAACTTTCGCCCTGACCTGGTCAACGATATCTTCATTACCCAGATCATCAATAATATCGCACATCCAGTTGGCCAGATCAGTAACTTCACTCGCACCGAAACCGCGCGTGGTAACCGCCGGTGTACCGACACGAATACCGCTGGTAACAAATGGAGACTGTGGGTCATTCGGCACAGCATTCTTGTTGACGGTGATATGCGCGCGTCCAAGTGCGGCGTCCACATCCTTGCCGGTCAAACCTTTTTCGATGAAATCGAGCAGGAACAGGTGATTATCTGTACCGCCTGATATCACCTTGTAGCCACGCTTGATAAACACGCCCGCCATGGCCTGCGCATTAGTAATAACCTGTTGTTGATAACTCTTGAAATCATCTTGCAAGGCTTCCTTGAAAGAGACCGCCTTGGCGGCAATCACATGCATCAGCGGTCCACCCTGGATACCTGGAAATATCGCCGAATTCAGTTTCTTTTCAATGTCTGCATTCGCCTTGGCCAGGATCAGGCCGCCGCGCGGGCCACGCAAGGTCTTATGTGTAGTCGTGGTAGTCACATCGGCGATGGCTACCGGACTGGGATAGACGCCGGCGGCTATCAAACCTGCAACATGGGCCATATCCACCATCAGGTAGGCATCCACGCTGTCGGCGATATCACGGAAGCGCTGCCAGTCAACCACGCGTGAATAGGCACTGAAACCGGCAATAATCATTTTCGGCTTGTGCTCCTGCGCCAGGCGCTCAACCTGATCATAATCGATCTCACCGGTAGCATTATCCAGACCATACTGCACAGCATTGTAGGTTTTGCCGGAAAAATTAACCTTGGAACCATGGGTCAGATGACCACCATCGGCGAGACTCATGCCGAGCACGGTATCGCCTGCTTGCAACAAGGCCAGGAACACAGCGGCATTGGCCTGGGAACCGGAATGTGGCTGAACATTGGCATAGTCGGCGTCAAATAGTTGCTTGGCCCGATCAATCGCCAACTGCTCGGCCACATCGACATTTTCACAACCGCCATAGTAGCGTTTCTTTGGGTAACCCTCGGCATACTTGTTGGTTAACACACTACCCTGGGCCTGCATAACACGGGGGCTTGTATAGTTTTCCGACGCAATCAGTTCAATATGCTCTTCCTGGCGTTTCTCTTCTGCCTGAATCGCCGTCCATAATTCTTCGTCATAACCCTTGATCTTCATGTCATTTGGAAACATTAAACTACCCTCTAAAATAGTACTGTATTCAAGGCCGCAGGCCTGCCTTTGCGGGCACAATGATTCAAAATCAGATAAACAATTGCGCCAACTGTATAAAAACCCGGAAAAAGGATGCAAATCATACATTATTTAAGCAGTTGATGCATTTTTATTCTATGCAAAATCCAAGTTTTTTATTATATTTTAATGGCTTATAGAAATAAAGGAATTCAGGCCGACGGAATACCGCGCTCAAGATTTGATGAAACTATCCGTATAAAAAATGATCATAAGATTTAATGCAGCATGAGAACAGACTATGAACTTGAAAGCGCTATACACAATCCCGGTTTTGATTTGCCTGACAGTCAGCACGGCTGTATTGGCCAAGGACACAAGCTCGGTCAATCAGAAGAGTGGCGCCAGCACTGTAGCCGTGCTGGAATTATATACATCGGAGGGCTGTAGCAGTTGTCCGCCGGCAGAACGCTATCTGAAGCAAATGACGACGGAATATGCAGATAAAAGACAGTTTATCCCACTGGCCTTTCACGTCGATTACTGGGACTACATCGGCTGGGAAGACCCCTATTCCGATCCGGCATATGGAGATCGTCAGCGCGAAACAGCACTGCGTAACAATCTCAAAAGCCTGTACACACCACAGTTCGTACTCTATGGAAAGGATTTTCCGTCATTCCGCAATATCCCGGAGGCGATAGCGATCGTCAACGGCATAAAACCTCGTGCCGATATCACGGTCGACGCCAGACTTGATAACGCAGGAATGCTGGACACACAGATAACTATCGACGCCAACGACGAACGCGCTCGCTTGTATAGCAATGTATTCATCGCTGTCACCGAGGACAAACTGACCTCCCAAATCACTGACGGTGAAAACGAAGGACTTAATCTGCAACATGACCATGTCGTGCGCAAGTTTATCGGGCCTTTCACCCTGCAGGGCAAGGAAAAAATCGATATCAGGCAATCAATTAAAATCGACAAACAATGGAAGCTGGCTGATCTCAGTCTGGTCGTGTTCGCCCAGGACAGTATCGATGGCACCACCCACCAGGCCATTCGCGTGCCCCTGAACGGACTGCAACAGCCCTAGTAATGATCGAGATTGCGACCGCTACTTATTCCGCTGACCCTACAGGCCGCGAAAACACCTCATTGATCTGCTCATATAGGTGCTCGCCCAACTGCCGCCGATCCTTGTCATGCGGTACAAAGGCCTCACAGAAATCCAGATGGACGTCGATCCGAGCCGCCCCGAGCACACGCAGAACATGTTCAACAAAACCTTCATTATCAATAAAAGGCGCCAGCGTATCACGCTCTCCATTACGCATATAACGAATCGCCACGGCTTGCACCGTTACCCCGGCGTCGATACCGGTTTGTAAAATAGCCGAATAAAAGGGCAACAAACCTTCACCATTATGCGTAGTCCCTTCAGGGAAAACCGCCACTGTATTCTGATGCTGCAAGGCGGTAACAATCTCGGCATTCAGGCGTCTGACCGCCGCCGGCGAGCCGCGTTGCAGAAAAAAGGTACCACTCCATTTTGGCAACAAACCAATCAGCGGCCATGACAAGACATCATCCTTGGACACAAACCGCGAGGCGATTACCGCATCTAGCGCAATAATATCAAGCCAGGAAATATGGTTGGCTGCCAGCAGACCCGGTGTCGGCTTCCCGCGTACATGAATCCTGAGCCCCAACAGCCAGGCCAGGCCTTTCATCCACGAACAGATAATCCGTTTGCCGGTTTTACGTTGGAACCAGTTTTTACCAGCAAGCACATGCGCCAGGATGATAATCAGGAAACCGCTTAGGCTGTATACCAATACCAGCGGCAGGCGCAACAGTATCCACAACCATTTCACGTCAGCGCCCCTACATTAATGTTGGCATTACCCATCGGCTTGCATATAGAATAGAATAATCACGGATACATAAATAACAGATTTAAAGACACGATAGAACACTATGGCCCAATATATTTTTACCATGAATGGCGTTGGCAAGGTGGTACCACCGAACCGCGTTATCCTTGACGACATCTCACTGTCTTTTTTTCCTGGTGCAAAAATAGGCGTACTCGGGCTGAACGGCTCCGGTAAGTCTACCTTGCTACGCATCATGGCCGGGATCGACAACGAATACCTGGGTGAGGCCAGACCGCAGCCCGACATCAATATCGGCTACCTGCCACAAGAACCGCAGCTGGACCCTGGCAAGGATGTACGCGGCAATGTCGAGGAAGGCCTGGCTGATATCAGTGATGCCCAGGCGCGCCTGGATGAGATCTATGCCGCCTATGCTGAACCAGATGCTGACTTTGATGCCCTCGCCAGTGAACAGGCGCGCCTGGAAAACATTCTACAGGCGGGTGATGGCCATAATATGGAGCGCACGCTGGAAGTCGCCGCCGATGCACTGCGACTACCACCCTGGGATGCCGATGTCAGCAAACTGTCCGGTGGTGAGAGACGCCGTGTCGCCCTGTGCAAACTGCTGCTGTCAAAACCCGACATGTTGCTGCTAGACGAACCGACCAACCACCTCGATGCAGAGTCGGTCGCCTGGCTGGAGCAATTCCTGAAGGAATTCAGCGGCACTGTTGTCGCCATCACCCATGACCGCTACTTTCTCGACAACGTCGCTGGCTGGATCCTGGAACTCGACCGCGGCCGCGGCATACCCTGGGAAGGCAATTATTCCTCCTGGCTTGAACAGAAAGAAAAACGCCTCGAAAACGAACAAAAACAGGAGGCCGCACACCTCAAGAGCATGAAGGCCGAACTGGAATGGGTGCGCAGTAGCGCCAAGGGCCGCCATGCCAAAAGCAAGGCGCGCCTGCAACGCTATGATGAGTTATCCTCACAGAGCTTCCAGAAACGTAACGAAACCCAGGAATTATACATTCCACCGGGGCCTCGTCTCGGCGATCTGGTCATCGAAGCGCAACATGTCAGCAAGGGCTTCGGCGATCGATTGTTAATCGAAGACATGAATTTTAATCTACCTCCAGGTGGCATCGTCGGCATCATTGGACCGAATGGTGCCGGTAAGTCCACCTTATTTAAAATGCTCAGTGCACAGGAACAGGCCGATAGCGGTGAAATTCGCATTGGTGAAACGGTTAAATTATCCTATGTTGACCAAAGCCGTGATGCACTGAATGGCGATAATACCGTCTGGCAGGAAATTTCCAATGGCCAGGATATGATCACTATTGGCACTTATGAAATTAATTCACGCGCCTATGCCGGGCGTTTTAACTTCAAGGGTAGTGATCAGCAAAAATTCATCAAGGATCTGTCCGGCGGCGAGCGCAATCGCGTACATCTGGCCAAGCTACTACAGAGTGGTGGCAATGTGTTGTTACTGGATGAGCCCACCAATGACCTCGACATCGAAACCTTGCGCGCCCTTGAAGAGGCCATTCTGACCTTTCCGGGTTGTGTCGTGGTTATTTCGCATGACCGCTGGTTCCTGGACCGGATTGCTACACACATGCTGGCCTTTGAAGGCGACAGCCAGGTGACCTGGTTTGAGGGGAATTACGCGGACTACGAGGCGGATTACAAACGCCGCCTGGGTGATGCCGCCGACCAACCTAAACGCATCCGCTACAAACGCATCGATGCCTGATGTTCAGGTGGCCTGCCCAGATTTCATTGAGCGTGCCGGCAACCTTAATAACATCAGCACAATAAAAATCGTGATATAGATCAGCGGTTCCTGCAGATCCTTTTTCACCAGCCAGATAAAATGTATGCAGCCAAGGGTCGCAATCAAATAAACCAGTCGATGCAGTTTTTTCCAGCGCCGACCAAGACGGCGCATCATCGCATTGGTCGAAGTCATTGCCAGCGGGATCAACAATAGCCAGGCTGTAAAGCCGACCGTGATATAGGGCCTTTCAAGAATATCCTCACCCAGATGAGACCAGTCCAGTGCCAGATCGAGGCCGGCGTAAATCACAAGATGCAGGGTCACATAAAAAAAAGCAAACAAGCCCAGCATGCGCCTGATACGTATTGGAAACGTCCAACCAGTCAAACGTCGCAATGGCGTCATTAATAAGGTTATCAACAAAAACCTTAATGACCAGGCGCCAGTATTATGGGTCAAATACTCTTGTGGATTAGCACCCAGAATATCAGGCGCCATAGTCACGGCATACAGCAAATATAGAAACGGCGTCAGTGACAACAGCCAAACAACAGGCTTTAATAATTGCAACAACATGATCCTAGAAATATTTTTTCAGGTCCATTCCTGAATACAGATGGGCCACCTGCTCTTCGTAGCCATTAAACATCAACGTTTTCTTACGCCGGGTAAACAGTGAGCCGGAACCAATAACACGCTCGCGCGCCTGACTCCAACGCGGATGATTGACTTGCGGATTTACGTTGGCGTAAAAGCCGTACTCTCGGGGTCCCGCGAGGGCCCATGTAGTTTTCGGCATCTGTTCAGTAAAACGGATCTTGACGATTGACTTGATGTTTTTAAACCCGTATTTCCACGGCACCATCAGTCTTAATGGCGCACCATTCTGGTTGGGTAACACCTCGCCATACAGACCGACAGCGAGAATCGATAAGGCATTCATGGCCTCGTCCATACGCAAGGCTTCAACATAGGGCCAATGCAACACCTGCCTTTTCTGACCGGGCATTTGCTTGGGATCATACAGGGTGGTGAACTCGACAAACTTTGCCTTTGACGTTGGTTGAAAACGTTTTATTAACTCTGCCAGGGAAATACCAACCCAGGGTATCACCATCGACCATGCCTCAACACAACGAAAGCGATAGATCCTCTCTTCCAGGGTACTGGCCTTGACCAGATCTTCGAGGTGGTAATCACCCGGCTTGTCTATTTCGCCTTCCACCTTGACAGTCCAGGGTTTTGTTACCAGGGTGTGTGCGTTACGCGCTGGATCATCTTTCCCGGTACCAAACTCATAAAAATTATTATAGCTGGTAACATCTTTATAGGAGGTCGGTTTCTCGCTGGTACTAAGTGGAGATTTAACAACTCCCTTGAGTTTCTCCCTGGCTGCGTGCGCATCACCAGGAAGCCAGAGCCCGGGGACCATGGCGGCGCCGGCCAGACCAAGCCCTGACTGGATAAACTGTCGGCGCTGCTTATAATGTTTCGGTGGCGTAATCTCTGAAGGTTTGATATCGCTTGGCTTTTTTATCAACATGTTTATGCTCGCTGGAATATGGGAAACGACTGTTAAATGAGACTGACAAATACACGATTAGTTGCATAGCCATGAGATTTATAATCTATCAAAAATATCACAAAAGCGTCACAATCAGCCACGGACAGCCAATAGCAGGGCAAATCAAGCACCAAAAAACAGATACATACGTCAGTTTTTAAGCATTACATACGACGTATAAATTCAGCCCTGATTTTCTCTACCCTTCGTCGGTTAACACCAAAATCAAAAAAACCCAGTCGGGCAGCAGACCGTACATGACATAGCTTGTCATTGGCGTCCCAGTAGAATTCCAGGTCATCGACAAAACCAAACAGGCGAGACCTGCACTCCGCATGAATATAGTTCTTTTGTTGCGTAATTTTACCAATACCGGCAGTTGACGTCAGTACGGATTTAAGGGTTTCCAGGTCTTGCTCCGGATCATTGGAAAATACAAACGCTTGTGTAAACTGACGACTGTTCTTATGCGCGAGACTGGATACACAATTCGGGTTATTTGTGCATGGGGCCAGATAGTAATCACTGACAATAATATGTTGTGGACGTTTTCCTGAAAACATATGCGCTCATGAGAAAATTGATTAGTTTCCCTGATGACCTGCCAAACTGTCACCCGATTTTATATATTTAATTTAATCCACCCAGACACGCGCATTCCTGAACATGCGCATCCATGGAGAATCCTCCAACCAGTCCTCGGGATGCCAGGAATGCTGCACTGCGCGAAACACACGTTCCGGATGCGGCATCATAATAGTAAAGCGACCATCATCGTTGCACAGTCCGGTCATGCCGGCAGCAGAACCGTTCGGGTTAAGCGGATAGGTTTCGGTAGGCTGGCCATAATGATCGACATACTGCATTGATGTCAGCCCTGCCTGCATCAGTTTATCCAAAGCGGATTGATCGGCAAACTCTATCCTGCCTTCGCCGTGAGCAACTGCCACAGGCAGACGTGATCCAGACATACCCGCGAACAATACGGAAGGCGAATCGCCGATTTCGACCATGGCTACGCGCGCCTCAAACTGCTCGGATTGATTGCGCACAAAACGCGGCCACAGATCCGCACCAGGTATCAGGCTATGTAAATTCGACATCATCTGACAGCCATTGCAAACACCGAGACCGAAGCTGTCCTGACGATTAAAGAAGGCGCTAAACTTATCCTTCAATTCATGATTAAACAGAATCGACTTGGCCCAGCCTTCACCGGCACCGAGAACATCACCGTAGGAAAACCCGCCGCAGGCGACCAGACCCTTGAAATCGCCCAGGTCTACGCGACCCTGATGAATATCGCTCATATGCACATCAACACTATTAAATCCGGCGCGATCAAAGGCCGCCGCCATCTCGATATGACCATTCACGCCTTGTTCACGCAGAATGGCCACCTCAGGACGAATATTCTTTTTGATATAGGGTGCACTGATGTTGTCATCGACATCAAAACTCAGCTGTACATTCATGCCAGGATCATCAACATCGGCGATCAGATCAAATTCCTGTTGCGCACAATCGGGGTTGTCTCTGAGTTTCTGCATTTGCAGGCTGGTTTCTGACCAGGCCTGTTGAAACTGGGTCCGTGAAGACGACAACACAGGTTTATGGGCAAAGCTGAATTCGACTTGGTCATCATCGTTCAATGTACCGATGACATGGGTATGATGCCCCAGGCCCGCATCATGCACCGCTTTCATAACCGTATCGGTATCACAATGACGCACCTGTATCACCGCGCCCAGCTCTTCCGAGAACAGCGCCGCATGTACATCATCGCCAAGGTCGTCCAGATGAACACTGATACCGCAATGCCCGGCAAAGGCCATCTCGCACAGACTGACAAACAGTCCGCCATCCGAGCGGTCATGGTAGGCGAGCAACAGACCTTCTTCATTCAATTCCTGCAACACCTCAAAAAAGGCCTTGAAGGACTGTGGGTCATCCAGGTCAGGCGCATGATGACCGATCTGTTTATACACCTGCGCCAGGGCAGAGGCGCCCAGGCGGTTATGACCCTTACCCAAATCTATCAATATCAGGTCGGTGTCGCCCTTGTCAGTACACAGTTGTGGCGTCAGGGTCTTGCGCACATCGGTAACCTCGGCAAAGGCCGATATTACGACCGACAACGGTGCCGTTACTTCTTTTACCTGGCCGTCATCCTGCCACACGGTTTTCATCGACATGGAGTCCTTACCGACGGGTATGGTGATATCCAGCTGCGGACATAGTTGCATGCCCACGGCCTTGACCGCCTCGAACAGCCCTGCATCCTCGCCGGGATGTCCGGCCGGCACCATCCAGTTGGCCGACAACACCACGCGATCCAGTTTTCTGACCCGGGCTGCCGCCAGGTTGGTCAGCGCCTCACCGACCGCCATGCGCGCCGAGGCCGCATGATGAACCAGTGCGATCGGGGTGCGCTCACCGATTGCCATCGCCTCGCCACAATAACCGCTATAGCTACTGGTCAATATCGGCGCTGTCGAATTCCTGCTTGGTAAAAGGATGATGTTTGACATCCCTGAGCATTTTAGGCGGCTTGCCCAGCAACACCTCCAGCGGCATATCGACTGGCGTATTATCAAAGTAACCATCACCCACGACCAGCTGTTGCTGCTCTGTGGCTTCACCGATAACCGCATAGGGGCAGCGCTCACGCTCACAGATTTTAATGAAGGTATCCATATCCTCAGCGCTGACGGCAAGTACATAACGTTCTTGCGATTCATTGCTCCAGATTTCCATCGGTGACATGCCCGGCTCGTCATTGGGGATCATACGCAATTCAAAACGTGCGCCGCGGCCGCAGTCGTTGACCAGTTCTGGCATGGCATTGGACAGTCCACCGGCACCGACATCATGAATTGAGATGACAGGATTGTTTTTTTCCATCTGCCAACAGCGATCAATGACCTCCTGACAACGTCGTTGCATTTCAGGGTTACCACGCTGCACCGAAGCAAAATCAAGATCCTCATGGCTGCTACCGGATGTCATTGATGACGCCGCCCCGCCACCCAGGCCGATCAACATGGCCGGGCCACCGAGGACAATCAATTGCGCGGCAGCAGGAATATTGTTTTTTTCGACATCTTCAACCCTGATATTACCGAGCCCACCTGCCAGCATGATGGGCTTGTGGTAACCACGGATTTCCTCGCCTGTCGGACCAGGAACCTTTTCTTCATAAGTCCTGAAATAACCGTTGATATTGGGTCGGCCGAATTCGTTATTAAAGGCGGCCGCACCGATAGGCCCTTCCAGCATAATATCCAAGGCTGAAACAATGCGCTCCGGTTTGCCATGGTCGACCTCCCAGGCCTGTTCGGCACCGGGAATGCGCAGATTGGATACTGAGAAACCGCACAGACCGGCCTTGGGTTTGGAGCCGCGCCCGGTCGCACCTTCATCCCTGATTTCACCACCGGAGCCGGTCGCCGCACCGGCGAAGGGCGAGATGGCCGTGGGATGATTATGGGTCTCGACTTTCATCAGGATCGCCATTTCCTGTTCGTGATAACGATATTCAGCGCTATCCGGCTGCGGGTAAAAACGCCCCGCTTGTGGACCGTTGATCACCGCCGAATTATCCTTGTAGGCTGACAGAATGCCACTGGAATTTTGATAATAGGTATTACGTATCATGCCGAACAATGAATTATCCATCGGCTTACCATCGATGATCCAATCGGCATTGAAAATTTTATGCCGACAGTGCTCAGAGTTGGCCTGGGCGAACATCATCAATTCAATATCATTAGGGTTACGTTTGAGCACGGTAAAACTCTCGACCAGGTAGTCGATCTCATCATCGGCCAGTGCTAAGCCCCACTCCGCGTTGGCCCTGACCAGGGCATCGCGGCCACCACCAAGTATATCGACGGATTGCAATGGCGCCGGCTGCGCCTGCACAAACAAGGCCTCAGCGTCATCCAGCGCAAACAGAACGGTTTCCGTCATGCGGTCATGTAAATGGCGCGCTATATTCGCCAGCTGCTTATCACTGAACTCACCATCACTGCATGTCAGGTAATAAACGATACCTCGCTCTATACGCCTGACGTTTGCCAGTCCGCAAATATGGGCAATATCCGTGGCCTTGCTCGACCACGGCGAAATGGTTCCTGGCCGTGGCACCACCAAAATCATCTGACCCTGATGTTCACGTGCCGGTAGTTGCGGTCCATATTGCAGCAGGCTGTTCAGTATGTCCTGCTGGGCGCTGTCGAGGACCTGCTCAAGATCAGCGAAATGGACAAATTCCGCATAGATGGCCGTTAAGCCCGAGTTTTCCTGGCTAATCGTATTGAAGAGTTTATCCAGGCGAAATCGGGATAAGGCGGGTGAACCCGGCAACTGAAGCATGTGTTTTTCCTGTCTATGAATACACGTGTAGGGAGAGATCTGATTCTACTAAATATGGCCGCGCAGGGGAAAGGAAAAAGGCCGGGATGCCGTGAAAATATCCAAGGTTTTTAAATATCCACTCGCGAGGCTGGACTCACGCCCATATGCTCGGGTCTCTGGGCTTGCCGTTTAATCCTGTAAGCTGACTCGGCCAAGATCCGGTATTTATATGACCTTCCAGTCAAAGCCCATCTCCTGATCGGCCAATTCGATCCAGTCCGGACTGCAATTCAAGGCATCGGAAAAGGTCTCCAACACCTTATCGGGATGATTGTTCTTCTCACTCAAATGCGCCGCAACAATATGCTGAAGATGGCTACAATCTATATCGGTCAACAAACCGGCGGCCTGGTCGTTACTAAGGTGCCCGGTCCTGCCGGCAACGCGCTGTTTTAATTGTTGTGGATAGCTGCCATTCATCAGCATTTCAAGGTCATGATTGCCTTCAAGCAACAAAGCATCGACGCCATCGAGCATGTCCCTGATATGCGCAGTGATACAACCGGTATCTGTCAATATCCCCAGGCGTTGCGCACCGTTTGAAAATACAAACTGCGCCGGTTCGCGCGCATCATGTGGTACTGGAAAGGGTTGAATTTCCAATGCATCAATGGCAAACGCCTGATGACTATTAAACAAGGATAAAAAAGGATAGTCATCTCTTTGCTGGCAGCGTGCATAGGTCCCAGCCGTCATCCACACAGGTATATCATACTTGCGGGAAAGGCGTGCGACGCCCTGCACATGATCACTATGCTCGTGGGTAACGACAATGGCAGCAAGTGCCTGAGGTGTTATTTGCAATCGCTGCAGGCGTTTTTCGACTTCACGCGTGGAAAAACCGCAATCGACCAGCACGCAGGTTTCTTCACATTGGACGACGGTAGCATTACCTTTACTGCCACTACCCAGGGATGCGAATCTGAATGAAGACAAGTCCCTGTCTTTCGCTATTTCAACTGCTCATGCAAGAGTTTCAAAATTCGCTCTGCAGTCGATGAAGTCTCCCTCTCACCACTGGCGTTATTGACCTGCACGCGCACAACATTGGTTTCATCAAGCAATGTCACCTGATACACAGCTTCTTCACCCGCCTTGTCATCAGACCAGAAATTCAACTTGGATAATATGCCAGTATCCTTATTGGTGCGATCCGGATCACTGTATTTAACATAGTAGATCCCTTTTGAACGGTTGCGGTCAATCACGGTAAAGCTGGCGCGATCCAAGGCCAACCCAACCAAACGCCAGGAGCGGGAGAAATCATTCTGCAGTGTCAGATAGGTGAGTTCACCGTCAGTATGCAATTGCGCCTTCTCCTGCTTCGGCTGGGCATTGGCCAGTACGCTAGCGGCCTGACTTTCCGGAACCCCCAGATGAATCATCAAACGTTTGAGCATGGCGGCCTCCAGCGTGGGGTCCGTGGGACGCGTCTCCCAGACACTGCCCTCACTGGAGAGCTCGCCACCCAGCACCCGCTCGACCATGCCACGATGCGAAATAAACAGTTCGATCGAGCTACTCTCAGGCACATCCTCAACGCGCACGCGGAATTTATCCCGGGTACCGGTGGTATAGGCCGACACGAACACCTTACCGAGCAGATTACGTATCGTTCCCTTCGGGATACTGGCCCTGTTTTCGGCCCATTCGGTTTCCATAATGCCTAGCTCCGGCTTGTCTTCGACCAATACGAAGCCGGTCTTCAGCCAAAACTCACGGATACGCGGCCACGCCTGCTCCTTGCTGCCTTTTAATACCAGCCAGGCATTCGGGCCTTCATGTTCATAGCGGACACCCGTTTGCTGCGGTAATGCGCCGATAGTGCCACTATCCTGCGCGCTCGATTGCTGCTGACCGAGATAGGCAGAATAGGTATTGCTGCCGCTGGCAAGTTCACTGACATCCATGGCACTATTATTGGCCGGCTGGGTCAAATCGGGCGGGATTTCCAATGATGGCTGTTTAATGGTGCTTTTGTAGTCGATGTTATCACTTGATACCGTCCCGGAAAAACTGGAGCAGCCTGCGATCAGCAGCAGACAGACAAGCATGATGCCGTTAGCTGTGTTCATATTCTTTGTTGAAATCATGAGATACCTAAATATTATTGAATAACACCGGCTCGTCGTAAAGCCTCGCGCACGGGCTCGTGATATTGATCCGACAATACCGTCAACGGCAGCCGTATGCCCTTGTCTATCAGACCCATTTCATACAAGGCCCACTTTACAGTGATCGGATTCGCCTCAAGGAACAGATCCCGATGTAACAGGCTGAGGCTGTCGTCGATTTGATGGGCCTTATCGGCATCACCCGCCAGGGCCGCTGTACACATGGCATGCATCGCCTTCGGTGCCACATTACTGGTCACGGAAATAACCCCTTTACCACCTTGTAGCAGGAAATCACAGCCCGTGGCATCATCACCGCTATACAGTTCGAGGCGGTCCTGACAAAGATCAAGTATCTGCCGCAGCCTGTCGAGATCACCGGTGGCCTCCTTGAGACCAACGATATTAGGCACATGCGATAGACGCTCGACGGTTTCCGGCAACAGATCGCAGGCCGTTCGACCCGGGACATTATACAGTATTTGCGGAATTGGTACGGCATCAGCAATGGCCTTGTAATGCTGGTACAGGCCTTCCTGTGTCGGCTTGTTGTAATAGGGAGTAACCAGCAGGCAGGCATCCGCTCCGGCTTCCATCGCACAGTGGGTCAGGTGCAGAGCCTCGCTGGTGGAATTGGCCCCGGTACCGGCAATGACCGGCACCCTGCCGCGGACAAGATCGACGGTATCGCGGATCAGGTCACAATGTTCCTTTTGGTCCAATGTGGCGGATTCGCCCGTTGTGCCCACGGTTACGATGCCATCCGTCTGATTTTCAATGTGATATTCAACCAGCCTGGACATGGACTCGTAATCCAGCTCACCGCCGCTCTTCATCGGCGTCACCAGGGCCACCATACTCCCGTGGAACATCTTTCTTCTCCGCTAAATAAACTGCCCACATGTTACAGTAGTTCCGCATGCAGGTACAAGAATGATGCCGTTAAAAGACCACCCACAAGGCGGACGCCTGAATGGACGGTCGGACGCCCATTTCCATACTATTAGGGCCGATATGACGATTCATAGCGGCCTTGCTGGCGCCCACATTCATAAGCATTTACTATAGGTACATTCAGAAAATCAACAGCTTTAGGCGATCGCTATAGGCTATTCTATTGTACGCATCATCGTACAAACTGAAGGATATAAAATGTCAGATTCAGACACCGGAATACGTGAAATCCGCATTGACCCCATTGTTCCCAGCAATTCGGTCCTGGTCGCCACCGCCCGCAGTATGCGACCAATGAAAGAAGAGGCCCCGGCCCCGCGCGACACGCGCAAACATGTTGACACCTGTCCATTCTGCCGCGGCAACGAGGACAAGACGCCACCCACCATTGCTACCTATCCGCAAACGGATGAATGGCAGGTCCGCATCGTCGAGAACCTATACCCGGTATTGGGCGAAAATAATACCCAGGACAATCTATCCTTCGGGCTGCAACAGACTATCGAGGGTTATGGGCGTCACGAAGTCATTATCGATCACCCGTCGCACGGCATTGCCCTGCATGAAATGAGTATCGAGCACCTGGCGATGATTTTCAAAAGCTACCAGGATCGCATGTCAGATTTGTACGAATCCGATCCGCGACTGAAATATGTGCTCGCCTTCAAAAATTTCGGGCCTGCGGCAGGCGGCAGTATTCCCCACACCCATAGCCAGATCATCGCTATGCCGGTCGTGCCGGAGAATCTGTTTAATGAAGTCGAAAATAGTTACAAGCACTATCAAAAGCACCATCGCTGCATCTTCTGTTCACTGATTGACGAAGCGCTCACCTATGAAGCTACCATTTACGACCGCGAATCCGGTGAAGTCCGCAGAAAAATCAATGTCGGCCAGTACGTTATCGAGAAAAATAGTAACTTTGTCGCTATCAAACCCTTTGCCAGTCGTTATGAATGGGAAATCCATATCTTGCCTCTAACTCATCAGGCCGACTATTTACAGGCCACCGATGAAGACCTGCTGTCATTTGCGCAGGTCCTGAAAAACAGTATGGCACGGCTAGAACAGGTAGTTGGCGGCGCGCAATACAATTACTTCCTGCACTCCATCCCGCATGGTGAAGAGCATGACGACTGCAAACCCAGCTATCACTGGCACCTGGAAATTTGCCCCAGGACCAGTATTCCAAACGGCTTTGAATTAGGTTCGGGCCTGTTTGTTAACACCATCAGTCCGGAGATTGCCGCCGAAAAGTTACGCTCAGTGGACATAAGCGATATACTTTAGTACAAAGTAAACAGGCGCTTGATTCAGCCAACGAGGCAAAGCATGAAGAATTATATAGTGATAACTGCGTTAGGCAGTGATCGACCCGGCATTGTCGACGAGCTTGCAAAATACATCAATGATCATGAGTGTAATATTGAAGACAGCCGCATGAGCGTCCTGGGCGGTGAGTTTGCCATCATGTTACTGGTCTCAGGCAACTGGAACACCGTCGCGAAATTACAAGACCAAATGCCGGCACTGGAACAAAAACTGGGCATGTCGATTACGGCAAAGA
>CAMYJO010000038.1 GCA_947258755.1 uncultured Gammaproteobacteria bacterium
GCGCCTGGAGCTTGCTGCCAAACCCTATGTTTTCGAGGTGGAGGAGTATTTCTCCTTGTACCCGGAGGTGAATGATGAGGACCGCATGGCGGCCATGCGAGTGGAGGCACAATTAAGGCGGGCCGCCCCACAGACAGCTGTAACTAACAAGAAGAAAAAAGAATCAAGCATCAAACCGCTTGATAAGGATATGCGTATTATCGAAAATTAATCATAGGGAAAGGGGTCGGTGACAAATCTAAATCACTCTCATTTGTCACCGACCCCTTTTGGAGCTTGGTTGTTATCCTTTCTAAATATAGTTTACGTTCCGTTCCGCAGCAGTATTTACTAGTTTTTTGACTGGGAATTCTGCGATTTATTGTAAAATTGTAATAAATAATTCATTTTTTGAAGACATTTCTCGATTATTCACTGGCTTATCATGTGAAATTTTAAATTCAGTGTGTAATAATAAATACAGTAATTGTGCTTCACTGTTGTAAATAACTTTGGGATTCGTTCATTTTCTCTGTACAGTGAAGTTGATAATATTTTAGGACTAGATGATTTTTTTAAAGGCAACAAGCCGGATTGCCCGTTGGGGCAGGCTTCTGTTCCTTCCGCGTATCGGGTGCAGTCGCACTTACCTGTCTGATCGAAAAATTCTTTCTGCTGTTTTTTATACTATGTGCCTGTTGTTTTCAGGCATACCAAGCGCGTATGCAATTCAATTAAGCAGTGATAGTCAACGTGCAACAGCAGGTTATTATCAATTGTCCTGGTCAGGAAACATCGACTTGTTTCAGCTTCAGGAATCTATAGCAGCCGATTTTCAGACAGTTAACATCATCTATAACGGTAAAGATCTCGCACGCGTAATGAGCGGCAAGCCTGATGGCGATTACTATTATCGTGTGATAGATCCAGACAATAACTCGCTCATGAGTAATGTAGTCAAGGTTACCGTTGCACATCATCCACTTGAAAATGCCATTCTGTTTTTCATTGCAGGTGCGATCGTGTTTATTTCCACCCTGGTATTGATCATCAAAGGAAACAGAAAAACAGCTAGCTAAGCAATATTATGGATATACTCAATATTAATCGCGATAGATTGCAGCATGATATCGAGACGCTGGCCAACATAGGTCGCGACGAGAATTATGGTTTGTACCGCATGGCCTTCAGTGATGGTGATATCCAGGGGCGTGCATGGTTTAAACAAACCGTTGAACAAGCTGGTCTTGACTATTATCAGGACGGCGCGGGCAATTTGCATGCCCGTTTTCAATGGGATGATAAACGCCCTTCAGTGATGATGGGCTCACATCTGGATACGGTACCTGCGGCAGGGCATCTGGATGGTGCGCTTGGCGTGGTCGTGGCGCTGGAATGTGTACGATGTATCAAGGAACAAAATCTGGACATTCAATATCCGCTCGAGGCAATTGCATTCACTGATGAAGAGGGACGTTTCGGTGGCATGTTCGGCTCGCAGGCTATTGCAGGAATGTTGACGCCCGAAATGATCGTCAATGCCAGAGATCTTAATGGCATCAAACTGATTGATGCGATGAAAGATGCCGGTTTTGATGCAATGGAGGCGCTACATGCGAAACGTAATCCGAAGTCCATTCATGCTTTTCTGGAGCTCCATATAGAGCAAGGTCCGATGCTGGATGACATGGGCATCAGTATTGGAAACGTTGATGCCATCGCCGGGTTATTCAAGTGGGATGTAAATCTGATTGGCACGCCGAATCATGCCGGCACCACCCCCATGGATATGCGCAAGGATGCATTTATGGGCTTAAGTGAATTTTCATCTCAGCTGCAGCGTATTCTGGATGAAAATGGTAGTCCTCGCAGTGTCGCAACGATAGGTCGTGTCGAAATAAGCCCGGGTGCTGCTAATGTTATCCCCGGCAAAGTCGAGTTTTCACTGGAGGCACGTGATACCAATCCTGATGTACTGGCTGACCTGGCTGATGCATTCAGAAAATCATTATCTGCCATCGCACGTAAGCATGAACTAATGTTTGAGTTTGAGGTGCTTAGTGAAATCACACCAGTGAAAAGCGATGCAGGCATTGTCGAAACCGTTGAGAATGTCTGTAAATCGCTGAAAATACCCTTTCTGCAAATGGCCAGTGGCGCTGCACATGATACGCAAATCATGGCAAACATTACCCGTGCCGGGATGATCTTTGTGCCAAGCAAAGATGGGCGTAGTCATTCTAATGCTGAATGGACAGATATGGATGATATCGAAAAAGGCGCCAATGTCGCACTTAATACTATGTATCGTATTGCCGGGGGACAATTATGAGTGATTTGGATAAAACTGATATTGACATCGTCAATGAAGAATTTCTTGATGTCGACCCATTGGAAAAAAGCTATCGGACATCCATTGCCGAGGCACCTGGCGTATTTGAGTCTATTGAAAAGCACAAAACGGCACTACTGGTTATTGATCTGCAATATCTTGATGCAGCGCCGGGTTTTGGTGTATTTGCTGATGCCGAAAAATCAGGGGTACCGAAAGAAGCACAGGAATATTATTTCAAGCGACTTCATCATATGGTGTTGCCCAATGTCAGAAGGCTGCAGGACAGGTTCCGTGATCTAGGCATGGAAGTGATTCATACCCGGATTATGTCAATGACTCAAGATGGAAGAGAGCGCAGCGCTGGTCATAAGCGATTGCATCTACATGCGGCTCCCGGTTCAAAAGAATCCGAGTTCTTGCCTGAAATTTCACCCAAAGGTGATGAGTTGGTTATCAATAAAACCGCCAGTGGCGTATTCAATGCAACTAATCTTGAGTATTTGCTAAGAAATATGGGCATAACAGGATTGTTTGTATGTGGTGTTTACACCAATGAATGTGTGTCTACTACTGTGCGCGATGCTTGTGATCGTGGATTCTATACGACCATGATCAACGATGCTTGTGCTTCAGTTACTCCGCAGTTACATAATGCCACGATTGACACCATTCGTGACCGTTATGCGCGAGTGATGACGACAGAGGAAGCCGTGCAGGAGATCAAGGAAGCTGCAAAAGTATGAATAGTGTCAATTCAGCTGTGCTGGATGCCGATACGGGCTGGCTCATTCTGGCCATATTCAGTGTGATCTGGATATTCCTGGGCTGGTTCTGGGGGCGAAAAGCCAAGCAACTCGATGATTTTATGCTGGCCGGGCGAAATGTCGGTATGGCATTGGGTACTGCAACGGCGATGGCGACCTGGGTTACCAGTAATACCACTTTGGTGGCACCACAATTTGCATTGCAACTCGGTATCTGGGGCATGCTCGGCTATTCACTCGGTTGTATAGGTCTGATTATGTTTGCGCCACTGGTAAAACGCATTCGTAGCCTGGTGCCAAACGGATATACAAGTGGTGATTTTATTCGCTTGCGTTATGGAGTCTGGACCTGGCGCCTATTCCTGCTGATCTCGATGTGTTATGCGATCGGCTGGTTAATCAGTATGGGTATGGCCGGCGGTGTGTTAATCCATGCGTTAACCGGTATCGATTACCAGTATGGTATGACCGTCATACTCATTATATGTGTCACCTATACACTGCTGGGTGGCTTGCGTGCGGTTATTGGTACCGATTTCATCCAGACCATTTTGATTCTGGTGGGGATAATTCTACTTGCGATATTCACCATTAGCGAAATCGGCTTTGAAAAAATGCATGCAGATGTGCTTGCCGAGCGCCCTGAATTACTGAACGTGTTAATGCCGGCGGCAATCATGTTTCTGTTCAATAATCTCTTGTTCGGTGTTGGTGAAATATTTCATTCAAATGTCTGGTGGTCGCGTGCATTTGCATTTCGTGAAGGAGTCGGCGGTAAGGCCTACCTTTTTGCCGGAATGATCTGGGCGCCGATTCCGGTCGTTGCTGGTTTTATAGCATTGGGTGCTTCATCGCTTGGTCTGAATGTGCCGGCAGCGGATATGGTAGGGCCGATGGTTGCCGCCAAGTTACTGGGTTTTACCGGTGCCGTTATCGTGTTTATCGTGGTGTTTTCCTCTCTGGCGTCGAGCCTTGATTCCTTGCTTGCGGCGACCAGCGATCTGATTCTGCAGGATATTTACCGTGGGCATATCAATCCACAGGCCAGTGATGAGCAATTACGGCGTATTGCAAAAATCATCATCGTGTTACTGGGTGTTGTTACCTGGCTTGTTTGTCTGCCGCGTATTGCCACCCTGGGTAGCCTGTTACAGTATCTGGGTGCGTTTGTCGCCAGTACTATCTGGCCGATTGCTGCAGGGTTGTATCTGAAAAAGGCCAACGCTACAGGTGCATTTCTGGCCATGTTACTGGGCACATTAACCGGTATCTGGGCATTTTTCAGTATTGGTTTCTACGTTGCGGCACTGGTGTCTGCCGTGGTTTCTATGCTTATTATGTTAATCAGCATGTGGCTGATACCTGGTAATTTTGACTGGTCGAGCCTAAATGAAATCAAGGAAAAATCATCATGATAGTTTCATCTGGATTTCTCGGTTTTATGGTAAGTATTGCTTTGGCAGTCACTGTTATTGCACCTGTCGTTTTAATTATTTTATGGATTAAGGATTGGATTAAGGGTCAACTATGGTAAAAAAAATACATCCCAAACTGGAGGATCCGGTTGAGAGTGAAAGCTGGACAGAAGGTATTGAGCAACCGTTGGCGCTCATGGAGCAGGTTGATGAAGATTTTGCATCAACAGCTGAGCTTGCCAATCATTCGGTTATTTCTGCAAAACAATTCAGTCGCGATCAGCTTATCCAGCTTTGTCGGCTCGCTGCGAAGTTTGAGACACAACAGAGCTTTGGCCAGTTTCCGCTAACTGGAAAAATATTGATCAGTGCCTTTTATGAGCCCAGCACAAGAACCAGGCTCTCCTTTGAGAGTGTATGGCAGCGTCTTGGTGGCGATATTATTACGATAACCGACCCGGCAACAACAGGTATTGCAAAAGGAGAATCGCTCAGTGATGTTGCCGAGATGATGAACCATTATGGAGATGTGGTTGTATTGCGCGATACAAATGAACAAGCAATCTATGAAATGCTGGAGGTGTTACGCATCCCCATTATCAATGCAGGCAACGGTACAGATGAGCATCCAACGCAAGCACTGGCAGATATGTACGCCATTTTTAAGTGGCGCCCTCAATTGATGCAGGATGATGTTAGTGATGATCAGAAGGTTATGATGGGTATTGTCGGGAATCCAGGACGAATGCGTACAGTACGCAGCCTGTTGCTATTTCTTTCTCGTATAAGTCAGGCACTCAATGAAGTGGTTATTATTTGTAATACCACTGAGCCTTTTATCGATGGCCAGTTGGAAGAGCTTGAGGCAGAAGGCTTGAAAATACGGGTCACCAACGAGCTGGATTCAGAATTGCCGAACCTTGATATTGTTTATATTAATGCGATAGCCTGGGTTGGGAATACTTATGAAGAACATGGTATTGAGTACAAGCTCAGCAACGATTCACCTCTAAAGGAAGGCGCCATTATTCTTCACCCACTGGCGCGTGGCGAAGAATTGTCAACAGATCTGGATGATACTCAACACAACTGGTACTTCGCACAGGCGCGAGGTGCTGTTTTTGCTCGGATGGCATTAATGTCCAGTATTGTTCGCTTCTAGTAATAGTCATTCAGAACGAGGTTTAAACATTTTCTATGTGTGGTATAGGCGGTATTTTTCAAAGTAATCCAGATAACAAGATTGACCCGCAATTGTTGGTCAATATGGCAGCGATTCAATATCATCGTGGTCCGGACGGTTTTGGCTACAAGATTCTTGATGATGAGGGGGTCGGATTTTGTCACGCTCGATTATCCATAATCGATCTGGATGAGAACCGCGCTCGCCAACCTTTTCTTTCCCATGATGATGAACTGCTTTTGGCGCACAATGGCGAGTTTTATGACTATAAGAAACTGCGTGCCAATTTAACCCTGGAAGGTGATCGGTTTACAACCAAGAGTGATTCGGAGCTGGTATTGCATCTCTATCCGCGTTATGGACTGGAAGATATGCTGGAACACTTACGCGGTGAATTTGCCTTTGCATTGTATGACAAAAAACATGATCGTCTGATGCTGGTACGGGACCGCTTTGGTGTCAAGCCTTTATACTGGACCGAGACTAATGGCAAGATCGTGTTTGGCTCAGAACTAAAGGTTATCTTTGCCGATCCGGATGTGGAAAGAAAGTTTGATGCACAAGGCGTGTATCATCAGCTTATGCAGACTATCGTACCCGGGACAACGGCGTTTGAAAATATTCATCAGGTAAAGCCCGGGCATATGATTATCATTGAGCGTAGTCATGGCAAGTTCTCGATACGTGATCAACGCTACTGGGACATGGATTTTCCTTTGCAGGAAGAGCGCAAGGCAAATGATTTAGATGATGAAGCGTTCTATATTAATGGTGTGAAAGAAAAACTGCTAGAGGCAGTGCAATTAAGGCTCGAAGCCGATGTTCCGGTTGCCTGCTATTTGTCCGGCGGCATTGATTCCTGTTCGACGTTGGGTATGTCGGCTGCCAGTCAGCAATCTCCGGTAAAGGCCTTCACCATAGGGTTTGATGACAGCGACTATGATGAAACACCGATCGCACGCGAAATGGCCGAATCGGTTGGTGCAGATCAGGATGTGATGTTGCTGGAAGCTGATCATCTTTATGATAATTTTGTCGAGACCCTGTGGCACACCGAGCGCACGATTTATAACACGTTGGGGGTTGCCAAGTTACTGATGAGTCGTCATGTCAATCGTGCGAATTATAAAGTGGTTGTGACAGGTGAGGGCTCTGATGAGTTATTTGGCGGCTATCCGGCATTTCGACGTGATATGTTCTTGCATGGTATGGACACCCTTTCGCCTGCCGAACGAGCGGAATGGGAAGGCATGCTGGCTGAAGCCAATAAACTTTTTAAGGGGGCTATGCTCGCAGAGGAAGAAATAGATGACCCATCACTAAACGATGTTGTCGGATTTACACCTTCCTGTTTGCAACCCTGGCTCGCCTCGGCGCAACATGTACCAGGTATATTAAACGAAAACTTGCGAAATGAATTAAAGGACTATCAGCCAGGTAAAGCCATTGCTGATGCATTGGATGGAGATATGTTGGAGGATCGTCATCCACTTGATAAAGCCCAGTACGTCTGGATCAAGACCATGCTGGAAGGGCAGATATTGACATGGGGTGGGGACAGGGTAGATATGGCGAACTCAATGGAAGCCAGGCCACCATTTTTAGATCATCACTTGGCCGAATTTGCAACACAAGTACCTCCCTCTATGCGTATTAAAGGTAAAACAGAAAAATATGTTTTACGAGAAGCAATGAAAGGTGTGTTGCCTCGTACACTTTATGAAAGAGAAAAATTTGCTTTCATGGCGCCACCTGCTCATACAGACCCAAAAAAATGGGCAGCGATGAAATCTCTGGCTAATGAGTATCTATCAGATGAAGCGATTCAAAACGCAGGACTACTTGATAAAGAGGGTGTAAAGGCATTGTTCGAATTGCATGAAGCAAAAGACACTCCGACATCAACACAGGTACAACTGGATGCGATTATCAACCATATGCTCGGTGTGCAGGTTCTGCATAAACATTTCATTAAAAATGATATACCTGCCCAGGCAAGAGCTATGGCAAATGAGTTAAACTGGTACATATAAATTTGCCGGATTTTTACCGGGATCAGATATGCTTTGTTATTGAAAATTGATAACAAGCGCCCCAAAAAAAGCTACGTAAATACAATAACATATTGTTTTCCAGGCGGCCGCAGGTTCGAACCATGCCCAGGGCGTAAATCAAATAAAAAGGCCTACCTATCGGTAGGCCTTTTTATTTGGGTGATTTATCGAGTAACTTGCACGAGGATGTTTTTGATTCAGCGCTGAACTAGAGTAATGTATCAATAGGGCGGATGCTATAATTTCAAGCCTAATTTTTTAATTCCTGACATGCGGAGAGAAAGACTATGCTGCTACGATTTCATTTTACGCTATTGTTCTTTAGTTTGCTGGGTGTGTCACAGGCCATCGCCGGCAACCTCAAAATCACTCCTCTTGGCAGTCACGATGGTGAGTTTTGTAGCCGTGATCGGGCGTTGGTCTTTGAAGATCCGAATGGTTTGCGTGTACTTTATGATGCCGGCTTGACTGTGGCCGGGCCGGAAGACAAACGCCTGGGTAAGGTCGATGTCGTATTGGTCAGCCATATGCATGGCGACCATGTAGGGGCGGTGCATATACCCAATGTGAATAGTGGCGAGTGTGGTAAACCTGCGGCATCGGTGAAGGCCTTGCCCAATACCAATAGTGTCAATATTGCACTGGCAAAAAAAGCAAAAATTGTTACTGGTAGTGAAATGCCCAGGTTTTTTGCCAACAAGTTAAAAGCCCTGGGGGGTAATCCCAAAGATTCCTTGATTGTACGCTTCGGTGCGTCACGTAAGGTGGGTGGTGTGACCATTACCACGGTTCCTGCAGTGCATTCTAACGGGATTGCCGGCGGCATGATCGGTGGCGAACTGGGCAAGATGCTGGATGCCGCAGGACTGACTGCCTACGCCGGTCCTCCAACCGGTTATGTGTTGACGTTCTCGAACGGCCTGGTGGTTTATCTTTCCGGTGATACCGGTATTACCGCCGAGCAGGAGACTGTGGTGCGCCAGCATTATCAGGCCAAACTGGCAGTCATGAACATCGGCGGTACCTACACCAATGGCCCACGCGAGGCCGCCTTCGTGGTCAATGAGCTCATTAAGCCTAATAGTGTGATTGCCTCCCATGCTAATGAAGCTGCCACCAAGAGCGGTAAGATAATCGCCGGGACGCGTACCGACACCTTTATCAAGGCTAGCAAAGTCCCGGTGCATGTACCGTTAAGTGGACGGACGATGGAATTTGATAAAGAAGGGATATGTGTAAAGGGATGTGTGCAGAACAAAAGAAATAATGAGTAAGCTGCATAGAGTTTATATCACCACTCCTCAATCCCCTCCTGCAAGGAGGGGAGGCTTAAGTAAGTGCCGTTCGGATTAGAGCATAGTTTATATTGATATTATTGTATAACTGGTCCGATCCGGTTCACCCTAAAAGGGAAAAATTCTCAACCGTCACGCTGCTGGGTAAGGATATGCAGATCATTGAGAATTAAATTGATAGCGGGCTAATGAGCAACCCGGTCGATGAACTCACTCGATCTTTAAATATGAGTAGCCCTGGTTTTGTAGTTTGGATAAGCGTACAACGCCAGAGGTAACGAGTTCTACACCGCTATAGAGTTTGTCCTCGTCCAGACCGATTTGCTTGCGGGTAATATCACAAAGCTCCAGCTTTACCCCCTGAACATCACGTAGAGATGCCAGGCGTCCTTTCAACTCTTCACGGCGTTTCGCTAAATCAGCATCTTCTGCAAAGGGCGTACCTGTTAGTTTGTCATCGGTCACAAAGCGAATGCCATGAGCGACAAACACAATGCGGATATCATAGTCGGCAATATCATCTTGAAAGGTAGTGGCCATATTATTAATGCTGGTTAGCATCGCACTGTATCGCCTGGGATCGGCATAGTCCACATGATAGACCACCTTGGCGATATCATCCTCCTGGGTGTCTTCCGTTGTGCTGCTGCTGGTATCAGGTATGTCTGCCGTTGGCTGTGTTGCAGTCATCGTATCAGTGGCCTGGACCGGATCGCCAGCGCGTTGATAGGCAAGCACTGCAATAATCAATGCTAGCGCGGCCAGAATAAGAGATAAGGTGTTTGTTAATTTCATCATGTGTCTCCAGTATTGAAAACATCAGAATGGGGTATATCCATATTGTGTCGAATTATCGACTACGGGTCTATTCTTTATTGTTAAATATGTGCTTGAAATAGCTGCAAGATGGGTTTCGTGGGCTTTTTTGGGCTTTGGGTCGGTCCCAGCTAACATACTGATGATGTTTTCAAAAATGCTTAAAAATGCCTGGATAGTTACTTTATTACCACTTTTTCGATTTCAAAAAGCTTACTTTATGGATGAATTCAAGGGTAGTCAGCCTATCGATTTCATTTGCTGGCCGAAAAGGGGGATTCAAGTCTATGTAGTTCCTGTTTTATCGGTGAAATCACATTATTTAAAAGCTAATCCCGGCCCGACCCGATTCTATCGTATTGGGTCAAAATAAACTGGGGAACGCGCTTTAATGTCAATCAAATGAAAAGATACTAATCCCCGTCACCAGTACATGCCGGTTTTCCCATTTGCCGTCGAATTTTTGCGATTGCAGTCGGTAACCCAGCTTCCATTTCAAATCCTTGCTCCAGAATTTCGAGATGCCAAACGTCAGCCAGTTACTGTTCAGCTCGCTATTGGTGACATCGTAAAAAAACTCTTCTTCAATAAATGGGGTGAGTTGGAAATCGGTAATCGTGTTTGTTGATGTCCATACCGATTCATTACGGTAACGCACCCGGTCTTGTGCGTTGCCTTCGAAGTACCGCCACTCCAGTCGGTGTCGGTTTGACAATTTACCTTGGCCCAATTTGCCGCGCCAGTACAGGCCGAGCATGGGTCGGTATTCCTCGCGCCAGTCATTACCCAGTTCAAGAAATGCATGCCGATAACCCATTTCGATAGCCCAGGGACCAGACAGGCTATGGCGGTAATTGCCATCGACATAGCCGAAGAAGGTATCCGAGAAGCCATCTCGTGTTACCAGGTTGGCACGACCCACGAAGAAAGACTTGTTATTCAATTTTTCAAGATAAAACAGGTTGTGGCTGGATCCGGTCTCTGCAGCACGAGTATTTGTAGACGAGATAATGAGTGTCAATATTATCAAGGGCAGGCTAGTTTGATGTGCGTAATACATATTAATTCATATATGTTTGACGAGTTTATCTGTTATCGGGGAACTGACTAATAAAATACAGATAAAAGCGTTCGGTGACAAATATATATGATTTATTATTTTGGTCAGAGTAAAAGCGCTGCGAACCAATCGTGACTGACCCCGTTCATCACAGGTTGTGCTCAGAGCTCAATAATATAGGCAATCACTTCATGTGGTCCGACCCGGTTATAGTTATTTAAAGTATGGATTTCTCGCGCTTGTCCTATTTAATCGCGTTCTCTCTTAAGTTTCATGTAACGATCATATATAACACGATTACCATTCTCAAAGGCAATAGCTTGTGCGATATGCACTGGCAACGCTTTTAACAGCGAACGTTGCCAGTTCATAGTCGATTGAATTTGCAACCAGCGCTGTGGTGCATAAGTGTCAATTCCGAGCATAAAGCGGTCAGGATGTGTGAGCAGCAATGTTTTCCAGCCAGGTAGAAAACGATTGTTGGTGTATATATCCCAGCGAAAGGAGAGGTCAGCCCAAAGATTTTTATGCTGATCAAGCATTTCGACTACTGTAGAGGCATCTTCAAAGCCGGCATGGGCCCATAGGATGTGCGCACTCGGATCCTGTTCATAGATAAGCTCGATAGCTTCTACATCAGAATGTACATGCAACATTAGCTGGTGTTTGCTGGCAAGTTTGATGACTTCACGTACAACGGGTAAATTGGCCTGCTCACCCTGCAGATGGAATTCACCGATTGCTACATAACGGAAACTATTCAGTCGTTGGTTCAGGTAGGGGATGATGCTTTTGTCATGCATCCAACTATCAGTTGTGCCACGTTTACGATAGGGCCGCAGTTCTGGAATAACTAATTCAGGATCAGCCTGGTATAGCTTGCGTGTACCTTCATCACTGGAGCTGGATACCAGGGCACGCACGATACCTGCTGCACGTAAGCGTCGTATGGCATCCTGCGGTGTAATGGCATCCCATACATCGTGGCTGTAATGAATGTGGGCATCGAAAATGGGTTGTTGTTTTGTTTCACATATTACTGATGTTGGCATTGTCAGTACGATGCACATAGCCAGTATTTGTGGTCGATTTAGTCGCCTGCTCATATAATAAATCTAGCATAAATATGGTGTCAGAAAAAACGGTAAAAACGAGGTCGGACCAAGCTAACTAAATGAAATTCATTATAAAAAGACTCAAAATACACCAATATTGCTACTTATAATCAGCTATTTGATATCCAAAAGCTTACTNATCCGTCATGGCCTACCGTTTATTGCCGATACAATTACTGCTGTTCAGCCTGTTGTGGTGCATGGCGTTCACTGCCATTGGCGCTGAGGTGTATAAATGGATCGGCGCGGATGGCACCACCCACTACAGCGAGACACTGCCAGTCACCCAACCAGTCAGCATCAAAAAAATCAGCATCCGCGTGCCTACAGCTGATCCTGTAGGCCAGCCCGCGATCCAGGAAACACTCGAGGTTGCCAAACAACTCGAAACCAGTCGATTGAAACGTGAACGCCTCCGGCTGGATAAGAAAATGGCCTTAATCGAGAGACAGAGAATATTGGCTGAGCAGGCCGCCAGGGAAGAAAGTCGCGTATCAGCTACTGGCCCTGTTTACTATCTGCCAGTAAATCGTCTGTACCGGCCACACAAACTACACCCTCATAAGCAATTTCATCACCGGCCGCATACGAACAGGCCTCATCCACGTAGATCCGCTCATGGCCGCCAGCATGTGTCGCATCCGGTGACTATACCGGCAAAACCAAGGAATCACAGATCGACCGGACCGCGGGGCAAACTAGGTATTAAGCAGGCACGAATGGAACTGCCTCGACGATAACAACTATCAGGACGCCTGCAGTCTTTCCTTGTAACTTGGAGCTTGGGGTCGGAGCACTTGATTACTTAGTTCAGTGTTATTTCAAGTACTCAAACCCCTTGATTACGGTTTCGGTTAGCGAATGCGGCTCAACAGCACGCGTCGATCACCTAGGTCTATGACTATGCCGTCGCGTGTAATAGCTTTCAGTTGCGCGCCTTCTGCGGTGAGGGTATCGCCTTCATGGTATTCCTGGCCGTTGATGAACACGAAGCGTTCGGCGATTTTATCCGAGTAAGCATGAACGGCCATATCAATACCCGGTAGTCTGCTCACGCGCTCTAAATCGGTGAATTCCTTTTTTTCGACTTGTTGTTGACTCGCGACTTCGGCGGGTTTGTTAACAATGGGCTCCGGTTCCATGACCGGAATCTCGGTGACTGCGGGACCCTTGATGTCAGCATTCTGCGTGGCGGTTTTGTTAATGTCCGTAGTCGCTAGATCCTCTACCGACTTATTCTGTGTAGCTGCATTATTGGCGGTTGCGTTGTCAATCGGTACGCTGAGTTCGGGCGCAGCAGGCGCGGTGTTGATTGCTTGCGGTGGCTCCTTGATTAATGTCGCTTCTTGTTGCGGTGCCGGAATGCTCTCGGGTATCGGTGCAGAAATCGGAGCGGAATCCGTAACCACGGCGCTGGACGTGCTTGCCTTACCGCCGAATTGAAAATCCCCAAGCAAAACAAGCGCCGCAATAACTACCGCATTTACCAGTATTACACCAAAAATGAGTATCCCGCGGCGTTTACCCGTTTTGGCCGGTGTTTCGACATCGAAAACGCGTTCAAGGTCAGGGGCGTCCGCGTGCCGTCTTTCGCGTTCCGATTGCGCTAATGCTTGCAGGATATATGACATTCAAGGCCTCCGTTCATCGCGCGTGGCCTGCGACAGCAGGGGTACCGGTGGCTTCGCCGTGACGCTGTTCAACTTGAGCAAGGTCTTCTGACCAACAATACCGTCGGCGGCGATGCCGTGGCTACGTTGAAACGTAACAACCCGTTGGGTTAACTGCGTGTCGAACACGGGACTTTGCGCACCGCTGCTTGATTTATTTTCAGCGCGATCGAGTTGTTTGCGCAACCACACGACATCGGGTCCACGAATACCTTCGTGCAAGCTGGTTGCCGTGATTTTTGGTGGACGCCAGAGCAAGATATAACTGCCGAGCCAGGCCGATTCCAGTTGCGCGGTTGACACTGACACGCGCTCACCGCCGAAATCCAGCGTGGCGCGCTCGTCGCTTAGCTGAACCACCGTAGCACGATGCAGGTTACCGTAATTATCGAATAAATCTAAAACGCTGGGGCGTTCGTAGAGCCGCACACTGGACAGACTGCCACGTCGGAGCATGCAGCTCAGTCCACCGGCTTGCGCGCGTGCGCACACGCTATTACCGGGTAGCGTGTTGTAATCCAGCCCCCAAAGGCGAAACAGGCTGCTGAACGCTGTAGTTGTATTGGTCTTGTATTTACCGCTTCTGAGTACATCGCGCATTGACGACTGTAGGGTAGCGGCTGATGTTGTCGATCTGGTGTTGATATTGTTTAAAGCAAGTTGTGCGGCGTCATTCCGGGTCGCTGCCGTGTTGCTCGATGTGATTGTGTTGGGTTTGAGCTGTGATGTCGCAGCGTCAGTTTTCGTATTGTTTTCAGGCGTAGTTTCTACCATCGCGATGGTATTGCGCTTGATTTGAGATTGCGCGTTGGCAACTGTAGAGGTGTCTGTACCGGTATCCTTACTAGCGACCGCACTGGCAACCGCAGCCGGTGTCAGTGATGCCGTGGTTTGCTTGTTGCCAGTCTCCAGATGTGTCAGCAGGGCAAGTATGACGCCGAAAACAGCCAGGCCGGCAACGACGGCCGCGGCCTGGAGCGGCCAGCGTCTCTCCTTGCCGGTCGATTCGATGGCGGCTTTGCGCACGATTCCGGGGCCGATCTGCGGGCTTTGTACTGCGTAGGCCGCTAATAAAGATCGTTCACAGATAATGTTGGTTAGACGCGGTACTCCGCCCGACAGTCGATGTACCGTTTTCAAGGCCGCTGGTGTGAACAATGGCGTGGTTCGACCGGCGCGCTGCAAACGATGTTGCACATAGGCTTTGGTCTCGGCTTCGGACAAGGGGGTGAGGTGATAGCGGGCGGTGATGCGCTGCTTCAGTTGGCGCAAATCCGGGCGTTCTAAAAGTTCCTGCAGTTCAGGTTGACCGATCAACACGATTTGCAGCAGTTTTTGTTTTGCAGTCTCCAGATTGGTGAGCAGCCGGATTTGCTCAAGGACATTGATTTCCAGGTTCTGTGCCTCATCGATGATGAGCACGGTGCGACGGCCTTGTGCATGGACCTTCAAAAGGTGACGATTAAGTGCATCCACCAAGGTTTTAATACTATTAGTGTCTTTGTCATAGTCGACATGCAGCTCGTCGCAGATGGAGGCCAGCAGTTCGACGGCTGACTGGCAGGGATTAAGTATCAAGGCAACATCGACATCCTTGTGGGCGCGTGCCAACACGCTGCGGTACAAGGTGGTCTTGCCAGTCCCAACCTCGCCGGTAAGCTGTACGAAGCCACCGCCGCGGCCCATGCCATAGACGAGATGGGCGATGCCTTCCCGGTGCCGTGCGCTGAGGTACAGAAACCGCGGGTCGGGTGTCAGGGAAAATGGATTTTCAGTTAGGCCAAAATAAGACTGATACATTTTATATTACCAGTAGAAATCCTTGCTGGCCGCAGTATCGGCGCTTGGGTATACCTACGTTAATCAATAGCTTGGAGAATAACATATTTTGCAGCCAAGTGCTGCGATTCATATTGACCTAAACAAGACCGGGCCAGGATCACCTGGCCCGGTTGCAATGCATGCTCATTACTCCTGTTATTTGAGTGAGTTGGAAAAGGCTTTCAGGTCTTTTTCATAGACTGCCAGCTCTTCCTTGATCAGGGCCATGGCACGTCGTGCACCTTGGGCAATAATGTCATGCAATGGACTTTCATCCTTACCGGAATATTTCTCTACGAGTTCCTTGATATATGTCATCGTCTCCTGTTCGGATGATGGTAACTTGGCAGCCATTTCGTTCATGACCCCGCCAAGTATCGCCTGTACAACCATCTCTTTCCTGAAGATACCGGGAAGTTGTGTTGTTTCCTTACCGCGGTAGAGCATGTTATAGGTATTTCGCAGTGACCGTGGTGCTTTTGCCAAATGCAATACACTATCGACAATTTCCAGAACACCACTGACGCCCCTGTATGGAAGGATTTGTTTTTCAACACTCTTGCCCAGATCAATTAAATCTAACAGGCGCGGATCGTCCAGTGGCTCCAGTTCCTCGATAAACGGCCACTTCCAGCGCAGGCAAGGCCAGTAGATGATAAAGCAAATGATGAAACGATTAGGCTGCAACCATGCGGCAATATTCTGGAAATAACGCTGTATTTCCAGGTATTCAGGGGTTGGATTATTCAGTGCATCATACAAACCATCTTGATTGACACCGTCTATAGTGCCTGCACCTGTACCATTCAAATTGATGTTTAGCCAGTGATGCCAGGTCGAGTCAACGACGACACGGCCAATGCTGGCCTGATGACCATCATAGGCACCAATAACACCGAACAATTCCGGCGGTGTAATCGAGACTTTGGATGCACTAAAGCCCGCGCCACCGGAAACACCGTAGGCAATCACCTCGGGACTGACCTGGGCACCGCCGCCATCAGTCGGATACTCGGCAGCATCAAGTGGACTTGGAACAACACAGCGCCCTTCATGCGCGTGATCCGGTAAATGGGTGACGGACTTGCCATTGGGCATTTCCAGAACAGGATGAGGTAAATAATCAGAATCGAACTCGCCTTGCCATAACGGATATATACGCTGTGCAAGCGTATCCGACTGCAGATCAAAGTCCGGGCTGAAATCCGGATTGGGCACATTGGTGTCGATGCGGGTAAGTCCGGACATGCTGGGAGCACCATTGGCCTGACGCCACTGTCTCATGCTTTTGACACGTGGGATATTTTCACACAGCGAGGCGCCCAGATCACCATGGTCTCCTGTACAGAACACACCTCCTTTATTATTCATAAAGGTTTCAATCTCGGGTAGCTCAGATGCTGTATCAAGTGCACCAAAAGCAGGGTTAGATGTGCTGCCTATAGAAAATATCCAAATCTGATCGTAGTAGTGGATATTTCGATTACTGCCACCGACACTATGTGTCCCATTAAAGGTAAAATTTGCAACATCGCATCCAGTCCCGGAGGTACGATGCGCCGTTGTAATTTCAACAGGATGCACGGTGTTCGTAGCAGCCTCGACGATACTTTTAGCTTCAGTCAACGAAAATCCGCTTATCGGGTCCATATCCAGGCTGCCATCCATGACCCAGAGTATGCGGGTCTTACAATCCAAATCAATGATCACAGGGCCCCAGCAAGGTGGAAATATAATATTGCCAGGGTCGATGGGCTTAAAGGGTGTAAACTCCGGTTTGATAAATCCAGTCATCTTGATATCTCCTTATAGGGTTTTAATCGATACACTCAAAAAAAGAATGTCACTCCTGGTGAGTCCATTCCGTGTAACTATAAGATGAATGACTAACAACTGATTTAATGTGAAAAATTACCGACAACCGGTGTTAATAATTACTGGGAAAAATTAAATATCGCATATTCGCCCGGTTGTATAATCAATGGAATCAGGGTCGGTTGAAAAGATGAGAAAATGACAGATCAAAATTAATGAAGTTAGAGTACTTGATTACTTAGTTGAGTATTATTTCAAGTGCTCTATGATCTTGTTTACCTTAATGCCGGAATTGATACAGAGTTTCGTCAGGATTAATTACTAATATTTCTTCTGCCATATAAGAAGTAAAACATGAGCGCTGTTATCGCAAGCATCCAGGTAATCATTGGCCCGGTTGGCAGATCAAATACGGCGGATGCACCCAGGCCAAGAATGTATCCAAATAGGCCGATTGTATAAGCAAAGAATGTGCTTTTTGTTTCAGAATATTTTCGGGTAGCCAAAGCAGGAATAATCAGACTGGCGAAGACAATATATACGCCCATCAGTTGCACTGCCCCTTTATTTCTTGGAAACGCTGTTAAGATTTATACAGCCTATAAAATACTGTAGCTGTAATTACATAGGTCACTACAATCAATGGCCCTGCTGGAATATCCGAAAGCATTGCTATTATAATTCCGGCTATTACCGAAACTATGCCACATAACCATGCGACCTTATGTGGGTGGCGGGAGTTCAATGCAGCTAATGCAGGCAGGATCAGACTGGCAAAAACAACATACACCCCTACTAGTTGTACCGATGAAGTAATGGCTAATGCAAACAGCAAATAAAAGCCGATACCACTTCTTAATGCTGGCTTCCAGAACCAAGCTGTCAGAATCAGTGCATATATGGGTGCATGGGATACTACGTCCTCCCATGTGACAAATAACATCTGGCCTGAAAGCAGGTGCTGGATTTCTTCTCCACCATGCGGATGATCGGCCAGTAATAAAATAGCCACTGAAGCTGCCAATACAAAGCTCACACCGATAATCGCTTCCTGCAGCTGCGGCATGGAGGTTTCGACCTTGCGGAAGAACAATCCCGCCAGGATGGCGCAGGCCAGTGCAATAAGCTGTATTAACCATGCAGCTGGCTCATGCAGAAATACCCCCGCAGCGACCATCCCTAGTCCGGCAATCTGTGCGACTGCCAGATCGATGAAAATAATGCCACGCTTCAGTACCTCGATACCAAGCGGTGCATGTGTTAGAGCAATCATCAGGCCTACAACCAGGGCAGGCCCCACGATGCTGATCATTTCACTACTGATCATGCAGTACTTCTTTTAAGAGTTTAATCGAGCGATCAAACAGCGCAAATAGATCATTGCTCTCAGCATCTCCACCAATCGTATAAGGAAGCACTAAAGCAGGCGTACCGGTTTTCTCCGACAGCCATTCGCCTGCATCATCCGGCTCATACGGTGAGCGGATAATCACGTCGGCAGGCTTGGCTTTAAGCTGCTGCAGCAAACTCTCCAGATGCGAAGTGGTTGGCGGAATGCCCGGTTTTGGTTCCAGCGAGGCCACCTGCTTCAACTGCAGCCAGTCAAGCAGGTAACTGAACGCTTTATGATGCACCACTACCGGCGTTCCCTTTAGGCTGGATGCCTGTTTTTCCCAAGCTGCGATGGCCTGCTGCCAGCGTGAAGTAAAACTCTGCAGTTGATTGCTGTAAAAACCAGCATTAGACGTATCAATAGATTGAAGTCGTTTCGTTAGCTCTTTTGCTATCAACAACAAGTTATGTGGGTTCAGGTGCACATGCGGATTACCGTCGGGATGTACATCGCCCATGCTGCGATCGACCACTGCGGGCTTTTCCAGTATCGGCACAAACTTTGATGCCATCAGATAGCCAGCTGAACCGGGCTGCACATCCGCGCCTGCTTTTTGCAGCAGTATCGGCAGCCAACCTACTTCTAATCCAGCACCAGAGCAGATTAACAGATCAGCACGCCGTGTTTTGGCAATCAGGCTCGGACGTGCGCGAATGTAATGTGGGTCTTGCTTGGCGTGGGTGGCGGCGAAGGTTGTTACCTTATCAGCGCCAATTTCCCGTGCTAATGCTGCCCATTCAGGCTCACAGGCGAAGATGTTTACCTTAGCCTGTGCGGTAAGTGGAGCTGCATAAAGCAGCCCCGCTACCAATAGTCCAAGGAATTGTTTCATCACGCCTCCTTAGTATTTATGTGCGCCATGAGCACCAAGACTCATGATATATTGCAGCATGAACTGATCATCATCCTGTCCACCCGCGAGCTGTTCACGGTTATATTGCAGGCGTACGCGACTGAACTCGCTGTTTGTCCAGTCCAGCATGGCACTATAGGCCTTCGGATCATGGCCCCCCGAGTCTAAGGCACTGCCGACCAAACCAGCAGGAACGTCAGGTGCATTCAACTGGCTATAGCGTACGCCAACACGCCACTGCGGATCAAATTTATAAACTGCCTGTGCGTACCAACCAGTTGAAGAATCATCAAAGTTGACTGCGCCTGTAGCCGCATCGGTGTCTTCATAGACGCCATCTTCATCGCGCCAGAAATATTCAGCCTGAAGGATCACTTCCTGTGCACGCGCATTGCCGGTTGGTGCCCATGTGTAACGTACATCGGCAGCATAAATATCCGTATCGCCGATAAAGCTCACAACATCTTCATTGCTAACACGCGAATTCGCTTCACCGGAGAGGGCATATGCACCCAAACGCCAGCTTTGATTATTACCGATATCACCGCCGACACGGGCAAAAGCAGACCATGCGCCTACGCCGGAGCCGTCACCTTCGCCAAACGGAAAATCATCGCCGCGAAACACACCAGCACCGATTTCCGAATAGAGCTCAGTCGGTAACACGTAAGACACTTCCGCACCGTCATCGTTGAAGGCTTGATTTAGATACACACGATATGGCAATGGACGGTCAGCAAAGTCATCGGTATGGCTGTGGTGTTCATTCAGATAACCCATTGTCCAGAAGGCGCGACCCGCTTTGACACTCATACCGTCCGGCAAGCCGCTGCCCGGTAATGTCTGGATATAGGCTTCTTCCAGCTCAATCTCGGTTTCACCTTCATGTTGGGCGATGGCTGCCGTGGTGCTACCGAAAAACTTATCATCCACATTGGCAGAGAAGTTTAGCTCGGTATGATCCGCTGCAAAGCCTTCGCGCGGACGCTCTCCCTCATGGCCAACAGCAAAGCCTGCAATCTCCCCTTCATCGGCAGAGAATTGACTATATTGACCGTTCAGGATGACACCAATGGAGGGATTGAAGCTGTTGTCCTTCACATCACGCCGTGCGGTGGCCGGTGTCGCAGGTGCTGGTGCAAGAGCTTTTGTCTGTGACTTCTCCACCTTGTTCAGTTTTGATTCCAGTTCATCAATACGACCTTCATAGGCTTTTTTCATGTTTTGAATCTCAGCACGTAATGCTTCGATATCTTTATCAGATGCTGCCAACGCAGAAGTACCGGACAACAAAGTGATTAATGCGGCAGAAGCCGCTAATTTTGTTGTTAGCATGATTATTCTCCTAAATACTCAATACACCACGCCCGTAAAGCACGGGATGGCAAATAAAATTGATTAAAATAATTTTGTGTTTAGGAGAAAAGCGGCGGAGCGCGTGGATCGAATAGTATATGTTGGCTGAATTGAATTGCCTGCCTATCGGCAACAATAGGGCTGTGCGATAACAGGCAATTTGTAACAATCAGGTAATCGTTTGCTACAGCATTATCGAGTTGAGATGCATGGACACACAAAAAACACTCTGTCTCTGTATGCTGCTCATCCACAGAGTGATAGTGGCCAGCATAGCTGAGCTGAGCCATCAGTAGTGCTACCACCAGAGATATGATTTTGAAACGATTCATTTCTTTGTTTCTGTCAATGTGCTGATGGTGATTATATAAAGGTGCCGTCCATAATAGAAGATGTTTTTTTGATGGATTTTGTCGGGATCAGCTATTTATCGTTATGCCAAGAGGCTGAATCATATGCAATGGGGGCTGATTATAGGTTAATTAATACAATAACCTATTGATTTATATGATCCCTAGGAACCTGGCGGTGGTGGGCAAAACCGGGATCAGATTACAATTGTTTCTAACATTAGAAGTTATTATTCTCTGACCCTGTTTTTTTATGGCTTTATTTTGCTAATGGAGTGTTATCTGTTTTAACTTGCTTCTGTTTTTTGATTCGTTCAGTAGCTTTAGTTCGGGCCATCTTCTGGTATGTCCAACCCTTTTCAGCTGTAATTATTTATTCTGAATGACTACTAGCCTGTCTGCTTTATTTAGTTTGCCCTGGTAGACATAGGCCTTTGTATTTTTAAGATCTACTTCATTGCGACCGGTTTCAGCCCAGGCCTCATGTAGATGCTCGTGGTCACCCAGTATCTCACCATGGTGGTCAGTAATGCGATGATCAAGTGCTGCTGCAACTATTTTGCGTTCCTCAATGTAGGCTATCACTTCATGCGGCCCGATGTGTTTGGTTTTCTCCACATCAATGGCTGACCGACTGTTGCGAAGGTACATATTGAACTCTGCCAGAGAATAAAGTTTTTTGTCGTCAACGGGAGTCCCATTGATTTTCATATTCTGAACCCGATTCGGGTAGGCTTGTGATAAATCTACCGATAACTCAATACCTGAAAAGCGCCACATATTAGCACCAATACGTTCCAGTTCATTGTCTGTGACAACATTGTCAACTGCGCCTTCCAGCATTTCGCGCAGGCTCTGGCCGTGTAATTTCATTTGATAAATTGGCGCCTCGGTTGGCACCAGGTTATAAATATCCTCCACGGTAATGGGGCCGGGCAGTATGGTCGCACCATAACGACCTGGCTGTGTGATGGCAACGTCTTGCCTGGTACGTGCATGTAATGCATCGCTTACAAGGTTATCCGCAGTACTCTGCCAGGTTCCCTGTCGATAGAGCAGTGTTTTTGTTTCACCAATAACGCGCTCAAGCTCTGCCTTGTAGGGTGCCCGCAGTTTTTCTATCATTGCCGCAATAACAGGGTCTGGTTTGACTTCGTCTGAGCGTACGGGAAACAGGGTTTGTTCAAAGGCGGTCACGCGCCCATTATTTATATTCAGATCAAGCTGGCCGACCATTTTTCCATGTGAGCCGGACTGTACAACCAGTACATCACGATTACTCTCTTTGTTGTAAACCAGTGTTGGGCGATAGAGGATATCATGTGTATGTGCCCCGACGATCACATCGATGCCGCTCACGCGTTTTGCATAGTGCTGATCCACCTTCCAGCCCATATGTGATAGTAAAATGACAAGGTCTACCTGTTCTTGTGAGCGTAATTTGTAGATGTCTTCCTGCACATCCTCCATACGTAATCCAAAGCTCCATTGTTTATGATCCACAACCTTGGACATCCAGTGATAGGCCATACCAATGATTGCGACCTTATGGTTACCGACCTGTTTTATGATATATGGCTTTACATTTGGGAGTTCTACGCGTTCATTAAATCCAGCGTCATAGAAATTGGCAGCTACAATCGGAAATTTAGCTGCCGAGAACAGAGCTTCGAGCGTAGACTGATCATAGAAGAGGTCTACGTTGCCGGGGGCCATGGCATCATATCCCATGGCGTTCATTACCTCTACAACCGGCGTGCCTCCCAGGCGCACGGGTACCACAGTTCCATGCCAGGTATCTCCGCTGTCGAGCAGCAGTGTTTGATGCGGTAGTTTATTACGCTGCCTATTGACAATAGAAGCGATATAAGCAAAACCACCGACACGGCCCTCGTGTTTCGAGCGCTCGACAAAACGGTCGTCACCTTCCTCACGATGATAGAGAGGGCTTAGATAGCCATGGGTATCGTTGGTCCAGAGTATGCGTATGTCATAGGAATCAGGCGTATTTGTACAACCTGCAAGCAATGCTGCAAACAAAGTTACAGATATAAAATGTTGTAATAGTTGATACATAAACATGACCTTGTGGTTGCAGGTAAATTATTAATTATTACTTTAATTTTTGTTTCTTTTGATACATTTCTATTGCCTTTATTCTTGCAAATTTCTGATAGGTCAGGCCCTTTATGTACGCTTTTTCAAGCACAAAATTCAGGGAGTTCATCATGCGTTGAGATAATACTAGTGAGTCGGTTTTCAACACTGCATGACCATTCACATCAAAAAAGGCTATCGCAGGCATCCTGCTGAAGGCATAGTTTCTGAACAGGGATGAGGCCGTGGTACGGATTCCATTCGGTGTAATGATGTCAGTCTTGTCATCCAGGGCATCCAGGCTCACGACTTCGAATTGTTTCAGCGTGTTCTTAACTCGTTTCAAGCGGAGCACATCGTTTCGAAAGTCATCACACTCGTCACAGCCGGTCTTCTCAAATATCAATAGCAGCGGCTTGCTTGTCGGCAACAAATTCCGGCTTAATACTAGCGAGCGTTTGTGTTTGGGGCGTATGCCAGCATGCGTTACTTTACTAATCGGCAGGCGGTTGAGATATTCACCAAGTGACTCGGACCGGTAATGCTGACCAGTCACATAGCCCAGTATTTTTTTAAATCGCTCGGGCGACTGATAACCTGTGATTCTCAGCATCCTTTTGCCATTCTGGCCGTAAAACAGTAACGTAGGTGAGAATTCCGCTCTTTCACGTCTGGCGAATTCTTTCACCGACATCTCCAGGCCGCCAGGATCCACCATGTCTGCATCATTAAATATATCCATTCCTATAGAATCAAAGTGCTTTCTGACCATTGATGCAATCTCAGGATCACTAAGGCTCTTTCGAATGAATACATCGCAATACGAGCAACCTTGGGATGTAAGCAGCAACATCAGGCCATGCTTTCCATCAGACCTGGCTTTGGTCAGGTCTTCTTGAAGCTCAAAGAACGGGGTGTCCTTAAACCAGGCCGGGTATCCAAAGTGTTTTACTTCACTATCAACGAAACTGGCAGCAGTCGATGCCCTGAAAGGAGCAAGGAAAACAATGCTGGCAAGCAGTAAACAGTATATTTTGCTTAATATATTCGCATTCATAATATCACCCCCATCATGTCGTCGATTCACGCCTGGCCAACAGGTGCAGAATATGTGCAAACTGCACCTGTTGATTTCTGATGTCAGTCCCCTCTGGCCATTTTATTCTAGTAAGCTTCATACCAGTCACGCGATATCCATTCGAAGTTATCAAGATCAGTTTCACCACTTTTCAGGCCCTGCTTTGCAACCTCTTTCGAGCGGAGATTGGAAGCTTCTGCACCTTCAAAAGCCGAAAATTCTGACTGATTGCCGGTTTGTTGCGTGCTGGCGGGCTGGTTTGCCTCTGCTTCCGCCAGACCGGCAGCTGTGCTCACGACAGGGCAAAGCAGGGCGATTGAACATATAATGTTAAGTATTGTCTTGTTAATCATGATGATTCTCCTTAGTATTGATAAAAGGTTTCCTTCGATTAATAAGATCAGCCTTTCCTTTTGCTGAAATGTGTCATTGCTGTGAGTAGTGAGTATTGATGACTAGCACCGTAAAAGTCTCGACTGAAGGACGACGATAAGACGAAGGAAAGACTATGATTATTAACCCTTTATAAACAGTATGTTATAGGCTGATCAGGACTTCCGACGGAGTGCGATAGCATGGCTTGCCGGCAAGGGAACTCAATAGGCGTGGGAAATCACATACAAAACGGCTTTTATATCGGTGACTGGCAGGTAACTCCTGCACAAGGCCTGTTGACTCGCGGCAGCGAATCAGCGCATCTGGAGCCCAAGGCCATGGAAGTGCTGGTTTATCTCGCCTCCCACCCTGGTCAGGTCATTACGCGGGAAGAACTTGAACGAGATGTCTGGCGAGGTGCCCTGGTCGGTTACGACGCCATCACTTCCACTGTCATCAAGTTACGCAAGGCCCTGCAAGACAATGCCCGGCAGCCGCGTTTCATCGCGACCATACCAAAAAAGGGTTATCAACTGATCGCATCAATCACCTACTCTGAGGACGATGGTAAACCCAAAACGAACACCGATGTTTCTAGTGTACCAATAGCTGAAACGCAGCAGAAACCACAACCACAACCTAAGCGCTGGACCAGTATGCTCATCGCAGCAGTGGCAGGTATTGTCTTCTTCGGTATGGTGTGGTTTTGGACAACGACACCAACCGGGTCGACCACCCAAACGCCCGGCAATATCAGCACTTTACCGCCTTCCCTTGTTGTTCTTCCATTCGAAAATATTAGTGATGATCCAAAGCAGGAATATCTCGCGGATGGGATCACGGAGGACATCATCACGGATCTTTCACGTTTATCGAACCTGTTGGTCATAGCCAGTAATACCTCGATCAAATACAAGGGCAGACAAGTCACGCCAGAGGAAGTTGGGGCTGATTTAAATGTTGGATTTGTACTCAAAGGCAGTATCAGGCAGCTTGGCGAATCAGTTAGAGTCAATGTGCAATTGGTCAACACGAAAACGGGTTTCAATACTTGGGCGCAACGCTACGATAGAAATGTGACGGAAGTGTTTGCAGTGCAGGATGCAGTAACGCACAAAATTGTTGAGGCACTTTCCGTCAAGATCACGAATCAGGAAAAACAACGTCAGTTACTAAGAGCAACCGATAGTCTGAAGGCATATGACTTCTTTCAGGAAGGGCAGAAATTATTTAAAGTCAGCACCAAAGAAGCTCTTGAGCAGGCACGTGAGATGTATCGCCAAGCGATCGAACTCGATGCAAACTATGGACGTGCATACGGTGCGATGGCAGTCACGCTTATCAACGACTACCGGCGAGGATGGACTGATACTCCAGTAGAGACCCTGGATCGTGCCCTGGTGCTTGCCAAAAAAGCCGTTGCCCTGGATGATTCAGCGCCGCAAACCTACTGGGCGCTTGGTTTTGTCTATCTCGCGCACAAGGAATACGATAACGCAGTGAGGGCGGCGCAACAGTCAATAAGCATTGCCCCTAATTATGCAGATGGATACGGTTTGCTCGCCCTGATCAATAGTTATCTTGGTCAATCGAAAAAAGCGATTGAGCTTAATAATAAAGCCATACTTTATAATCCCTATTATACTTTTGAATATCTAATTATTTATGGAATAGCTTATTACACAATGGGCGATTATGATGCGGCGATAACAGTATTAGAGCAAGCTCAGGAACGTAATCCAAACGCAATAAATATCAAGCTACCGCTTGCGGCCAGCTATGTGAGGGCCGGCAGGCAAGATGATGCTGAATGGATAGTTACCGAGCTACGCGCACTAAGCCCAACGGCGTCCATTAGTGACCTGGAAAAAACCATTCCGTATGAGCCTGAACTAAGGCGCGCTTTTCTAGAGGACCTTCGAAAGGCCGGGTTACCAGAATAGTACTCGCGCTTGTCATTCGGCATGACAAGAATGCTGATAATGGGAATATTATTATGGGTGTCCTGTTTAGCTTTTTTTACTCTGAGCCCTTGATTTGTTTACTCTCTGCTAAATCTATTTCAACTAGTTACCCATATGTATTTTCAGTAAACCGCTGCTGTATTTGCTCAACTTGATCGATATTTTTAATCAATGCATCTACACAATCCTGATCAAGTTTTTCCCCTGCCAGTTGCTTAAGGGTGTGAATGGCTTTTTCATTATCCCATGCTTCTTTATACGGACGTTGACTGGTTAGCGCATCAAATATGTCCGCAACCGCAACGATACGGGCTTCAATAGGAATTTCATCTCCTTTAATTCCTGAAGGGTATCCTCCTCCATTAACAGCTTCATGATGGAATTCTGCTATATTTCGCAGCATATTGATGTATTCAATATTCTCAAGACCAAAGTTGTCAAGAAGTTCATCAATCATTTCGCGCCCTTTGCGGGCATGTGTTTCCATTATGACTTTTTCGTTGTCATCCAGTTTTGCGGGTTTGAGTAGAATATTGTCAGGTATGCCTATTTTGCCGATATCATGTAATGGGGAAAACATAAATATATGCTCAATGTAACTATCATCTAAATTATATTGATCTGCCAATGTGGTGGCGATAAGACGGCTATAGCGGGACATGCGATCAAGGTGGCTGCCTGTTTCAGGATCGCGAACATGGGTAATACTTCCCGTGCTCTTAACGGCAGCCGCTAAAGTATGGATAGAAGTTAACTCGTTTAGCACCATTAAGGAGATCATATGGCCATAAATATCTATCTGACGTAAGACACTCTCGGTAAATACGTCTTTTTCATCGGAGTTAAAAAAGATAAAGCCAAAAAATGAACCATTGTTATACATAGGTAATGTATAGCTGGCAGCATAACCTTGACGACCAATTCTTTTTGTATGCTCATGCTTTCCATCTTCAAATGTAAGCAAGTTGTTAGCAACACGCGGCAAACCTTTTTTTAGAATGGCTTTCAGGGAAGGGGCATCGTCGAGCAGTGTTTGGTAATGATCCAGGGGGTTATCATCACCACTACTGTGTAAGTATGTTTTAAGTATTTTAGTGTCAGGATCATATATGGCAATAGCAATTCGGACTATGAAGGGAAAAATTTCACTAGCAGATTTGTGCGCAGCGGTTAATTTATTGCGTAACGGGGCCTGTTTATTAAGTTCTTCAAGTACATCATGATGCTCTGTCATGCTTCACCTAAATTAATGTCATATATATTTTTAGTATAATAGTATTTTAAAGAAAAGCGGGGGAAGTTCAGCCTGACCCTATTGTTACTCCAGGCTAAAACCTTAATATTACTAATTGATGTATGTCAATTAATTTGGATATATTAAGACGCGAACAGATCATCAGGCCAATGATTTTGTTACCATTGAAAAATATAATTCAAATATGGGACGGCAGGTTTTCATTGTTAATTTATTTGTGGGTGCTGCGCGCGCCGATGTGATGGTGCTGGTGCATGGTTGGGCTGCCAATGAGGACACCTGGGTGCGCAGTGGCGTGGCCTCTGTCCTGGTCAGAAATGCTTGGCACGATGCAGGTGTGTTGACGACCACGCCGGACGGTGTCCGACATTTTCCGGGATATCCTTCTGCCGAATCAGATAAGCGTTTTTATCGAGTGCAACTTCCCTCGACGGCACCATTGTTGCTGCAGGCCTCGCATCTGACGGCGGAACTGGTGTTTATTCAGAAACGCCACCCTAAGGATGATTTGATCGTCGTCGGCCATTCAGCTGGTGGGGTGATAGCCCGCCTGGCACTGATTCGTCCAGAGTTTGTGCGTACCAAATCGTTGGTGACCATTGCTTCGCCGCATCTGGGTACCCCGCGGGCGTTTGATGGCTTGCATGTGGTGGGGGGTAAGCCGTTCTTTTGTCCCGGCCCTGGCGTTGATTTTTTAAAGAGTGTATTTGGCGGCCGTCAATATCAATATCTGAAAGATTCCCATGGGGCCATGCTGGATCTAACACCGGCCGGTGGAGGTAATTTGATAGACTGGCTTAATCAACAACCACATCCGGATATCCAGTACCACTCGATTGTTAGAGCGAACACTGATGATGTCGTGCCTACTGCGAGCCAGGATTTAAATTCGGTTCCCACCTTGCGCAAACGTGCCAAAGTGTATCCCACACGTACCCTGCATGGGCTTAATCCAGCAGATGGTGAATTATTGTTGGAGATTCTGGCTGCCAATAAATAGCCATCGATCCGAGTTAAAACGTAGTTTTCAAAATAACAAGATTCCGATCCCAAGACGCGCCCAAGGCGGGCTAATGGGCGACCCGGTTATTTATTTCTGATTCAAAAAACAATTTATTTTTTCTTGCGTGGAGCATAGCTTGAGTTACCTCCGGCCGCGCGTTCATTGAGACCTTCAACAAAGACCTCAGCATACTGCGTAACTGCTGCCAGTGACCCCATTTGTAAACCTTCTATGATTGACTTGCCACGCCCAATAACATAGTGATGCCAGTTACCTTTTGGCATGCCTTCAGGAGGTTCAGTTTTTTCAACGCTTAGCACACGGTAGATGTACTCTTCTGACCTGTTATCCGATTCTGTGTTCATCTGTTAATGATTCCTTTGATTGGATTGATGCTAGTTGGCGTGTGGCTGACCGGCATGGGGGTATTCTACGGCTTTTATTGTATTCTTGGGCGTTTATTTTTCGGGCGGTATGGGAAATCTACTGAAGCTTGAGACAAAGGCGAAGTGATATCCAAGTCCTATGAGCACGGCGATGTGGAATAATTCATGGGGTCCGATGACGCCGGGGATCAGAACAGGCATGCGGATGAATTCCATAAGCGCGCCGATTGTGTACGCTAAGGCACCATAGATCAGAGGCTTGATAAAGATAAAACCAAAGCGACGGAATAGTAATACACCGGTTATGGCACCAAGCCAGCCCATGCCCAGGTAGAGGGATAGTCCCAGCCATTCCGACATGGTATGGAAATAGATGGTTTTGATAGTGATAGAGGTGATGGCGATTGCCCAAATCATGAGCAGCATGCCCCAACGCCATAGACCCCGGAACAATATGCCATGCACTGCTGTAAAGGTCCCGGCGATCAGAAAAAATATTCCAGCATGATCCAATCGCTGCAAAATATCACGCGCAGTGCCATCTGGTTCCAGTAAATGGAATACACCACTCATAGATAGCAAAAAGACACTGGAAAATGCAAATACGCCTAATGAGGTTACTTTTGTCAGGCTGTCTCGGCCACGGTATACCAGCCAAATGCCAAGGAACAGGAAAATACCAGCCGAAAAAAGGTGGGTCATGGAACTGAATGGCTCAGAAAAACCGGATATGGGGATAATGGACTGTATAGGCATATTATTTATTGTAAGGCCTGTCCACAACATGCTTAACGACCAAGGATAGCGGGCTTCTCGATATCATTTTATGGCCGAAAAGGGCAGTGGAAGATGTAAAAGCATGTTTTTATTAATGAAATATTACAATTATTAATTTAGGTAATTTGATCCGACCCGATTGTAGCTGATTTTTCAGTATTTTTTGCACTGAAGAGGGCAGAAGCTGTACTCGAAACATCGCCAAGAGATAGCGCAGTATTTTCGAATATAATTAAACACTCATATCAACACCGTATTATTTATTGCGCCATTAAAAACTATTGTTCAATTACTAGCAAAGTTGAACACATTTAACTTGGCTCAGGTAGTCCCTTGATATAAACTGTCGCAATTTCGAGCACCCGGTAGATGGCGCTGCCCACTGTCCAATGTCAAACGGACTGAATTGTGGAGTAGCTGCGACAGAGAAATGTATCTGTATGTCGCATATATTAAAGTGTCCATTAGCCAGGGTAGTGGAATTCCTGAGTAGGGTTGCCGGTGTTTATGCACCCCACCTGCTCTTCATGCTTTTAACGATTTAAATATAAACCGAGGAAGTGTAGATATGTTCAACACCAACCCCTTCGCTGAACTGTCAGCATTGATATCTCCCGAGATTATGCAGGGCTACATTATTTTAATGGCTATCCTGGTGTTCTTGGGGACTGTGCTAGATATGATGCACAAGAAAAGTGCCAAATACTTTTTCGAAGATGCAGAAAAAGCCAAGAAAAACGCGAAACGTTCAGTAGGTACTGGCGAAAAAGCCGGTCTTGCAGTTGCAACGCTAGCCAACGAAGTATTAACTTCGGGTGAGTTCAGCAATCAAAAACGTAGACTTTCTCATCTATTTACTATGTATGGCTTCATCATCTTTGTTGTTACAACAGCCATGATGATCTTCGGAGCAGATACAACATCAGGAACCGTGCCGTTTTTCTGGCATCTGGGTGCCATCATGCTTTGCGTAGGAGGCTACTGGTTCTGGTTCTTTATCCGTGTTGATGTCAATTCAGAAGGTGTAAGGTGGTATCAACTGCGTCTTGCGGATCTTTTCATTGTTTCTTTGCTTACAACAGCAACGTTTGCATTAATCTGGTCTGCCCTGCAGTCTGGTGGTGCGGGTGCAGTAGCTGATATGGGCTGGACAACTCTGTTCTTCGCATTATTCATCATTTCAAATACAGTACTTTTCTCAACTGTAATGTGGTCGAAGTTTGCACATATGTTCTTCAAGCCAGCTGCAGCCATGCAAAAACGTATCGCCCAGGCAGATGGTTCGAATTTGAATTTGCCTACTGACTTCGATCTGACAGATCCTGCAGTTCAAGCAAAATTCCCGGATATTCCAGAATATATGGGTAAGAATCCACCCAACATGGGACCTGGTATCAGACGTGAGTCAGCTAACCACTACTAACATTAACTTGACTATCTTATCAGTTTAAAAAAGAGAGAATATTATGCCTACTTTTGTATATATGACTCGTTGTGATGGTTGTGGACAGTGCGTCGATATCTGCCCATCAGACATCATGCACATCGATAAAACACTGCGACGTGCTTACAACATTGAACCTAACATGTGCTGGGAATGCTATTCCTGTGTAAAAGCTTGCCCTCATCACGCCATTGACGTTCGTGGTTATGCTGATTTCGCACCACTGGGTCACTCAGTTCGTGTACACCGTGATGAAGAAAAAGGCACCATTGCGTGGCGCATCAAGTTCCGCAACGGTAAAAAAGACATGGAACTACTGGCGCCTATCACGACCAAACCTTGGGGCACAGGTTTTCCTGATTTGTCTGCAGCAGCAGCACCAGGCGGTGACATGGTCAAGGGTGAGAATTTATATAACGAGCCTAAGTATGTTGCTATGAATGACTCTGCATTAGCTACGCTGGAATCAAATGGCTTGGAAATTAAAGAAGGGGTTTACTACTAATGGGCTACAAGACAATTATTGAAGATG
>CAMYJO010000039.1 GCA_947258755.1 uncultured Gammaproteobacteria bacterium
TAAACCTTGCCAGTCCCCGGTATGGTATTCAGATGATATGGTGTCGGTGATAGTTTCAGCTCATGCCGTTTACCGTTAGTTGTATCAATCGATACGAGTATTTCGCCCTTTTTACTACTGGCGAAAATAGTTTTTTTATCATCTCCGATATCCAGTCCGTGCACACTTTTGCCAATATCATAGCTTTTGACGATCTTACCTGTTTTAATATTTACAGCCGACACCTTACCTGCACGAGGATTGGTGACAAATAGTGTCAATTCATCCGCGGAAAATACCATATGCTCCGGCGCCGGCCCTGACTCGATTGTCCTCGTTACTTTCCAGCTTGCAATATCGATTTCACTAATGCTGTTATTTCCGGTATTGGAAACAAAAGCTCGTTTTCCATCCCTGGTGATCAATGTATAATTTGGCACAGGACCGGTTTTTACTGTCTTGATGACCTTGTTGGATTGCAGATCTACAACACTGATATACCCACGAAGGCCATGCGTTGATAGTACATAACGGCCATCCGGTGTAATAGCCTGATGGTGTGTCCAGCCACTAACAGGAATGGTTGACATCACGTGTCCATGGACAGGATGAATAAAAAACAGTTTACTATTGGGCGCATCCTTGGCTTGGCCCTGTTTAACTGGATCCTCTTTCAGGCTGCCTGCGATCAGGTATTCACCGTCAGGCGTTACGACAAGCCCATGGGGATTCTCAACACCACTATAACTCGCGGTGATTTTATCGTTGGCAGCATCTACCGCGATGACCTGATTACCTGACCCCAGCGGTATATAGACCGTTGGCGCAGCAACTATGTTATTTGTAAAACCCGCTAATAAAACAAAAATACCCACACAGGCTGATTTACTATTCATTGTTATTACCTCCATTAAAATACTATTACCGCATAGAAAGATATATGCTCATTATTTACTGAACACATTACGCATATAGATAACGACCGCCTGGAGCTCGCTATCCGTTAATTCTGGATTACCACCTTTAGGCGGCATCGCAACAACAGAGCCGGCTTTGTTTATTCCTTTCTTCAAACGTGCAACTAACTGCTGTTCAGGTAAAACAGACCATTCCTTGTTTAGTCTAAGATCTGCAACGCCTGGCATTGCTCCACTGCCATCCTCTGCATGACAAACTATGCAATTATTGATATAGATATTTTCTCCAACGGATGTCTCGGACAATGCAGACGGCATATACATTATCGCCAACGATACAAACAGAGTCTGCCGGATTCCCTTATTTACCATTATCATAACCATACAAAATTGAATATGTGTGTTATTAGACCATGTACATAAATCAGTACATAATGCATATGAACCGAGTGTTAGTCTTCTTAGTGCTCAAGCTCATTACGGCGCCGCTCATATTCCTGTTCATCTATTTCACCACGCGCATAACGTTTCTTCAGTATCTCCAGTGGGCTTTCGTTGCTCTGCTCATTGTTCTGTGCGCCACCTAATCCGGCCTTTACTGCATAGACCACGATGACAATCAGTAATATCCAGAGTATCCACATAAACCCACCACCAAAAAACATGCTGCCACCATCACTCATACTAGATCCTTACAATATTCTCTAATGTGTATAAACTCTTCGACTGGAAGTACTGCGATAATGCCATCAGTCTTCATATTTTTACCCACAGCCATCGCTATTGTATTGACTATTTCCCTGGTCCTGGCCACTTCAGTAAATACATCGACGCGCCTGCATTCACTCATCATATCCTTTGTATAGTAATTCCTGTACTCACCGATACCGCTGACCTTGCCTACCGTCATTCCAGGGACACCGATAGCAGACAGCTCCTCTTCGACGTGATCAAGTTCATCACTTGGTATAATCGCTACTATCCTTCTGTACTTCATTTCAATACCTCACTGTATATCTCATTGATATACGATTCATCTTTCAGTTATATCTACAGTCGCACGCCTCTCAGGCGCAATGCATTGGTAATAACGGACACCGAACTGAAGCTCATAGCGGCTGCAGCGATAATCGGCGATAACAGGATGCCAAAAAATGGGTAAAGCACTCCTGCAGCAACTGGCACGCCTGCTGCGTTATATATGAAGGCAAAAAAGAGGTTCTGGCGAATATTGCGCATGGTGGCACTGGACAGGCGTCGTGCACGGACAATACCACGTAAATCGCCCTTAATCAGGGTAACTCCGGCACTCTCCATCGCCACATCAGTACCCGTACCCATGGCTATACCAACATGTGCCTGGGCCAGCGCAGGGGCATCATTGATACCGTCCCCGGCCATTGCAACCACACGCCCCTCTTTCTGTAACTGTTTAACTACAGCGGCCTTTTGCTCAGGTAAAACTTCAGCCTGTACTTTGTCAATGCCAAGTTTTGCTGCGACAGCCTCCGCCGTCTTTTGGTTATCACCTGTAAGCATAACCACCTCGAGACCTTCCTTATGCAGATCCTCGATGGCCTCATGCGTTGACTCCTTGATCGGATCGGCAACACCAATCAGCGCAGCCGGCTTTCCATCTATGGCCAGCAACATGACCGTCTGCCCCTCTGATCGCTGCTGATCGGCCATTGCAGAAATTTCTGCGGTATCAATAGACAGGCTTTGCAGTAATTTAACGTTACCCAGTGCCACGCTCTGCCCCGTTACATTACCGGTAACGCCTTTTCCGGTCACAGACTGAAAGTCAGTCGTTTGCAGCAAAGCTATGTTGCGCTCTTTCGCTCCGCGTACAATTGCTTCGGCGAGAGGATGTTCACTCGAACGTTCAATGCTGGCTGCCATCGAAAGTGCCTCTATTTCGTTGACGCCGGCAACAGTTGTTACTGCAACGAGACTGGGCTTTCCCTCAGTCAATGTGCCCGTTTTATCGACCACCAGGGTGTTAACCTTACGCATGATTTCAAGGGACTCTGCGTTTTTAATCAGCACCCCCAGCATTGCCCCTTTACCCGTGCCTACCATGATTGACATCGGCGTAGCCAGTCCCAATGCGCAGGGGCAGGCAATAATCAATACCGCTACCGCATTAATGACTGCATAGGCCAGTGCTGGTTCCGGTCCTACAGATAGCCAGACCATAAAGGTAATGATGGCTATAACAACGACTGCCGGTACAAAGTAGCCGGATACAATATCGACCAGCTTCTGTATCGGTGCTCGCGAACGCTGCGCTTCAGCAACCATCTGTACAATCTGAGACAATAATGTATCTGCACCAACTTTTTCGGCACGCATCAACAGGCTACCCGTGCCATTGACGGTAGCGCCTATCAGTTTATCACCCGTTGTTTTTTGTACAGGGATTGATTCCCCCGTCACCATAGACTCATCCACATGACTTTTGCCTTCCAGCGCCTCCCCGTCCACCGGTATCTTTTCTCCAGGACGAATACGTAATACATCGCCCTGCTTGACATGTTCAAGTGGTATATCCTCCTCGCTGCCATCATCGAGGACGACGCGCGCGGTTTTAGGCGCCAGTCCTAATAACATTTTGATCGCCGTATTGGTCTGGCTTCTTGCGCGTAATTCCAGAACCTGTCCAAGCAATACCAGTACTGTGATGACAGAGGCGGCCTCAAAATAGACCGGAATAACGCCCATTTTGTTAAAGACATCAGGCGGGAAAATACCGGGCAGGACCACACCGATAAAACTGTATGTCCAGGCGACACTGACTCCCAGGCCTATTAGTGTAAACATATTCAGATTGCGGCTAATGACTGATTGCACAGCGCGAATGTAGAAAATCCATCCACCCCACCAGACTATCGGGGTCGCCAGTATCAATTCAAACCATTGTCTTGTTTTGGGATTTATCAGCTCGGCCATCATCTCCGGTCGGAATTCTGCTGCCATGGCACTGATAAATACCGGTATGGCCAGGAATGCACTTATCCAGAACCGACGCGACATATCGTCGAGTTCACTGGTATCCTCTTCCATCGAAACAGTCCGGGGTTCCAGCGCCATACCACATTTCGGGCAGGAACCCGGGTGGTCCTGAACAACCTCTGGATGCATCGGACAGACATATTCCGTTGTACTGTCAACAACAGGTACGCCCATGGGCTCCAGCGCCATGCCACATTTAGGGCAGGAACCCGGCCCTTGTTGCTGTATCTCGGGATGCATAGGACAGGTATACAAAGCAGCGTTTTCACTATCAGAAACAGTGTTAGCGGAATCCTCCTGTAAATAGCGATCCGGTTCCTGATGGAACTTATGCAGACAATGATCACTGCAAAACAGATATTCCGTTGACTTGTGTATCAATCGAAACTGACTGTTTTCCAGTACCTGCATGCCACATACCGGGTCTGTTATCATGTCTGTCCCTCTACTCATGGATTCACCTGTACCTGGATATATGCTTCAATTCTGGTGAATACGCTTGAAAAATTCACGCAATTCTGTCTCATCCGGCTGTCTACGAAAAATGACATTACCATCAACGATCAGATTGGGTGAATGACGAATAGCCAGGGACTGGCATAGTTCAGGATTATCCTCTGCGTAAGTAATACGATGCGTTATGCCAATATCATCCAGCTCTTTGGAAAAGTTCTGATAATGACTACATCCCCTGGTTGCCAGAATTACTACATCCACTTGTTATCTCCTTCTATGTATTTTTTGTATAAAATATGAATCATTGATCTAGCCTTTGGCTAACGATTCTTCTGAAAAGCTTTGGATCAGGTGACAGACGGAATCACCATTCGGAATACCATCCGGCATATGTTCCCATTGCTGAATCGCCGTCTCCATGCGTTGTTGCAATTCCATCAGCTCTTCCAGCTTTTGCCTGTTTTCTTTAATGCGACGTTGCAGGATTTCACGAACGCGTGGGCACGGTGACTGTTTATGATCAGCGTCATGCATGATGTCCCTGATTTCGGACAAGGTATAACCCAGGTGTTTGGCCTGTTGCACAAAGCGCAGCCATTTGACCTCATGTTCATGATAAAGGCGATAGTCGTTATTGGGATCACGTCTTGGCCGCAGCAGTCCCATGCGCGTATAGTATCTGACCGCGTGCTGTGTGGTATTACTGCGTCTGGCCAATTCTGTCACCGTAAGCATCTTTCTAAGCTCCCATGCCTCACATTGTTTATTCATCTTTAAATCCTCACCTAGCATAAGGGTAGAACCTGTGCCTTAGGCACAGGTCAAGGTCTCTGGGCGGTGTATTACAATTAATTTTGTTTACTAAGAGAGCGGCCATCTTCTTGCAGCATGCACACTGTATTGCATTGACTGGATTTGTATTAATCCAATACGTATCCGCAATTGCATGGGTCGATAAACTAAAAACCGTTGATACGCCTGCTACGAAAAAATCACTATTGAAATGGTGTGTGGTTCGCATTATCACCTCTTTTCAAACAATAAAATATTGCCCAATAAGCAAAACATCACGCACAGGCATGATGCTCGTTTATTTCAAGAGATAATCAAACGCGAATTCGGAGAGTGCTTAGATAGAGCTGATTGTCGCCTGGCGGCGGATGGGTGAAATGGTAAACATAGGACGTTATGTTGTTGTCTGCCAGCAGTAATACGTCTGTTGCGGCAAATACAACATCAATATCGGGTACTAATTCGTATTTGGCAGCGAACGCATCGGTAACAGGCACGGCCAGATCATCAAGGTTCTCAATGGCTATTCTGCAATCATGTGCAGAGTCATGATGGCCTGTGTCAGCAGCAGCATGATGACCACCATGATGATCGGTATCATGATGATCCGAGTGATGACTGTTTTGTTGTGGGCTATGATGAGACTCGGATGATGCCAGAATGGATTCACAGCAGGGTTGTAGCGTCACAATCGCCCATGAAGCCAACCAGATGGCCAGTACTTTGGGGGCAAATTGTTTCATGCTAGATGTCATAACGGTTTTTCTACAAAGGTTTGCTTCACTGCCATAATCAACTTTAAGCGCAATTCTATATTTATAGCAAGCGCTTTTGTTACGTAAACGCATCGTAATACATTAAATAACCTGTTGCCCGGTACTATTACACTATTCTTCTTTAAGGCACAACCTGTTTCTTAGGCATAGGTTTAGGATTGATGGTCAATAACAGCCATCTCTTATACACAATCACTACAATACATTGATAATACTAATTTATTTCTGGGATGTATTTTTCATAAGTGATTGCTAATATCAAATACAATAAAACAAGCCCTTCGAATAAACTATACAACCAGCAGGGGGGTTATCACCCATGATAGCCTGTCTTTCTGGTAATTATAAAGAAACCTTATACCCAGAATGATGCATACAATTGCAAGCTTATGCGATTATCGTCAGCGGTAGTCCCATCGCCCTGACGGTCCCATGATTCCAGCATACCACTGACGACATTTTCATAAAATAATAATTCAGGCTAATGTTGCTTCGGTAATGGTTTTCGCACCATCATTTTCATATTGATCGATACGGACCAGCGATACCCATTGTGTACGGCCGTCGTCATATTGGCATACAAGGCCTGGATATTAGGCATTGTTTTCCTCCTCCCTTTTCGCTGTCGCATTATCGTCCCTCGCCTGCATAAATACACTGGTCAATGTGTAGATCTGTATCTGCGCCTCAAAATCCGGTGTATACCTTGAGAAGCTCCTGTCCACCGCACAATGCGTAGCACCTGCGTTATAGGTTCCGTCAATAAATAACCCCTCTGTCATGATATTAGGCATGACACTGTATGCAATACGTGGCGTATAGGTTGTTGCATCCTCACTTCTGAATCATCGCTCAGGTCGCTATAAGAAACACAATAGAACAGCTTGTCAATGGGTCTGAAAGTCCTCGCACCGGCAGTTACATTGACTCGCCACTCCCTGTGGCCCGCCCTTCGGGCAAGCTGCGGTTGTCCTGGATTACATCCGTGTGACTGTTATTTGCCACCGGGTGCTGTCAATTGTGTATATAGCTACATGAGCCTGTGCATGGATACATAGCTTGGGTTTGTTGCAATTCGCCTCTGATATCAGGCTGCAGTAATCCAGTTAATCTCCACAGCCTGATATCCATTTGTACACGGTTTAACAGAATTTCATGTGTTCTCAGTAAAAAATTTAATTGTTCTCCTGCAGAAACTTCAGAATATCCCTGGCCTCTTGCCCTGTAAGCCCTGCACGGATGCGCATATGGGAAATAATCGGGCGCCACTGGTTGTCCGTGAATTCATTCGGTTGTCGCATGTTGTGACATCGATCGCAGTTATTAGTCCAGGCGACTGCGCCACGAGCGACGTCTCCAGCGGTATTTTCCTGCGCATGGGTTACAGTGCTGCCCGCTCCGGTGAAAAGTATGGCACTAAACAGGACTGATAAATAAACTTTTTTGCTCATCATTTTGAAATCCCCTCTAAAATCCATAGGTCAGTTGCAAGAGAATGCGGTTTTCATCGTTGGCACTACCTGCCTGCCCATCATTTATTTCATAGGCAATTTTTGCTATTGCATTGGCTGAAAACAGGTAATTCACACCGATGGCCGTTTGCTGCTGGTCCTGGCTTGCATGAGGTGAGTCATAGTCGCCATAGCGAATGACTCCTTCAAAATTGCTTGGTATGAATTTATATGAAGCCTGTGCATACCATGTTTTCCACTTGCCGCCTTCATCTGCAAGACCACCTGTTGTGTCTCCAATCTCCTGCTGTATGTATTCGGCCCTCAGGTCAAACTGGCCGAATTGATAAGCGGCATCAACACCTACAACATCATAGTCACGTGAAGGTTCGGTAGTCGGAACAGCCATGCCGTTCTCACGCGTGGTGATAATCGCTTTACCGCTGGCAGCCGATATACCCAGTTCAAGCTTGGGTAGAGGCAGAATGCCCAGGCGTCCGCCGAATACCTTGTTATCATCGGCATCGCGGCCAAATCCGCCACTGCTGATTCCATGAACCTCATCATCGTCTTCTTCAAGTTCAGGGCCGTTACCAACGTAAGCAGTGTAGTTAACCTTGACATTACCAGCGTAAGTCGCACCGCGTAAGCCGAGTCCTACTTCTGCTTCAGGTGCAGCCCCGTCATGCCCAAAGCCGGGTGGTGCTGACGGAAGCTTGTTTATCCAGGCGGGATGCAGGTTTTGCCTGAACTGTCCCAAAGGGCTGAGAAATTTGCCGCCGAAAATTGAAACATAATCATTGGCCAGAATGTCGATAGTTGCGTATTCCAGCGCAGTATGGGTCTCGCCATTTTCTTCGATTTCAATTTCGAGTTCTGTTTCCAGAAGGACGAGGTCCTTGTATTGATAATGGAAGATCGGGTTAAACCGAACAGTATTAAATGCGCCGTTATCGTTCTTTTGATCGGCATATCCTATTGCGGCATATCCGGCAACATGTAATACAGAATCAACATTGTTTTCACTTTTCTGCTGCGTGGTCAGTTTGTCTACTTTCTGTTTAAGCGTCTCCAGTTCAGTTTTTAACTTGTTAATATCTTCGTCTGCTATTGAACTGCTTAACGGCGTACCCGCGATTAGAGCAGCTATTATGGTTCGATAGATTGTAGAGTTTTGTATTTTCATTTCTTACCCCTTTATTAATATCTTGTGATGAACCAGAACATGTAAATTCAGTTACATCATTTGATTGAGAATGCTTGTTGTGGTTTTTACTATCATTGCTATTTCCTCGCTAAAGTTGTTATGTAGAAACATGCACAAATCCAGCACCGATAATCTTCGAATCCAGCCTGGAAGTGGCATATAATGAGATTCTAAACTAAAAACAGGAATCAAACGTTTACCTTGGTGTAAGGTGTAGGATGGGTAGATCTTGTAATCTGATTGGCAGGCATTGCCTATAGAACTTTTACATCAAATAAATGTCACATTATCAGGCAATGTATGAATTGTGTTATATCTAGGACCGAATGCATAGAAAATCACATAAACTTGTTATCTGTTTGCTGGCCTTCGTGGTCATGCTGTTGCCTGTGCAGAGCATGTTGGCACATCAAGCCGATCTTTCTTTGCAGATCGACAACCTCGCTTGTATGGATAGCGCTAGCCAGTCTGTTGAGACGGTACAGCAGGATTTGAACTGCGATCATTGTGATACCGATCAATGTCACGGTGCCTATTGTACATCTGCCAACTGTAGCATCGTTACAATGATATCAATATCATCTGTGTGTGTATCCAGACACAGTACAGTTCCATTTCCATTATTAACCGTTGATCACCCTTCTAGTATTCCTTCCAACCTTTATCGCCCTCCCAGGATCTAATCGATACAGCCTTCTATCGATAATTCTCTGCTATTGTTAGTAGAGAATCTTTCAGATGAGTTATAAGACTATTACTTGATCGATTTCACAGAGGAACATGAACATGTCCAGAATATTATTACCCCCTTCCTACGGGACATCATTATCACGCCGTCGATTCGTGCAGGGACTGGCAGCAGGCGGAGCCATGCTGGGAATGGGGCTCAATCCATTACAGGGAAATGCAGCATCCTACCAACATCGTCTGGGAGCACAGGTCTTGCGTGGTAATCGTTTTGCCCTGACCTATAGCCCGACACCGGTCAACTTTACCGGTAAGCAACGTTTTGCCACGGCCATCAATGGCTCGGTACCGGCACCCGTATTGCGCTGGCGCGAAGGCGACACGGTAACCCTGAACCTGACGAATCATCTGGCAGAAGATACTTCGATCCATTGGCATGGCCTCATCCTGCCCTACAAGATGGATGGTGTACCGGGCATCAGTTTTCCCGGTGTCAAGCCTGGCGAGACTTTTACCTATAAATTTCCGGTGATTCAAAGTGGTACTTATTGGTACCACAGCCACTCAGGATTCCAGGAACAAACCGGTGCCTATGGCGCAATCATCATTGATCCGAAAGAGCCAGAACCGTTCAGCTATGACCGCGACTACGTTGTCGTGTTATCTGACTGGAGCGATGAAGATCCGGATAACATCTATGCCAAACTAAAGAAGATGTCGCATTATTACAATTTCCGTGAACGTACCGTGCCACAGCAAATGGCCGAGATACAGGAAAAAGGTTTTGCACGTTATATGGATGAGCGCACTATGTGGAACCGGATGCGTATGTCCGAAACGGATATCTCTGATGTCACTGGTTATACCTACACTTTTCTGATGAATGGGGTAACTCCGGCTGAAGGCTGGCTTGGCCTGTTCAAACGCGGTGAACGCATTCGCCTCAGGTTTATCAACGCTGCGGCAATGACTTTCTTTGATGTACGCATTCCGGGACTAAAGATGACTGTCGTTGCGGCTGATGGCCAGTATATCCAGCCGGTCAGTGTCGATGAATTCAGAATCGGTGTCGCCGAGACCTATGATGTGCTGGTCGAGCCGAAGGATGACCGTGCCTATGCGGTGTTTGCCCAGGCCATCGATCGTAGTGGTTACGCACGTGGGACTCTGACACCGGACCCAGCGCTCACCATTGATGTACCAGCGATGGACCCGGCACCCATCCTGACCCATGGCGATATGGGTATGAGCATGGCAGGCATGGATCACAGTGGCCATGATATGGGAAAAATAAAAATGCAGGAGGATCAGAAGCCAGCGATGGATCACTCTGGTCATAATATGAGCAATATGAGTGGACCTGAGCAACCAATGTCAGGTATGGATCATTCCATGCACAACATGGCTGGTAATGAACAGATGCAACAAGGAGACATGAAGACAAAACCGATGATGGGTTCCGGTAAAGCAGGTTATGGGAGCAAGCGAGCTATACAGCATGCCAGCACGGAATATGGTCCTCATGTGGACATGCGATCCGAGGCCCCACAGTACCGCCTGGATGATCCCGGCGTTGGCCTGCGTAACAATGGCCGTAAGGTATTGACCTACGCTGACCTGTTCAAACTGGGTCCCACTTACGATCCACGAGAACCGGGTCGTGAAATTGACCTGCACTTAACAGGAAACATGAGCCGCTATATGTGGTCGATGAATGGTATTAAATTTGCTGATGCCGAACCGCTGCAATTGAAATACGGCGAACGCGTGCGCATTAATTTTTTCAATGACACGATGATGAACCATCCCATGCATCTGCATGGCATGTGGAGCGACCTGGAAACGGGCGACGCAAAGCATATACCACGTAAACATACTGTCATTGTACAACCGGGGGCGCGCATCAGTTATCTTGTCAGTGCCGATGCACTAGGGGCATGGGCCTATCATTGTCACCTGATCTACCATATGCCGGGAATGTTTCGCAAGGTAGTCGTCAGTAAAGGGGGTGCGGCATGAAATTAAGGAATATGATTTACAGCATGCTGTTATTACCATCACTGGTCACAGCCGGAGCAGCGGATGATCCGGTATTAACGATGCTGAAGATAGATCAACTGGAAACCAGAAATACCGATGGGCCTGACCCACTGGTACTTGATGGACAATTCTGGATCGGCAGGGACCTGGACAAACTATGGTTTAAAACAGAGATTGAACGTGTAGACGGAGCGACAGAGGAAGCAGAGCTGCAGGCCCTTTATAGTCGCGCAATAGCGCCCTATTGGGACATGCAATTCGGTTGGCGCGGCGACTTTCGCCCAAAGCCTGAGCGTAACTGGTTGAGTGTCGGTGTTCAGGGGCTAGCACCCTATTTCTTTGAAGTGGATGCCGCCCTGTTTGTCGGTGAAAGTGGTCGTAGCGCAGCAAGACTCGAAGCTGAATATGAGTTTATGTTCACACAACGCCTGGTGCTGTCACCGGAAATAGAGATCAATCTCTATGGTAAGGACGATCCTGCAGTCGGAATCGGCTCAGGTTTATCTGATATCGAGGCAGGGTTGCGGCTGCGATATGAGATACGGCGTGAATTTGCCCCCTATATCGGTATTAACTGGAGTCGTAAGTTCGGCAATACCGCGGATTTTGCCAAAGCAGACGGAGAAGATATTGAGGATACGCAAATCGTGGCGGGGATTCGTCTCTGGTTCTAGTGCAATTACATATGCATAGCTAATTGAAAGTAATAACAGAATATTGGTCATGGATGACCATGATTCTAAATACTGCATGTCATGTCGAAATTAATATTTAATATTTAACCATTCTGATCAGAAAGAAGTTTGGTAAATATTAGGTGAAAATATGAAAATGTATAAAAGGTATCATAGAGGACAATACAACCGAGATGATCATGCGGTGCTATGGGCGTTGGGTGGATCAGGCAGAAGAAACGCATCAGCATGTCTTTGTGTCCAATTTTGGCAGAAACGCGAAAGAAGGATAATCTGAGATATATTCCGTTTTTATGACTCACCGTACCATTCTAATATCAAGACGACGAAAACTATGATCCCTGAACAATACGTCTGGCTAACCTGGTCCAGCGCCTTTCTGATACCGTGGATTGTCATATTCGCCGTCGCACCCACGTACCGCAAAGCGATGTGGTGGGCGAGCCTGTTCACCGCCCCGTTCGGGTTGACCGAACCGCTGTTCGTACCGGAATACTGGAGCCCACCGAGCCTGTTCAATCTCGCTATGACCACGGGATTTGATATCGAAAGCCTTATTTTCTGTTTTGGTATCGGCGGCATCGGCGCCGTGCTCTACAACCTGCTGACCGGAAAATCCGTACAGCCGGTTAGCGAAGCGGAAAAACGTATGCCGTTACACCGGCATCATTACAAGGCGCTCGCCACGCCGTTCGTATTGTTTCCCGTGCTGTATTTTTTCCCGTGGAACCCGATTTATCCCGGCATTGTTGCAATGCTCGCAGGGGCGGTCGCGAATGTCCTGTGCCGACCCGACCTGAAAAATAAGACCTGGGTCGGCGGTCTGTTATTCCTCGTTTACTACATCATCTTTCTGGTTGGGCTGGAATGGTCGGCGCCAGGGTATATTGACCGGGTATGGAACCTGGGGGACTTGTCGGGTATCAATGTCTCGTTCATGCCCCTGGAAGAACTCTTGTTTGCCATCGCCTTCGGGATGTACTGGTCGGGTGTCTATGAGCACTTCACCTGGAGGCAGCCTGTCCAAAAAAATTAGCCGTGCCTATTCATGCCAGTTGTTTGCGAAACACGCTCATCGTGAAGGAAAATAACATCACACTGACGGGCATGGGGAGGACCCATCGCCGCTTTCAATCAGCCTGTGCCAGGTCATTGAGCGTCCAGTCGTGGTCGAAATAATCTATCGTGACCGTATGGACCTTTAACCAATTCCGGACATCCTGTTCCAGATATGGCAGCATGAAGCCAAGTACATTTTGTCCGTTTTCCTGGAACAGATGACGATCCTTTTTCAAGATCCACGACAGCGTCAGCGTACGGGTCTCGCGATCCAGGCGCAGGCCCTTGCCGGGATTCTGGAAAAAAAGCCGGATCATCGTATCGAGTTGCTCGTCCAACCGCTCCTCCACGAACGGTTCCGCCGTGCGGTCCGGGCAACTGACGGCGGCACAGCTGACGGCGAATACGACGCGCGGATCCTTGAACTGCGCAAGCAGGATGTCCTTCTCGATCTGCTTCAGTGAATAGGGCTTATCCCCGATTCGGATGACCTGCTTTGACCAGGGATACTTGAACAGGCTGATGCTCAAGCTGCGGATCGAATCCACGGGATAGTGATCGACAACCAGGCGCATCGCTGCAAAGTTGTAGGCATTGATCCAGAATGCCTTTGCCTGATTAGTCCCCTTCAATCGCCCTAGTTCGACGCGCTCAATGGCTTGCAGCGTTCGGTTGAACAACGACTCCGGTCGTTGCGTGTCCTGCTGCATCCGTGCATAGTCAAACACCGTAGTTTCAACGCCGTTGATCCTGACCGCCGGATGCCAGTACCTCGCCAGTAATTCGCCATACAGGCGTTCGAATTCTGCGACATCAGCTCGGACAGAATTCGCTACCAACAATACAGGCACGATGACAGCCGCCGCTAACAAGACCTTTCTTAAATGGAATGACTTCATCTGAATGCTCCCGTTTCCAT
>CAMYJO010000040.1 GCA_947258755.1 uncultured Gammaproteobacteria bacterium
TTAAGTTTTAACGAATCCACCCCGAACGTGCTTCATCGCGATTCTATGAGATATGACCCCTGGAATCTGAACGCATAGACACGGCTTCAGTCAGAGGGCTTTATAACCGGTTTTTAAGCGGCTAAAGCGTAGTTGTCGTCGTTGGCAACTATAAGTGTTACAGCTGGATTTAAGAGGTAATCTGTTCCTCTACATGCACATCAGGTTTCGCGACCCACGTCGAAGCCAGGTCGCCCCCATGTAGTTAATTATGGGGGTTGTTGCTGGTGATTTCAAGTGAGATAAGTTCTTGAATGTAATATATCTTTTTAAAAGTAGCTAGTTTCTAGTGGCTAGTCGCGAGGGAAGGTATAAAGTCTAGCCATGCTTCAGGATTCTGGCTTTTTCGCGTTTCCAGTCTTGATCTTTTTTCACTGCGCGTTTGTCGAAGTCTTTTTTACCCTTGCCCAGGCCGATTTCCAGTTTGACCTTGCTGTGTTTCCAGTACAGGGCGAGGGCGACGAGGGTGTATCCTTTGCGGTCAACAGCACCTACCAGCCGATCTATTTCCAGTCGATGCAGTAATAGTTTACGAATACGGGTGGGTTCAGGATGGGTGTAGGCCGCGGCTGTCGCCAGTGGGGTGATGACCATACCTGATATAAAGGCCTCGCCATCCTTGATGAACACGTAGCTCTCGGCCAGCTGTACCTTGCCTTGGCGTAGGCTTTTCACTTCCCAGCCTTGCAGCGACAGGCCAGCTTCAAAGCGGTCCTCGATAAAAAAGTCAAATTTGGCCTTTTTGTTGAGGGCGATGGTGCTGGAAGGTTTGCCGGTTTTTTTGGATTTTTTCTTTGCCATCGGCGGATTATACAGTTTATCGTTAAATTTTGAAGCGGCCTGATTGTTAAACCATAGCCTGATCAGAATGATCTTTGTTACTGATTATGATAGGGTAATGGCCAAAGCCAATGATTGATTTTGCCTGTCCGGGTGATGGGCATAGCCAAGGGGATCAAATAATGAATAACAATAGACTCAGGTTTGCATCGGTTTTATTTATCTTGGTTTCGATGTTTGCCGCCAGCGCAGTTTTCGCAGCGGAGCCCAGTGAGACGACAACTACCCTGAATGACTGGTTTGGTGTCATCAATGGCTATCTGGCAACAGTATTCTTTTTTGATGTGATTCCCGGTCCAGCAGCCGATATGCCGTTCATCGTTGCCTGGCTCGTAGTCGGCGCTGTTTTCCTTACGGTACGCATGGGGTTTATTAACCTGCGCATGTTCAAACATGCCTATTTGATCCTGCGCGGCAAATACCAGGTTCCAGGTGCCAAGGGTGAAGTGACCTCGTTTCAGGCACTGACGACAGCCTTGTCGGCAACGGTAGGCCTTGGGAATATTGCCGGGGTGGCGATTGCGGTCGGTATTGGTGGACCCGGGGCTGTATTCTGGATGATTGTCGCTGGCTTGCTGGGTATGACCTCCAAGTTTACCGAAGCAACGCTGGCGCAGATGTATCGAGAAGTTCGCCCTAATGGTCATGTCATGGGTGGGGCGATGGAGTACTTGTCACGCGGTCTTGCCGAAAAGGGCTGGGGGCAAATGGGCAAGGTACTCGCCATCCTGTTTTGTTTTCTGACCATTGGTGCATCATTGGGTGGTGGTAATGCCTTCCAGGTCAGCCAGTCACTGTCGGCGGTGCAACAACAAATCCCGGCACTGGTGGACAATGCCTGGATTTATGGCGTTGTTATGAGTGTGCTCGTTGGTATTGTCATTATTGGCGGTATTCGCCGTATTGCGCATACAGCCGAGGCCATTGTACCACTGATGGTGTTTATCTATTTAATCGCCTGTCTGTGGATAATTATCGTCAATGCTAATCAAGTACCCATGGTGATTAGTTTGATTGTGACTGAGGCCTTTACACTGGATGCCGGCTTGGGTGGTTTGATCGGTGTGCTGGTACAGGGTTTCAAGCGTGCGGCCTTTTCCAGTGAGGCTGGTATTGGTTCGGCGGCGATTGCGCATGCTGCGGCACGGGTAAAATATCCGGTTCGTCAGGGCATCGTTGCGTTGATGGAGCCATTCATCGATACCGTCGTGATCTGCACCATGACCGCCCTGGTTATTCTGTTGACTGGTGTGTATACCGATGCGCAGTATGCGCCATTAATAGAAGCCAACAAAGGCGCGGCACTGACCTCGGCTGCGTTTGGTTCGGTGATATCCTGGTTCCCGATTGTCCTTTCCGTTTCGGTTGTACTGTTTGCTTATTCAACCATGATCTCATGGTCTTACTATGGTGAACGTTGCTGGACCTATATGTTTGGTGAACGCTCATCGATGGCCTATCGGATTATTTTTGTGTTGTTTGTCATCATCGGTTCCATGACCAGTGCAACCAACATTCTTGATTTCAGTGATCTGCTACTGCTGGGCATGGCCTTCCCGAACTTCATAGCTTTGTATATGTTACATGGCAAAGTCAGGCAGGCACTGAAAGATTACTTATCAAAATTACGCTCGGGAGAGCTTGATCGCGAAGTGGGTCGAAGCACAGAATAAGATTGCTTCAGAATTGACTGATAATAATAAAATAGAGCGTCAAATATGAGCACTGAGGACGTACCGCAACAAGGACAGTGGACAGGTGGCTATACCTTCTTTCTCGCAGCTGTCGGTGCGGCGGTTGGTCTTGGCAATATATGGAAGTTTCCGTATGTAGCCGGGGAAAACGGCGGTGGCGCATTTGTGCTGATGTATCTGTTATTTATCTTTCTATTAGGCATCCCGTTGTTTATGTCTGAGCTTATGTTGGGTAAGCGCGGCCGCCAGAGTCCTTATTATTCTATTTATTCTATCACCCGTGAATTAAAGATCAGTCGCCATTGGGCCATCATTGGTGGTTTGGCGACGTTGACCGGTTTTTTGATTTTGTCGTATTACAGCGTGGTTGCCGGTGAAGTGCTGGCCTATGCGATCAGGACAGTCAATGGCAGCTTTGACAGTCAGAGTGCGGATGGGGTGATTAGTCTGTATAACCAATTTCGGGCCAATCCGGAAACGCTACTGGCCTGGCATAGTATTTTTATGGTGATCACTTGCATTGTGGTTGCCCGCGGCGTGCGCCATGGGTTCGAGAAAACCGTTTCGCTACTAATACCACTATTGGTTGTCATTTTGCTGATCCTGATCGCCCACTCAGTACGCACAGACTCTTTTTTAAACGGCGCCAGTTTTCTGTTTGATGTTGATTTCAAAAAGCTATTCTATGCCAGGAATGATCTTGGCGTATATATTCTTGATGCCAGTGGCGCTTACCAGCCTACCTTTAAGGGTGTGCTGACGGCAATGGGGCATGCCTTTTTCACCTTAGGTTTAGGCGTAGGGACAATGATTATCTTCGGCGCTTACCTGAAACCTGATGTATCGATCATGCGCGTCGCGACAAGCGTTGCCGTGGCCGATTCAGTGATCGCGTTGCTGGCCGGACTGGCGATATTTCCGATTGTATTTAAATATGGATTATCGGCGGCACAGGGGCCTGGCCTTGTTTTTAAGACGTTACCCATTGCCTTTGGAAACATGGAGTATGGTCATATACTTGGCACGCTTTTCTTTCTGTTGCTTTTTTTTGCGGCATTAACATCAGCGATTGCGCTACTAGAGCCAATGGTCTCATGGCTAATTGACAAGTATCGAATGTCACGGGTCAAGGCGGTAAGCTATTCTGGTATCGCCTGTTGGCTCTTGGGTATTGTCAGTGTATTTTCAATTTCCGGTACAACCGTGGGTGATATCGTGCAACGCTTGAGCAGCCTTGTGGCTGCGCCAACCCCTGACCTTGATCACCGCTTGTATGAACAGACGGCCTTTCAGATGATCGATGGCGTGGTGACGCTGGTGCTATTGCCATTGACAGGCCTATTGATTGCAATCTTCAGCGCATGGATAATACGCCCGGTAATCAGCCTTAAAAGCCTGAAAGTCAGCAGGCTGTTATTTTACAGGTTCTGGCTGTTTCTGGTGCGCTATATAACACCTGCGCTGATTGCGGTCATATTTGTATTCGGCGTGATGGAATGGATAAATACCTATCTGCATCCACGGCCAGTGTTTTAGATTTGGAGTCCAATTGACGACTATTCACAGACATGCATTAACCCCTCATAGTGCTGAACAGATGTATGCATTAGTCGATGATATCGAGTCTTACCCTGAATTTTTACAGTGGTGTCGGTCGAGCACGGTGGTTTCGCGTGACAGTGATGTTGTGACGGCAAAGCTTGAGTTGCATAAAGGCTCGGTGCATAAGGAATTTACCACGCGTAACCGTTTGATGCCGGGAAAAATGATTGAGATGAAGCTTGTCGAGGGTCCTTTTCATCATCTTGAAGGGTTCTGGCGATTCGATACCTTGGGTGAGAATGAGAATGCCTGTAAAGTCATTCTTGACCTGGAATTTGAATTCAAGAATAAAATGCTGGGCGTACTGGTGGGCCCGGTATTTAATCAGGTGGCCAACACCTTGGTGGATACCTTTTGTAAACGAGCGAGTGACCTGTATGGCTGAGCAACAAAAAATAAAGGTTGAGGTGGCTTATGCCTTGCCAGAGGAGCAACAGATTCGCGCCCTCAAGGTCGATTTGGGAACCACCGTTGAACAGGCTATTGTGCTGTCCGGCTTCCTCGATCACTATGCCGATATCGAGCTAAACAAGACCAACAAGGTCGGTATCTTCGGTAAGCTGGCAAAATTGGATAAGGTCCTGCAGGAGGGTGATCGGGTGGAGATTTATCGCCCATTACAGGCCGATCCGAAGGAGGTCAGACGTAAACGCGCAGCCGAGGGTAAGGTCATGACCAAGGGAGCTGGGTCTAAAGCGAAGGTCGATAGCAAGGATTAACTTGAATAAGTTGATTTAATTGCTTGATTATTATGGCTAGTTACTCTAATCATCCAGCTCGTATTCGTCTTCATTACCAAAGAAACTTATCCAGATACGTTTTAACCAGCCAGGTTTCTGCTTGAAGGGCGGGTTGACCGTGATCACTTGGGATTTCTTGTATTCGCTGACATCCTGACTAGCACTGGTATCGGGCGTCAGGCTGCCGCTAGTTTTGGCTAGAATATTGTTTTCAAAATAAAGGCTTATGTTCTTTATTTGAAGCTTTCCATAACCTGGCTTCAGGGTGTAGGTATAGTCCCAGCGGTTGGCATGGAACGGGTCGGTAATGGTCGGACTGCCAAGAATATACTGTATCTTTTCCTTGTCCATACCGATTCTGAGCTGGTCAATATCCTCACGGGTGAGGATATTGCCCTGCTGGACATCAATTTTATAGGCTGGAATATAGTTGGAACAGCCGGTGACAAGCACGATCAAACTACTTACAATAAGAATGAGAAGCTTTTTCATTTATATTTAACTACACAAAATCATCAAGTGGCAGATAATAACGCATGCGTATTCTCCTGACCACCTGGAAAAGGAAAGAACTTGGAATCACAAGATCTTAGAAAAGCCGGACTCAAGGTCACCTTGCCCCGGGTCAAGATCCTCGAAATCCTCGAAAGTGGCAAGACCCGGCATTTCAGTGCCGAGGATGTCTATAAGCAATTACTGGAGGCAGGTGAGGAGATTGGTCTGGCGACGGTGTACCGGGTATTGACCCAGTTTGAAACCGCGGGCCTGGTCACTCGCCATCATTTTGATACCGGTCATTCCGTTTTCGAGATGAATCTCGGCAACCATCATGACCATATCGTCTGTGTACGTTGTGGTCGTGTGGATGAATTTATCGATGAGACCATCGAGAAATTACAACACGAGATATCGGAAAAGGCCGGCTATAAAATGACAGATCACTGCCTTTATATATATGGTGTGTGTCAGGATTGTCAGAAGTCGGAATAATAAACCAAGCAGTAAAGTTAACAAGGTCTCAAAATCTTTACCTGGCGCTTGAAAAATTAAAATAATTTGAGCTATTCTTACGCTCAATTTAAATAACATCCAGTGGTTTAGATCAAAGGAGTGTCAATGATTCTGGTGGATTCGCTCAGCCGTTGTTACGGTGATTTCACAGCAGTTGATCAAGTTTCGTTTGAGATCGGGAAGGGAGAAATAGTCGGCTTGCTCGGACATAATGGCGCCGGTAAAACGACTATTATGAAAATGCTGACTGGCTATCTTGAGCCTGATGCTGGTGTTATCAGTATCGATGGGCTGGATATCCGCAAACAGGCAGAGCAGGTTAAATCCCGCATCGGTTATCTACCGGAAAACCTGCCGCTTTATCCCGAGATGTTGGTTACCAGTTACCTCGAATATGTGGCCGGCCTGCGCGGCCTGCATGGTGCGACTAGGTGGCAAGCGGTGCGCGAGGCCATCGACAAGACCGACCTTCAGGATAAATCCCTACAGCCTATCTCCACTTTATCGCGTGGTTATCGACAACGCGTCGGCGTCGCCCAGGCAATCTTGCATAATCCCCGTGTATTGATACTGGATGAGCCCACCAATGGCCTGGATCCAACCCAAACTATGCATATGCGTAAATTGATCAGAGACAGTGCGAAACATGCCACCGTCATCTTGTCCACGCACATCATGCAGGAAGTTGATGCCGTTTGCGATCGTGTCATCATACTCAGGAATGGACGTTTGGCCGTTGATGAGAGTTTGTCGACCAAAGGGCAAGGCAAGGTCATTATGCTGGAGACCGACGCGGAGCTGGAGGCCCTCAAGACTGTTGTCGATGATCCTTCAGAGATCAAGGATATTGTGCAAAAAGAGAAGCATAATGATACTTATCTCTATGCCTTGCAATTAGCGGTGCACGCCGAACCTCGACAAGCGGCAGCGGCGGTGACCCAGATGCTGGTTGATGCAGGGCATAGTGTCCATGCCATCTATCCCTATAAGCGTGATCTTGAGTCCCTGTTCAGGGAAGTCAATGCAGGTGAGGGTTATATCGATGTTGCTTGACAGGGATACTCGGCAGATTGCCGCTAAGGAACTAACGCAGTTTTTTTCTTCACCGATTGCCTATCTGTTTATGGCCAGTTTTATTGCCGTGATGTTGTACCTGTTTTTCTGGGTGGAGACATTTTTCGCGCGTAATATTGCCGATGTACGCCCCTTGTTCCAATGGATGCCTGTCATCCTGATTTTTTTGTCGGCGGCACTGACCATGCGAATGTGGAGTGAGGAACGTCGCTCGGGGACGCTTGAGTTTGTCATTACTTCACCCGTACGCAGCGGACATTTTGTATTGGGTAAATTTTATGCCTGTCTGTTGTTATTGATATTGACGTTACTGCTGACTTTGCCCGTACCCATTATGGTTGACATGATTGGCGAACTCGACTGGGGGCCTGTGCTCTCAGCCTACCTTGCGGCCATATTGCTGGGCGCATCTTACTTGAGTATTGGCTTGTTCGTCAGTGCGCGAACCGACAGTCAGATTGTCAGTTTGATGCTGACTACCTTGTTATGCGCGTTATTTTATTTACTCGGATCATCACTGCTAACAGATTTCTTCGGTTATCAGATCGGTGAGTTGTTGCGTTTGCTGGGAAGTGGCTCGCGTTTTGAATCTATTGAGCGCGGCATTATTGATATTCGTGATCTTTATTACTATATCAGCATAACCGTTGCCTTTCTGATATTGAATACCTATAGCCTGGACAAATTGGGTTGGGCCAGCCGCAGCAATAATCGTGCGCATGGCAGCAGGAAGTTGCTGACAATATTGGTAGTGGTCAATGTGCTGTTGGTCAATGTATGGCTATATCCACTGAGTCAGCTACGTGTTGATATGACCCGTGGAAAGATTTACAGCCTTTCTCAGGCGAGCCATGATTATCTTCAGCGGCTGCAAGAGCCGATGCTGATACGCGGCTATTTCAGTGCCAAGACTCACCCATTATTATCGCCACTGGTTCCGCAGATAAAGGATTTGCTGAAAGAATATGAGGTCGCGGGCAAGGGTAAGGTCAGGGTGGAGTTTATTGACCCGGTGCAGAACCCGGAAATGGAGCAGGAAGCCAATAAGAAATTTGGTATCAAGCCAGTACCATTACAGGTCACGGATAAATACCAGGCGGCCCTGGTGAATTCCTACTTTAATGTTCTGGTTCAATATGGCGATCAACACGAGGTGTTAGGCTTCCGTGAGCTGATTGAGGTCAAGGCGACATCGGAAACCGATATCGACGTGCGCTTACGAAACCCGGAATATGATTTGACTCGGACGATCAAGAAAGCCTTGTTTGCCTACCAGTCCGGTGGAAATATATTTTCACAGATCAAAAATCCAGTCAGTATTTCGGCGTATATATCGGCAGACGAGCGTTTGCCGGCCATACTCAAGACATTAAAAAAGGATGTATCTTCGCTGTTGCAGGAAACGCAGGACAAAGCGGCGGGTAAGCTGGCAGTCAAGTTTGTCGAGCCGGAGCAGGGCGGTGAACTAACCAAGATGTTATTACAACAATATGGTTTCAAGCCGATGGCGGCCAGCCTGTTGGATAAAAACACCTTCTATTTCTATGTCATCATGGAAGGTAATGGTCAGGTTGTGCAGATACCTTTGCCTGCCGATTACAAAATCGATCAATTCCAACGTAGCCTGCAAGCAGGTTTTAAACGCTTTGCGAGCGGTTTCCTGAAAACGGCAGGCATTGTCGCGCCGCCAGTCAATCCTTATCTGCAGCAAATGGGTGTCAACAGAGGTGATTTCGAAAAACTGAAACAGTCACTACTGACCGATCTGACACTGAAGGATATTGATCTGGATAAGGGCCAGGTCCCGGGTGATATTGATATCCTGGTGCTACTGGCACCGAAGGCGCTATCTACAAAGGCATTGTTTGCCATCGATCAATTTGTCATGCAGGGCGGCACGGTGCTTGCGTCTACATCGTCAGTGGCGGTCGAATTCAAAGACAATAAATTACTCGCGAGTAAACAACAATCCGGGCTTGAAGACTGGTTGCAACATATGGGCATCACGCTGGCTGACAGTCTGGTCATGGATCCGCAAAATGCGTCATTTCCGGTACCAGTTACCCGGAATGTCAGTGGCTATAGCTTCCAGGAAGTGCGCATGCTTGACTACCCTTATTTTATCGATGTCAGGGAAGGCCTGTCTGCACAGACTGCAATCACCTCAGACCTAGGGCAGTTGACGATGGCCTGGGCCTCACCTATCGAGCTGGATGCTGCTAAGAACAGTAAACGTCAGGTGACGGCATTATTATCCAGCTCGGCTAGCGCATGGGCATCTGCTTCGATGGATGTGATGCCACGTATCAGCGAACAGGGCGTCGATCCATTCCCGCTGACGGGCACGCCTGATACTCATTTGCTGGGAGTCGTTATCGAAGGCCAGTTCAGCTCCTTCTTCAAGGACAAGTCATCGCCGTTGCAGCAAATGAATGACGAAAAAGAAAGCAATGATGATAAGGAAAAGACTCCGGCCTTTACCTCGGTCATTAGTCATTCTCCCGATAGTGCCAGGATTATATTATTTTCGTCTAACGAATTTTTAAAAGACCAGGTTAATAGCTTGTTGACCTCGGCACAGGGATCATCCTATCTGAATGCCTTCCAGTTGATGGCCAATACCATTGACTGGACATTAGAAGACAGGGGCTTGTTAAAGATTCGCTCGCGAGGTCACTTTAACCGGACCTTGCCACCTCTTGAGCGTGGCAAGCAATTGTTATTGGAATACAGCAATTATGGCATAGCACTATTGGCAGTTATTTTGATTGCGGCGGGCAGGCGTTTGATCACTGGCAGGAAGAAGAGAAGGTACAGATCGCTGCTAGCAAAGGGGCATGCCAATGTTTAATAACATCAGTTTCCAGGGCGTTTTGTTTGCGCTGCAGTGCCTGTTAATTGCCTGGTTGTTCACTGCACAATCAGGAGGTATCGATCATCGCAGCGAACAACAGCCATTACTTGCAGCAACAAAGTCTGCACTGAATACCATCACTATTATCGATAGTGATAAAAACAAAGTGTTACTGAAAAAGGAGGGTGATCGCTGGGTATTGCCGGATTATCATAACCTGTCAGTAGACCAGGGCTTGCTCGATCGCATGTTGGAGAAAGTTACTAACGCCGAGACAAGCTGGCCGATTGCGCAGAAAGTAGATGCCCAGGAGCGTTTTCAGGTGTCTGCGAATAAATTCAAAAGGCATCTGAAACTACAAGCGGAAGCAGATGCTGCTACGAATATCTATTTAGGCGATTCTCCGGGCCTGCGAAAGACCTACGCTAGAATTGAAAATGCGGCGGCTATCTATGCCATAGAGTTTGGTTTGCACTTGGCTCCGGCGAATGCGGAACAATGGTTTGATAAAAATCTGCTGAAGCCGGAAGGCGAGGTCAAAGAGATACAGGCGCCGGGATTTGTACTTTATAAAGAATCGGATGGCTGGAATATGCGAGACCTGGCTGAGCTGGAATCGCTTGATCAGGATAAGATCGTCAATCTGGTCAATTATTTTCAATATCCACAGGTGCAAAAAGTCGCCTACGATGAGCTTGTCAGTAAGGTAAAAGAATCCAAGCCACTTTCGCTGTATCAGATAAAGACCGGGGATACGGACATCACTTATGAGTTGTTTAAAGTGGATAAACAACATGTGCTGAAGACCAGTCAGTCTGATTTGTGTTTTATTGTTGGCGATTTTGTCGCGGACACGTTTTCCACGCTTAAGCGCAAAGACATAATCAAGAAAGCCGAACCTGATGTTGAGGTAGTACAGCCGGATAGTGCTGAAAGCTAATGATATGGTTTGGCATCGTAATTATGTTTTTCAGTAAAGGCTCAGCAAGAATTGTTTTAATGTAGGAGCGGCCCTTGGCCGCG
>CAMYJO010000041.1 GCA_947258755.1 uncultured Gammaproteobacteria bacterium
CTCGATCTGTACCCGCATGAGTTATCCGGCGGCATGCAACAACGCCTGGCCATTGCCCAGGCATTGATGAAAAATCCACGCATTTTGTTGCTGGATGAGCCCTTTGGCGCACTCGATCCCGGCATCCGTGCCGATATGCATGAACTGATTCTGGATATCTGGAAAAAAACCGGACTGACCATTTTCATGATTACGCATGATTTACAGGAAGCTTTTTATCTGGGCACACGCTTATGGGTATTTGACAAGAAGCGTCTCGACAAGCAAAATCCTACAGCTTATGGCGCTTGTATCACTTATGATATCCCCGTAGGCGAAGCAGACCAGTCCACCTTCGAAAGTATTGATCATTCCCTGGAAGATACCCGCAAGGTACTGACAGAGTCGGAAATTTAGCTATGAACAACGATGTTCTGTATGAAGACGAAATCCCCGGTGGCGCACACTGGTCGATGCTGATGCGTAAGGGCACCAGCCTGCGTCTGATCGACAAGCTCGGTGGCGCCAACTGCGGTATGCTGTTTTATAATCCGTCCAACTACCTCGAACGTTACAATGCACCCGACACCCTGAAATGCCAGCATACCTTCAAACTGACCAAAGGTAATTGCCTGTATTCGGATATGGGGCGTATTTTCTGTTCAATTGTAGAAGACAGTGTCGGCTGGCATGACAGCATCGGCGCCAACAGCACTAAAAAAAGCGTCGCCGACAAATGGGGTGAACACAGCTATCAGGACTTCCACAATGACTGGTACCTGAACGGCTATGACAGTTTTCTCGTCGAGCTGGCCAAATATGGCATGAATGCACGCGACATGGCCGCCAACCTGAACCTGTTTAGTAAAATAGCCATAGACGATAACGGTGACATGGCCTTTGTTGCAGACAACAGCAAGGCCTCAGACTACATCGAGCTACGTTTCGAGATGGACACGCTGGTCGTATTTCATACCTGCCCACACCCGATGAACCCGGCAGCCGAATACCCGAAACGACCAGTGATCTACCAGATACGCAAGGCCGCAGCAGTCAGCGACGACGACCTGTGCATAAACTCGCACGCTGAAAACCAGCGCGGCTTCAAAAACACAGAGCTGTATAACATCGGCTGCGGCTGTCATGACTGAAGCGGGATGCAAGCATGACTAAGGAAAGCTTACTTAAACCTGACGATGCCATCGAACGCACGGTCGTCCCGGCCGGTGACTATTACATGCATATCGTCCACCAGGGCCAGACTGTGCGCATCCTCGATCTTGAAGGTAACCAGGCCGCCGATACATTATTTTATAATGCCAGCGATCCGAGCGAACGCTATAGCGCGATGGACACGATCCGCGAACAGGGCAATATCTACCTGAGCACGGGCACGCACCTGCTGTCCAATGAAGGTAATGTCATGCTCGAAATCGTCGCCGATACCTGCGGTCGTCACGACACTATCGGCGGTGCCTGCGCCACCGAAAGCAATACCGTCCGTTATGCACTCGACAAAAAATGCATGCATGCTTGCCGTGACAGCTGGATGCTGGCCGTCGCTGAACACGAGGAATTCGGCATCGGCAAACGTGACATTACCCATAACATCAATTTTTTTATGAATGTACCGGTAACGCCGGACGGCAAGCTGACCTTTGAGGATGGGATTTCGGATGCCGGTAAATATGTGGAACTGAAGGCGGCCATGGATGTGATCGTATTGATCTCGAATTGTCCGCAATTGAATAATCCGTGTAATGCCTATAACCCGACACCGGTGGAGGTGTTGGTTTGGGATTGATTAAGCTTTATTAGGGGCTATCATTGCAGACTGTAGTAGATTATCGTATTGGCTAGTTGAACAAGGCATTAACAGATCGCCGCGTCGCAAAAAACACGCTCCTCGCGATGACAGCAACCTTGTCATTGCGAACGGTAGTGAAGCAATCTCTCGAATGAAGCATTATGGTTTGATCACCAAATAGAGATAACATACATCGATCGCCGCGTCGCAAGAACCCGCGTCTGGCTATGACAGGATTCTTTGAATCGATACAACCCTGCTACAGATAAAGCATTAATGGACGACCATTAAACGCAACAAAATAATCGGGACGACCCGAACAAGGTATTGCGAAATACAATGTTTAAAAAAGTACTGATTGCCAACCGCGGTGCGATTGCGTGCCGCATCATACGCACACTGCGCAACATGAATATTACCTCAGTAGCCGTATATGCTGAAGCAGATTCCGATTCACTGCATGTCACACAAGCCGACGAGGCCTGGTCACTGGGTGATGGCAACGCAGCCGAGACCTACCTGGACCTGGACAAGTTATTCGCTGTCATACAACAATCCGGGGCCGAGGCCGTGCATCCGGGTTATGGTTTTGTCAGTGAAAATCCGGATTTTGTTCAGCGTTGCGAGCGGGGAGGTATCGTCTTTCTCGGACCCAGCACCGAACAAATGGCTGCCTTTGGCCTCAAACATTCGGCGCGCGAGCTGGCACAACAGAACGACGCACCCTTGCTGCCCGGCACTGACCTGCTGGTCGATGTCGAACAGGCGCTGGCCGAGGCCGATCGCATCGGCTACCCGCTGATGTTGAAGAGTACCGCCGGTGGCGGCGGCATCGGCATGCAATTATGCTGGAACGCCGACGAACTGAGCAGCACCTACGATTCCGTCAAACGCCTGAGCGAATCGAACTTTGCCAATAGCGGCATTTTCCTGGAAAAGTTTGTTGAACATGCGCGTCATATCGAAGTGCAGGTGTTTGGTGATGGCCGTGGCAGTGTGCTCGCTCTGGGTGAACGCGATTGCAGTACGCAGCGTCGCAACCAGAAGGTCATTGAAGAGACTCCGGCACCGAATATCCCGGATGCGGCGCGCCAACAACTACGTGATGTCGCCAGTCGCCTTTGTGCAGCCGTGCAGTATCGCAGTGCAGGCACTGTCGAGTTTGTATACGATCAGGACAACGATGAATTCTATTTCCTCGAAGTCAATACACGCCTGCAGGTAGAACATGGCGTCACCGAACAACTCTATGACATCGACCTGATCGAATGGATGGTCTCTCTCGGTGCCGGCACAATGCCGGCACTCGAGCAAATCGAGCAAGACTTAAAACCCCGGGGTCATAGTATCCAGGTGCGTCTGTATGCCGAGGACCCGCATAATAATTTCCAGCCTTGTGCCGGCTTGCTGACTGATGTCGTGTTTCCCGAGGCGGATGGCAAGGCCCTGCGTATCGAACACTGGATCGAAAGCGGTCTCGAGGTGTCGCCGCTGTATGACCCGATGCTGGCCAAGGTCATCGTACATCAAGACACGCGTGCACAGGCCATCGATGCCATTCAACAGGCGCTACAGGCCATACAAATCTATGGCATCGAAACCAACCAGGATTTTGTTGAACACATACTGAAGACTGAAGCATTCCGGGCGGGGCGTATCTTTACGCGTTACCTGAACAGCTTTAGCTATTCACCCTCGGTCATCGATGTCCTCAGCGGCGGTACACAGACCAGTATCCAGGATTATCCCGGTCGCCGTGGCTACTGGGATGTTGGTGTACCACCGTCGGGCCCGTTCGATACCTTGTCCTTCAGACTGGGTAATCGCCTGCTCGCTAACACACCCGATAGCGCCGGTCTCGAAATCACACTGAATGGTCCAACATTACGCTTCAACAGCGCGACGACCATTGCGCTGACCGGTGCGCCGATGCAGGCCATCCTGGATGGAGTCGATGTCGCTTTCTGGCAAGCGATCCCGGTACAGGCAGGACAAATATTAAAAATCGGCAAACTCGATGATGCCGGTGCACGTGCCTACCTGGCCGTCAAAGGCGGCATCGATTGTCCGAACTATCTCGGCTCAAAATCCACATTCACACTGGGGCGCTTTGGTGGCCATGGCGGGCGCCTGTTAAGGCCCGGTGATGTGTTGCACCTGCATGACAATGCAAACACAGCAGTCATCAGTGAACTGCCCTCCACAATACAACCTGCTATTCAGCATGGCTGGACCTTGCATGTCATTTATGGACCACACGGGGCTCCTGACTTTTTCACTGACGATGATATCAGCGCATTTTTCGCCGCTACCTGGGAGGTGCATTACAACTCCAGTCGTACCGGCATCCGTCTGATCGGACCGAAACCGGACTGGGCGCGTTCCGATGGCGGCGAGGCCGGCATGCATCCATCCAATATCCATGACAATGCCTATGCCATCGGTGCTATCGACTTTACCGGCGATATGCCGGTGATCCTCGGACCGGATGGCCCCAGCCTTGGCGGTTTTGTCTGTCCGGCAACGGTCATCCAGGCCGACCTGTGGAAGCTGGGCCAGTTAAAGGCCGGCGACCAGATCAACTTTGTCGCCGTCTCTATCGATGATGCGGTCAAGCTTGAAGCCGCGCAATTACAGAGCATAGAAACATTAGCACCGAGCAAACTACCCATTGAGGCCGCCAGGCCAACAAGCGCCATCACCAAGAGCCTGGCCGGGTCTGATGACAACAGCAACGTCGTTTATCGTCCCGCAGGCGACCATTACCTGTTGATTGAATACGGTCCGCAAGTACTCGATATCAGCCTGCGTTTTCGCGTACATGCCTTGATGTTGTGGCTACAGCAACAGGCTGTCGATGGCATCGAGGAACTGACCCCCGGCATCCGCTCATTGCAGGTGCATTACAACAGCCAGGTGCTAACACTCGCACGCCTATTGGACATACTGGAGCAGGCCGAACAGGCACTGCTTGATAGCGAAACACAGGAAGTGGACGCACGCATCGTCCACCTGCCCCTGAGCTGGGACGATGAAGCCTGTCAGTTGGCCATCGAAAAATACATGCAGTCGGTCAGACAGGACGCACCCTGGTGCCCGAGTAATCTCGAGTTCATCCGGCGGATTAACGGCCTCGATTCAATTGATGCCGTTAAAAAGATTGTCTTCGATGCCAGCTATGTGGTCATGGGCCTTGGCGATGTCTATCTAGGCGCACCGGTTGCGACCCCGCTCGATCCCTGTCATCGGCTGGTCACCACCAAGTACAACCCGGCACGCACGTGGACGGCCGAGAATTCTGTCGGCATCGGTGGCTCCTATTTGTGTGTCTATGGTATGGAGGGCCCGGGGGGCTATCAGTTTGTTGGCCGTACACTTCAGATGTGGAACCGCTACCGACAAACAGACGCGTTTGCACAACCGTGGTTACTGCGTTTCTTCGACCAGATCCGTTTTTATGAAGTCAGTGCCACCGAGCTGCAACAGATAAGGCGCGATTTCCCGAAGGGGAAATACAATATAAAAATAGAATCGACACGTTTCAGCCTGCAACAGTATAAAGCGTATTTGGGCGAAAACCGTCAACGCATCGAACAGTTCACCGACCAACGTAAACAGGCCTTTGACGAGGAGCTGCAACGCTGGATCGCCAGTGGACAAATCAATTTCGAGAGCGAACAACACATCAGCAATGACCCGGCGCTGGAAGAGGTGCTTGATGACAACGAGATTGCCGTCGAAAGCCACGTGGCCGGTAATATCTGGAAAATACTGGTCAAGTCCGGCGATACTGTCGAACAGGGCCAGGCGTTGTTGGTACTCGAATCGATGAAAATGGAAATCGAGGTCACTGCTGCCGAGGCCGGAACAATCAAAACTATACTGAAACCAGAAGGTAGCCAGGTCGCGGCCGGACAACGCCTGTTGGTGATGGAGTTAGCATGAATATAAAGAATCTGACGATAAGACAGCTACATAAGCATTACCGCGATGGTGACTTCAATCCACAACAATTATGTCACTACCTGTTAAAACAGGCGCATGAACTGGGTGATTATAATACCTGGATCTACCTGATGAGCGAACAGGAAATCCAACCCTATCTCGATCGCCTGCAGGAATCCTCACCCGAACAACAACCGCTCTATGGCATACCGTTCGCTATCAAGGACAACATCGACCTGGCCGGCATACCGACCACTGCAGCCTGTAAGGATTATGAATACATCGCCGAACACAGCGCTTTTGTCGTTAGCCAATTGATTGCAGCAGGCGCGATACCACTGGGCAAGACCAACCTCGACCAGTTTGCCACCGGACTGGTCGGCACCCGTTCCCCCTATGGTGCGACACGTAATGCTTTTAACCCGGACTATATCTCGGGCGGTTCCAGCGCCGGTTCGGCCGTGTCTGTGGCCCAGGGCCTGGCCAGCTTCTCACTGGGCACCGACACTGCCGGTTCCGGCCGCGTACCGGCCGGGTTCAACAATCTCCTCGGCATGAAACCGAGTCGCGGCCTGCTCAGCAACCAGGGGGTTATACCGGCCTGCCGCACGCTCGATTGTGTCTCGATCTTTGCGACCACTACCGAAGACCTGCATACCCTGTTTAAGGTCAGCGCCCAATACGATCAACAGGATGCCTACTCGCGCAGAAATCCCGCTAGCAATTGCAAATCTTTGCCCGTACAAGCGCCTGCATTATTCAGCTTTGCCGTCCCCATGCAACAACAGCTGGAATTTTTTGGTAACGCGCAATATCGCCAACTGTTTAACAATAGTATCGAACAACTTGAAAAACTCGGCGGACACAAGCATGAAATCGATTTTACCCCATTCATTGATGCGGCACGGCTACTATACGAGGGTCCCTGGGTCACCGAACGCTACCTCGCCACGCAGCCATTGATCGATGAAAACCCGCAAGCCTTAATGGATGTGACCCGCAGCATTATTATTCAGGGCAAGGACAAGAGCGCCTGCGATGCATTCAGCTCGCAATACAAATTACGCGCCTGCAAGCAAATCACCGATGATCTGCTGGCAGCGTATGATTTCATGATGACACCGACGGCCGGCACGCATTACACAATCGATGAGGTCAACAAGGACCCGGTGCAACTGAATTCAAACCTGGGTTATTACACCAATTACATGAACCTGCTCGATTATGCATCGATTGCTGTACCTGCCGGGTTTACCGACAAGGACCTGCCCTTTGGTGTCACCCTGGTATCGCATGCGTTCACGGACCAGAAATTATTATCATTTGCACACACGCTACAACAGTCACAACAACTGCCGCTCGGTGCGACCGACTGGGATTTGCCTGCAGACAGCGTTACCAAGATCGATGATGGCTATACCAACCTTGTCGTCTGCGGTGCGCATATGCAGGACCTGCCATTGAACCAGCAATTGCTCGAGCGTGGTGCGACACTGGTCGAGCAATGCCAATCCTCTGCCGATTACAAGCTGGTCGCACTACCCGGCGGCCCACCACATCGTCCCGGTATGCTGCGAGTCAGCGCTGGCGGCAACGCCATTGATGTAGAGGTCTGGCGCCTACCTGTCGATCAACTCGGCAGTTTCCTGCAGGGTATTCCACAGCCACTCGGGCTTGGAAAAGTTGAGCTCTATGATGGCCGCTGGGAGACCGGCTTTATCTGTGAAGGGTATGCAGAGAGCGGTGCGCAGGACATCAGCCAGCTGGGTGGCTGGCGGGCTTATTTGAAAACCTTGGATTGATCATTTAACCAGGAGGGTGAGGAGTTACACCAAACACTCAAATTATCCCCCCTCCTCCAAGGACGACTCCATGGAAGGAGTCGGTACGAGCCCAGGGATGGGCGAAGGTAGAACAATGCAGGAGCAATTGTCGAGAACGACGCCAGGAGCCAAAGTCGAGGGGGTTAGGGGGTGGTGATCAATGCCTTTGGTTTAGATTCTAAAAGCATCTACCCCCACCCCCCGGCCCCCTCCCTGAGGGAGGGGGGGGGATAACAAACCGCTAGCTGATTTTTATCCTGACCACGTTCATCACTTCCAGCTCGATCCCGGCGACCAATTCAATATCAGGATAGTAGGTCATGTTTACACGTGCGCCTTTCAGGTTTTTGTAGGCCTGCTGGCGCTTGTATTTAAATGGTGTATTGCAGCCTTCTATCATGATCGTGTTCGTGAACCAGTCATCCTTTTCGGTTTGTACATGCGATGTCACCTTAAGGCCATCAGACTGCACTAGCTTGTCGTGTTTCTTTAATAATTTGTCTACGTCTGTTTTCATACCAACACCACCTGTCATTCAAAACCCCTGTCATTGCGAGCACAGCGAAGCAATCTGTTAGCGCATCCTTCTTCTTACAAAGATTGCTTCGCTGCGTCGCTCTCGGCCTTCCGTGGCCTACGCGACATAAGACCATCCTGGCCAAAGCTCGCAATGACGGGCTGTATTACAAAATACCCTCATAAAGATCATCCCATCCAGGATTCATATTTTCGATCAACTGTATTTTTTTCTTCCTGGAACCGGCCTTTATCTGTTTCTCTCTTTGAATCGCTGAATGCACGTCTTCAGTACATTCATAATACACCAGCTTTTGAAGATTATACTTTTTCGAAAAACCTGCAACTGCTTTAGATTTATGTTGAAATATCCTTTGGACTAGATTGCTGGTTACACCAGTATATAAAGTTGTGTTATTTTTGTTGGTAACGATATAAACACAGTATTGCTGATCCATAGCAAATAGTCCTTTTCAATAAGATCGCCACGGCGCAAAAAACGCGCCTCGCGATGACAACAAAAACCATGTCATTGCGAGCGCAGCGAAGCAATCTCCTGAACTTTATGTCCAAACATAAAGACACCGTCTATCCGGATATACTTCTCGACAGATCGCCACGGCGCAAAAAACGCGCCTCGCGATGACAAAAAAACCATGTCATTGCGAGCGCAGCGAAGCAATCTCCTCAAATTCATATCCAACTACCATCGCATGCTTGTTATACAGTCTGCAAATTCGCATACGCCAGCACCAGCCACTTGCTGCCTTCAAAATCAAAATTAACCTGCACGCGCGCACTGCTGCCCTGACCTTCATAATTGAGTATCACACCTTCACCAAACTTCGGGTGAATCACGCGTTGACCAAGTTGAAGCCCGTCCGGTGTTTCATCCAATGACGCTGAAGCCGAACCGGCCTGGGTCACATTGACCTTGGGCCTGACCTCTTCAATCAACTCATCCGGGATTTCGCTGACAAAGCGTGACGGCGTCGGGTACATGTCACTGCCGAAGATACGCCGTTGCTCGGCATAACTGATCACCAGCTGCTGCTCGGCGCGCGTCATGCCGACATAACACAAACGCCGTTCTTCCTCGAGCCGCCCCGGCTCCTCGATCGAACGCTGGTGCGGAAACAGGCCCTCTTCCATGCCGCACAAAAACACCAGCGGAAACTCCAGTCCTTTGGCCGAGTGCAATGTCATCAACTGCACGCAGTCTTCCCAGGCATCTGCCTGGCCTTCGCCGGCCTCGAGTGCTGCATGCGCCAGGAATGCAGCCAGCGGCGTCATCTCTTCATCTTCTTCACTGCGTTCATAATTACGTGCAGCGGTGACCAGCTCCTCAAGGTTTTCTACACGCGCCTCGCCCTTCTCGCCTTTTTCCTTGGTGCGGTAATATTCAATCAGACCACAGTGCTCGACCACCAACTGCACTTGCTCAAACAGCAACATATTACTGCAATCGTCGGCCATGACATTGATCAGCTCCTGAAATTTACCCAATGCACCGACGGCGCGTGCCGCCAGGGTCTTTTCATCGATCACAGTCGAGATCGCATCCCACATCGAGATCGCGCGTACCCGTGCTACATCACGCAATGCGGCAATACTACGATCACCGATACCACGCGTGGGGGTATTGATAATGCGCTCAAGGGCAGCATCGTCATTACGATTTTCGATCATGCGCAGGTACGCCAAGGCATCCTTGATCTCGGCGCGTTCAAAAAAGCGCTGGCCGCCATAGACCCGGTACGGGATACCGAGCATCATCAGGTTTTCTTCAAAGACACGTGACTGTGCATTCGATCGATACAGGATCGCGGTCTCACGGCGCGCATTGCCCTGCTCAACCCAATCGCGAATGCGATCGATGACGTAACGCGCCTCATCGGTTTCATTAAAGGCCGCATACAAGCGAATCGGTTCGCCCTCATCATCGGCCGTCCACAGGTCCTTGCCGAGACGATCGGCATTATGGCTGATCAGTGCATTCGCACCGGCCAGGATATTACCGCTGGAGCGATAGTTCTGCTCCAGCTTGATGGTGTGTGTACCGGGGAAGTCGTGCGAGAACTGATGGATATTCTCGATCTTGGCACCGCGCCAGCCATAGATCGACTGGTCATCATCACCAACAATGAACACATGGCCCTGCGCACCGGCCAGCAGGCGCACCCAGGCATACTGAATGGTATTGGTATCCTGAAACTCATCGACCAATATATGGCGGAAGCGGGCCTGGTAATGCTTGAGCACCTCCGGGTGGTCACGCAGTAGCTCATGTGCGCGTAACAGTAACTCGGCAAAATCCACCAGGCCGGCACGTTTGCAGGTCTCTTCATAGACCCGATAGAGCTCGATCATGGTCGACTGAAACGGGTCAAGCTCACTATCAAGGTGCTCTGGGCGCAGGCCCTCGTCTTTTTTCGCGTTAATAAACCACTGCACCTGCCGCGGCGGCCAGCGTTGCTCGTCGATATCCAGTGATTTCAGGGTACGGCGGATCAAACGGTACTGGTCATCGGAATCGAGGATCTGGAAGCCCTGCGGTGCGCGTAACAGTCGGTGCGCAAGGCCATGAAAGGTACCGACCCACATGCCGCCGATCGGCATATCGAGCATGTTCTCGATACGCCCGCGCATCTCGGCGGCGGCCTTGTTGGTAAAGGTCACCGCCAGAACACCGTGTGGGGAAACGCCTTCTACGGCCAGTAACCAGGCAATACGGTGCACCAGCACACGGGTTTTGCCACTGCCGGCGCCGGCCAGCACCAGCAAGGAACGATTGTTCGCCGTGACCGCCTCGCGTTGGGCGTCGTTTAGATCATCGAGTATATTGGAGACATCCATCCGGGCATTTTAACAGATCCTTCAAACTGTGTGACCGTCATTTGGCTTAACTGCCTGACTATTCTCTGCTCTATAGACTATCCAGTGGACTCTGCACCACCACACCCGGTGTGTTCAGGACATGTGTATAAATCATCGTGGTCGATACATCGGCATGACCGAGCAGTTCCTGTACGGTGCGTATGTCGGAGCCAGATTCGAGCAGATGTGTCGCGAATGAGTGCCGCAGCGTATGACAATTGACCTTCTTATTGATACCGACAGATTTTGCTGTTGCCTTTATCTTTTTTTGTAAGCCATTCTCATGGATATGATGCCGTCCATATCTTTTCGAGCGTGGGTCTTTGGAAATCTTTATCGATGGAAACACATATTGCCAGGCCAATTCCTTTGCGGCATTCGGGTATTTCCTCGCCAGCGCGTGCGGTAAATACACCTCACCAAATCCATCATTACAATCCTGTTGATGCAAGTACCTGACATTGTCGATCTGCGCCTGCAGGTTTTCAACAAGCATCTTGGGTAAAGGTACTATACGGTCCTTATTACCTTTTGTATTTCGTATAAGGATATGCTGGTAGCCAAAATCAATATCCAGGACCCGCAGCCTGATACATTCCATAAGGCGAAGGCCACAGCCATATAAAATATTGGCCATTAACTTAGACGTTCCATTGTCGATGCCATCAAGGAGCTGCCTGACTTCATCCCTGGTTAATACAACAGGTAGCCGTCGTGGTTTTTTCGCATGCCTGAACGCAGGCAATTCCCCGACTTCCACCTCTAATACGTGCTTGTAGAAGAATACCAATGCGTTGAGTGCCTGACTTTGAGTACTGGCAGCGACATTTCGCTTGATGACCAGGTATTCGAGATAAGCAGCAATACCCTGCGTATCTAGTGATGCCGGATCCTGCATTTTATGAAACGCAATATAACGGGCAAGCCATGTCAGATAGGCCGTTTCCGTACGTATGGAATAATGCCTTACCCTGATCTGAACAATAAGCTTTTTGACATGCTCAGGAAAAAACCTTCTAACCTTCTTGATCAGGCCGTCATTCTTGTTACTTTCTTCTTCTAACCCACCAGGTTCTTCATAATATACATTCGCGTCCCTGGCCAAGGTTGCATGGTTTGTATCCAAAGAACGTGCTGACACCTTCCAGTCATCCCAGGCAAAATCTATCGCCCATTTTGATTTAACGACATCAATGAAAAGTATACGCAGCGCGTCAACTGCTTGTAGCAGTTGCCAATCTTGAATGAACGTTTTTCTGCCTAAATCTTCAAGATATTTTGCCACAAACTGGCCATCGTGCTCGGCCAATCGGATATCACTATACGCCTTGATATAATCCTCGCAACGTTTGACATACCAACGGCATGCCTTGTCATTGACTCCATAGGATTTTGTTTTTTCTATATATTTATCCCAGAAACGGGCAAATGGATCATTATTCATATCGCCATCCTTAGCAATTCAGTGAATGAAATAATTGAGTAAGCCTGATACGATTGTGGTACAAAATAATGAAAATATCAAAAGATTTAGGCAGAATTCTGTCTAAATCGGAAAACACGGAATTCTGTATATATCACTGTTATGTGTGTAAAAAAGAGGAAATATGGCTCAAATTATTAAAGATCGGATGACAGCAAAAACAGATACAGAATTCGTTGTGTTTCTACTTGGTATGCG
>CAMYJO010000042.1 GCA_947258755.1 uncultured Gammaproteobacteria bacterium
CACAGCCCTTCAAGACCTTGTTGGCCGGGCATCCCATGTTGATGTCGCAGATGTCGGGTCCCAGGCTCTCGACGATCCGCGCCGCTTCGACCATCGTATCCACATCGGCACCATAGATCTGGATCGACAGCGGCCGTTCTTCCTCCGAGAAGTGCATCAACTCACGGACCTTCTGGTGACCACCAACGAGGGCCTTGGACGAGATGAACTCCATCGTCACGACTCCCACTCCGCCAATGCGGCGGATCAGAAGCCTGAAATCGCGGTCGGTGACACCCGCCATGGGAGCCAGGACCAAAGGCGGATCAACGGTGACGGAGCCGATCTTCAACATCGGCGGCATTTTACGAGATACCCGTCGCCGCCTAGGGCAGCGCTGCCAGAAAAGCGTTCATCCCCGCAGGCGCCTGAGGCTTGGTCTCGCCGAACAGGATCTCGTCCGGCCAGACCCGCGAACCGTAGTACCCGGTGTTCCAGGCATGGTCGGCTGCCAGCCGGGCACCTTCGATCGAGATGCCAGCAAAAACTCCGCGGGACTTGGCGTAAGAGAAAATCTCGGCCTTCAACCGGGCATCGGTGCCGATCTCGGCGGTTCTGCCGAGTGGGCCCGCCGCGACCGACGCGTTGCCGCCCAAGACGAGCTTGCTCGTGAGCAGGGAGCGCACACCGCGGTCGGTGAGAAAGAACAGCACCAGATCGGTCGACTCCCCGCCGATCTGAAAACCAAAGCTGCCGCCCGAGAGCTTGACAAAGATAATCGGGCTCCAGCCCCCCTCCTGACGGCAGGTCATCACACCGCGGCCGCGCTTGCCGCCCCACACAAAGGCGCCTTTGATGACGCTCGGGATGATGGCGATGCAGCGCGCCTCCGAGAGGAGCTTGGCCGGGATCTTTTTTTCCGGCAGGTCGACGAGCTCTCGGTAGACCTCGAGAGCGGTTCTCACTTTGCGCTGCGAGCGGTCTTCCTGCGCCTGGAGCGGCGACAGGGTGGCGCCCAGGACGGTCAATGCGCAAAGAATGGCGGGAAGAGCTTTTCTCGTGATCGGCTTTCTGTCCATGGTTGAGGCTCCTTGAATGCGGTGAAGACGACGATGCTCTGAGAGGATTCCAGAGTTGCAAGAAACGAGCCCGGTTATCATTTCAGGGTGTTTCGACCCACCGGAAGACATCGACACCTTGGAACCCCCGGACCGGCTGGCTCTCGCTTCCTTCCGATAGTGCTCTTCCTGCTCGTCTTGCAGGGGGCCTCGCCGGGGACCGCAATGTCGTTCTCGATCGCGGCCCCCTCCGGTGCCGAGGCCAGGACCGAGCATCTCTATCTTTCAGGCACCGGCCGCAGCGACACGGTGGAGTGGGAGTTCTCGATCGACCGGGGTCGGGGCAGCGGCGGCTGGACGACCATCGCGGTGCCGTCGCAGTGGGAGCTCGAGGGGTTCGGAGAGTATGCCTACGGGCGCGATGACGAGGTCAGGGCGGAGATCGGTTCCTACCGGCACCGCTTCCAGGTGCCCGCCGAATGGAGCGGGAAACGGGTGCAGCTGGTCTTTGAAGGTGCGATGACCGATACCGAGGTGCTCGGTATGGAAGATGTCGAAACCGCTTATTATTTGCGCTTGAAGGCCTCGGACCAGCCAGGTGTTCTGGCCGATGTGACCCGCATACTCGGTGATCAGCAGATCAGTATCGAGGCTATTATCCAGAAGGAACCACCGCAAGGTGCAAGCGATGTACCGATTATCATGTTGACGCATAAGGTCAACGAACGCAGTATGAATGATGCGATTACCCAGATCGAGTCCTTGCCGGCCATCACCGCCGAGGTTGTGCGCATCCGTGTCGAGTCACTCGGCAGCTAATTTATTAATTCAAAATAGTAATTGAGGTTACACAAATGCCTTTTAGAGAACGTTATACCGGACTGATTAATCGCTATCGGGATCGCTTGCCTGTACATGATGACACCCGTATTATCAGCCTGGGTGAGGGTAATACGCCACTGATACGTCTAAATAATATCCCGGACGCTATTGGTAAGGACGTTGATATTTATGTTAAATATGAAGGCCTGAATCCTACCGGATCGTTCAAGGATCGTGGTATGACCATGGCCGTTACCAAGGCGGTTGAGGAAGGCAGTAAGGCGATTATCTGTGCATCCACCGGTAACACCTCGGCCGCAGCCGCAGCCTATGCAGCACGCGCCGGTATCACTGCATTTGTATTGATTCCCGAAGGCAAAATTGCGATGGGTAAGTTGGCACAGGCGATGATGCATGGTTCCGTGGTTATCCAGATCAAGGGTAATTTCGATGACGGCATGCGCCTGGTCAAGGAAGTGGCCGAAGAAGCACCGGTGACGATCGTTAATTCCATCAATCCCTATCGCCTGCAGGGACAGAAGACGGCCGCCTTCGAGATTGTCGAAGAACTAGGCCGCGCCCCGGACTATCATTGCCTGCCGGTTGGCAATGCCGGTAACATCACTGCCCACTGGATCGGTTATTGTGAATATTCATCCGGATCAGGCGATCATGTGACCGAGGCCTGTAGTTTTTGTCAGGGTCAATGTCGTTATGCCGGTGGAGCCATTGTCGGTAACCGTCCGAAGATGGTCGGTTATCAGGCCGCAGGTTCCGCACCATTCATGCGCGGAGAAATGGTCGATGATCCAGATACGGTGGCTACAGCTATCCGTATCGGCCACCCGCAGAGCTGGGACGTAGCCTGGAAGGTCAAGTCCGAGTCCGGTGGCTGGTTTGATGAGTGTACTGATGACGAAATCCTGGCGACACAGAAATTGTTGGCGGAAAAGGAAGGTGTTTTCTGCGAGCCGGCATCCGCTGCTTCACTGGCAGGTGCCTTGAATGATATCAAGAGCGGCAAGATTCCTGAGGGCAGCAGTATCGTTTGCACACTGACCGGTCATGGTCTGAAAGATCCGGATACAGCGATCAAGCAAAGCACGGCGCCGATGCTCACCGTCGAGGCCAACCTGGATTCGGTCAAATCCGCCATCCTCGACAACATGTCCTGATGACCCCACTCGGGCCTTCCCGGTGTCAGCCGGGTTGGCCGGGGGATCACGCAACGGATTTCCCACCTGCATGACCAAGCCACATATCAGCCTGCTTATCCCCGACTTGTTCGCCTGTATCGATAAGGCTCAGTCTTCGGTGCCACGCTTGAAAGCATTGGAAACCCTGTTGGCGCGTGCCGACCGCAGTACAGCAGAGCCAAAGTCCTACTACCCTTGTATCAGTGAACTGATGGGTCTGGAATGCGAATCGAAGCACATCCCGGTAGCAGCCGTTAGTCGTTATGCCGACAGCGGCCTCAAAGATCAGCGCGTTTGGATGCATGTCGATCCCGTCTACATCGAAGCGGACAAGGACCGCTTGATTCTGCGTGGCAATAGTATGCTCGACCTGGACACGGACGAGTCCTCTACGTTATTGCAAGGTTTGAATGATTTATATGCCGAGGATGGCTGGCAGTTTGAGAGTTACAACAATGAACGCTGGTATGTCAGTTTAACCAAACTGCCTGCCTCAAGCTTTCATAGCTTGAGCGATGCCCGCGGCCGCAGTGTTGAACCCTTTATGCCAAGTGGTGCTGACCAGACCCACTGGCACCGTTTTATCAATGAAGTGCAAATGTATTTGCATGCGGCTGAAAGCAATCAGCAACGCCTTGAACAGCAGCAATACCCGGTCAATAGTGTTTGGTGTTGGGGTCCCGGACAACTACCTGACAGTATTATTTCTCCATGGCAGGCAGTGTATACCGATGAACCATTTTGCAAGGGATTGGCAATGCTGGCTGGAGTTCTTGTGTACTCACCACCACCCAGGGTAGAGAGCGTCATTGAGGAAAACAGCTCAGATCAGATAAATAGACTGGTGGTATTGAGTCCTGATGAAGCGGACATGCTCTCTATGGATACTCGCCATCATACAGACAGGTTGATCAAACTCGAAACTGCCTGGTTCAAGCCGTTGCTACAGGCTTTGAAACAGGGCCGTATTGCCAGTCTCGGCTTACAGACCTGTGAAGGCCACTGCTATCGCCTGAAAAAACTCGGTCTATCGAAAATATGGCGTCGACGGCGCAAAATCCGCCCACTGTCATCAGCTCGTCCAAGATGACGTAGTACCCGCTTGTCACGATTACATTCTCCGCACCATTTGATTGATGTTACGTTACGGCGTTCAATATTAAATCTCTGATCAATTACCCGGACCTAATTATCATGCGCACCATGAACGTGTATGGGGTTTGAGAAACAAGAAATGACCGTTATTTCAAGGAGTCTTTCCACTCATTTTATCATTGCAGTATGACATTAACTTTCATACAGGTTTCACATTTGTGTCATATCCGATTACTAGACTGTGCACTCGATTCTTCACCAACTTTAGTTTTACTTATAACCAATCGGAGTGACGTCATGAAGAAAAAATTACTGATTGCCAGTGCAGTATCGATGGCAATATCATCAACTGCCTTTGCGGTAGGTGGCAGCAATCCTATTCCTGGATATCAGATCAAAAATCCTTGGTACAAGGCTGGACAAGCTAATGTGGCTGCAAAAAATTATTATCGTGGTAAAACCAAGGCCAAGAATGTCATCCTGTTTGTCGGTGACGGCATGGGCGTTTCCACGGTCACGGCAGCACGTATCCTGGAAGGGCAGATGAAAGGGATGATGGGCGAGGAAAACAATCTCAGCTTTGACGTATTTCCATTCACCGGTCTGGCAAAGACCTATAACGTAGACGCGCAAACACCGGACTCTGCCGGTACCATGACTGCAATGATGACTGGCGTCAAGACCGATGTTGGTGTAATAGGTGTTGACGAAGATATCGTCCGTGGTGATTGCTCTACCGTTGCCGGTAATGAGCTGGTGACTGCTCTGGAACTGGCGGAGCTTGCTGGTAAATCTACGGGTGTTGTTTCAACGGCCCGGATCACCCATGCGACACCGGCTGCTACTTATGCCAAATCTGCTGATAGAAACTGGGAAGACATTTCTGACATGCCGGCGGATGCGGTTGAAGCAGGTTGCAAGGACATCGCTCTGCAACTGGTTGAATTCAAGAAAGATATGAAAAAACGCTATCCGAATGCCCGAAGAATGAATGGTATCGAGGTTGTTATGGGTGGTGGACGACGCCACTTCCTGCCTAAGGATGCCTCCTTTAACAGCCCGGATGCAGCCAGTTCAGTCGAAGGTGATCGCACCGATGGTCGTGATCTGGTATCCGAGTGGAAATCCTCTAACCCACATGGTGTCTATGTTTATGACAAGGCCGGTTTTGATGCTATCTCCAACAAGGCGCGTCGTATTTTCGGTCTATTCAACGAATCACATATGCAGTATGAAGCGGATCGTCATAATGACATCGCCGGCGAGCCATCATTGAGTGATATGACAGCCAAAGCGATCGATGTTCTGGACCACAACAAAAATGGCTATTTCCTGATGGTTGAATCCGGTCGAATCGACCATGGCCATCACGCTGGCAGTGCATATAATGCCCTGACCGATACCATCGAGTTTTCCAAAGCAGTGAAGGCGGCAGTCGAGTCAGTTGATATGAGTGAAACATTGATCCTGGTCACTGCTGACCATAGTCATGTATTCACCATTGCTGGTTATCCAAAACGTGGTAACCCAATCCTGGGTAAGGTGGTCGGTGTTGGTTCAGATGAGCCAGCCAAGGCCTCGGACGGCATGCCTTACACGACTCTGGGTTACACCAATGGACGTGGTTTCAGGGATTTCGGTGATGAAACTAATGCCGATGAAACCTATGGTCTGCCTGCTGACACGGGTCGCATCGACCTGACTTCAGTGGATACCGAGGCGACAGGTTATCACCAGGAAGCCCTGGTACCTTTAAGTTCCGAGACACATGCCGGTGAAGATATCGCCATCTATGGCAAGGGTCCTGGTGCGCATTATGTTGCTGGTACCAATGAGCAGAATGTGATCTTCCATATCATGAACAGGGTTGCCAAGTTGGCTAAAAATGCAAGGAAATCCCTGCGAAAACATCAGAACGAAGACTAGTAAATAGTTGTAATAGTTTGTCGCGAGGGGCATGGGGCCCCTCACGACTTCTTTATTTTTTAAATGGCATTCCAATGAAATACAAATCACTTTTATTATTTTCAATACTAATTCTCCATAATGCCGCCCAGGCAGATTGTATAGCTCCGCAGCCACTAGGCGCGCAATATACAGTCATATCGACCCGGGCAGCAGATACTGCCAGCAAAAGTCATGAAATGACTTTGTGGCGTCAGGAAAAATCGGTTGCGCATGAGTACCCGCAATCAGAAATTACGGAATTATGGGAACGAACCTCTCATGATAAGCTGCGCCTGGTGCGCAATTATAATCACTACAAGCATGGTATAGAGTATCAACCAGGCGAAATTAATGATGGCAAAGGGGCAGGGGACTGGAGTCTGAAATACCAGCTTGTCTCCACGCAGTTGAAAAATAAAATGACTCTTGTAGAGACCAGGGGTCATGGTTGCAACATCACTGAGCACTACACGCTGAAATCAGACAAATCTCAAATCGATTTGCACTGGTTACCGCTACAACAACTGCTGAAGTATATGCAAGTGAGCAAGGCTGGTGGGACACTGGTGTGGAAATTGGGAAAAACGATATCAAATGCAAACAGAGTTAGCAGGGTCTTTACTGACCTGTATAGCTATCGGACCACTGACTATACTGATATCGGCGACAATGAGTCCGATCCGTTCCTGATGAAAATGATCAATCTGGGATTTATCCAGCATGGTGCTTCCGGTTTCTATAATGAAAAGGGCGAATCATTAGACGGACGCCACGGGCATAAGCATTAATCACCTGTAGCGCTGGCCAACAGGCTTCGTTCAACAGTATGATTTTGACCTATGTGGATGAAAAGCTATATCATAGACATGGTTTGGCAAATAGTGCCTGTTTCCCCCATGTTTGGCCATTGAATAAAAAATTACTCCAACGCACCTTCAGTACAGATCCGATTGACCTGGGTGCAGAACTACCGCCGATACTGCAACGTATCTATAACAGCCGCGGTGTGCGTTCGGCCAATGAGCTGGAGCGCTCCTTACAGCAACTACTCCCGATCACGGACCTGGCTGGTATTGATCAGGCCGTTGATGTCATCACCTCGATCATTTGTAACGACAAGCGGATCCTGATTGTCGCCGATTTTGACTGCGATGGCGCCACCAGTTGCGCGGTCGCCGTTAGAGGCCTGCGTGCATTGGGAGCACGTTCAGTACAATATCTGGTGCCCAATCGCTTTGAATTCGGTTACGGCCTGACCGAGGAGATTGTCGATGTCGCGCGGCAGTATGAGCCGGATCTTTTGATCACCGTAGATAACGGTATTTCGAGTATCCAGGGGGTGGCACGCGCCCGTGAACTGGGCATGCAGGTGGTGGTGACCGATCATCATCTACAGGGTGAGGCCTTGCCGGATGCCAATGCAATAGTAAACCCGAACCAGCAGGGTGATCGTTTTGCCAGCAAGAATCTGGCTGGTGTCGGCGTCATCTTTTATGTACTGCTGGCCTGTCGCGCACGCCTGCGGCAACAGGGCTGGTTTCAACAGCAGGGAATCGACGAACCGAACCTGGCCGTGTTACTGGACCTGGTGGCACTGGGTACCGTCGCCGACCTGGTACCGCTGGATGCCAATAATCGCATCCTTGTCGAGCAGGGTTTGCGTCGTATACGTGCCGGTCAGGCCTGTGCCGGGATCGAGGCCTTGCTGGAGATCAGTGGTCGCCGTCGCGAGCGTGTCGTGGCCAGTGATATGGGTTTTGCACTAGGCCCGCGCCTGAATGCGGCCGGTCGCCTGGAGGATATGTCGGTCGGTATCGAGTGTCTGCTCAGTGACTCACCCGAGCGCGCACGTGAATTGGCGATGCAGCTGGATAGTCTAAACCAGGAACGCAAGCAGATAGAAACCGGAATGCGTGAGCAGGCCTTTGCCGTACTCGATAAGCTGCAGCTGGATGATGAGGATATCCCGGTGGCCATCTGTTTGTATGATCCGGACTGGCATCAGGGGGTCATCGGTATCCTGGCCTCACGTATCAAGGAGCGTTTTCATCGCCCGGCGATCATTTTTGCACAGGGAACAGAAGGCGAGATCAAGGGCTCGGCGCGTTCGATCCAGGGCGTACATATCCGTGATGTTCTCGATGCCATTGCCACCCGTAACCCGGGCCTGATAAACAAGTTTGGTGGTCATGCGATGGCCGCCGGTCTCAGTATCGCACAGGACAGGTTGGATGATTTTAACCGGGCATTGACTGACGAAGTCATGCGCTGGGTCGATGCAGACGATCTGCAGGGTTGTATCCATACCGATGGGCAATTAGATGAGCAGGAATATACACTCGATGTGGCTGAACTATTACGGCAGGGAGGCCCCTGGGGGCAGGGTTTCCCGGAACCGGTGTTTGAAGGTGAGTTTAAGGTCATACAGCAACGTATTGTTGGTGAGCGTCACCTGAAGATGGTGGTGCAACCCTCACAGTCCTCGAAAACAATTGATGCAATCGCCTTTAATGCCGTCGATGATGATTGCCCGGTAGAGCGGCAGTCTGTGCGCATGGCCTACCGGTTGGATGTCAATGAATTTCGTGGTCAACGTAGTCTGCAGCTGATGGTGGAGTACATGGAACCCTGTTGAGTTGTTGGCTGTCGCGAGACGTTAATGTGACATTTTTTGGTCAAATCCCCTCCGGCTGTTGTATCATAGGCGGCTATTATCAAATATTGTTTAAAAGTTGTCAGAATGCTGGAAATTAATCCCGTTTTACTCAAAATCAAAGACCTGCAAGAGCGCACCGCGGCCCTTAGGGGGTATCTTTGACTACGAACACAAGAAAGAGCAGCTGACCGAGGTCGTTCGCGAGCTGGAGCAGCCCGAGGTCTGGAATGATCCCGAACGTGCACAAAAGCTTGGTCAGGAGCGCGCGGCACTGGAAAAAGTAGTTGCGACCATCGAGGCCATGGAAAGCGGTCTGAGTGATACCGCCGAATTGCTGGAAATGGCCGCCGAGGAATCCGATGAAGGCACGGTTGCCGAAATAGAGACGGATCTTGCCGGTATGGAGACCAGGGTGGCCGAACTGGAATTTCGGCGTATGTTCTCCGGCGAAATGGATGCCAGTAATGCCTTCCTCGATATACAATCAGGTTCTGGTGGCACCGAGGCGCAGGACTGGGCCAATATGATCTTGCGCATGTATCTGCGCTGGGGAGAGCGCCACGGTTTCAAAACGGAGTTGATCGAGGTGTCTGCCGGTGAAGTAGCGGGAATCAAGAGCGCGACGATCCGTTTCGAGGGTGAGTATGCCTTCGGCTGGTTGCGCACAGAAATCGGCGTGCACCGCCTGGTACGCAAGTCACCGTTTGATTCGGGTAATCGTCGTCATACCTCATTTGCTGCCGTGTTCGTATCGCCCGAGATCGATGATGATATTGATATTGACATTAATCCGGCCGATCTGAGGATTGATGTCTATCGCGCCAGTGGCGCTGGTGGTCAGCATGTTAACCGTACTGAGTCGGCTGTGCGAATCACGCATCAGCCCTCCGGGATTGTGGTACAGTGTCAGAACGACCGTTCTCAGCACAAGAACAAGGCCACGGCGATGAAGCAGTTGAAGGCCAAGTTGTACGAAATGGAAATACAAAAGAGGAATGCTGACCAGCAGGCCCTGGAAGAGACCAAGTCTGATATTGGTTGGGGCAGTCAGATCCGTTCCTATGTGCTGGATCAATCGCGTATCAAGGATCTGCGCACCAGTGTGGAAACCGGCAATACCCAGGCCGTACTGGATGGTGATCTCGATGCATTTATCGAGGCGAGTTTGAAGAGTGGAATATAACAACAA
>CAMYJO010000043.1 GCA_947258755.1 uncultured Gammaproteobacteria bacterium
TCACTGGCATATCGATGGCGGCAGTCATGAATTCAGCCAACGGCAACTGGTGGCAGTATGGTACCTGAACGATGTTGAAGGCCCTGGTGGTACAACCGACTTTAGTTTCCAGGATGTACAGATCAAACCGCAACAGGGAAAACTGCTGTTGTTTCCACCGTTCTGGACACATGAGCATCGCGGCGCCACGCTCGAAAAAGGCGTGAAATACATTGCCACGACGTGGGTGGTCTTCGCTTAAAGGCCCAGTGGCTAGTGGCTAGTGGCTAGTGGCTAGTAAAATATTTTTTGTCATTGCGAGCTTTGGCCAGGAAGGCCTTATGTCATGGAGCCCATGGATGGGCAAGAATGACGATAGCGAAGCAATCACCAAAACCTGCTATCCAACCCATTTTAGTCTGGACAACAACCGATACAGATCGCGTCGACAAAAAACGTCTCGCGATGACAGTTTTTCTTAATGGCCACGAACGCTAAGTAGATGGCCCACAATACGAAATACCGGCAAACACGATAAAACCCACATGCTCCCCATCCTCCTCCTCACCCTCGTCTGCTCAATCACCTTCAGCTTCGAAATCGTCTTCGGCCTCGCCGGTACGATCATGATGCTGATGGTGATGACATTGATCTATGACGCCAAGACACTGGTGATCTATTCGATACTGCCGCAAATCCTGACTGCAACAATCGGTTTGATACGTTCCGAAAAAACCGTAGAACCGGCCTTCCTGTTAAAGATGCTGGTATTTGCCAGCGCAGGATCGGTCGCCGGTCTGTTACTGTTCTATCGTTTTTCCACCGAGACCTTTTACTACCTGCTGGCCAGCGCCATCTCCACGTTTGGCCTGTATCTGGTGCTGTCGCCACATGTGATTAAATTAAACCTTTTTACCCAGCGTGTGCTCGATGTACTTGCCGGGGTATCACAGGCATTGTTTGGCATCAGCGGCCCTATCGCAATGACACGTCTGATTGGCAGCTTTTCCGACAAGCTGCTTATTCGCAATTATGCACTGGCCTTTTTCCTGTGCATGAACCTGTTTCGGGGTGGAGCCTATCTCGTTAACAATACGATTACGGCAGAAATATGGCAGATGATGTTGATATCGGGACCGGTTCTGGCACTGGTGCTGTGGAATGCCAATCACCTACACCTCAAGGTCAATGCACGCTTGTTCCGCAAGGTGGTCTCATGGATCATCCTGATCGGTGGTCTATCCTTACTGTTGAATAGCCCCTATAACTGATAACATAACGACAAAACATCACAACACAGGTACGGCATTATGTTGTTAACACTAAAATCTGTCATCGACCCTGAGCAGCTAACGGTTATTCAGCAGGCCTTACAACAGGCACCCTTTATCGATGGTCGCTCTTCGGCCGGCAAGTCCGCTGGTAAGGTCAAAAACAATCAGGAAGTCGATCAAAATTCGGAGATGGGCAAACAACTGGCGCAGGTTATCATCGGCAATCTGTCACATAATGACGGATTCAAGAACGCCGCCCTGCCACTCCGTATCGCCACCCCCTTCATCGCTAAATACGGCCCCGGCATGACCTATGGCTTTCATATAGATGACCCAGTCATGGGTCAAGAGCAACGTTTTCGTTGTGATGTCGCCTGCACCATATTCCTGAATAGCCCGGAAGACTATGATGGTGGTGAATTGATTGTGCGCACCAGCTTTGGTGAGACAAAGGTCAAGCTGGCGGCCGGTGATGCCGTCGTCTACCCGGCCTCCAGTCTGCACCAGGTCGCCGAGGTAAGCCGTGGCGAGCGCATGGTAGCGGTAACCTGGATTCAGAGCCTGGTACGTGACCCGGCCCAACGTGAACTACTGCATGAACTGGGCCAGGCGCGGGATACCTTGATGGCAGAAAAACCGGGAGCCGATGAAACAGCACAGGTCGATCATAGCTATACCAATCTGGTCAGGATGTGGTCGGAGGTTTAGTTCGGACCTGCTGAAGATATTAAATTATTTATCTGAAATAACTGAACAACACCCATTAATGCAGATCAATCCTCCTTATCAAAATCCAGCGACACCGAATTGATACAATAACGTAAACCGGTTGGCGCAGGACCGTCTTCAAATACGTGACCCAGATGGGCGCCACAGGCATTACACACGACTTCCGTACGGGTCATGCCATGACTGCTGTCTGTGATGTTTTCGATATTGTCTTCCTGTACCGGTTGGTAAAAACTGGGCCAGCCGGTGCCGGAATCGAACTTGGTATCGGACTTAAACAGTGGCTCACCGCAGCAACTACAACGGTACATGCCTTTGTCTTTCATATTGTTGTATTTGCCACTGAAGGGATGCTCGGTGCCCTTTTCTCTGGTAACGTGATATACGTCTTCAGGTAGCTCCTGTTTCCATTGCTGTTCAGATTTTTCTATCTTGCGAGCCATAGCCCCTCCTTGTTTGTTTCCACTAGAATGAATAGCCCTTCGTGCCGTTTATTTATTTTTCTAATGAATGGCATTTTATCCTCGCAATGACAGCCTAATTTTGGCACGATCATGCTATCTAACTTAGCATTTGATTGTCACAATACCATCCACCCATAAAAAAGGAGAGCCGTAGCTCTCCTTTATCATAGACCATTTAAGCGCGATGTTCGCTTAGTAGCCACCCTTACGTGTACTCTGTGGCAGACCGGCAATCTTGCGGCCCTGCTTGGATGGCATCAATGGGAACATTTCATACATAACCTTGGATGAAAGCTTCTCGCCCCACTGCTTGCCCATGTCTTTCAGGATCGTCCTTTCATTAGGCTCATTACCAGCATTGTTAATGTGCTGATCGCGCAGATACTTGACCACATCCCAATGCTTGTCAGTCATTTCAATGCCTTCTTCCTTGGCAATCAGTTCAGCTACCGCTTCACTCCAGTCAGTCACTTCTACCAGATAACCATTCTCGGTCGCCTCAATGGTTTTACCATCTACTTCGTAAGCCATTACAGTCTCCTATAATCATAACCAAACACAAAATACGTAAAAAAGAGTTAATTAGCGTATTCTAATAAAAAAACGCCCGCGATGCCAATATCGTCGAGCTAGTCGTCTTCTGCGCCCTTGACCGGCGCTATGCCCTTGTGCGGGATAAACAGACCACAACCCATTTTCCTGCCTTCGCCAATCCCGTGCTGCTGGACCCTGACTGATTCTTGTGGTTTCAGTTCCGCAAGCATGACACTTCGGGTGAAAATATCGCCATAATGCCCTTGAAGTATATGGGTTTTTCCGCAAAGCAGCTTGTTGACCCTAATATCCATGTTTTGCAATTCCGAATGTACCCGGCGCAGGAAATCATCCTCACTCTCAGTGTCCATTGAGACCACGTAACGCGAGAACAGGGTACTTTGGGTACTGAGCATTTTGACTGTGCTGTCCCCTACTTCAAGCTCATAATCGTCTATGTTCAACTTCTGGCCGCTGAGCTCACCGGCATCCTGCAGACGATCTTTTGGTAATCTCAATGTCATGCGCGTGCGTCGCGACAAGTGTAGCAATTCATTGGTCGGGTCTTCCGGGCGCATCCAGCCATTACCGGATTCGGCACCGTGAATCAGATGTATGCCAGCCTTTTCTTCATCGGCAATCCACGGCAAGGCTTTGTGAATGGCCATGGATAACGACTTTGCATGTTCCAGCGGCAGACACTTACAATTGATCTTATAGACCAGATCGACAATATCGTCGGGCGCCTGAAAGGGTTTTTCTGTTTTCTGCTCTTCCCAAAACATCTCAGTTCACCGGCAATGCTTGCTGTAAGGATTCACGATCGAACCACCAGTCATCCTGCACCAACACATCGACAACATTTCGTAGTCGAATCAGAAATTTCTCTGGATCATTTAATTCCATTTTTTCAATCCAGTGATCAAACTGCTCCTGGGTTTCGATGTCGCTGTGCCGCCTCGAAACCTGGCCCAACATCTGGTTGGCAAAGAACATCAAGTTATCTTTTTTCTTGCCTTCGGCACGTAACTCGGTGATATAGGCCGCTGTCGCTGCTGCCACCGCAGCGCCATCAGCATCATCAGGCGTTTCATCAATGACGTGCTGCAATAATGCCACGGTTAATTCCGGATCGATCGGATAGGTAACGGCAAGCCAGATACCCTGCCCCAGTGCGCTGATAGAGCCATCTTGCTCGGCCAGAAACATGACATCGCAGGCATCGACTGCTTTTTCCCAGTCTTGCGACTGCAAGAATACATCCAATACCTTTCTGGCCATTGCCCAGGATTCATCCTTACGGTCAAGACCAATCATCAGGCGCGCCATCTGCAATTCCATAAAGGCTTTATCGATTGCACTGACATCAGCGGGCAATTCCTTGTACCGGTCTTCAAGCGCAATCAGTTGCGACTCGATATTGGCATCATCGCTATTGCCGAGCATTGCATTTTCATCTAAATATTCCATACTACAAACCCTTCGTTATATTCGTTTAGCGCCGTGTATTAAAGGCCGATTCAAGCCTGTCTTCCCAGTCTTCCGGCGTATCATGATAGGTGGGTTTCACATCCATCCTGAAAAACATTTCACCCGCTTTGGCTTTGTCAGCAATCAAACCTTCGAGCTCGGTAAATGTATCAACGTCATGATGCTGGAGCATGACTTCGCTTAACCACAACATGCATTTTCTCCTAATTCATATAACTGATTCAGATCAGTTGATTGTACTCGATCGAGATAGCGTGCCCGGTAAATCAATCGATGCTTGTTTGCAGCATCATCGTCATTAAAAGCACTGCGATTATGCAATGCATTATTGCTAATAATGCCTTCACCCGGATTTAATCGAGTGTGAAAAATATATTCATTACCTTTTGCAAACAGCTCATCCATAAAGGCGGTGGCCTTATCTACTAAAGGATCCTGCTTCCATTCAATGCTGCGCTTCCTGGCGGTATAGCGCATGTGCAAATTAGCACTGACCGGGTCCAGTGAAAATACCGGTCCTGTTTGCTCGGCGCGTATACTAACGCCGTTCTCAATGTTCGCCGGTATGGTCATCACATCGGGCTGCATCAGTGCCCGGACCATATCGGGGTCATGGTCCCTCATCAAGATATAGAGGATTTCATGATCCATGATGGCATTCTCACCGCCACTGGCCGAATCTGAAACACAATGCAGAATCATTGCCCTGATGGTGTGTTCGACGGTATTGTAATAACCATCGGTGTGCCAGTTTATCGGCTTGCTGGTATAGGGTATATATCCCTCATGCCGACTACCATCCGGCATAACACGCAAACCACTGATGCCGTCTTCATCGGCACAGATATTTTCATCCAGATGCGTCAAACCACATTGCTGGCCGAGCAAGCGTACCAACTCCTTATCTGAATACGATGACTGACATTGGTAGATAACACTATTGGCCTTGCCGCAAATGCGTGTTAATTCCGCCAACTCTGACGGCGTAATAGCCGCTAAATCACCGATTTCCACTTTCAACGCAGCGGCCGAGCGCGGGTAAGCGCTTAACTTCTGCTGCCGCCAGGCTTGATAGGCCTGCTCATTGTCAAGATTGAATGGGGAGCAGTCAGACAGTTTCTGCGTGTTTGTCAGAGAAACCTTAGTAGTCACATTGATAACCCTATTAGCATCCAAATACCTGAATCTGCGGCAGCCGGCAGAAAATGAAATATTATACCTTAATCATTTTCTAATATATAACTAAATTAGTCTGATATATGGGGGTAAAAGAAGCGCTATTCAAGGCCTATTAGCAGGATTTTAATAGGGTTAAATAAGGGTCCTGTCACCATAAAACCGGCATTATTTAGCCAATTCATACCTTATTTATATAGGCACCTCCGATAACACATTAAGCCGCGCTGAAATGAATTAGAATCTGCTTATTTTTTATTTTTAATATGCTATAATTCGCGGCCAGGATTTGAGCCAGATACTAAGTCAAGATCCTTCCAGGGGCTGCGCTATATCCCAATGGGGATATAAAGATTGGGTGCTATACACCCCATCAGCAGGGTGTTGCTCATGGAGCCTCGAGGACTACAATCCTGGCACTAATTTGCATACTGACTTGTGTTGTTTCGAGCTGTTTTGGAAGACAACACTGAAAGTTTAAATTTATGCGGATTTTACAAGTTTTGTTAGGCCATGCTGTAGCAGCTCGCTGCTGTGGCCTTAATAAATTTTTAATGTGATCACATAAACGATTTAATTTTTTGAACTGTAAGGAGCATACACAAATGGTCAAAAAGTATGAAACTCCCATGCTGGACGTACTGGAAGAAGGCCCATGGCCTAGTTTTATTTCTGGTATCCGTCGTTTAGCTAATGAGCATCCTAAAGAAATGATCCAGGAAATGACTCATTCGCTGCTGGGTCAGCTAGAGCACTCTTACGAAACACGTAAGGGATATTGGAAAGGCGGTACTGTATCTGTATTTGGATACGGCGGTGGAATCATTCCTCGTTTCTCCGAAGTTGGCGACGCATTCCCAGCCTCACGTGAGTTCCATACATTGCGTGTACAGCCTCCTGCAGGTAACTACTACTCATCCAGCATGCTACGTCAGTTAGCAGACAGCTGGGAAAAGTTCGGTTCAGGTCTGGTAACCTTCCACGGTCAGACTGGTAACATCATGTTCATCGGTACTAACACTGAAAACACTCAGCACTTCTTTGATGAAATCAATGAATACGGTTGGGACCTCGGTGGTGCTGGTCCATGTGTGCGTACTGCTATGTCTTGTATCGGTGCCGCTCGTTGCGAACAATCATGTGCCAACGAACACAAAATTCACCGCTTGCTCGTAAATAACTTCCTCGATGACATGCATCGTCCTGCCCTTCCCTACAAATTCAAGTTCAAAGTATCAGGTTGTCCAAATGACTGCCAGAATGCTATCGAACGTTCTGACTTTGCAGTAATCGGCACATGGCGTGATGACATGGGCGTTGACCAGAATGAAGTCAAGGCTTATATCGAAAAGAAAGGCCGTAAGTACATCATCGATAACGTTGTTAACCGTTGCCCTTCACAGGCTCTGTCTCTGAATGATGATGACACCCTGGACGTAGACAATCGTAACTGCGTACGTTGCATGCACTGCCTGAACGTTATGCCTAAGGCACTTTCTCCAGGTAACGACCATGGTATCACTCTGCTGATCGGTGGTAAGCGTACACTGAAGATTGGTGACTTGATGGGTACTGTTATCCTTCCTTTCATGAAGCTCGAAACCGAAGAAGACTACGAACGTCTGGTTGAGATCGCTGAAGAAACGATTGACTTCTTCGCTGAGAACGCACTTGAGCACGAGCGTACTGGTGAGATGATCGAACGTATCGGCCTGGTTAACTTCCTTGAAGGTATCGGTATCGAAGTTGATCCTAATATGATCAGCAACCCACGTGAAAGCTCTTACATCCGTATGGATGAGTGGGATACTGAAGCTGAGAAGTGGAACCAGCGTCAAGCTGAAAAAGCAGCCAGCTAATCCAGCTAAAAGTTGTACACCTGCGGGGCGATGCATTTTAAATATTCGCCCCGCTTTTAATGAATTTAGTTTGTAGGAATTTTGGAGGTAAATATGTCTGAACAAGCAGCTATGCGTCCGCCTATCGAGAGCGGTTGCCCGGATGGCTTCCAGTACATGCATCCTGTCATGGTCAAAAACTATGGCAATTGGGCCTATCATGAAGATCCAGAGCCAGGCGTTCTGTTACACGTTGCCAAATCAGGCGACAAAATCTGGACTGTTCGTTGTGGTACACAGCGTATCCTGGACCTTTTCTCACTGCGTAAACTGTGCGATATCGCTGATGAATTCGCTGATGGTTATATTCACTTTACTATCCGTAGTAACGTCGAATACATGGTTGCCAAGGAAGAACAGGTACAGCCACTGATCAAGGCCATTAAAGACGCTGGTTTCATCGTCGGTGGTACACGTAACTCTGTTGCGATGATCTCTCACACACAGGGCTGGTTGCACTGTGATATCCCAGGCACTGACGCTTCCGGCGTCGTTAAGTCCATGATGGATGAGCTGATCACTGAGTTCAAAGAATGGAACATGCCTAATCGTGTTCATATCACGACTTCTTGCTGCCAGATCAACTGTGGTGGTCAAGGTGATATCGCGATCAATATCCAGCACACCAAGCCACCTAAGATCAACCATGATCTGGTTGCTAACGTTTGTGAGCGTCCATCTGTTGTTGCTCGTTGCCCGGTTGCTGGTAAGCCTTCACTGGAAGTGGATGAGAAGAAATGCATCTGTTGTGGCGCATGCTTCCCTCCTTGCCCACCGATGCAAATCAATGATGCCGAGCACTCCAAGCTGGCTATCTGGATTGGTGGTAATCACTCCAATGCACGTAGCAAGCCAAGCTTCCAGAAACTGGTTGCTGCTGGCATACCTAACAATCCGCCACGCTGGCCTGAAGCGACTGCCATCGTTAAGCGTATCCTCAAGGTTTACAAAGAAGATGCGAAGGATTGGGAACGTATCAATGACTGGGTTGACCGTATCGGCTGGCCACGTTTCTTCGAACTGACCAAGTTGCCATTCACCAAGTACCATGTTGATACATGGCGTGGTGCTCGTAAGAGCTTGAATGCATCTACACATATCCGTTTCTAATCAAGAGGTATGTTGTAAATGAAACTATCAATTCAAGTAAACGAAGGTCCTTATCAACACCAGGCTACCGATTCTGCTTATAACTTCACTAAAGCAGCCATCGAAGCGGGACACGAGATTTTTCGCGTGTTCTTCTACCATGACGGTGTTAATAACGGTACCCGTTATACCACTCCGCCTCAGGACGACCGCAATATAGTTGATCGCTGGTCAGAACTGTCGGCAGAACACGATCTTGATTTGGTTCTCTGTGTTGCTGCGGCTCAACGCCGCGGCCTCGTAGATGAAGGTGAACAAGAACGTAACAAAAAGGACGGCAATAATATTGCTCCCGGTTTCCGTATTTCCGGTCTGGGTCAATTAATTGAGGCTGGTATCCAATCTGACCGTCTAGTCGTATTTGGCGATTGAGGAGTTAATTATGTCTGTTACTAAAAAATTCCTCTATGTTAATCGCAGAGCCCCTTATGGCACTATTTATGCCTGGGAGTCTCTTGAAGTTGTATTAATCGGCGCTGCTTTTGAGCAGGATGTTGCCCTCGCATTTGTCGATGATGGTGTATACCAGTTAGCTAAAGGCCAGGATACCAAAGGTATCGGGATGAAGAATTTCTCCCCCACCTATTCTGCTCTTGGCGACTACGACATCAACAAGATTTATGTAGAGAAAGAATCATTGGAAGCCCGCGGCCTGACTCTGGAAGATCTCCAGCACCTGGTCTGGGAAGATGAAGATGAGGACTGGGCAGAGAAAGACTCTATCCAGGTTGTTACTTCTGCAGAACTTGCTGACCTTATGGAACAGCAAGACGTTGTTCTGAGCTTCTAGGGGAGATTTAATTATGTCGATGTTACACACAGTAAACAAATCACCCTTTGAAAAAGATTCTATGAACAGTTGCCTGCGTCTGTCTGCGGATGGCTCTTCAATCTTACTGATCGAAGATGGCGTTTTTGCCGCTCAGGAAGGTACTGTTGTCAGTGATTCTGTCAAAGAAGCGATGAAGAGCAAAAAGGTATACGCCTTGCAGGAAGATATCAATGCCCGCGGCGTTCAAGGCAAAGTAATGGACGGAATTGAACTGGTAGACTATGCCGGCTTTGTCAAACTGGTTACCGAACACGATAAGGTCCAGTCCTGGGTATAATTTTTGTATTTTAAGTTAAAGTCAAACAGGAGATAAACCGAATGGCTATTGAAATAGATGGAAAGACAATTGAAACTGATGAAGAAGGTTATCTGGTAACACTGAGTGATTGGGACGAGAACATTGCCCTGGAACTCGCCAAGAGTGAAAACCTGGAAATGGATGATGCTCGCTGGGAAGTTGTTAACTTCTTGCGTGAATACTATGACGAATACCAGATTGCCCCTGCAGTACGTGTACTGACCAAGGCAATTGGCAAGAAATTAGGTAAAGACAAAGGTAACAGCAAGTACCTGTATGAACTGTTCCCATACGGCCCTGGTAAGCAAGCATGTAAGATCGCTGGCCTGCCTAAGCCAACTGGTTGTATCTAAACCAGATGCTTTTACTTAAACAGGGTTCGGGCTTTTTTCCGAACCCTGTTTGTAAATGCCTCAGCAGTAAAACGATTATATAACTTTGGCAAATACGGATTTTAAGGAGTTGCATTGAAATGTCGGTAGCATTTGCGATTTTACTCTATGTAGCATCAGTTGCTTTCTTTGGCGGCCTGTTCCTTAGGGTTTTAAAATACTGGCGCACTCCAGCACCACTCAAGATTCCCACTATGCCGGCACCTACAACACAGGCCGGTGTAGTCATGCGTATGGGACGCGAAGTTGTCCTGTTTGAAAGTCTGTTCAAGTCCAACAAGTGGATCTGGATTTTTGGCTGGCTGTTCCACGCCTCGCTGTTATTGGCTTTCGTTCGTCACCTACGTTATGCAATCAGCCCGGATAATATCCTGTGGCCGATTATCAATTTACAAATCATCCAGTCTTTCGGCAAATATGCCGGTTATACCATGTTGATTGGATTATTAGGACTACTGGCTCGCAGGATTTTTGTTGAGCGTATCCGCTATATCTCCAACCCTTCTGATTATCTGATGTTGCTGTTGATTCTGGCGATTGCAGGTACCGGTATGTCCATGACGTTTCTCAGCCATACTGACATCGTTTCCCTGAAAATGTTTGTCCTGGGTCTGATTCGTTTTGACATCCAGCCTTTACCATCCAGCCTGCTACTGCAAGCACATTTGGTACTGGTTGCTATATTAATGATCATATTTCCGATCAGTAAATTACTGCACGCCCCCGGCGTTTTCTTTAGCCCATCGCGTAACCAGGTGGATAATGCCAGAGAGAAACGTCATATCGTTCCTTGGGCCGCCAAGCTTGATGCAAATCGCGGCTACAAAACCAAAGATCAATTAGTGAAGGAATAAACCGTGGCAGATTTTGATACTCCAGAATACAGAGAATACGCAAGCATCCCTGATCTAACAGAAGGGGCCATGGCTGAGAGTTCTCCTTTTGTGGCAAAACCACCGCACCAGGAACCACTGGGATATCCCGGTGAGCTGGTAGATAACTGGGAACAAGTTGCTATTGAAAAAATGGGTGACCTGCTTAGCCGTTACCGCGGTTTTCAAGTCTATCTCGACAGCTGTGTAAAGTGTGGCGCCTGTACTGACAAATGCCATTACTTCCTCGGTACCACCGACCCGAAGAATATGCCGGTTGGTCGTCAGGATCTTCTGCGAAGTGTATACCGCCGCTACTTCACCTTTGCCGGTAAATATTTCCCTAAACTAGTTGGTGCACGCGATCTGGATAAGGAAGTACTGGACGAATGGTACAGCTATTTTCACCAGTGCTCACAATGCCGTCGTTGCTCGGTTTTTTGTCCGTATGGCATCGATACAGCGGAAATCTCCATGGCAGCTCGTGAAATACTGGATACCGTAGGTGTCGGACAAAAATATTGTAACGAGATCATCGGCAAGGTATTCAAGATCGGCAACAACCTGGGCTTACCAGAACGTGCCCTGCGCGACACGCTGCTAGATCTGGAAGAAGAAATCTTCGACGACACCGGGGTGCCGGTGAAACTCCCGCTCGACGTAAAAGGCGCGGATATCCTGCTTATCACTCCTTCTGCAGACTTTTTTGCAGAACCCCATATTGATGGCCTGATCGGTTATGCCAAGGTCTTTCATGAAGCCGGGGTCAACTGGACTTTGAGCTCACATGCATCGGAAGCCGGTAACTTTGGTATGTTTATCGGCAGTTACGAAAACATGCAGGACGTTGCCATGCGCGTACGTCAGGCGGCTGAAGATCTGGGCGTAAAACGACTTATCCATGGTGAATGTGGCCATGCATGGCGTATTGCCTACAGTTTCTGGAATACTTTGATAGGCCCATGGGACTTCCTTGATCAGAACTACCCTATCCCGCAACATATTTGCGAGTACACTTGGGATCTT
>CAMYJO010000044.1 GCA_947258755.1 uncultured Gammaproteobacteria bacterium
ACCGGCAGTAGCACGCAGGAACCATTGCCCGGTGCTACAGTTTTGCCACAGGAAGATGGCGCTATCCACACTCGTATCATACGTCGGTGCGCCACAAGCAGAGGTTTCATTATCCTGGATCGTGCCAATGCCGGTATTCTTCGTGATAACTGCATTACTGGGATTGCTGAGCACCACGCTGAAGCTTTCATTGCCTTCAGGGAGTGTGTCTTCAATGATCGGGATGCTGACCGGTTGACTGGTTTGGCCGGGGCTAAAGGTCAGCGTGGTCAACGGCAGGGCGGTGTAGTCGTCGGGCGCCACAGCACTGCCATCTACCGTAGCGACCTGCACCGTAACCGTATCGGAGCTGGCCGGTGATAGACTGACGGTAAAGTTGGCACTGCCGCCTCCTTCAGAAACCGTGACATCGGATATACTCAATGTCGGTGATGCATTGCCACCGTTGATCACTTCAATGGCCCCGCCCTCGGTTATCTGATAAACCTGGTTTGCCTGAACGCTATTAATAATGTCCTGGTTTCCATTCGGCCATACGATTCGTAAGTCCACCAGGTTGTTGCTGCCCAGGCCAAAATGGATGCGCTGATGATTTTGCGAAAAGCGGTGATAACCGCCATTCTGTTCGCGCAGCTGGGTAAGGCCGCCGGCGGTTGCATACACCTTCGCACCGATGCCATCGGCATTGGATACGACACCCTTCAGATCAAATTCGATCCAGTTGTTGGCGTTGCCTCGATTATGAAACATTTGCGAGGGACCGCCTTCGAAAAGTGGCTCCAGGTTGTTGCCATTCGTGACGAACAGATCCAGAAAACCATCCAGATCATAATCTGCCATCGCTACGCTTTCACCTGTTCCGTGTTGAACACCAAGACCTATTACTCCTTGCGCCCCGCCTGCATTCGCAACTTCGACAAAGGTCCCATTGCCCAGATTTTCATACAGTCGGTTGCGGATATTCTCTACGCCACCGCGGCATACCAGATACAGATCAACGTCCATATCATTGTCGAAATCTCCGGCAGCTGCAGAGGTACAGGAGACCGCTTGACCCAATCCAGAGGATGAGGTCCGATCCTGGAAACCGGAGGCGGTGTTAAACTGTATTACAGGGGGTAACGGATCATCGCCATTCCATTTGCCGTAAACATCGCTTACATTCGAAACGGGTTCTGATGTGGTTATCAGGTAATACTCATATTGCCACCCACCACCGGGAGAGCTTTCAATGGTCCATAGGTCCAAGCCCGGGTCATAACCGATATAAATCCCAGAATCTGTATTCGGGTCATGCGCCTGGATACCCCAGAATTGGGTGTTGGCCTTGTCCAGCGTAAACGTTATCGTTCCGGCAGGTAATAGGAAGACAGGATCGGTTGGCTGGACCCCGGCTGAGCCTACTCTAATTCGATTGAGGTTCAGTTGGCTCCAGTGTAGTTTGACAGTCATGGCTCCATTGGTCCGGAAACTGAAACCTTTTTCCCGGATGTTAGATGTCTCGATCTGGGCTTCCAGTGTATTGGGACCGGTTTGCAGGGCCTGGCTGATAAAATGTACGCCCCTGACGTGAAACATATCCGCACGCAGGTTGTTATCGAAATCCGCAGTGGCGGTGTCAATGACAGCAGTGTCCCGCGGCAGCGCCGCAGTCACGTCTGTCCATGGCAAGGTACTGGTATCGTACACTTTATCTGGAAGATAGTTTATAGCAGGACATACTACCTCCATACGATCATTCGCATTTAGATCAAGCAGAAAGCCATACAAAGTAAAAAAACAGGCTAAGCCTGTTTGTCCGGTTGTTCGGGAGAAGGCACCGCCTTGTTGCGTATAGGTCTGTGTACCACCTTGCTGCGCCAGGATTAGGTCCAGCCAGCCATCATCATTATAGTCCAGATAGAGGGGCATCCTGCCGGCCGCAATTGGTTCGGTAATATTGCGGCTGGCAGCTTCATCGAACAACAGTCCATTGGTATTGATCAGTAGCTGGTTATCAAAGTGTTGCCCGGCAGTTACATGCAGGTCCTGGTCGCCATCCCGATCAAGATCGATCCAGGACGCTCCGTGGGGATCGTGATATGGTTGATATGGTACCCAGTTGCCAGATTGATTGATACCCGGTGACACGTCGGTGAATGTGCCATTTTTATTGTTTCGGTATAGGCTGTTGCGGTTTCGATGGTTACCGGTAAACAAATCCGGCCAGCCGTCCCCATTCAAATCCCCCCACGATGCGCCCCACGATTCGCCTTTATATGTGAAGCCAGCGCTGGATGTGACTTCATCAAATTGGATAGCAGCTTGTGACTGGACTGCATATTGCAGAAATAAAAGTAGGACCGATAGAGTAATCTTTTTCATAACATTCAACCATGATGTTTGATTTTCTTGTTCTTCCTTTGAGTCTACTGCCTTTTATATCTAGTAACCATTGCAATTCCAAATTATTAGACAATAGCGGCGTTTACCGCAAGGCCGTACCTTCCCCCAAGATAGCAATAGCAATAACCATACCATTTATATAATATATAGTAATTACATTAACTTGGAATTTCTTCGGTATTTAACACCGATCAAAGTGTAAAGTAATTCGACATTTGAATGGTCTACTGTGCAGTGTAAGCTGTCAATCAGCGAGCATGCGGTAGCTACTTCAATGGGTCGACACGATAGTTCAAATAATTGTTTTCTTGGTCAACAACGGCCAAAAAAAATCTCATCGTTTCACTCTGGCCCAAACGTTGCAAACACACAAAAGGCCCGACATAGATCCGGGCCTTTTTTGTGTGTCTAACGACACCCTTCACGACACCATCTTTGTGCAAACGGATAATTCAGAATAATTGTCTCTTCACGATCCGGCCCCGATAAAATTATATCCACCAGTGTACCCACCACCTTTTCGATACACTTCAAATAGGCCTTAGCATAGCAAGTACTCAATAAGCCGCTACTGTGACCCCGTTTATTCCTGTTTAAGCATTTCCAGCAAGCGGTCTTTAAGGTCCAGGCGTTTCTTCTTCTGATTTTCCAAATAATCATCCGATGAGATTTCAACACCCTCCTCGATACGCCGCACCTCATGTTCGATGACATGATATTCTTCAAACAATTTTGCGAAATGCGCATTCGAGATTTTTAATTGATGTATCTTGTCTTTGTGTTCAGGAAATTCGTGGATAAGATCATGTTTTTCGCCTAGCATTTGCTGCCCTCATTCTGCATATCAACTTAAAGAATAAAATAAACTCGTCCAGAGGACAATCATCTTTATTACTAGCGCTTAATGTCCTCAAATCCGCTTACAAGCTTTTGATAATGATTAAATCATTATCTTCTTTAACAACTATGAAGCTCTCGCTCCAATTGCAACGCAAAAAAAGCCCGGCTATATACCGGGCCTGGTGTGGGTACCTAACGACACCCCTAGCAATCAATCTTTAATCAAACGGATGATTCAGGATAATCGTTTCTTCACGATCCGGCCCTGTTGAAATAATATCGACAGGTGCACCGACAACTTCTTCGATACGCTTCAGGTAGGCCCTGGCTGCTTCCGGAAGTTCACTGTAGTTTTTGGCACCAACGGTTGATTCGCTCCAACCCGGCATTTCTTCATAGACTGGCACACATTCTTCAAACGCATCGGCACCAATCGGTGGTACTTCACGCACCTCGCCGTTGTATTGGTAGCCGGTGCATAGCTTCAGGGTTTGCAGTCCATCCAATACATCCAGTTTGGTGATACACAGGCCACTGATACTGTTGACACGAATGGCGCGTCGTAAAGTCACCGCATCGAACCAGCCACAACGTCGTGCACGACCGGTAGTCGCGCCAAACTCATGGCCCTTGGTAGCCATATGCTCGCCATCGACATCCATCAGTCCCTCGCCGTCATACAACTCGGTCGGGAACGGGCCGCTGCCGACACGTGTGGTATAGGCCTTGGTAATGCCGAGAATGTAATTAATGTCCATCGGCCCACTACCACTACCACAGGCGGCCCCACCTGAGGTCGTGTTGGATGAGGTGACATAGGGATAAGTGCCTTGATCGATATCCAGCAGCGTACCTTGCGCACCTTCATACATAATGCTCTCGCCACGTTGACGTGCCTGGTATAACAGCTCCGGCACGTCACCGACCAGCGCCAGCAAACGATCACGCATGGCCAGAGTACTATCAAGCACTGTCTGGTAGTCAACCGTGTCCTGCTTGAAATAATGCTGAAGAGAAAAATTATGGTACTCCATCACTTCCTTGAGCTTGCTGGCAAAATGCTCGACATTAAACAGGTCACCCAGGCGAATTCCCCGACGCGATACCTTGTCTTCATAGGCAGGACCGATGCCGCGACCGGTGGTGCCAATGGCCTTGTTGCCGCGCGCAATTTCGCGTGCCTGATCCAGGGCGATATGGTAAGGCAGGATCAATGGGCAGGCCTCGCTGATCTTCAGTCGACTGCTAGCGGGCACACCACTCGCTTCGAGCTCACCAAGCTCCTTGAACAGGGCATCAGGTGACAACACCACGCCGTTGCCGATCATACACAACACATTGTCGCGTAAGATACCGGATGGGATCAGGTGCAAGACTGTCTTTTTACCATCTATGACCAGTGTATGCCCGGCATTATGTCCACCTTGAAAGCGGACCACTGCAGCAGCCTTGTCGGTCAATAAGTCGACGACCTTGCCCTTGCCTTCATCTCCCCAGTGGGTGCCTATAACTACGACGTTCTTACCCATGATTCAACCCTGTTAGCGTTTGAAATAAAATAATTAATCCGATCGCCTAGACCGGTACGACCTGCCATTTACCCTTGACCAGACTCAAGCTGCGATCACAAGCCATATCGACTGCACCACCCTGCTGGCCAGGCAACTCGACAATGACGCGCTCGCCCTGCTGGCGCAATGCATTGATGGCTTCTCTCATGGTAGGATCATCGTTGGCAGGTGCAAATATACCGCCCGTTTTGGCTGCCGGTAGTTGTGCAGACAAGGTCATCAGTGTCTTCAGGTCGGCACTGAACCCGGTCGCCGGACGCGCGCGGCCGAAGATGCTACCGATCTCGTCATAACGACCACCACGGGCGATCTCTTGCCCATAACCCGGCATAAATGCGGCAAACACCATGCCTGTCTTATAGGCATAACCGCGTAACTCGGCTAGATCATAATGCACCGGCAGATTTGGTAGCCTTTGTTGTAATAGTGCGGAGATCTGCTTTATCTCATCCAGTGCGGCCATGACCGATGCATCGGCACCCTGAAAGATCTTTTCAGCGCGCGCCAGTACCTCGACACCACCATTCAAATCAGCCAGCGCAGACAGGCATTGACTGACATGACTATCCAGCGCAAGCCTGTCGAGAATATCGCTGATTTCCGGGATCGCTTTACGTTGCAGGGCCTCGAATAATAATTGTTCGTCCTGTTTGTCGAGCCCCGCCTGTGCTGCCAGGGCTCGGAAAATACCAACGTGACCAAGATCGATGTGCACATCCTGAATACCCGCTAGTCCCAGCATATTCAACATCAGTTCAAGGATTTCGAAATCACTATCGATACCGGCATGACCGTACAATTCGGCACCGACCTGCAGCGGTGCGCGCGAACCGGCAAAGCCATCGTTGACCGTGTGCAGCACCGTGCCGATATAACATAATCTGACCGGGCCATCCTGCTTGATCTGGTGCGCATCGATACGCGCGGCCTGCAGGGTCATGTCAGCTCGAATACCCAGCTGCTGACCGCTCAGGGTATCGGTGATCCTGAAGGTTTGCGCTCCGAGTTCCTTGCCAGCACCCGCCAATAAAGCATCCAGGTATTCGATAAACGGCGTCTGCACCAGCTCATAGCCACAACTGGAAAAATAATCCAGTAAATGACGGCGCAATTGCTCGAGCACATTGGCCTGCTCAGGCAATGTCTCTTCTATACCCTCCGGTAACATCCAGCGAGTCATTTTGCTTTGTTCTTCGGCTGCCATGATTAAACCTTATAGTTTGACTGACTTTTTTCGGTAGACACAAACGTGCATATTCTACCCCTGCTTAAGGCCGGAAACCAGTTGTAAAAATGCCTTCAGAGATACCGGTAAAATTCCCTTGATAAAGATAGAGTTAGCATCAGCCCTGCTACATCTGCTCGTTATATGGGCGCACTGAATTAATCCACAATTAGACTATACTTGATACCCTGATGTAATAAATCCGTCCTGCGGATGAAGTCGTATCTATACCGATCCTGTCTCGCGTGAATACGCCATTCAGCTTAATCCAATTTCGATAAATATTTTCTTCTGGAGGTCTGACATGAAACGACTATCTATTTTATTATTAACCCCTGTTTTGTTGATATCCGCTAGCCTGACATCAGCAGAGCAGGCTCCGAAACAATACCAGTTGCTGACCCAGCTTCAGGGCCAATGGAAGTTGGCACCTGCATCCATGCAGGAAGGTAAGGCCACAAAAAACAAGAACGTAGCACCGCTTGTAGGCACAGACAAAGTAGCGATGGACTTCAAGGTCATCGGCAAGGGCTCCACTGTGCAGGAAAACCTGCTACCCGGCACACCAAAGGAAATGGCCACGATGTATCATTGCAATGATGCCAAGAACTGTACACAGCTCAAGGCAACGCATTACTGCGCAAAGCGAAATCAGCCACAACTGCTTGCAACAACTGATGCGGCCAGTAACTCGATAACCATGTCTTGTGATATGAAAACTGAATTATGCAAATCCAAGGCTGGTCATGTACATAGTATCAAGCATAAGTTATCCAAGGATAATATGCGCCTGAAAACAACCTATGTCATTTTCAAGGACGGCAAATTCGAGAAAAATTCGATTTACCATTTCAGCCGTCTGGACAGGCCCTGATCAACTCAAACTCCGACACGCGGGCGACGCCTACACGGAAGTAGGCGATAGACTACAAATATCTATTGACATGTGACAACGCTGAATACGCTGCCTGGAATTTGAATTAGTTTATTATCAAATATAACTTTTCACCACGAAGACACGAAGGCCACGAAGAAATATTTATTTTATTTATTGCTATTGAATGATAGGCGAGTTGCGTTCTGAAATCTTGCAGCAAGATATTCATTTCAATACGTTATGCAATCTGCATTTGATCAGTAACGGTCCGACCATGATCTCCTGTATTGACAAAGTATCATGGCGCGAACCGATCATTAATAAGCTTCGTGTCTTCGTGCCTTCGTGGTAAAACTCTCTGCCTGATCAGGATAACTGTCTATCGTCTTATGTCTCATTTGACGATATATAACAGTATGACGCCTGCTATCATCGCCACCAGTCCGGTGATTCGAAGGCTTCGATCATCCATTTGTGACATTTGCAGCATATAACTGCGCATCGTGCGTGGACTCAGAAACGGCAGTATGCCCTCGATCACCATCACCAGCGCCAATGCAGATAATAACTCGTTCACACTAAGCATCCTCAAAAAAAATGCCGGACAATATGTCCGGCATAGGCCGTTGATTGATTATCCATCAGGATTGGCCCTATGGACCGCCATTTGATCCCCACAACGATTGGCCTGATATATTAACTCCTGGCAATCGATCAGTTAGAACCGGCGATATCTCCAAAATATCTGAAGAATTCTGAATCGGGCTCCATGACGAAAACATCCTGCTTGGTATTGAATGTCTTGCGATAGGCTTCCAGACTACGATAGAACTCGTAGAACTGCGGCTCCTTGCCGTAGGCATCGGCGTAAATTTCAGTCGACTGTGCATCACCGGCACCGCGAATCTTCTCTGCATTCTGCATGGCAGTGGCCAGTAGCTCTGT
>CAMYJO010000045.1 GCA_947258755.1 uncultured Gammaproteobacteria bacterium
GGAAACTGAGAGAAGCAGCGTTAAAATTATTTTTCTCGTATACATAAATATCTCTCCTTTATAGATATATTACTGATTATTAATAACCACATAACGCTAACACAAAGCCGGGCCAAAACAGCACTGGACTCAAATTTCTCAGTGCAGGCCTAATGCCCACCAGGATGCTATGGAGTATGGTCCAGGGATGCGAAAATCCGGGTCAGAGAACAATTGTTTCTAATATTGAAATAAGCTTTAACGAATATTAGAGTTAATTGTTCTCTGACCCCGTTTTTTCCCTTATTTTCTTCCGTCAAGATGGTACTGGCAGCAGTGATAAGCTCACAGTGCTATTGCAAGGGCCGGTAGCTGGCACCTTTGCACCCCCAATTGATACACCGGTAGGCAAATATGGTAGCGACGATGCGGTATTCTCAGACCTGGACGGCGACGGCCTACTGGATGCGGCAGTAGCCGGATCTTTCCCAACGGGTTCGGCACCCTTTTCACCTCCATCTGTTAGCTCCAGACTTAATCTATTCCTGCAAACAGGTAATGGTGGCTTTGTCCAGAATACTGTTCACGATATATCAATCGATGTAAATCGTATAACAGCCGCTGATATCAACGGTGATGGGCTAAACGATCTTGTTGTATATGGCGATAATCAAGTTATGTTGATGTTACAGTCCAGCTCATCCCCCGGAACCTTTAGTTCGCCACAAGCACTGTAATCTATCGTTGCGTGCAATATTGCTGGATCAGAGTAAAAACTCATGACCGTCTACTCGTGGCCGATCTCGGTGTTTGTCAACATAGTTGTCGCCTAACAGGTGCATGCCACTTCTCTCTCTTTATGATGTTTTGGGTTTAACTCAACGATTCGATTATGCTGCCAGTTCCTTATCGTTGTTGATAACAAATCAAATATAGCGCCAAGGGTAAAAATTTGAATAATACAAATAATACATGGAAATTAGGGGTGATTTTTTTGATGAGCAGTATTTTTCTATTTCCTTTTTAATTAAATTCAGTAAGATACAAGATATATGATTAACAGAATTCCTATCAGTTTTATTGTTTTTTCTTTGTGCCTGGTGGTTGTAACTGCTTGTGAGGCCAAGGAAAAACCCGGCCGTATTAAATTTGAAGACAAACATTTGATTATACGGGCATCGACTAGCACACCAGAGCAAATCGATGCGTTTTACACGGGTCGAGGCTTCTCCCGGGAGGCAATAAATGAAATTAAAAAAACCTGTTTCGTAACAACGATGGTTAAAAACAAAGACTATGAAGTACTTTGGTTAATACCAGATGATTGGTCTTTTATTGATGCTGACGGCAAGCATATAAAACGAATCACGCGTCTTGATTGGAATAAAACCTGGCAATCTATTGGCCTGAAAAAAGCCCATCAGTCTACGTTTGGCTGGACACAATTACCTGAGTCACGTGACCTGCGCGCCGATGAACATGCGGCTGGTAATCTGACCATCCCCTGGCAGGATAGAGCTTTTAAACTTGCCGCCGTATTTCGGACAAAGCATGATAAATCAGGTGAAACCAGGACGATTACTTTAAAGGGATTGCAATGCAAAAAATAATAAAAAAAGGGCAGTATTTTCTCGTTGCCTTAATGATTAATCTACCATCAGTATCTTTAGTTTATGCAGGTATGTCTTTGCCTAAAGGTATAATCAAGCTGGATGGAAGAGATGCGCCACAATTACAATTGAATGATCTCGATGGGCAAGCCTATGACATACGTCAGTCTCATGGTAAGTGGGTGTTTGTTCATTTTTGGGCTTCATGGTGCGGGCCATGCAGAAGGGAAATGCGCAGCATTGCCGATATGGCGCCAGAATTTAAAAAATCCAAGCTTGATTTGGTCTTGGTTAATACTGCTGAAGATGAAGATACGGTATTTGGGTTTCTAGGGCATGTTGCGCCTGATCTTAATACCTTGATGGATAGCGATGGTTCGGTGACCGAGACGTGGAAACCACGCGGGCTGCCTGCAACCTACCTTGTCAGTCCGGAGGGTAAGCTCAGATATGTCGTGTTAGGAGGCCGCCCTTGGACGCAACCAGCATACCTTAATTTTCTACGTCAATTGATTAGCAAGTGAAGCTAAAATGTATGACCCCGATCAAATGATCGGAAACCAGTTTAACGATCTTAACGACGTGTCATTTTATATAGCAAATTAGAGCACCCTCTTTAAACTGACTGCCAGTTTAAAGAGGGTGTGCCTAATATAATATCGCGTCATTTGTCTGCCAGGGGATAGATCCATCCGGATATTTGTGCGCCACCTGGATTGCTATTCCCGGAGACCGGGATATCCAGTAGTGTGTAGCGGTCGCCTATTTTAATAAGACGTATCTTGCGAGCATAGGCCTCGGGGTCTTCCCATGGCCTGTTTGTATAATTTTCCTCTGCCACGGAGACCGTGCCTTCCTCAAGATTAGTTGCAACGACTACGGCTACATGACCATAGCGCCACTTGGGGACATTCCTGGTGGGATGATAGACAACAAGATCTCCACGCTTGGGTGGGCGCTTGGCCGTGCCGTTTATTGAACGAGCCAAGGGAAAGGATTTATTGCTGCGAATATCCTTACCCTCTGTTAAATAAAGGATCTCGTAGGCGCTATCCACGCTGCCGTAGGTAATGCCCTTGTTTTTCATCCACCACTTGCGTGAATATTCTACACACTGGTAAATCAGCCCAATGTAATGCAAGTTGGCATCTTTCGGGTCCTCTTTGTGTACGGAGACATCACCTGTCGTCAAATCCAGAAAGGAATATTGCGGCCTAATACAGGCCGGACTACAGTTCGAGCGCCCGATTGCATCATCAGCAGTACCCAGTACTTCACCGAATGGGGTCACACAGGCCGAGTCACAGGATTTTTTTCCGGATTCAAACAGTATTTTACTCTCTTCCTTAGAAGCTCCGGGCGGCTTGGGAAGCAGGCCATAACCATCGGTATGCGGGAGAAGATCGCTAAAAAGATGAAGCGGGAAATTTTGCTGGCCGCTGTCTGCAAACACAGGGCTGACTACCAGGCTAAAAATTACTACAAGCGCTGAAGTGCGTTTCTTCATAGACACAGTGATCCCTCTTTCTTTTTTTATATTATGATAACGGCCTATGATGCCTCTCAATAGCTTGGAGAGCAATACCTATGTATAGAAAGAATAAATGGCCTACTCTCTCTGCTCAAGTGTTGATACACTGCGAATGAACGGCTCTGTAGGCGTTTGATACGCCCGGTATTTAGCCTAAATTCACTACGATTGCAGTAAATCTACTTACTTATTCACCGTATACTGTCACGTTGTGACTATCATAAAGAGGCTTTTCAATTACTATTCAGCCAATAAATTACTCAATCGACGTCGATATGCCTGGGCCTTGTCCTGATACCTTGGCTTCAATAGATTGCTGATTGTAATTATCATCTCTTTTGCAGCACCCTCTTTGTAGTCAGGCTCTTTTTCAAACAGGGTAAACAGATTTTCTATGGCGCTATCATAGTCATGCTTGGCAATAAGACAGATAACAAGATCAAAACGCGCCTGGTGATCATTGGCATCCTGCTCCAGTTTTTTAATCAGGCTGTCCAGTCCCTCTGTTTTCCTTGCCAATTCGGCAAACTTTAGCTGCCCGTTCAGTGAGCCGCCGATATCGCTATCCTTGTCACGTTCAGGTAATTTTTCAAACAATCCTTTTGCCTGTTCCAGCTCTCCAATATCAATAAAGATCTGCACCATGTCCATGGCAACCCGGGTATTCACCTTTTTCCTTCAGGTGATTCAGGATCTTCTGGAGAGCCTGCCCCGCGAGCGCAGCGAGTGCTTTGGGCATCACTACCGGGTCTTCGATGCTCTTTCGCCTCATCGGCCCCTACCTGAGTTTCGGCAATGGATTCATTCGGACTCGTCCGTGACCGGTGCAGGTACAGGTGCTGTAACCGAAGGCGGTGTGGGCGGTGCTGATGCGGCAAACTCACCGCGTGCGCGCCGGATTGCGGTATGTACCTGCGCATAACTGCGCACCCAGGGCTTGTGACGTTGAATTGCGTCCGGTAATTCCTGAATTGCGTCCATAGCCGCGGAACTCTCTTCATAGTCACCGTACACAACGGCGTAGAGCAGCTTGCCGTCGACGAATTTTCGATGGTAGGCAGCCCGGTTCTGTAGATCATGCTTGTTGATATACGCGAGCACGGCCGCCTCGTTATCATGCAAGTAGATCTGGATCGTGTAGCGCCGCGATGGACGGGACAACAGCCATTGCTCGTCAGATTCGGATACGGGTTTATTTTTTCTCGTACCAGCAGTTGGCTGATATGGCGTCGGAACATCGCTACGGTCCGGCTCAGAAGTCGCTTCGGCAAGCTGTTGCTCACCCCTCATACCGTGCAGTGCCTGTTTTGCCTCCTCGCTGCCGTTGGCCGCGGCGAGTTCATACCACTTGCGCGCCTCTATCCAGTCTTCCTTCACACCTAGGCCGTAGTAATACAGGCTACCAAGATTGTACTGAGCCTGGGTAAAGCCCTGTTCTGCCGCATTCTGCCAGTACTCGGCCGCCTTCGCATGATCCTTCACCACGCCCTGGCCCATGGCATAGGCGATACCAAGATTGTACTGCGCCACAGAATAGCCCTGTTGCGCGGCCTTTTCATAATAGGCCACGGCCGTTGCGGGGTTCTTTTCCACGCCCTGGCCGTTCGCGTACATGACACCGATGATAAACTGCGCGGTGGGATCGCCCTGATCTGCAAGCGGCTGCCATTCCTTTAGCGCCGTGGCATAGTCGCCGGCATCATAGGCACGCGCGCCACGTTCGATACCGCTCGCCGCAACAGTGCCGGCAAGGACCAGCCACAGCACGAACAGCATCTGGCGTAAAAAACAACCGCGCAACAACTTGTACAAGCTATAAACTCCTAACGTCCCTGTTGTGACGCATGATGCCGTGCTATCCAGCCCAGCGACAGCAACAGCATAAACGTGGCCGCGTTAGCCGGCATCTGCAGACTGAAATCGACAAAACTGTGAATCGACAATGCCATGATCCCCATCATCGCGGCAAACCCCAGCCCAATCATAAACGGATCGCGGCGTTTTGTCAGCGCCCGCAATGCGGTAAACCAGCTCAGCAACATGCCGCCGAACAACAGCACCGCGCCGATCACGCCAGTCTCGCTCGTGATCTGCAAAACGTCATTGTGGGCATAGTCGTAGTACTCACGGAATTCCGGGCCGCGATAGCCCGGGAACACGTACTCGAAGGTGCCCGCGCCGGAACCGACAATCAAATAGTCCTGCCATTGTTCATAGGTATACTTACTCACCTCATCGCGCTGTTCCGATTCGAAACTCGTCTGCTCGAGACGTTGCGTGACCTTCTCCAGACCAAACCACGCACTCAGGATCATGATGTCGATAATAATAATACTCACGATAAGGATCGCCATGGTCCGTCGCGCATGGCTGGTCAGCGCCAGAGTAATCAGCGCCGTCACCGTCAGCGCAACAAAAAACGAGGTATTGCCCATGCGCGAATGGGTCAGTACGAGCGCCACGGTCATGAGTGCGATAAACACGCGCAGGATGGTCTTCTTACTTAGCAGCAACAACACGATGCTGCGCCAGCGTTGTTTCGCCGTGCGCAGAGATTGCGCCCTGCCGAGGCCGCCGACGAGCACCCCGATGCCGATCGCAAGCCCCAGGTTAAGATACGCGGCCAGATGATTACGGTTGACGAAGGTACCCGTGGCATGACCGACATAGGCGTCTTTCTTGAACAGAAAACCGTATTCGGCGCCGGACAGCGTCATGATGCTGCCGTACATGGCCTGGAACAACGCGCTACAGATAATCGCCCACACCATTAGGCGAATGCGCCGTTTACTGTTCAACAGCAGCAGCGCCAGAATAAAGATCAGCACATACATGAGGCTTTTCATAAAAAAGATCTGCGTGTCGGCGACACTCTGCGAGATCGTCAGCCACTGCCCGTCGGGATCCACGAGCCGATATGCCGCGAGCCGCTGCGGTGACAGCCATTCAATGAGAAATGCCGGCAACGGCACGATCTGCAACAACAGAAATGCCAGCCACAAGCCGAACAACACAAGCACCGGCCTCGAACGGGCCACGACCTTGTTACTCTGCAAGCGCCCACGCAGGTACAACACACACATCCCCGCCGCGAGCACAAACACCCACACCTCGGCCAGCGCCCAGGCCCAGGCCTGATTACTCGCAAACGGTAACGGCATCCACACAAGCAGCGCCACAAAGGCCACAAAAATGGCCTTCTCCAATCGCGATATTGGTTTTTCGTTATGCGTAGTGAACATAAAAAATCTGTAATTAGTGATTAGTAATTGGTGATTATTGTCTTACTTTTTCCAATCACAAATTACAAATTACTAGTTACTGTCTTTTGACTTACAACTTATGACTTACAACTTATGACTTACAACTTATGACTTACAACTTATAACTTACAACTTATAACTTATAACTTATGACTTATGACTTATAACTTATAACTTATAACTTATAACTTATAACTTATAACTTATGACTTATAACTTATGACTTATAACTTGTTTTCCCCAATCACGAATCACCTGTCACGAGCTTGTCCAGCTCCCCCTGCCACTCAAACTCATCGACGAGGTCCTGGATATACTTCGGTGTGTCGCGGCCGGTGACTTTCAACTTGATAATGTAGCGGATCCGATCCCGCGTCACTTCCGGCAGGTCCTCCCATGTCGCGAGCCCCATCCAGATCAACTGGTAATACACGCCACCCTCCCACGGGCCGTAAGTGGCGGCGTTATCGAGCGCAACCACTCCGCGAGAACGATCATCGGAGCCTCTGAGTTCATTCCAGGCGATATTGATCCAGGCGCGTGCCCACACCGGACGCAATGCCGCCGCCTGCTGGTAATATTCTATCGCCTGTAGCCGATCCTGGTTCGGGTCCGCAGCCGGGTCCATTTTCTCTAACGAACGCCATTCATACAGCTTGGCGAGGTCATACACATACTCGGAATTGGACGGATGCATCCTGTGTGCCGATTCCGCCAGATCAGCGGCACGTTGCCAGTCTTCGAGCGTAACCTTTTTGCCCTGATCCCAGCGACTCATGAGATACCGCGGTTCGAGGTCCTGCATATCCGCAATGCCCCACGATGCGGCAACGAACGCCAGCACCAGGCACAGGCCAAGCAACACCAGTGCGATGGCCTTGTTCATGAGCGGGACGCCACCGGTATCAGCCATGTGTGGCCCTCACCAGCATGGAGAAACCAGACGGAAACGATGCTGTAGAAAAATATGCGGGATTAACGGGCAAAGGAGGTATTGATGACATTGTGGTTATTATTATGTAACAGCTCGGCCGGGTTGTCGTTAACGAGCGCCGAAGCACGTTGCTCACCAATGATCTCTGCAGCGGCGGCAACACCGGCCTTGAGCACGGGTGGGCGGTAGGCGACATTGTGGCAATCCGTGGCGAGCAGCATGACCTGATCCTCGCGCAATAACTCTTCAGCAATCATGCGTGCCTTTTGCCCAAAATTACCGAGCAGACTTGCCGCGGTCACCTGGAACTTGCAACCGGCCTCGATAAACGGTACAAGTTTGTTGATATCCTGCTGGATCTCGCTGGTACGTTCGGGGTGCGGGATGATCGGCAGGATATCGCGTTCCACTAACCAGTCAATCAGGTTCAGACTGCCGACCGGCACATTGTTGTACGGTAACTCGAGCAACAGCGCGCGCTTGTCCTGCCAGGTCCCGAGCCAGGGAAAATCCTCACGCTGCACGAGATCCATCACCTCCGGACCGATGCGCACCTCGGCGGACAACAACAGGTTAATGGGGATATCGTGGGCGCGCACCGCATTCGTGAACTCGGTGAAGGCAACGCGCAGACTGTCCGGGTCATTCTGATATCGCGACGGCTGGATGTGCGGCGTCAGCACCTGGGTTTTGATGCCATCCTCCACCGCCATCGCGAGCAGCTTCAATGCATCCTCCAGTGTCTGCGCACCGTCATCAATCCCCGGCAGAATATGACTGTGAACGTCTATCAAGAAAAACCCCGTCATGAGTCAGAAGCCGTAAGTCATAAGTCACCAATACTGACTTTTGACTTACGACTTGTTTTTATACCAATCACCGCACTTTCGACTTACGACTGATTCTCCCCATACCCATAACTATACCCATAGCCATAATAACTACTGCCGTAATACGACATCTTCTTCAGGTCCGCCTGTTGCAACACCACCCCGAGCGGACGAATGTGCGCGGTGCCGAGGCGCTTCATGGCCTCTCTGGCCATGGCATGGGTCGTGTCGTCGGCCTTGACCACGAGGATCACTTCATCGACGAGGTTGCCGAGCACGAGCGAGTCGCTCACGGGCAGAATGGGCGCCGAATCGATCACGATATGATCGAAATGTTCACGGAGTTTTTCCATAAGCGTGGCGAAGCGCGTCGAGGACAACAGCTCGAGCGGTTTCGGTGTGGCCATACCGCTGCTCATGTAATACAGGTTATTGACCTCGCTGTCCTTCTCTATACAGTCCTTGATGGTCGCCTCGCCGGCGGCAACCTCGGCCAGACCCAGACTGCCGCGACGTTGCAGTACCTTGGTCGTGTGTTGCTGCTTGCGCAGGTCACCATCAATGAGCAGAGTGCGACCGGTATGACTGAAGGTCAGCGACAGGTTACTGCTGAGCGTGGTCTTGCCCTCGCCGGCGATCGATGAAGTCACCATAACCACCTTCGGCGGCGTATCGATATTGGCGAACATGACCCCGGTACGAATCGTGTTCAGTGCCTCGACAAAGCTCGAGTGCGGATTACTGAAGGCATAACGCTCGGCGGTTTCATCTGATTTTTTATTGAGATCCAGCGTCGACAACACGCCGAGCACTGGCAGGCCGAGCTTGTCCTCGATATCCTCCGGCTTGCGGAAGGTGTTCTCGAGATACTCGAGCAGGAAGGCGAGCAACACGCCGATAAACAGCCCGAGCATGAGGAATGCTGCCATGATTCCCTTTTTCTTTGGTTTGCTTGGCCCCAGCGGTGCAGTGGCCGGATCGACAATCGTGATATTGGTCACGTCGTTGTCGCTGGTCAGATCGGTTTCCTTATAGCGGTTCAGGAACACCTCGTAGAGCTGGCGGTTTGCCTCGACATCGCGCTCGAGCTTGGCGAGGCCGAACTCCTTGGACTGCTGCCCGCGCGCCTCGCGCTGGGTCTGGCTGCTGAGGCGTTTCAGCTCGCGCTCATTGGCCACGGCGGCCTCGTATTCGGTGCGAATGCCATCGACGACTTTGCTCACTTCCTGCTTCAGCAGGCGCTCCGCCTCGCGCAGGTCGCTACGCGCCGTGGCCATCTTCGGATGCTTTTCGCCATAACGCTCACTGAGTTCCGAGACGAGACGGCGTAGTTTCACCTCATCGGCCTTCAGGGTCTGAACAAAATCGTTCTGCAGCACCACCTGCAACGAATCAAAACTCTTGCCGCTGCGCCGTGCGCTACGCACCTGCTGATAGCGTGACTCGACCTCAGCACGACGTGCCTGTGCGGCGATAAGCGCCTCGGTAATACCACCGAGCTTACCACTCATGATCTCGGCAAAACTCGCCGAGTCAACGATCTTTTCCTTCTGCTGATAGGCGCGCAGCCGGTCTTCGGATGCCTCGAGTTTCTTGCGCAGGTCCTCGAGGCGCACGGTCAGCCAGCCGGT
>CAMYJO010000046.1 GCA_947258755.1 uncultured Gammaproteobacteria bacterium
ACTGCTCCATGCGTTGCTCTAACTCCTACGTCGATGTAGTCGTGCTCCGCCAAATGACCAGCGAACGCCGGGTAGTATTCTTCGACGATCCGATAGAGCAGGGTTTGCTCGGGACGGTGGCGCTGTAACGACCAGCATCCTCGTCCCGGGTAACCATCCTGGCCGCCGCGTGGGGCATGATCCGCGTCCTTGCGATACTGTGTTTGTATACAGTCTATCGCTCAACTGCGGAATCTTGAAGCCTCAGCTGTGATGCCAGCCAGTGCAGGTCACTCCCACTCGATTGTTGCAGGCGGTTTGCTGGAAATATCATAGGCAACACGTGATATCCCCTCGACCTCATTGATAATACGCGTTGAAACATGCTCAAGAAACTCATACGGCAAATGTGCCCATCGTGCTGTCATGAAATCGATGGTTTCGACGGCACGCAGACTAACGACATAATCGTATCGGCGGCCGTCGCCGGTCACACCGACTGATTTTACCGGCAGGAAGACAACGAAGGCCTGACTGACCTTGTCATACAAATCATGCTTGCGTAATTCTGAAATAAAAATATCATCCGCTAACCTGAGAATATCGGCGTATTGTTTTTTCACCTCACCCAGAATACGCACGCCCAGACCCGGGCCCGGGAATGGGTGGCGATAGACCATGTCATACGGAAGCCCCAGTTCGACACCGAGTTTACGCACCTCGTCCTTGAATAATTCACGTAGTGGCTCGCACAATTCCAGCTTCATATCTTCCGGCAAGCCGCCGACATTATGATGCGACTTGATCAGATGCGCCTTACCGGTTTTAGCGCCGGCAGACTCGATAACATCCGGATAGATCGTGCCCTGGGCCAGCCATTTCACATTTTCGAGTTTTTCCGATTCTTCTTCAAATACCTCGATAAACATATTGCCGATAATTTTCCGTTTCTGTTCCGGGTCCGTAACACCTTCAAGGGCCTGCAGAAAACGTTGCTCGGCATCCGCACGTATGACCCTTATCCCCATGTGCTCGGCGAAAGTAGCCATGACCTGGTCGCCTTCATGCAGGCGTAACATGCCGTTGTCGACAAACACGCACACCAACTGGTCACCAATGGCGCGATGTAACAAAGCCGCGACCACGGATGAATCCACACCACCGGACAGACCCAGCAGGACCTGATCATCACCGACCCGTTGACGTATTTGCGCAATACTGTCCTCGATAATGTTCTCAGCTGTCCACAAGGATGCGCAGCCACAGATCTCGTGCACAAAGCGGTTGATAATTCGTTGACCCTGATGCGTATGGGTCACCTCAGGGTGAAACTGCAACCCATAAAAAGATCGCGACTCATCGGCCATGCCTGCCAACGGTGCGTTATCGGTTGTTGCAATCACATTAAAACCATCCGGCAGGCTGGCGACACGATCACCGTGGCTCATCCACACATCCAGCAATCCATAACCTTCTTCGCTGGTGTGGTCTTCTATGTCCTTTAATAAGGCGGAATGGCCACGCGCCCTGACCTGGGCATAACCATATTCATGTCGATCCGAACTCTCGACCTCACCGCCCAATTGTGCGGCCATGGTCTGCATGCCATAGCAAATACCCAGTACCGGCACACCCAATTCGAACACCAATTGCGGCGCACGTGGCGTCTCCTCGGCGGTAACGGTTTCTGGTCCACCCGATAGTATGATGCCGTTGGCTTGAAAAGATTTTATCTCCTCGACATCGGCATCATAGGGGTATAACTCACAATACACGCCAGCTTCACGAACCCGACGTGCAATCAGTTGCGTGTATTGGGAACCGAAATCGAGTACCAGGATACGGTCCTGATGGATATTGGCATGTGCTTCACTGGTCAATGCGGTAGTCCTGTCAGTTGTATGATTACATTCGCACGTGATTCAGCAATAATACCGAATCACGTACGTTAAACAGATTAAAAAGAATTATTCGACGCGGTAATTGGGGGCTTCTTTGGTGATCGTGACGTCATGAACATGGCTTTCACGCATACCGGCACTGGTAACCCTGACAAAACCGGGTTTGGTACGCATGCATTCGATGTCTTCACAACCTACATAGCCCATACTGGAACGTACGCCGCCGAGCAACTGATGCACGATATTCAACAATGGTCCTTTGTAGGGTACCCGACCTTCAATGCCCTCTGGCACCAGTTTATCGACATTGCTGGATTCCTGGAAATACCGGTCACTGGAACCTTCTTTCATCGCCCCTAGCGAGCCCATGCCGCGGTAAGACTTATAAGAACGCCCCTGGTACAGCTCGACTTCGCCGGGCGCTTCTTCGGTACCGGCAAACATGCTGCCGATCATGACGCAATGGGCGCCGGCAACCAGCGCCTTGGCGACATCACCGGAAAAACGGATACCGCCATCAGCGATCAAAGGCACGCCTTTATCTTTCAAAGCTTCAGCCACATTGGCGACGGCCGTGACCTGAGGCACGCCGACGCCGGCGACAATGCGTGTGGTACAGATGGATCCCGGACCGATGCCCACCTTGACCGCATCTGCTCCCGCCTTGACCAGGTCGAGTGCGGCCTCGGCCGTGGCGATGTTACCGCCGATAACCTGCACCTGCGGAAAGCTGTCCTTGACCCAGCGCACACGATCGATGACGCCCTGAGAATGTCCGTGTGCCGTATCGACAACAATGACGTCAACACCCGCATTCACCAGTGCATTAACACGCTCTTCGGTATCACCACCAGTGCCAACGGCTGCACCTACACGCAGGCTGCCCTGCTCATCCTTGCAAGCATTCGGGAAATCTTTAGATTTCTGAATGTCCTTGACGGTGATCATGCCACGTAGCTGGAACTGGTCATTGACGACCAGAACTTTCTCTATTCTGTGTTTATGTAGCAAGGCCTTGGCCTCGTCGAGCGTTGCATCTTCCTGCACAGTAATCAGTCGCTCTTTGGGTGTCATGATATTGGTGACCGGATTGTCCAGACCGGTTTCAAACCTGAGATCCCTACTGGTAACGATACCCACCAGTGATTCACCTTCGACTACCGGCACACCGGAAATATTATGCGCATGAGTGATATCCAGCACATCACGTATACTGGTAGTAGGCGGGATAGTGATCGGGTCCTTGATAACCCCACTCTCAAACTTCTTCACCATGCGTACCTGGAATGCCTGCTGCTCGGGTGACATGTTTTTGTGGACAATGCCAAGCCCACCTTCCTGGGCCAGGGCAATGGCCAGCCTGCCCTCGGTAACGGTATCCATGGCTGCTGACACCAGCGGGATATTTAATTCAATCTCTCTGGTCAAGCGTGTTTTCAGGCTCGCCTCCCTGGGCATAACATTAGAGTGGGCGGGGACCAATAAAACATCATCGAACGTTAACGCTTCCTGAATTATTCTCATCTGAGGCAACCATTAGCAAGTGAATTGAAAAACAGTAAATTAGCGAGCAATTATAGAATTTGGCGCGCCCAAGGTAAACCGCTATTGGCTAAATAGTCATGCAAATAATTCTCAATTTTTACGGTTTAGGCAGGGCCCAGACTCATATCCGGCGGAACAAGGCTCCGTATACGGGTAAATCGATGAAATAGCCGTACTCGGATGCCAATATAGCCCCATTCGAGCCTCCGCTTGCTGTCATCGGGCAAAATAGCCCAATCAAGGCAGATAGGCCGTAATCAGCTCGGCGGCGGACGCCACAGGGCTTATCGACCCTGCTTTTTTGCGTTACTATGCGTTCATGAATGAATTTGACTGGGATCAGAATGATTTGGTCCCGCAAAAAGAAGTGTATAGCATCAGCCGCCTCAATAGTGAGGTCCGCGCCCTGCTTGAAGGCAGCTTTCCATTGCTATGGGTGGAAGGTGAAATCTCCAATCTTGCCCGCCCCTCCTCTGGGCATCTGTATTTTTCTTTAAAGGACTCGAAGGCCCAGGTGCGTTGCGCCATGTTTCGCAATCGCAACCAGCTACTGCGTTTCCGGCCTGATAACGGTATGCAGGTATTGGTACGGGCACGCGTAGGCCTGTATGAGGGTCGTGGCGAATTCCAGCTTGTTGCCGAACATATGGAAGAAAGCGGCGATGGCGCGCTGCGTAGAGCCTATGAAGAACTCAAACTACAACTGCAAAATGAAGGGCTATTTGATAGCGACGCCAAAAAACCTGTACCGACACTACCCAAAGCCATCGGCATCATCACCTCACCCAGTGGCGCGGCCATCCGCGATGTACTCACCGTACTGAAAAGACGTTTCCCTGCCCTGCCGGTAATTATCTACCCATCCGCTGTACAGGGTGAAAATGCGGCGCGTGAGATGGTCGATATGATCCATCTGGCACAACAACGTCAGGAATGTGATGTATTACTGATCACCAGGGGCGGCGGCTCGCTTGAAGACCTTTGGGCCTTTAACGAAGAAATCCTGGCGCGCGCCATTCACGAATGTCAGCTGCCGGTAGTGTCTGCAGTCGGCCATGAAATCGATTTCACCATCGCCGACTTTGTCGCTGATTACCGCGCGCCGACACCCTCCGCTGCCGCCGAACACCTGAGCCCTGACCAGGGCGAATGGTTAGATATGCTGCGGCAAACATCAAACAGCCTGACTAAATCCTGGCAACACCATTTACAACAAAGTCGGCAAGAGTTACAACACCTGAATACCCGCCTCTTGCAACAACATCCGGGAACACGTCTGAAGCAATGGTCACAACGCATCGACGATATGGAATTACGCTACCAGCTGTCTATTCAACACTATCTGGACAACAATCGCTTGCAACTGGAAAAATCTCGCGGCCGCCTGCTGCAACATTCACCGCTAAATCGTTTAACACAATTTCAGCAACGACAGGAACAGCTGTGGCATCGTCTACAACAGGGTATCCATAAAAAAATCAGCGAGACTCGGCAGTCACTTACAAGCCTGAGCCGCGCACTGGATACGATCAGCCCGCTGGCGACCCTTGACAGGGGCTACAGTATATTGCAAAAAGAAGATAACACCGTGATCCGGCAGCAAAAGCAGGTCAAGCAAGGGGAACAGATTGTTGCCAGGCTTGCAAAAGGAAAGCTTAAGCTGCGTGTAGAAGAGAATAATTGAAATGAACATCGCTGCTATTTACAAGACCAGAATCCCACTGCTGTCATTTTTCAGCTTTTTGCTCACATTGTGGCTACAGGGAAACGCACACGCATTACCACAAACAGAGCCTGTTCCCGGTGGGCTTGTTGTCCTCGCCATCGGAAATAGCGTAGAAAAACCCGAAGCCCGATTCAACAAACGCAAAACCATGGTCATCCATGAAAATGGTCAATGGCATGCCGTGGTCGGCCTGCCATTACGCACCAAGGCCGGTCGTCACCATATAGTCGTGACTTCCAGCAAACACAGCAATAAAAAATATGCATTTACTGTACGTGCCAAACAATATCCCGTGCAACACATCACCATCAAGAACAAACGCATGGTCAACCCGAACCAGTATGACATGAAGCGGATCAACAAAGACCGTACCCACATTCGTCGTGCACTCAGACATTGGCAGGACAAAGATAACGTGCAACTGGACT
>CAMYJO010000047.1 GCA_947258755.1 uncultured Gammaproteobacteria bacterium
CTGATAGACCTGAAGTTCGATGATGTCGAGACGAGTTCGCACATTCGTATCATTGCGACCAGGCGTACCGATAACCAGACGCGCATTGGCCCGGGTGCGCTGGCGCGCGATGTAGGCATAGAGGCCGGTATGGTGCTGGGTATCCTGGCCTCACCGCAGGATGTCGCGAAATTTGTCACGCAGTATGGTCTTAAATCACATGCGTCCCTCGATAGCTTTGGTGAAAACCTGTCTGCCACAAAATCGGGAGTCGCCGAGGTGGTAATTCCACCCGGTTCGAGCCTGATCGGCAAAAGTGCGCGCGATGTCTGGATGCGCAAGACCTATGGCCTGGCCATGGTTGGCCTGCACCGCGGCGGCAAAACCATGCGTGAGGGCGATGATATTCGCAACCTGCCGCTGGCGGCGGGGGATACACTGGTGGTGCATACGACCTGGGATGCCCTTGCACGACTTGAATCCAATCGTGATTTCGTCGTCGTAACATCCGAGTACCCGCGCGAGGAAATGCGTCCACAAAAAGTCGGCTATGCCCTGTTTTTCTTTCTCGTGGCGCTCGCCCTGGTGTTGTTCTCGGATTTGCGCCTGTCGATCTCCTTGCTGACCGGCGCACTGGGTATGGTGTTGTCCGGTGTCCTGAGCATGGATGAGGCCTACAAGGCGGTGAGCTGGAAAACCGTCTTTCTGCTTGCCAGCCTGATACCGTTGGGTATGGCAGTAGAAAATACCGGGACTGCTGCCTGGATTGCGCAAGAAGTGCTGGCCGTGCTGGGAGATGTGCCGGTGTGGGTGTTGCAAACGGCGCTGGCCATACTGGCAACATTCTTTACCCTGGTAATGTCAAACGTGGGTGCCACGGTGTTGCTGGTACCGCTGGCAGTCAATCTGGCCATTCACGCGGGCGCTGATCCGGCCGTATTTGCGCTGACAGTAGCCCTTGCCACCTCCAATTCGTTCCTGATTCCGACTCACCAGGTTAACGCCCTGCTGATGGGGCCGGGTGGCTACCGCGTGGCGGATTTCATGCGTGCCGGTGGCATTATGACGGTACTATTCCTGACTGTGATGATAGTAATGATGAACCTGGTTTTCTGAGGGCGGTGCGAATGAATAGAATGCATGCCCGGCAACCCGTCGCGCCACTGACGTCAGGTAGCGGTGATGTGATTGGCAGTAATACTTAAACCGGGTGCGGCCATTTTCGGTTTGGCCATCCATGCGGCAAGTTATGTTTCCTTGTGATTATCGCTTCTGACTGTAACGGGTTATGAAAAATGATAAAGGGGCCTGCGATGAAAAATAAATACGCCACCGGCACATTGTTGCTCGTCATTGCCTTCTTTGTGCTCGCCAGCTGTGAGCGAACCGGGGGTCTTGTTGAGGATAATATTGATGTGCTCGGCACCTTTGGCCAGATTACGCTCGTTGGTATTCCGCAGGAAAAGATCGACGAGTTAGTGGGTGGCATCGAGCAAGACCTGCAGGCACTCGATGACATCGGTTATACATTTGAGCAGCAGGGCGAATTGGCCCGCCTGAACGACGCGCTTGCCAACGGGCGGTCCATGGCAGTCAGTGATGACATGCTGGAACTTATAAAAAGCGCCATCGAATTATTCGGGCTTAGTGGTGGCCTGTTCAATCCGGCAGCAGGTGAGTTGACGGCCTTCTGGGAATTCGTGTGTGACCGGGACACATGCAGTGAATCGTCATACCCGGATGCGGTGCAGCGCCTGGTCGACAAGCAGATTGCAAAAATAATCAGCAGAAAACCATCCATAGATGACCTGATAATCAGTGGTAACAAGATCAGTAGCCGTAACAGGCAGGTCAGGCTGGAGTTTGGCGACATGATCCGCGGGCTCGCCCTGGACAAGAGTGTTGAGCACCTGAAGCGCGTCGGCATCGACAATGCCATGATCAATATCGGCGGTAGTGCGCGCACTATAGGTACGCGCGGTGATCATGACTGGTGGATAGGGATACCGGATGCAAGCGGCGAGCACAATATCGGCTCGATAGAGAATATTGATGACCAGGCGGTTGTTACCGTGCGGGCGTTTGACAAGTCAACTGGCAAGCAGGGGGTTGTGTATCGACATATCATCGATCCACGCACCGGGCAGCCGGTCAGGGATGTCGTTTCGGTTACCGTCATGCATGACAGTGCGTTAATCGCCAATGCATCTGCCGTAACCCTGCATATCGCCGGCATCGATAACTGGAAGAAGGTTGCCGACAGCATGGATGCGCAAAAGATAATGCTCATCACAGAAGACGGCACCCTTTATGCCAGTCCCGCGATGGCGGATGTTATCCACTGGAAGCAGGGGGTGGAGTTTCAATACCTTGTTCCCTAGCGGAGTGTTTTGATGGGTACCGAGATTGCGGCTGTTCATTCCGTTGTTTGTATATGGGGGGTGATGCGAAGTGTCCATATTTCCGCTTCACGTAATAATGGACACCACCAAGGACAGACTGGTCCTGCCCGGTCAGAATTTTTTCGGATTAAAGGGATCGGATGCATTTACCTGTATATATGTATCCGACAGATTAATTGGTACAAGAGGGGTGGCCTGACCCGAGTTCAGTACCATCTCAGACTTTTGTACCAGGTAGTGCCTGGTATGATTAGTACAATATTGCGTGACGACCACGCTCTGAAGATTCAAGGCCTGTAAACACTACTGCCTTCAGATCATCGTCCCATTCGAATGCTTCACCGTTATAGGGATTCCGGATTGCTGATGTTTCCAGTTGGGTTACGATTTCTGTAAGGTTGGCCGTACTGGCACGCAGTTCCGATGCTAATACAACGGCTCGACGAACACCCTCGACATCTGACACGCGGACAGCATACTGTGCATAATTCTCATAGCTACCAGAAGCTGTCATTTTACCAACAATATTGTAGGTATTGATGGGTAGTTTGTTGAGCTCCTCATCAAGTGCTCTAGCTCTGATAAGAACATCATCCAGTTCAGTATACGGAGCCTCAAAGAGAATGCTGATGGTGTTCATTTGGTCGGCATATAGATTAATTGTGTCCTGTGGCTGCCAGAATGGCTTTATGAAATACCAACTGAGGCAATCAGTAGCTGATTCATCACATGTCAGGCTTTTAAGAGAACCTGGACCATGCTCCTCATCTGTAGCATTCCTGATACTTCTGTCAAGATACAACCACTCGCCGATTACAGTTCGTTTCATTGATCGCTCATCATCAGTGACAGGTTGAAACCATATGGTAGGGATTATGTTGCGTGATTTAGTCTGGGCGAAGTTACGTAATACCAGGTTTCCAAGCTTCAAGTGCCGCGTAATGCCTGCTATAGCTATCATTTTCGTAATTAAAGAATCAGAGTTTTCGAGCACCATGCGCCAGAAAGCCAGATCTTTATGGAGAGCATTGTTTACATGTTCAGTATCTCCAAGCTTTGCTTGTACCCAGGTTTCCATGAAGTAAAGCTTCTGCCCTTCGAATGCTACAGAGTAAGAAGGCAGCGGGACTCGAACATCGAACGGCATTGCTTCATTGAAGTCGACAATCTTGATCAGTGCCTTATACCTGTCTAGGAGCCATCGCTCTGAGCCCAGCCAATGTTGGATCACCTCATGATTAGTTTCGAGAGCCGTAAGGCAGTGTATATCGATAGTGCTGCACGCTTCTGAGAGGTCTGCTACAGACTCATCGCGCTTGTCTTTATAGTTGTAATCAGAAACCAAAGGGTCAGAGTCAAGGCTAATGTCAGTGTCACCCAGTACCTGCAGAATCCAATCTCTGCGTCTGACTCCAAGCTCCATCGGGTCAGTTTCTGGATCCCCTGAGAAGCCAAGCAGATAAAGATAGGCGTTGCCCCTGTCTTGTATGACGCTGCGATTCTGATAGAGCTTGTTAAATTCAGTCACCAGCGTCGAAGGTGGCTGGTCTTTCCAGTTGATCACAAACAGGACCGCATAGATCACAAATGCAATCATGACTAGTGAGGCCGTGAGCCACCCAACCAACTTTGAAATATTTTTGAGTAATGCCATGTTGATCATCTCGGTCCTGCTTGAACAGCTTCGAAATCATAACCGCATTGCAAGGAACAGGGAATTAGCTTCATAGCTGCACTAGTGCTTTTGTAGTACGGATCACAAGTGGCTCTATATGGTGATAATATTCTCACTAGAACCTGGATGCATGTGTGGGAAAGGTTGCAGGGTGGTCTATATATGTTGACAACCGCCAACACGAGTTTTCGCCGGATAAAAAAAGACCACCCATGAGGGTGGTCTTGTCGTTGGTGGAGGCGGCGGGAATCGAACCCGCGTCCGCAAGTCCTCTGCCATTGGCTCTACATGCTTATCCACGTCTATTAATTTAACTGACTGCTACCCGACGGGCAGGGAAAACAACCAGCGATTCCGTAAAGTTTTAGTGAATCAGCCC
>CAMYJO010000048.1 GCA_947258755.1 uncultured Gammaproteobacteria bacterium
TAGATTTACTCAATTTCATTGTGCATGCTCCTCTTTTAAGACTGCAGTATTACGAATCGGTCCTGGGATAAATGCATTCGTTCTGTCAATGTATTCCTTGTAATCCGGTCGACGTTCAGTAATGGTTTCTTCCAACATCACAACGCCCGAAAATTTCAATAAAAGCCATGTCATGATCAGAGGTGAAATAATGCTCCACCAGGCGCCCACAGATAATGCGATTAAATAAAATCCCCACCAGATAACACATTCACCAAAGTAATTAGGATGGCGACTGTATTTCCATAATCCTTTAGCCATCACTTTTCCATGGTTTGATGATTTGTTTTTGAAGTTTGCCAGTTGATAGTCAGCAACAGTCTCGAAAAACATACCAATAAACCAGAGCCCAACACCTATAGCGAATAACAGGGTGCTGGTCAGTGATGGTTCAAAGCTAAGCGTGATCGCACCTAACAGTGGTAAACTAATAATCCATGCCAATACCGCCTGAAAAAGAAAGATGATATATAGGCTTTTCAATGGAAAGTTCGGGCTATATTTTCTGCGTATTTCTACATAGCGATGATCCTCAGGTTCGCCCCAGTTTCGCCAGGTTAGATGAATTGAAAGACGCAGCGCCCAGACCAGGACTAGAGTTAGAACAATGATATTTTTAAAGCCAAAATCATTTATTGATATTAAATACACTATTGCCGCAGCCAGGAACATAATTGACCATGCGCTATCAACAATGCTGACATCTTTAAGCCGTATGCTTAATAGCCAGGTCGCAACAGCGAAGATAGATATAACAGCCAGACCTTCAAGGTAGACTGACCATTGTGCAAAATCGATTAGCCCTTGCATGCTATTTTCCTCTGCGTATCCTTACCAAAATGGCTTATGTATTGTGATAATGCTAAAAGCGATGGCGTGATTACACCCCAACCAACGGCTAATGCAATGAGTCCACTTTGTTTATCGATAAACTCTAGTGCGCCAAGCTTACTACCAGCCAGATAGGCTAGCGGGCCTCCGACTAAACCAAAACAGATAGAGTAGAGCAGCCGTTTGTTAAGCCATTTCATGGATACATTCAGGGTGGTAGTAAACAGGCCCCACATGACAACAATCCAATAGGGAGCTGTGCCAGGGAATATCTGGCCTGTTGAATAACTAATCCAGCCTTGATAGACCAATAACGAATCCCAAAAAAATCCAATGAGCATGACAATCAGGATCAACAACAATTCACGCTGCCAGTCCAAGGTGGAATACAGGTGATAAGCAATTATCATAATCGCAATCGAACTTCCGATTAGCGGTTGGCTATAGGCAGCCCCAAGCACACAGGCAAACCAGCCTATCTGGAAGAGTAAAATGTTTGTTAGGATTCTCGGCATAGCTAATGGCTCATTCAGCAGGTTTTTCAAACAGGTAATGACTGACCCACCACTGCTGTCCGTTTTCATAACCAAATAACTCAGCGCATGCCATGAAAAAGATCCGCCAGCGTGACCACCACTTTTTGGTGTTGTCCTCGCCATAGATGTTATTGAAGACGGGTGTTAATTCAGCTTGATACATATCCATTCTTTCTAGCCATGCATTGGCCGTTTTTTCATAGTGCGTACCATCCCATCTCCAGCGCTGAACAATTTTGAGATCATTCTGGAACGTCAGGGGTAGATCATCACTGGGCATCATTCCACCAGAGAAAAAGTAACGACTCATCCAGTCGCTTGGTCCATTGTCTTCGAAAGCGTAGGCGGCAGTACGATGTACAAAGATATGTTTAAAAAACTTTCCACCAGGTTTAAGCCAGCTAGAAACTCGCTTATAAAGCTCGGGCCAGTTACGCATGTGTTCAAACATCTCAACGGATACCACACGATCAAAACGGTTTTGATCAATGTCAAAATCATTCATGTCACAGGTGATAATCGAGATATTTTTTAGTCCTAATGCTTGAGCGTGTTTCTCAATATGCGCTCTTTGAGAATTTGAATTAGAGACGGCTGTGATTTTACTGTTTGGATAGTATTTAGCCATCCACAAGGTTAATGAACCCCAGCCACAACCCAGCTCCAGAATTTCCTGACCATCCTTTAGGTCTGCATGAATGCAGGTTTCCAGTAACGCCGCGTTCTCTGCGTCAGCCAGAGTCGTTACATTCTCAGGCCAATAGGCACAGCTGTATTTCAGGTTAGGTCCCAGTGACATTAAGTAAAATTCTGCAGGTACCTCATAATGCTGCTCGTTCGCCTTGTCCGGTAGCAGCGCGATCGGGGCACGGTCCATCTGATCGATAAACCGGCGTTGGGCGAGGTCCATCGCTTCGCAGCTATTTGCTTGAATTTCCTGCAGACGCGCTCGCACCAAACGCCGAATACCGGCGCGAATGACGGCGTCCGGCATGCGGCCTTGTTCAGTCCAATCCAGGGCTAACTGGGCGGCGGCACTCATGTAGGCATACTCATATCTTTCAGTGGTTACCGTGATTATTTTAGAGAATCGTCACTAAACCCCGCAGACGGTACCGCGCTGTGTGTCACCGGATTGTGACGATGTTTGCGCGCGTCATTCACGACCTGTTCACGTACGCTCGAATCCGCTTCACGTACGCTCGAATCCTCACTGGGTAACCCTATACTCATTAAATAAGGAGTCATCACCACCGATCGCCAGGTCCACCACCCCGCTCTTGTTCTGATACACGTGTTCCATGGGCAAACACCACATGGGTCACGAGGCGAGCGGTGGCGGGGATAAGGTATTGCTGATCAACTCGATGCCGGTGACGAGTTCATCGCCGACAGCAACAGCACCGCTGCGCTCGATGGCATCGCGATGGCGCGTGGACGTCTGACCGCCGACGAACACCGGCACGCCGATGGTCGCGACAAGCTTTGCCAGGGCTCGGTCCAGGGTGCCGGCCGGCGGCTCGACGGAACTCGACAATACCACCGCGTCGATGTGCGTGCGTTGGATCACATAGGGCAATTGCGCGAGCGGCGTATCCGCACCGAGCAAGACTACGCGGTAACCACGATCATGGGCCGCCAGGGCCAGCAACAATACGCCGAGCTCATGATGTTCTCCTGGCAGGCAGGCGGCGAGCAGACGCCGGCCGCGGACATGGTGCCGTCGGTGATGAAAACGGGCGCCGAGTTTGTTGCGCATGTACACGCCGAAGAAATGTTCCTCCGCGATGCCGCCCGCGGTACGATCCCAACGGTCACCCAGGGTTGTGAGCAGCGGCATCAGCAGGTGTTTGGTGACCACATTCACCGGATAAAGCGCCATCGCTTCCTGGTACACCCCATCTAGTTTCGCCTCGTCGAATTGGCTGATCGCCGCAACCATCGCATCCAGGTAGCTCGACCAGAGGTCCGGGCCGGCAATCGCTTGTGCGCCGGCGGGTTCCGGCGCCAACGCCACGCGGGCCTGACTAACGGGGATACCCTGCGCAATCAGTCGCACAACCTCGCGGATCATTTCAACATCTGCGGGCGTGTATAACCGGTGGCCCTTGGGTGTGCGCTTGGGTTTGATCAAACCATAGCGACGCTCCCAGGCCCGTAGCGTCACCGCATTCACCCCGGTGAGTTGTGACACCGTGCCGATCGGGAGATAGCCCGTCTCAGCCATGTAAATGTTGACCTTTTGTAAATGTGTACATAGTATATACAATATCTGTATAGATATTGTCAAACATATCGGTAATCACATAACGCGCATCCCGCCTAACGGGTAGCCTGGAGGTCTTTCATGCAAACGACGACGTCGGTCAGCGCCGAGTGCTTTGTCAGTTGGCGCGGCAGTGACGCCACCCACCGTGACTGGCGCTATTTCTCTAAACTGAATCTGTGGCGCGACTTCATGCCCGGCGACCTGAACGAACGCATGCAAGACCAACCGGGTGCACTCGTCGAGGTCGATCTAGGACACCCGCTCGATGGTGTCGCGCTCACCGTCGGAGGACGCATTAGCGAGCACCTCACCAGTAAGGAAGAACGCGGCGGCAGTTGCCATGACGTGGTGGCCGAACTCACCGATAGCGGACCGGGGATGCAGTGCCCGCCGGATAATGGCACGGTGGACTTCGAGCAGGCGGACAATTTTATGCGTGAAGACGCGGCTGCCGACGAGGT
>CAMYJO010000049.1 GCA_947258755.1 uncultured Gammaproteobacteria bacterium
GTCAACGATCTTTTCCTTCTGCTGATAGGCGCGCAGCCGGTCTTCGGATGCCTCGAGTTTCTTGCGCAGGTCCTCGAGGCGCACGGTCAGCCAGCCGGTCGCTTTCTCGTTCAGCGCCAGTTTCGCGTTCAGGCCCTTCTCGATATAGGCATCGGCCATCACGTTCGCGATCTGTGCGGAGAGTTGCGGATCTGGTGATTCATAAGCAACATTGATGATCTGGCTGTTCTTCTCACCCTTCACATCCAGGTTCGCCAGAAAATAGCCAATCACACTGTCACGCACTTTTTCCTCAGTAGGTGGTTGTGGTTGCTCATACAGGCCCCATGACTCCGGCAGCCATTGCGTCAACGTATGCCGGCTAAAGAAACCCGGCTCCTGCAATGGTTGAAGAATAGGCAACGCATTAACAAAAGCGTAATGATTCTCGAGATCGAGTTTATCAATAACCGCGTTGGCGGTTGAACGACTTTTGATGATCTCATACTGAGTCTGGTAAAAGAACATGATATTGCTGACGCCCTGCAACGGATCCACCGACACGAGTTTCGGCGCATCCGGCTCGACGAGCAGCTTGATCTCACTGCGATACATCGGCGTCAGACTGAAGGCAATCAGCACTCCGATGAGCGCGGCGACAAAACCAAGACCGATGATCGCACCGATACGACGACGGATGATTCGCCAGTAATCGAGCAGGTTGATTTTGTCTTCGGCGCTATCTTCCATGACAATAGGCGATGGTTGTCGTTGCATCTTCACAGACTCGTCAGGCGGAAATTGAATGGGTTGGCCGGACATTAAAAGAAACTCTCGCCGACGGTAATGATGTCACCCGGATTGACCTCAATATCGAGTCCGACACGTTGCGACTCACTATCAGCGTTTTCATGCTGCAGGATGATCTTGCGCTTGCTGGCACGTTCGGTAAAACCACCCGCGAGCGCGACGGCCTTTTGCACGGTGAGGCCATCGACATAGTTATAGCCACCGGGATTTTCCACTTCGCCGTTGACATAAAAAAACCGGTACTCGAGCACCGATACCGTGACAACAGGTTTTTTCAGATAACCGTCCTTGAGACGGCGCTCAACCTCCTGCTCAAGGGACCGGACCGTCTGGCCCTCTGCGGCGATCTCGCCGAGCAACGGAAAGGAGATATTGCCGTTAGTACCGACCTTGACCTCTTTCAGGCTCATGTCTTCCTCACCAAACACGGTGATCGACAGGCTGTCACCCGAGCCGATACGGTAGTTATCATTATCGACGGCAGCGACCGTTGCCGGCAGCAACAGGCACAGCAGCCAGACAAGTAGATATTGTTGTATATTACTTTGCATTATATTCCTCTGGAAAAGCAGGCTTTATAAACCACTTTTCTCACACCTCTTTTTGCTATGACCCACAACTAAGGACCATCAGCGGGTCAAGTCGTTCAACCCGGCTCAGTCTTTTACCGGGAAATCTCCATCGTGATCATGAACCGCTGGTCTTCATAATCGGCGAGCGGCTCATTCGAATCACGTTCTGAATAACGAAAACGCGCGGCCAGTTCGAGCCAGCGGCGAAATTCGTAGCTTAGCCCCACATTGAAGCCAAACCGATCATCCTCGCGTGTGCCGCTGTAATCATCGACACCATCATAAATACCTGCGTCAAGCGACAACCGTGAATTGAAATCATGTTGCCAGCCGACTCTGAACAGCTTTCTGACAAGAGCGCTGTCGGCCGTGGCCGTTTCGCCCGGACTGCGCAAGGCGGTAAAGGTAAAGCGACTGTAACTGCGCGGCTCCCAGTCTATTTCACCTTCGACACTGAGGCCCTTGCTGTCTTCCTCTGCGGGGGAATCAGTCTTCTTGACTGTCGAGGTTACGCGGTGCCGATTGTTCATAATCGATGTCACGGCGGCGGATCTCAAACAACGCCGCGGTCTTCGGCATAAAACGATAGTAGAATCGCCCGACATACTCATTAGTGTCGCGATCACGAAAATCCTGGTTGTTATTGGTAAAGTCCAGTTCGTTTCGTTCTATTTCAAACTGAAACTGACCACGCGCAAAATCCCTGCCGTAGGTCGCAAGCGCAGAGAGTGAATTTTCCTTCCACTCGTTTGGCTTGAGTGAAAATCCCGGTGCAAGTCCCGCGACACCACGCTCTTCATGGCTACGATCATGCCCGGCCTGCAGATCGATGTTGAATTTCGAAGCCAGGTCCAGCATCAAGCCCGCATTGAAAGCATGATCGTCATAGTTTTCATCATTGAGCGAATCATATTCGGCATACTCGCCTAAATACTGCGCAGTGAAACGATGCTTGCCAAGATGCCAGCTGAACAACAGTGCAGGTGAGAGGGAAAAAACTGTATCGCTTTGTTCGTTGCTGCTGGTGCGGTATATGTTATCATCATGCGTCAGGTCCAGACGGACAGCAGGATAAAATCCCGGTTTGTCCGGATACTCAACCGACTCTGCCATGGCCATTGTTGGTAGACCCAAAAACACCACCAGTGCGAATGCAGTGAATCTTGTCTGTATATGTATGACCACTTCGTGCATCTCCCCGCACCATGAATCGCGGTCTGTGAAGCAATGGCAATTCGATGCGACATGCATGAATAATCTTATGCAAAATCTGCGTGAGCTGATTGCAAAGTAATTCAGCACGGGCTCTCGCCCATGCAGAACGATTTACCTATATCCTGATTAGTGTTAGTGCGGGCTCGGCGGGCACTTACCACTCTTACCACTCTTTTTGCTCTTTTTGCTCTTTTTGCTCTTTTTGCTCTTTTTGCTCTTTTTGCTCTTTGCACATTCACCATGCGGCGGTTTGGCAGACGTGTAGCTCTTACTTGCCACCATCATGGACGATTCACTTGTGCTAACAGACAAATGCGAGTCGCCGCCTGAAGAGCCAGAGCCATATTCGAATATACTCTCTATTGAATCGTTTGCCTGGATATTCAAAGGCAAAAATATTAAAGCGGCCACCACCGCCAGTACGCGCATTTCCATTTCTGATTCCCCTCTCAGTTGATGCTCATCATTAATTACTATGTAGATAAACGTAAAATAACAATACCATAGAAAGCTTTGCATGCAAAGTATTAGAATCAATTAATATAATAGTAATAAACCAATTGAATCAATAAGATATATATTTTATTGGTGTACAAATTCTATTTATGAGATGTAGTCAGCAGTTGTGAATGCATGGATTACCCAAAAAATTATTTTTGATTAGATGGGTAATTAGTTACCGGATCGACCATACACATCATCGAACCGCACGATGTCGTCCTCGCCGAGGTAACTACCGGTCTGGATCTCGATGATCTCCAGCGGGATCTTGCCCGGGTTCTCGAGGCGGTGTTTCATACCGAGCGGAATATAGGTGGATTCATCTTCGGCGAGGTTCATGATCTCCTCACCGCGCGTCACGCGCGCCGTGCCCTTCACCACGACCCAGTGCTCGGCGCGATGATGATGCATTTGCAGTGACAGGCTCTCGCCCGGCTTGACAACAATGCGCTTGACCTGAAAACGGTCCTCAACATCGATGTTCTCATAAGAGCCCCACGGCCGGTACACACAACGGTGGTGTAAACACTCAGATCGCCCTTCGTTCTTCAACTGCTCGACGATCTGTTTCACGTCCTGTACGTGATCACGGGCAGCCACGAGCACCGCATCGGCCGTTTCGACAATGACATGATCGGTAATACCCACCGCGGCGACGAGCCGGTGCTCGGCGCGAATGTAATTATTGTTACTGTCTTCGGTAAGTACATCCCCGGTCGTGAAATTCCCGCGATCATCACTGTCCGAGATATCCGACAACGCCGACCAGGAACCGATATCGTTCCAGCCTGCATCAAGCGGTACCACCGCGGCATTATCGGTGTGCTCCATGACCGCGTAATCGATCGAATCACCCTTGATGGCGGCAAAGGCCTTTTCATCGAGGCGCACAAAATCGACATCACGTTTTGCCTCACTAAATGCATCACGGCAGCATGCCAACAGCTCCGGCGCAAACTTCTCCAGCTCAGATAAAAACCGATCGGCACGGAACATAAACATGCCGCTGTTCCAGAAATAATCGCCCGAGGCCAGATACTCACTGGCAGTTTCCCTATCCGGTTTCTCCACAAAGCGCTCGACTTGAAGACTGGTAATCGGATCGCCTGCACGGTAGCAACTACTGGCCTTGATATAACCATAACCCGTCTCGGCGGTGGTCGGCACCACACCAAACGTCACCAGTGCACCGTTATTCGCCGCCTCGATACCCGTGCGCAGACTGTGATGCAGCGCCTCTTCTACACCAACGATGTGATCAGCTGGCAGCACGAGTAACAGCGCATCCGGATCCTGATCCAGCGCTGCCAGCGCCCCCAATGCCGTAGCGGGTGCGGTATTGCGCCCAAAGGGTTCAAGAATGATCGCCTGGGGATCCACACCCATCTCGCGCAACTGCTCGGCAACGAGAAAACGATGCTCCTCGTTACACACAACAATCGGTGCGGCCACCTCATCAAGCCCACTCAGCCGACTCATGGTCATCTGCAACATGGTCTGCTCCGAGGCAAGCGGCAGGAATTGTTTTGGGTAGGTCTCCCGCGACAACGGCCACAAACGGCTCCCCGCCCCACCTGATAGAATTACTGGAATCATTTTTTATCGACCTTTTAAATCATCTTTCTATAATATAATTAGGACGTTACCAGAAAAATGTATAAATCGTTATATGTTTTATGTTGTATGTCTTGTGTCTTGCCGTATAACGTCGCAAATCACCGGCGGCAAAAAGCAGAGCGACGAAGAAGCGGCGCTTTTTGCCGTCCGAGTGCATTTGCTTTGTTAGGATTTTTTATTCTCCTCTGGGATAAAGAAAGTATTGGGAGCACAACTATCTGTCAATTCATTACCCAGAGGGTCATATGCAACATAACCTGCGGACGAAAATAAAGTTATAACTTGGCTTGATACATCTATCCCAACCTCAACGTAGAATTTTGGACGAACATTATTTATTATATTTGTTGCGCCTTGAAGTACCATATATTCAGCACCTTCAACATCGATTTTTACGAAATCAGGAGGCGGGAATGTATTTAATAAAGTATCTAACGTGAGGGTGGGAACATACTGTTTTTCTCTAACACCACCCATTTGGGACCGTCCACCAGCCGTTTCTAATGCATTACTCGCACGGCCTCTTGCTGCTACCATAAAGGAAGCAACAGAATTTTCGTTTGAAATTGCAACTGGCAAAACGCAGACTGTGTTATTTGCGTATTCTTTAAACATTGCCGTTTTTCTTAGAATATTGGCTAACCATATGTCTGCTTCAATAGATACAACTGTCCCCTTATGAGCAACGGATGAAGCAGCAAAGGTGAATACACCTACATTTGCACCGACA